>NZ_JBBORV010000001.1:0-32500 GCF_038004745.1 Bacillus sp. FSL R5-0434
ATGGAAAATATATTAGACCTGTGGAACCAAGCCCTTGCTCAAATCGAAAAAAAATTGAGCAAACCGAGTTTCGAGACTTGGATGAAATCAACGAAAGCCCACTCACTGCAAGGAGATACATTGACAATTACCGCTCCTAATGAATTTGCCAGAGACTGGCTGGAGTCCAGATACTTGCATCTCATTGCAGATACTATATATGAATTAACCGGGGAAGAATTGAGCATTAAGTTTGTCATTCCTCAAAATCAAGATGTCGAAGACTTTATGCCAAAACCGCAAGTCAAAAAAGCGGTAAAAGAAGATACATCTGATTTTCCTCAAAATATGCTCAACCCAAAATATACTTTTGATACTTTTGTCATCGGATCTGGAAACCGATTCGCTCACGCTGCTTCCCTGGCAGTAGCGGAAGCACCTGCAAAAGCATACAACCCTTTATTTATCTACGGGGGCGTTGGCTTAGGGAAAACACACTTAATGCATGCGATCGGCCATTATGTAATAGATCATAATCCTTCTGCCAAAGTGGTTTATCTGTCTTCTGAGAAATTTACTAACGAGTTCATCAACTCTATTCGAGATAATAAAGCAGTTGATTTTCGCAATCGCTACCGAAATGTTGATGTGCTTTTGATAGATGATATTCAATTTTTAGCCGGGAAAGAACAAACGCAAGAAGAATTTTTCCATACTTTTAACACGCTGCACGAAGAAAGCAAACAAATCGTCATTTCAAGTGATAGACCGCCTAAAGAAATTCCGACACTTGAAGACAGATTGCGTTCACGATTTGAATGGGGTCTGATTACAGATATCACGCCTCCTGATTTAGAAACGAGAATTGCGATTTTAAGAAAAAAAGCCAAAGCGGAAGGCTTGGATATTCCGAACGAGGTTATGCTTTATATCGCAAATCAAATCGACAGCAACATTCGGGAGCTGGAAGGGGCGTTAATCAGGGTCGTTGCTTATTCATCTTTAATTAATAAAGATATTAATGCCGATCTGGCCGCTGAGGCATTAAAAGATATTATTCCTTCCTCAAAACCGAAAGTGATTACAATAAAAGAAATTCAGAGAGTAGTAGGCCAGCAATTCAATATTAAGCTTGAGGATTTCAAAGCAAAAAAACGGACAAAATCGGTAGCATTCCCGCGTCAAATCGCTATGTACTTATCGAGAGAAATGACTGACTCCTCTCTCCCTAAAATCGGAGAGGAATTCGGAGGACGTGACCATACAACCGTTATTCATGCGCATGAAAAAATTTCAAAACTGCTGGCAGATGATGAACAGCTTCAGCAGCATGTAAAAGAAATCAAGGAACAGCTTAAATAATAGGGCCGGGGATAAATCGGGAGAAGTGTGAATAACTTTTCTAAAGTCATGCACAGTCTGTCCACATGTGGATAGGCTGTGTTTCCTGTCTTTTTCACAACTTATCCACAAATCCACAAGCCCTACTATTACTTCTACTACTTTTTTTAAAAAAAATATATATATTAAACATTATCCGTTAGGAGGATAAAAATGAAATTTACGATTCAAAAAGATCGTCTTGTTGAAAGTGTCCAAGATGTATTAAAAGCAGTTTCATCCAGAACTACAATTCCGATTTTGACCGGTATTAAGATCGTTGCCTCAGATGAAGGGGTATCTTTTACTGGAAGCGATTCAGATATTTCCATCGAGTCTTTTATTCCAAAAGAAGAAGGAGATAAAGAAATCGTTACGATTGAACAGCCAGGCAGCATTGTATTACAAGCCCGCTTCTTTAGTGAGATTGTAAAAAAACTCCCGATGGCAACTGTAGAAATCGAAGTGCAAAATCAATATCTGACGATTATCCGCTCTGGAAAAGCCGAATTTAACCTAAATGGGCTTGATGCCGATGAGTATCCGCACTTGCCGCAGATTGAAGAGCATCATGCGATTCAGATTCCTACGGATTTATTAAAAAACCTAATTAGACAAACAGTGTTTGCGGTGTCCACCTCAGAAACACGCCCTATCTTGACAGGTGTAAACTGGAAAGTGGAGAAAAGTGAATTATTATGCACTGCAACGGATAGCCACCGTTTAGCTTTAAGAAAAGCGAAACTTGATATTTCAGAAGACAGATCCTATAACGTCGTGATTCCGGGTAAGAGCTTAACTGAACTCAGCAAGATTTTGGATGACAACCAAGAACTTGTAGATATCGTCATTACAGAAACCCAGGTTCTGTTTAAAGCAAAAAACGTCTTGTTCTTCTCACGCCTGCTGGATGGAAATTATCCGGATACAACCAGCCTTATTCCGCAAGAGAGCAAGACAGAAATCATTGTGAACACAAAAGAATTCCTTCAGGCGATTGATCGTGCATCTTTATTAGCCAGAGAAGGACGCAATAACGTGGTGAAGCTTTCTGCAAAACCTGCTGAATCAATTGAGATTTCTTCTAATTCACCTGAAATCGGAAAAGTGGTGGAAGCGGTTCTTGCAGATCAAATCGAGGGTGAGGAATTAAATATCTCATTTAGTCCAAAATATATGCTGGATGCATTAAAGGTGCTTGAAGGAGCAGAGATACGTGTAAGCTTTACAGGAGCTATGAGACCTTTCTTAATTCGCACGCCGAATGATGAAACAATCGTACAGCTTATCCTCCCTGTCAGAACCTATTAATCCGATATACGGCTGCCGACCTGCTCGGCAGCTTTTCTATTCGTAATCTGCTCCGTCAAGTTTTCCCTTTCCCTAATTCGTTTTTTTTTAGTACAATTAGATATTAGTGATATTTGAAAGAGGTCGATATAATGGCAAATCCGATTTCTATTGATACAGAGATGATTACACTCGGGCAATTTCTGAAATTAGCCGATGTGATTCAGTCAGGCGGCATGGCAAAGTGGTTTTTGAGCGAGCATGAAGTGCTTGTGAACAATGAGCCGGACAATCGCCGCGGCAGAAAGCTGTATGTTGGAGATGTGGTAGAGATTGAAGGATTTGGTTCATTTCAAGTCGTCAATTAAAGCGGGTGACACTGATTGTATATCCAGAACTTAGAACTGACATCTTACCGCAACTATGAACATGCTGAACTTCAATTTGAAAATAAAGTAAATGTGATCATTGGAGAAAATGCTCAGGGGAAAACAAACCTCATGGAAGCGATCTATGTCTTGTCCATGGCAAAATCGCATCGGACTTCAAATGACAAAGAACTTATCCGGTGGGACAAAGACTATGCTAAAATAGAGGGAAGAGTGATGAAGCAAAACGGGGCGATCCCAATGCAGCTCGTCATCTCCAAAAAGGGTAAAAAGGGCAAGGTCAATCATATCGAACAGCAAAAGCTCAGCCAGTATGTCGGCGCCCTCAACACCATCATGTTTGCACCGGAAGATTTAAACCTTGTAAAGGGAAGCCCTCAAGTGAGACGGAGATTTCTTGACATGGAAATCGGCCAAGTTTCTCCTGTCTACCTGTATGACCTTTCTCTTTACCAGAAGATTCTTTCCCAGCGAAATCATTTTTTGAAACAGCTGCAAACAAGAAAACAAACTGACAGAACAATGCTTGATGTTCTGACTGATCAGCTTATTGAAGTTGCCGCAAAAGTCGTCGTAAAACGTCTGCAGTTCACGGCACAGCTCGAAAAATGGGCGCAGCCTATCCATTCGGGCATCTCAAGAGGGCTTGAGGAATTGACGCTGAAGTACCATACGGCGCTTGAGGTATCAGATCCTGAAGACTTGTCGAAAATAGGAGATAGCTATCAAGAAGCGTTTTCTAAATTAAGAGAAAAAGAAATCGAGCGCGGCGTCACGCTGTCTGGACCTCATCGGGATGATGTTCTTTTCTATGTGAACGGACGCGATGTGCAGACGTATGGTTCTCAAGGACAGCAGCGGACGACGGCATTATCCCTTAAGCTGGCTGAGATTGACCTGATCCATGAAGAAATCGGAGAATATCCCATTTTACTATTGGATGATGTGCTGAGTGAGCTGGATGATTATCGCCAATCGCACTTGCTTCATACCATCCAGGGCCGTGTACAAACGTTTGTCACAACGACAAGCGTTGATGGCATTGATCACGAAACCTTACGGCAAGCAGGAATGTTCCGTGTGCAAAACGGTACGTTAGTGAAGTGAAGAAATGAGGTGGGCAATTGTATATTCATTTAGGTGATGATTTTGTGGTTTCAACACGCGATATTATTGGCATTTTTGATTTTAAAGCCAACATGTCGCCAATTGTTGAAGAATTTCTGGAAAAACAGAAACACAAGCTGGTGCCTTCCGTAAACGGCACACCCAAATCTATCGTAGTCACGGTTCAGAATATATATTACTCTCCCTTATCTTCCAGCACATTAAAAAAACGTGCGCAATTTATGGTTGAAATAGATTCTTAGTGATTTTTTATAACGAATATATTGTTTAAGAAAAGTGTAGGTGAATAACGTGGCTATGGAACAGCAGCAAAATAGTTATGATGAAAATCAGATACAGGTACTAGAAGGATTGGAAGCTGTTCGTAAAAGACCGGGGATGTACATCGGTTCAACCAACAGTAAAGGCCTTCACCATCTGGTATGGGAAATTGTCGACAATAGTATTGACGAAGCCCTGGCCGGTTATTGTACAGATATCAATATCCAAATTGAAAAAGACAACAGCATTACGGTAATTGATAATGGCCGCGGGATTCCAGTCGGTATTCATGAGAAAATGGGTCGTCCTGCGGTTGAAGTCATTATGACTGTGCTTCACGCCGGCGGAAAATTTGACGGAAGCGGATATAAAGTGTCCGGAGGTTTGCACGGTGTAGGTGCCTCGGTCGTTAACGCGTTATCAACAGAGCTTGATGTGACTGTTCACCGTGACGGAAAAATCCATCGCCAAGTCTATAACCGCGGTGTCCCGGTTTCTGATCTTGAAGTTATTGGCGAAACGGATCATACAGGAACGACTACACACTTTGTTCCAGATCCTGAAATCTTCACGGAAACAACTGAGTATGAATATGATCTGCTTGCTAACCGTGTTCGCGAATTAGCCTTTTTGACAAAAGGCGTAAACATCACGATTGAAGATAAACGTGAAGGCCAAGAGCGCAAAAATGAGTATCATTACGAAGGCGGAATTAAAAGCTATGTAGAGTATTTAAACCGCTCCAAAGAAGTTGTCCATGAAGAGCCGATTTATATTGAAGGCGAAAAGGACGGCATTACGGTTGAAGTCGCTCTGCAATACAATGACAGCTACACAAGCAATATTTACTCATTTACAAACAATATCAACACGTACGAAGGCGGTACCCACGAAGCCGGTTTTAAAACGGGGCTGACTCGTGTCATCAATGATTACGCCAGAAAAAAAGGACTCATAAAAGAAAATGATCCAAACTTAAGCGGAGATGATGTGAGAGAAGGGCTTACCGCGATTATCTCGATCAAACACCCGGATCCGCAGTTCGAAGGCCAAACGAAAACAAAACTAGGCAACTCAGAGGCGCGGACGATCACAGATACGTTATTTTCTGCGGCGTTGGAAACATTTATGCTGGAAAATCCAGATGCGGCAAAAAAAATCGTTGACAAAGGTTTAATGGCAGCAAGAGCAAGAATGGCTGCGAAAAAAGCGCGTGAATTAACGCGCCGCAAAAGCGCTTTGGAGATTTCAAACCTTCCCGGTAAATTAGCGGACTGCTCTTCGAAAGACCCGAGCATCTCCGAGTTATATATCGTAGAGGGTGACTCTGCCGGAGGATCTGCAAAACAGGGACGTGACAGGCATTTCCAAGCCATTTTGCCGCTAAGAGGTAAAATCCTAAACGTTGAAAAAGCAAGGCTTGATAAAATTCTTTCTAACAACGAAGTTCGTTCTATGATTACTGCACTCGGCACAGGTATCGGGGAAGATTTCAACTTGGAAAAAGCCCGTTATCACAAAGTCGTCATTATGACAGATGCCGACGTTGACGGCGCGCACATCAGAACATTGCTGTTGACGTTCTTTTACAGATATATGCGTCAGATTATCGAAAATGGCTACGTGTACATCGCGCAGCCGCCGCTCTACAAAGTCCAGCAGGGTAAACGTGTTGAATATGCATACAATGACAAGCAGCTTGAGGAACTGTTGCAAACTCTTCCTCAAACGCCTAAGCCTGGATTGCAGCGTTACAAAGGTCTCGGTGAAATGAATGCCACCCAGCTTTGGGAGACAACAATGGACCCGGGCTCAAGAACGCTTCTGCAGGTGACTCTAGAGGATGCAATGGATGCGGATGAAACTTTCGAAATGCTGATGGGAGACAAAGTAGAACCGCGCAGAAATTTCATAGAAGCAAATGCGAGATACGTAAAAAATCTCGATATCTAATAATACAAAGCCTTATTTCCAATAAGAAATAAGGCTTTTTTCTGAATAGGACAGGACGCAGGAATTCTTGTAAAACCTATATATTCTAGTAATTTAATGTGTATAAGTATAAGTTTATTGATATAATGGAGAATAGTGAAATCGTATTGAAGATCATAATGGACAATCTACTCCCACATAATTTCATGTGATACTTCAGGGAGGTTTTTTAATGAGTGAACAAAACACACCAAAAGTTCGTGAAATAAATATCAGTCAGGAAATGCGCACGTCCTTTTTGGATTATGCGATGAGCGTTATCGTATCCCGGGCGCTTCCGGATGTGCGTGACGGTTTAAAACCGGTTCACAGACGGATTTTATACGCGATGAATGATTTAGGCATGACGAGTGACAAGCCGTATAAAAAATCGGCTCGTATCGTCGGAGAAGTTATCGGGAAATACCATCCTCACGGTGATTCAGCGGTATATGAATCTATGGTCAGAATGGCGCAGGATTTCAACTACCGTTATATGCTGGTGGACGGTCACGGAAACTTTGGTTCTGTAGACGGAGACTCAGCCGCTGCGATGCGGTACACCGAAGCCAGAATGTCTAAGATCGCCATGGAAATTCTGCGAGACATTACAAAAGACACGATTGATTATCAAGATAACTATGATGGTTCAGAGAGAGAACCTGTTGTCATGCCGTCAAGATTCCCAAACCTGCTTGTAAATGGAGCAGCCGGTATTGCAGTCGGAATGGCTACAAATATACCGCCGCACCAGCTTGGAGAAATTATTGACGGAGTGCTTGCCGTAAGCGAGAACAAGGACATAACAATCCAAGAGCTGATGGAATTCATTCCTGGACCGGATTTCCCGACTGCCGGACAAATTTTAGGCAGAAGCGGAATTCGCAAGGCATATGAATCCGGAAGAGGTTCTATTACGATTAGGGCAAAAGCAGAAATTGAAGAAACTTCATCAGGGAAAGAAAGAATTTTAGTAACAGAACTCCCTTATCAGGTGAATAAAGCGCGTCTAATTGAGAAGATTGCTGATCTTGTCAGAGATAAGAAAATTGAAGGAATAACTGATTTGCGTGATGAATCTGACCGTAACGGTATGCGGATTGTCATTGAAATCAGACGAGATGCCAATGCGCATGTTATCCTGAACAATCTTTACAAACAAACGGCCCTGCAAACTTCCTTCGGGATTAACATGCTGGCGCTTGTTGACGGTGAGCCGAAGGTATTAAATTTAAAGCAATGCCTGGTGCATTATCTAGATCACCAAAAAGTCGTTATCAGACGCCGTACTGCTTATGAATTGCGTAAAGCGGAGGCGAGAGCGCATATCTTGGAAGGGTTAAGGATTGCTCTTGATCATCTTGATGCAGTTATTTCCCTTATCCGCAACTCTCAAACGGCTGAAATTGCGAGAACAGGGTTAATTGAACAATTCTCGCTGACCGAAAAACAAGCCCAAGCTATTCTAGACATGAGGCTCCAGCGTTTAACAGGATTGGAACGAGAAAAGATTGAAGAAGAATACCAATCCCTTATTAAATTAATTGCAGAGCTTAAAGAAATCTTGGCCAATGAAGAAAAAGTGCTTGAGATCATCCGTGAAGAGCTCACAGAAATAAAAGAGCGTTTCAACGATGAAAGACGCACTGAGATTGTTACTGCCGGCCTTGAAACAATTGAAGATGAAGATCTTATCGAAAGAGAAAACATCGTTGTCACTCTGACGCATAACGGATATATCAAACGTCTGCCTGCTTCGACTTACCGCAGTCAAAAGCGCGGAGGAAAAGGCGTTCAGGGAATGGGGACAAACGAAGATGATTTCGTTGAACATCTGATTTCTACTTCAACACATGACACGATTCTCTTCTTCTCCAACAAAGGGAAAGTGTATCGTTCAAAAGGGTATGAAATTCCTGAATACGGTAGAACCGCTAAGGGAATCCCGATTATCAATCTGTTGGAGGTAGAAAAAGGTGAATGGATTAACGCAATAATCCCAGTCACTGCATTCGAAGAAGATCTCTATCTCTTCTTCACAACAAAACATGGGGTTTCAAAACGCACTTCACTGTCTCAGTTTGCTAATATCCGTAACAACGGCTTAATTGCGCTGAGCCTGCGTGAAGATGATGAATTAATGGGTGTCCGGCTTACTGACGGCACAAAACAAATCATCATCGGAACGAAAAACGGCCTGCTGATTCGTTTCTCTGAAACAGATGTTAGGGAAATGGGAAGAACAGCGGCAGGCGTAAAAGGCATCACCCTTACTGACGACGATATTGTCGTCGGCATGGAAATATTAGAGGAAGAATCTGATGTCCTTATCGTGACCGAGAAAGGTTACGGTAAACGAACTCCGGCTGAAGAATACAGAACTCAGAGCCGAGGCGGAAAAGGACTGAAAACATGTAAAATCACGGAGAACAACGGCCATTTAGTAGCGGTGAAAGCTACCAAAGGTGAAGAGGATCTGATGATTATTACTGCCAGCGGTGTACTGATCAGAATGGATATCAATGATATCTCAACTACCGGACGCGTAACTCAAGGTGTACGTCTCATCAGAATGGCGGAACAAGAGCATGTGGCCACAGTCGCATTAGTTGAGAAAAACGATGATAATGAAGAAAATGAGCAAGAAGAGACACAAGAAAGTTAAGAAAAAGCGCAGCTATACCAGCTGCGCTTTTTTATATCAAAAACTCTTTACAGTGAGAAGATTTATGGTATAATCATTTCTGTTGTCTTTTAAAAGACATAGACATTACTAGATGAAAACATTTTAAAAAAAGTGTTGACCTAGTTAACTAAAAATGTTACTATTAAGTAGTCGCTTCGAGAGAGGCACACAAAGTTCTTTGAAAACTAAACAAGACAAAACGTACCTGTTAATTCAAGTTTTATTATAAAATCGCACAGCGATGTGCGTAGTCAGTCAAACTACTTTATCGGAGAGTTTGATCCTGGCTCAGGACGAACGCTGGCGGCGTGCCTAATACATGCAAGTCGAGCGGACAGATGGGAGCTTGCTCCCTGATGTTAGCGGCGGACGGGTGAGTAACACGTGGGTAACCTGCCTGTAAGACTGGGATAACTCCGGGAAACCGGGGCTAATACCGGATGCTTGTTTGAACCGCATGGTTCAAACATAAAAGGTGGCTTCGGCTACCACTTACAGATGGACCCGCGGCGCATTAGCTAGTTGGTGAGGTAACGGCTCACCAAGGCAACGATGCGTAGCCGACCTGAGAGGGTGATCGGCCACACTGGGACTGAGACACGGCCCAGACTCCTACGGGAGGCAGCAGTAGGGAATCTTCCGCAATGGACGAAAGTCTGACGGAGCAACGCCGCGTGAGTGATGAAGGTTTTCGGATCGTAAAGCTCTGTTGTTAGGGAAGAACAAGTACCGTTCGAATAGGGCGGTACCTTGACGGTACCTAACCAGAAAGCCACGGCTAACTACGTGCCAGCAGCCGCGGTAATACGTAGGTGGCAAGCGTTGTCCGGAATTATTGGGCGTAAAGGGCTCGCAGGCGGTTCCTTAAGTCTGATGTGAAAGCCCCCGGCTCAACCGGGGAGGGTCATTGGAAACTGGGGAACTTGAGTGCAGAAGAGGAGAGTGGAATTCCACGTGTAGCGGTGAAATGCGTAGAGATGTGGAGGAACACCAGTGGCGAAGGCGACTCTCTGGTCTGTAACTGACGCTGAGGAGCGAAAGCGTGGGGAGCGAACAGGATTAGATACCCTGGTAGTCCACGCCGTAAACGATGAGTGCTAAGTGTTAGGGGGTTTCCGCCCCTTAGTGCTGCAGCTAACGCATTAAGCACTCCGCCTGGGGAGTACGGTCGCAAGACTGAAACTCAAAGGAATTGACGGGGGCCCGCACAAGCGGTGGAGCATGTGGTTTAATTCGAAGCAACGCGAAGAACCTTACCAGGTCTTGACATCCTCTGACAATCCTAGAGATAGGACGTCCCCTTCGGGGGCAGAGTGACAGGTGGTGCATGGTTGTCGTCAGCTCGTGTCGTGAGATGTTGGGTTAAGTCCCGCAACGAGCGCAACCCTTGATCTTAGTTGCCAGCATTCAGTTGGGCACTCTAAGGTGACTGCCGGTGACAAACCGGAGGAAGGTGGGGATGACGTCAAATCATCATGCCCCTTATGACCTGGGCTACACACGTGCTACAATGGACAGAACAAAGGGCAGCGAAACCGCGAGGTTAAGCCAATCCCACAAATCTGTTCTCAGTTCGGATCGCAGTCTGCAACTCGACTGCGTGAAGCTGGAATCGCTAGTAATCGCGGATCAGCATGCCGCGGTGAATACGTTCCCGGGCCTTGTACACACCGCCCGTCACACCACGAGAGTTTGTAACACCCGAAGTCGGTGAGGTAACCTTTATGGAGCCAGCCGCCGAAGGTGGGACAGATGATTGGGGTGAAGTCGTAACAAGGTAGCCGTATCGGAAGGTGCGGCTGGATCACCTCCTTTCTAAGGATATTTACGGAATATAAGACCTTGGGTCTTATAAACAGAACGTTCCCTGTCTTGTTTAGTTTTGAAGGAACTTTGTTCCTTGAATAAGTTAAGATGGGCCTGTAGCTCAGCTGGTTAGAGCGCACGCCTGATAAGCGTGAGGTCGGTGGTTCGAGTCCACTCAGGCCCACCATCTTATACAAAATGGGGCCTTAGCTCAGCTGGGAGAGCGCCTGCTTTGCACGCAGGAGGTCAGCGGTTCGATCCCGCTAGGCTCCACCAACGTGTTCTTTGAAAACTAGATAACAGTAGACATCACATTCAATTAGTAACACAAGATATCACATAGTGATTCTTTTTAACGGTTAAGTTAGAAAGGGCGCACGGTGGATGCCTTGGCACTAGGAGCCGATGAAGGACGGGACGAACACCGATATGCTTCGGGGAGCTGTAAGCAAGCTTTGATCCGGAGATTTCCGAATGGGGAAACCCACCACTCGTAATGGAGTGGTATCCATATCTGAATTCATAGGATATGAGAAGGCAGACCCGGGGAACTGAAACATCTAAGTACCCGGAGGAAGAGAAAGCAAATGCGATTCCCTGAGTAGCGGCGAGCGAAACGGGATTAGCCCAAACCAAGAGGCTTGCCTCTTGGGGTTGTAGGACACTCTATACGGAGTTACAAAGGAACGAGGTAGATGAAGAGGTCTGGAAAGGCCCGCCATAGGAGGTAACAGCCCTGTAGTCAAAACTTCGTTCTCTCCAGAGTGGATCCTGAGTACGGCGGAACACGTGAAATTCCGTCGGAATCCGGGAGGACCATCTCCCAAGGCTAAATACTCCCTAGTGACCGATAGTGAACCAGTACCGTGAGGGAAAGGTGAAAAGCACCCCGGAAGGGGAGTGAAAGAGATCCTGAAACCGTGTGCCTACAAGTAGTCAGAGCCCGTTAACGGGTGATGGCGTGCCTTTTGTAGAATGAACCGGCGAGTTACGATCCCGTGCAAGGTTAAGCAGAAGATGCGGAGCCGCAGCGAAAGCGAGTCTGAATAGGGCGCATGAGTACGTGGTCGTAGACCCGAAACCAGGTGATCTACCCATGTCCAGGGTGAAGTTCAGGTAACACTGAATGGAGGCCCGAACCCACGCACGTTGAAAAGTGCGGGGATGAGGTGTGGGTAGGGGTGAAATGCCAATCGAACCTGGAGATAGCTGGTTCTCTCCGAAATAGCTTTAGGGCTAGCCTCAAGGTAAGAGTCTTGGAGGTAGAGCACTGATTGGACTAGGGGCCCCTACCGGGTTACCGAATTCAGTCAAACTCCGAATGCCAATGACTTATCCTTGGGAGTCAGACTGCGAGTGATAAGATCCGTAGTCGAAAGGGAAACAGCCCAGACCGCCAGCTAAGGTCCCAAAGTATACGTTAAGTGGAAAAGGATGTGGAGTTGCTTAGACAACCAGGATGTTGGCTTAGAAGCAGCCACCATTTAAAGAGTGCGTAATAGCTCACTGGTCGAGTGACTCTGCGCCGAAAATGTACCGGGGCTAAACGTATCACCGAAGCTGCGGACTGTTCTTCGAACAGTGGTAGGAGAGCGTTCTAAGGGCTGTGAAGCCAGACCGGAAGGACTGGTGGAGCGCTTAGAAGTGAGAATGCCGGTATGAGTAGCGAAAGAGGGGTGAGAATCCCCTCCACCGAATGCCTAAGGTTTCCTGAGGAAGGCTCGTCCGCTCAGGGTTAGTCGGGACCTAAGCCGAGGCCGAAAGGCGTAGGCGATGGACAACAGGTTGATATTCCTGTACCACCTCCTCACCATTTGAGTAATGGGGGGACGCAGGAGGATAGGGTAAGCGCGGTATTGGATATCCGCGTCCAAGCAGTTAGGCTGGGAAATAGGCAAATCCGTTTCCCATAAGGCTGAGCTGTGATGGCGAGCGAAATATAGTAGCGAAGTTCCTGATTCCACACTGCCAAGAAAAGCCTCTAGCGAGGTGAGAGGTGCCCGTACCGCAAACCGACACAGGTAGGCGAGGAGAGAATCCTAAGGTGATCGAGAGAACTCTCGTTAAGGAACTCGGCAAAATGACCCCGTAACTTCGGGAGAAGGGGTGCTCTGTTAGGGTGCAAGCCCGAGAGAGCCGCAGTGAATAGGCCCAGGCGACTGTTTAGCAAAAACACAGGTCTCTGCGAAGCCGTAAGGCGAAGTATAGGGGCTGACGCCTGCCCGGTGCTGGAAGGTTAAGAGGAGCGCTTAGCGTAAGCGAAGGTGCGAATTGAAGCCCCAGTAAACGGCGGCCGTAACTATAACGGTCCTAAGGTAGCGAAATTCCTTGTCGGGTAAGTTCCGACCCGCACGAAAGGCGCAACGATCTGGGCACTGTCTCAACGAGAGACTCGGTGAAATTATAGTACCTGTGAAGATGCAGGTTACCCGCGACAGGACGGAAAGACCCCGTGGAGCTTTACTGCAGCCTGATATTGAATGTTGGTACAGCTTGTACAGGATAGGTAGGAGCCTTGGAAACCGGAGCGCCAGCTTCGGTGGAGGCATCGGTGGGATACTACCCTGGCTGTATTGACCTTCTAACCCGCCGCCCTTATCGGGCGGGGAGACAGTGTCAGGTGGGCAGTTTGACTGGGGCGGTCGCCTCCTAAAAGGTAACGGAGGCGCCCAAAGGTTCCCTCAGAATGGTTGGAAATCATTCGCAGAGTGTAAAGGCACAAGGGAGCTTGACTGCGAGACCTACAAGTCGAGCAGGGACGAAAGTCGGGCTTAGTGATCCGGTGGTTCCGCATGGAAGGGCCATCGCTCAACGGATAAAAGCTACCCCGGGGATAACAGGCTTATCTCCCCCAAGAGTCCACATCGACGGGGAGGTTTGGCACCTCGATGTCGGCTCATCGCATCCTGGGGCTGTAGTCGGTCCCAAGGGTTGGGCTGTTCGCCCATTAAAGCGGTACGCGAGCTGGGTTCAGAACGTCGTGAGACAGTTCGGTCCCTATCCGTCGCGGGCGCAGGAAATTTGAGAGGAGCTGTCCTTAGTACGAGAGGACCGGGATGGACGCACCGCTGGTGTACCAGTTGTTCTGCCAAGGGCATCGCTGGGTAGCTATGTGCGGACGGGATAAGTGCTGAAAGCATCTAAGCATGAAGCCCCCCTCAAGATGAGATTTCCCATTCCGCAAGGAAGTAAGATCCCTGAAAGATGATCAGGTTGATAGGTCTGAGGTGGAAGTGTGGCGACACATGGAGCTGACAGATACTAATCGATCGAGGACTTAACCTAATTTCTAATGATGTCACACCTGTTATCTAGTTTTGAGAGAACACTCTCAATTGTTTGGTGGCGATAGCGAAGAGGTCACACCCGTTCCCATGCCGAACACGGAAGTTAAGCTCTTCAGCGCCGATGGTAGTCGGGGGTTTCCCCCTGTGAGAGTAGGACGCCGCCAAGCAAGGGTAAAACCCAGCTCATTGAGCTGGGTTTTTTGTTTATATATATTGTTGCAGGAATTTCAAAACGTATTTGGGAAATTTGTTTTCCGTTACCATTAAAAACTGCTGAATTAACACGTAATCATCACTGACATGCTGCGTTAACAGCTCATACCACCATTCTGTCTCATACCTCGCAATCATTCCTATGTTGTACAAAATTAAATAATGGATTGTTATTTCCGGAAGTTTAAGAAACTGATCTCGTTTAGAAGGAATATAATATTGTCTTTTGTCCAAATCAAATAATAGGCTGATTGACGTCCATGGATTTATGTCTTGCCGCGAAAGGTGGAACAGCAGGTTATCTTTATCTTTTTTCAAAAAGGTCCATTTAAAATGGTGAGACATATATTCAATAAATCGTGAATCAGACATCTTATAATGAATCACGATATCCTCTGGTATAGAAACCATGTCCTTTTCCTTCTCAACCTTTATAATAAAACGTTCCTTTTTCTGAAATTGAAAAATATCACTTAATTCTGGTATAGCGGCTAATAACTTTTTCATAGTATACCGTTCATCTTCTATACCTGATTGACCAAATAAGTGTTTCATGAAGTGCATACATAAACCGTTGCGTTGTATTTTCACTTCATCATCGCTAAAACAATAATTTTGCTTCTTTCTTTTACGCGCTGTGACGCCATGTGCGAGAACTGATGTATGGCTTGGGTAGTGAGGATCCTGTGTGATGAGACATGCTTTGATCAGCTGTGACATCCCGTAGAATAAAAGAATCGGTTTGATTTCTAAAGGCGAGCAAGAGGCTTGCTTATAAAATGATTCAGCATGCTTCAAGAAGAAAATAAATCGCTCGCTGTTTTTAAAAGAGTTCTGTTTCGCCTCATCTGCACCATTTAAGACATAGACTTTTTCTAGAAATTTCTGGGTTGATTCTACGGAGTAAAATAGCGCTAAGTCTTTCCAATCATGATATGTCATATGTATTTCTAATTCCTTTCCGTTATCTAAATATTTCAACTCTTTTTCGGTTCCTTGACATGCTCTTGGCTTGTTGATAATCTACATATAATATTTTGCCGAAAAGAGGGGGATTTACTAATGTGGGAAAGTAAATTTTCAAAAGAAGGCTTAACGTTCGATGATGTGCTGCTTGTACCAGCTAAGTCAGAGGTACTTCCGCGTGATGTGGATTTATCTGTTGAACTTACAAAGACGTTAAAGCTGAATATTCCTGTCATCAGCGCAGGTATGGACACTGTAACAGAATCAGCAATGGCGATTGCAATGGCTAGACAGGGCGGCTTGGGCATCATTCATAAAAATATGTCGATCGAGCAGCAGGCTGAACAAGTTGATAAAGTAAAACGCTCTGAACGAGGCGTTATTACAAATCCCTTCTTTTTAACTCCTGATCACCAAGTTTTTGATGCGGAGCATTTGATGGGGAAATACAGAATTTCCGGTGTTCCGATTGTAGATAACAAAGAAGACCAAAAGCTTGTCGGTATTATCACTAACCGCGACCTTCGTTTTATTTCTGATTACTCAATGAAAATCAGCGATGTTATGACAAAAGAAGAACTTGTCACTGCACCGGTTGGAACGACTTTAGACGAAGCTGAAAAGATTTTGCAGAAACATAAAATTGAAAAGCTTCCACTCGTTGATGATCAAAATAAATTAAAAGGTCTTATCACGATTAAAGACATTGAAAAAGTTATCGAGTTCCCTAACTCATCTAAAGACATTCACGGCCGTTTGATCGTTGGCGCGGCAGTTGGTGTAACTGGCGACACGATGACACGCGTGAAAAAGCTTGTAGAAGCCAATGTGGATGTCATTGTTATCGATACAGCACACGGGCATTCTCAAGGCGTGTTAAACACAGTGACAAAGATCCGTGAAACGTATCCTGAATTAAATATTATCGCTGGAAACGTAGCAACAGCTGAAGCGACAAAAGCACTCTTCGAAGCTGGTGCTGATGTTGTCAAAGTAGGAATCGGACCTGGTTCAATTTGTACTACTCGTGTGGTAGCAGGTGTTGGTGTACCTCAAATCACAGCGATTTATGACTGTGCGACTGAAGCAAGAAAACATGGCAAAACAATTATCGCAGACGGCGGAATTAAATTCTCTGGCGATATTGCAAAAGCATTGGCAGCCGGCGGACATGCTGTTATGCTTGGAAGCTTACTGGCAGGTACGTCAGAAAGCCCTGGTGAAACTGAAATCTACCAAGGCAGAAGATTCAAAGTATACCGCGGTATGGGATCTGTGGCTGCAATGGAAAAAGGAAGTAAAGACCGTTACTTCCAAGAAGAAAATAAAAAATTCGTTCCAGAAGGCATTGAAGGACGCACACCTTACAAGGGGCCAGTTGAAGAAACAGTTTATCAGCTAGTCGGCGGTCTTCGTTCTGGTATGGGATATTGCGGATCTAAAGATCTTCGCGCTTTAAGAGAAGAAGCTCAGTTCATTCGTATGACTGGTGCAGGCCTTCGTGAAAGTCATCCGCATGATGTACAGATTACAAAAGAATCACCGAACTATACAATTTCATAAATAAATTGTTACAAATTAAAAACATTTGACAGGGTCTCTGACTCTGTCTATTTTTTTTAAACCGATTATGATAAAATTTATACTGTTGTGCATTGAAAATGTCCTTAACGGCTTAATTATAGATGAAGAAAAATGAAATACGGAGGTCGTACGATTGAACATCAAGAAATGTAAACAGCTATTGATGTCATTGGTTGTTTTAACACTGGCTGTAACTTGCCTGACTCCAATGTCAAAAGCAAAGGCTGCCAGCGATCCAATTGATATCAACGCATCAGCTGCCATTATGATCGAAGCTTCTTCAGGTAAAATTCTTTACAGCAAAAATGCAGAGAAAAGACTGCCAATTGCAAGTATGACAAAGATGATGACAGAGTATCTGTTATTAGAAGCAATTGATGAAGGCAAAGTAAAATGGGATCAAACCTATACGCCTGATGACTATGTGTATGAGATTTCCCAAGATAACAGTTTATCAAACGTTCCTCTTCGAAAAGACGGAAAATACACAGTAAAAGAACTTTATCAAGCGACAGCAATCTATTCTGCAAATGCGGCTGCGATTGCCATTGCAGAAGTTATTGCAGGCTCTGAAACAAAGTTCGTTGAAAAAATGAATGCAAAAGCAAAAGAACTGGGATTAACAAATTACAAATTTGTTAATGCAACAGGTCTTGAAAACAAAGATCTTCACGGCAAGCAGCCTGAAGGGACAAGCGTAGATGAAGAAAGTGAAGTTTCTGCTAAGGATATGGCTATTCTTGCAGATCACCTGATTACTGACTACCCTGAGATTTTAGAAACTTCCAGCATCTCAAAAATGAAGTTCAGAAAAGGCACAGATGATGAAATGGACATGCCGAACTGGAACTTTATGCTGAAGGGTCTAGTCAGCGAGTACAAAGGTGCAACTGTAGATGGACTGAAAACAGGTTCTACTGACTCTGCGGGTTCATGTTTCACAGGAACTGCTGAAAGAAACGGAATGCGTGTCATCACTGTGGTGTTAAACGCAAAAGGCAACATTCACACTGGCCGTTTCGATGAAACGAAAAAAATGTTTGATTATGCTTTCAACAATTTCTCTATGAAAGAAATTTATGCTGAAGGCGATCAGGTAAAAGGCCATAAAACCATTTCTGTAGATAAAGGTAAAGAGAAAGAAGTAGGCATTGTCACAAGCAAGGCATTTTCTCTTCCTGTCAAAAATGGTGAAGAAAAGAATTACAAAGCAAAAGTCACTTTAAACAAAGACACTTTGACTGCCCCTGTGAAAAAAGGGACGAAGGTTGGGAAACTGACTGCGGAATATACAGGTGATGAAAAGGACTATGGGTTCCTTAACAGCAGCCTGGCAGGTGTAGACCTTGTGACGAAAGAAAATGTAGATAAAGCAAACTGGTTTGTTTTAACAATGCGCAGCATCGGCGGATTTTTCGCTGGTATCTGGGGAAGCATTGTTGATACAGTAACTGGCTGGTTTTAATGAATGGAAAGAGCTCTGATTGATGTTAGGGCTCTTTCGCTTAATATACTGAAAAAACCCAATTTTTAATAAAAAATGATTTTCAAAGCCCTAAAAACCGAATAAAATAAGTTATATCCATATGAATTATTGGATTTCTAGGATACAATAAGTAATAGAAATCATATACTATACCTTGATTAGGGGGACCAAGAAATGGCTCAAACAGGTACTGAACGTGTAAAACGCGGAATGGCAGAAATGCAAAAAGGTGGCGTCATCATGGACGTCATCAATGCGGAACAAGCGAAAATTGCTGAAGAGGCTGGAGCTGTCGCTGTAATGGCGCTAGAACGTGTACCAGCTGATATTCGTGCGGCTGGAGGAGTTGCCCGTATGGCAGACCCTACAATCGTGGAAGAAGTAATGAATGCTGTATCCATCCCTGTAATGGCAAAAGCGCGTATCGGACATATTGTTGAAGCGCGTGTGCTTGAGGCTATGGGTGTTGACTATATTGATGAAAGTGAAGTTCTGACTCCGGCTGACGAAGAATTTCATTTGAATAAAAATGAATATACAGTTCCTTTCGTGTGCGGCTGCCGTGACCTCGGCGAAGCAACACGCCGTATTGCTGAAGGCGCTTCTATGCTTCGTACAAAAGGTGAGCCTGGAACTGGTAATATCGTTGAAGCTGTTCGCCATATGCGCAAGGTAAACGCTCAAGTACGCAAAGTAGTTGCAATGAGCGATGATGAGCTGATGACTGAAGCGAAAAATTTGGGAGCGCCTTATGAGCTGCTTCAACAAATTAAAAGAGACGGTAAACTTCCTGTCGTTAACTTTGCGGCTGGCGGCGTAGCGACTCCTGCTGATGCGGCACTTATGATGCAGCTTGGCGCTGACGGTGTATTTGTTGGTTCTGGTATCTTCAAATCAGACAATCCTGCAAAATTTGCAAAAGCAATTGTGGAAGCAACAACTCACTTCACTGATTATAAATTGATTGCAGAGCTTTCAAAAGAGCTTGGAACTGCAATGAAAGGGATCGAAATCTCAAATTTACTTCCAGAACAGCGTATGCAAGAACGCGGCTGGTAAGAATATAGGAGAGCTGCGACATGTTAACAATAGGTGTACTAGGACTGCAAGGAGCAGTAAGAGAGCATATCCATGCAATTGAAGCATGCGGTGCAGCTGGACTTGTTATTAAACGCCCAGAGCAGCTAAACGAAATTGATGGTTTAATTTTGCCGGGCGGAGAAAGCACGACAATGCGCCGTTTAATTGATACGTATCAATTCATGGAGCCATTGCGTGAGTTTGCTGCTCAGGGAAAACCGATGTTTGGGACATGTGCCGGTTTAATTATTTTAGCAAAGGAAATTGCCGGTTCAGATAACGCTCATTTAGGTTTGCTGAATGTAGTTGTTGAACGGAATTCGTTTGGCCGGCAGGTTGACAGCTTTGAAGCTGATTTAACAATTAAAGGGCTGGACGAACCTTTCACTGGTGTATTCATCCGTGCGCCGCATATCTTGGAAGCCGGTGAAAATGTTGAAGTGCTTTCTGAGCATAACGGACGCATTGTTGCGGCTAAACAGGGTAATTTCTTAGGCTGTTCGTTCCATCCGGAGCTGACAGAGGATCATCGAGTGACAAAGCTGTTCGTTCAAATGGTAGAGGAATACAAGCAGAAAGCCCTTGTATAAAACAGTTGAAAGCTGTGGAAACTTATAGTACATTATAAACACAAATAAAGATCGAAAAGCGTTGATAGGAACTAGTAGGAAGTCTCTCTTTCTAAGAGAGCCGATGGTTGGTGCGAATCGGTGAAAGATGCTGTCTGAATCCATCCTTGAGCGAAATGCTGAATGAAGTAGGCATTTACGGGATAACCGTTATGTGTGAAAGCGGAAAACAAGTCTATGGCTTGTTTTCAATCAGGGTGGCAACGCGAGAGCTCTCGTCCCTTTCATGGGAATGAGGGCTCTTTTTATTTTCGATAATTCAATGAATTTAATGAAAAAAGGAGTGTTTCGCATGCTTGATACGAAAATGCTGAGAGCAAATTTTCAAGAAATTAAAGCAAAGCTTGTACACAAAGGCGAAGACTTAACAGATTTTGATAAGTTCGAGGAGCTTGATGATAAAAGAAGAGAGCTTATCGGAAAAGTAGAAGAACTAAAAGGAAAACGGAATGAAGTATCCCAGCAGGTAGCTGCTTTGAAACGCGAGAAAAAAGACGCGGATCACATCATTAAAGAAATGCGTGAAGTCGGCGAGGAAATTAAAAAACTTGATGAAGAATTAAGAACAGTAGAATCTGCGCTTGAGACCATTCTTCTTTCAATCCCGAATATTCCGCATGAATCAGTGCCAGTCGGTGAAACGGAAGATGATAACGTAGAAATCCGGAAATGGGGCGAAACACCTTCATTTGCACATGAGCCAAAACCGCATTGGGATATTGCTGATGAGCTCGGCATTCTTGATTTTGAACGTGCTGCGAAGGTAACAGGAAGCCGCTTCGTGTTTTATAAAGGCTTAGGTGCTCGTTTGGAGCGTGCGCTTTATAACTTTATGCTTGACCTTCATGTGGATGAGTATAACTATACTGAGGTTATCCCGCCTTATATGGTAAACCGTGCAAGCATGACGGGAACAGGACAGCTTCCAAAGTTCGAAGAGGATGCGTTTAAGATCAGGGAAGAGGATTACTTCTTGATTCCGACTGCTGAAGTGCCGATCACAAATATGCATCGGGATGAAATTCTGTCAGGTGACAGCCTGCCGATTAATTATGCGGCATTCAGTGCCTGTTTCCGTTCAGAAGCTGGTTCAGCAGGGCGCGATACACGCGGATTAATCCGTCAGCACCAGTTTAATAAAGTGGAGCTTGTGAAGTTTGTAAAGCCGGAAGATTCTTATGATGAGTTAGAAAAACTAACAAACCAGGCTGAGCGTGTGCTCCAGCTGTTGGAACTTCCATACCGTGTAATGAGTATGTGTACGGGAGATTTAGGATTTACGGCTGCGAAAAAATACGATATAGAAGTTTGGATTCCGAGCCAAGACACATATCGTGAAATTTCTTCTTGCAGCAACTTCGAAGCGTTCCAAGCCAGACGCGCGAACATTCGTTTCAGACGTGAAGCGAAAGGCAAACCAGAGCATGTACACACATTGAACGGCTCAGGTCTGGCAGTCGGAAGAACAGTTGCCGCTATTTTAGAAAATTATCAGCAGGAAGACGGAAGCGTCATTATACCAAAAGTGCTTCGTCCTTATATGGGAAATAGAGAAGTCATCAAAGCGTAAAGCTGAAAAGGTGTGCCTGATAAGGCACGCCTTTTCGCTATTTGAATTAAACATTTTCATAAAAACAAAAAAAGTTTTTAAAAATGCTTGACCATCATAAAACATTCATGATATAGTAAGTCTTGTCGATACGGAGGAATACCCAAGTCCGGCTGAAGGGATCGGTCTTGAAAACCGACAGGGGTGTCAAAGCCCGCGGGGGTTCGAATCCCTCTTCCTCCGCCATATTGATTTTAATTCTAATGAAACTCAAGCATATATTGGAGATTGTTTTGTCCGTTGCATCGTTCGCAACGGATTTTTTAATATCATAAAAAAGTGAATCTCAGGTCATGAGATTCACTTTTTTTTCGTTTCATGAATGACAGTTGCGATTTGATCAACAATGTTCTCGATAGAACTTTCATCATTCTTCAAGTCATAATCCTCAATACGGATTTTCAGGACAGGGCAAGCGTTAAAACCGCTGATCCAGTTTTCGTAACGCGTGTGCATTTCTTCCCAATAAGACCGATCTGTTTGAAGCTCCATTTCACGTCCGCGTTCTTCAATCCGGGCTAATATGTTTTCCAGATCGCCTTCTAAATAGATCAAGACATCAGGATGCGGGAAATATGGTGTCATGACCATTGCTTCAAACAGGCTTGTATAGGTTTTATAATCAATCTTTGACATCGTCCCTTTGTCAGCGTGCATTTTTGCAAAAATCCCAGTATCCTCATAAATGGAACGATCCTGTACAAACCCTCCGCCGGCTTCAAAAATATTTTTCTGTTCTTTGAATCGTTCAGCTAAGAAGTAGATTTGCAGATGGAAGCTCCAGCGTTCAAAATCATGATAGAATTTTTCTAAGTATGGGTTATGATCGACTTCCTCAAGAGAGGTTTTAAAGCCAAGCCGTTTAGCCAATGCTCTTGTTAAAGTAGATTTTCCGACACCTACTGTTCCTGCTACTGTAATGATTGAATTCTCAGGGATATGATGTTCCTTCATTTTATAAGCTCCTTTACATGGGCGGCAATACGTTCAAAATCGCTCTTATTCAAAACGAAATCCTCTGAATCGCCATCTATTGTTAACACCGTAAGATCTGGGTCTGCTTCCTGCAGCTGCTTGATGGCGATGTCATAATCTGCGATCAGCTGTTCCAAATAGCTTGTTTCAATTTTTTTCTCAAAGGGACGCCCGCGCTTTTCAATGCGGTGTAACAATGTGGGCAGACTTGCCTTTATGTAAATGATGAAATTTGGCTTAGGAAGATCATCGGTAAGAAGATGAAAAATCTTTCTGTATTTGTTGAGCTGCTGTTCAGACAGCGTTCGTTCAGCAAAAATCACATTTTTATAAATATGATAATCAGCTATCACAGGCTGTCCTTCATTTAAAAAGTGATGGCTGGTATCCTCAAGCTGTTTGTACCTGTGACAAAGAAAAAACATCTCAAGCTGGAAGCTCCATTCCTCTATGTTGTCATAAAACTTATCAAGGTATGGGTTATCCTCAACAATCTCACTGATCATAGGGAATCCAAGCTCTTGTGAAAGCATCGTCGCGAGCGTTGTTTTTCCTGCCCCGATAGGACCTTCAACTGCGATAAAAGGGGCTGTATTCATTGGAATCCTCCTTATTTCTAAAAAACGTCCGTCAATTGCTGACCTTCATATTGTATCACAACCCTTGGATTCCCTTATGAAAAAAAGACGTTTCCAAATTAACGGAACGTCTTTTTGACAACTTGAAATTGATCAGAAAGCAGCAGCCAGTTTTGAGGAAAGGAAAGCCCCAGCTTCCAGTAGCTGATCCCTCTTAAATTAAGCTCTTTAATCAGATTGAATTTGGCCTGAATCGAACGGGCGTCTTCAAACCATACCTCGTGCCTTTTGTTTTCTGCATCAGTATAGCGGAAGAAGGGGGCTTGGGCAGTTTGGTCATACTGGATGTCGGCATTGTTTTGATCGGCTATGACAATGGCTTGCTGAGGGCTTATTGCTCTTGCCGGAGTTCCTCCTGCTGTGTATGGCAGTGTCCAGTCATATCCATATAAGTTCTGTCCCATGACAATCTTATTGGCGGGCATTTCGGTTAAAGCATATTCAATGACGTTCCGAACAGGTCCTATTGGAGAAACGGCTTGAGCTGGTCCGCCGCTGTATCCCCATTCATATGTCATGAGGACAACAAAGTCTACAATTTGGCCATGTGCTCTGTAATCATGGGCTTCGTACCATCTGCCCTGCTGTGTTGCGCTTGTTTTAGGGGCAAGCGCCGTAGAAATTTCTAAGCCTTCTTGATGAAAAAGATCCCTTGCCTCGCGGAGAAATTGATTATATGCCTCTCTATCCTGGGGCCGTAAGTATTCAAAGTCAAAATGAATAGCACGGAAGCCATATCTTCTGGCATTCTCGACTATTTCATTCAAAAGTCTTCTTTTCACAGTATCGTCGTTCAAAAGGATCCGGCCGAGCTCATCGCTGAATGCCTGGTTTTCTAGGTTCGTTATAATCATCATCAATGTCGTGCCTTGATTCTCTGCAATGCTTCTTAAATTCGTTAAAGGCGGTGCGACTAAGGTTCCATCACGCTGTGCCTGGAAACTGAATGCGCCAAGGTACGTTAAGTAGGGCGATGCTTCTCTGGCCGCCTGCTGGAGATTTTCGCTGACTTGATTTCCGCGTGGCTCCAAATAAGCGCTTGATTCAATGTCTCTTTTTGGAACTGGAGGAATGTATAAACGGAAACCAATCTGCAGTACGGTATTTAACTGGATGCGGTTCACCCTGGCAAGCTCAGCTGCTGTTGTATTAAATTGCTGTGCGATGGATGTCAGGGTATCACCTTGTTGAACATCATAAAACTGGCCAGCTATTGGAATAACAATGGTTTGTCCGACAACAAGGCTGTCGGGATTCGGTATTTCATTCGTTTCTGTGATTTCGTTGGCAGTTGTTCTGTATTGTGAAGCGATAGCAGAAAGAGTGTCGCCTTGTTTCACCACATAAATTTGAATGAAAAACGCCTCCTTTCATATCGCTACAATGTATGAAAGGAAAGCGCTAATCATGTTTGTTTTTCTGTAATTTGTTCTTCAGTTGTAATTTCTGCGAAAAGAACATTTTCCATCATGGTTAGAGCGAATTCATTGTCCTTATCGCTGTTAGAAGCAATGCAGTCCTTAGGTATTGTAATGCTGTATTCTCTCATGTAAGCATCATTAGCAGTAAACAGCACGCATATATTTCCGGCTATCCCTGTTAAGACAATGCGTTTCACCTGTAATTCAGTCAGGAGGGTATGGAGGGCTGTTTCATAAAAAGCGGAGTGTTTCGGCTTGATTAAAAAATAGTCGGTATCCTCGGGCGATATCTTTTCAATAATGGCCTTGCTTTTCTCGTTTTCACATTCTTGCTGGATATTTTGGATATCCGCTTGCCAAAGCCCGTAATGATCATTAATGTATATAATCGGCCAGTCATTTTGTCTCGCGTGCTTTTTTAATGATAAAATGTGAGGAACGATTTTTTCTGTTTTGTTTGCGAGACTTTCTCCCATATCAAATTCAAAATTATTGATCATGTCTACAATGAGAAGAGCTGTGTCTGCTTTAGACATCGACAGTCTCCTTTCTGTTTAAGTTATAGTTAATATGTAGCCTTTTTAGGTAAGGAAAAAACTTTGAAAAGAGAGCTAATCTGATGAATCAAGATGAACTTTATATGAAAGAAGCAATAAAAGAAGCGAAAAAAGCTGAAGCGAAAGGCGAGGTGCCGATCGGGGCCGTGCTTGTTGTGAATGATAAAATCGTGGCACGCGCGCACAATTTAAGAGAAACAGAGCAGCGGTCTATCGCTCATGCGGAAATGCTTGTGATTGATGAAGCGTGCAAGTCACTTGGAACATGGAGACTGGAAGGCGCAACACTTTACGTTACCCTTGAGCCTTGTCCGATGTGTGCCGGAGCCGTCGTGCTTTCACGCGTGGAGAAAGTAGTATTTGGCGCATTTGATCCAAAAGGAGGCTGTTCAGGCACGTTAATGAACCTTCTTCAGGAAGAACGCTTTAATCATCAGGCTGAAGTGGTGAGCGGTGTGCTGGAGGAAGAATGCGGAGGAATGCTCAGTGCGTTTTTCAGAGATCTGAGAAAAAAGAAGAAAGCTTCTAGGAAAAACTTGTCTGAGTAGTAAGGTTGCAATTTTTAGGGGAAGAGGATATACTTATGTGTGCATCGTCATAGATGCGACATAAAATTTGATATTTATTTTGCCGTGCTAAGCGGGGAGGTAGCGGTGCCCTGTACCCGCAATCCGCTCTAGCGGGGCCGAATCCCTTCTCGAGGTTCGTTTACTTTAAGGTCTGCCTTAAGTAAGTGGTGTTGACGTTTGGGTCCTGCGCAATGGGAATTCATGAACCATGTCAGGTCCGGAAGGAAGCAGCATTAAGTGAAACCTCTCATGTGCCGCAGGGTTGCCTGGGCCGAGCTAACTGCTTAAGTAACGCTTAGGGTAGCGAATCGACAGAAGGTGCACGGTAAATCAATCATCAAATTTTCAAACTCACCTAATATTAGGTGAGTTTTTTGTTATGTAAAAGAGCTTTTGGAATCGATACACGGTTCATGTATAATGGGAATGATGAATAACGGAGGAGGGCGCACCCGTGAGTTACCAAGCTTTATATCGAGTATTCAGGCCTCAGCGCTTTGAAGATGTGGTCGGACAAGAGCACATTACAAAAACGCTTCAAAATGCCCTTTTGCAAAAGAAATTTTCTCATGCTTATCTGTTTTCCGGGCCAAGGGGTACGGGAAAAACCAGTGCGGCCAAAATATTTGCCAAAGCTGTCAACTGTGAACACGCTCCTGTTGATGAGCCATGTAACGAATGTGCAGCCTGTAAAGGGATAACAAACGGGTCCATATCCGATGTCATAGAAATTGACGCCGCTTCTAACAATGGTGTTGATGAAATTCGTGACATCCGCGACAAAGTGAAGTTTGCCCCATCGGCCGTCACATATAAGGTATATATCATAGATGAGGTGCATATGCTTTCTATCGGCGCCTTTAATGCGTTATTAAAAACATTAGAAGAGCCGCCTGAGCATTGTATTTTCATTTTAGCAACAACAGAACCGCACAAAATTCCTTTAACCATTATCTCCAGATGTCAGCGTTTTGACTTCAAGCGAATTACATCCCAAGCGATTGTCGGACGTATGAACAAAATAGTTGATGCTGAAGAGCTGCAGGTTGAAGAAGGGGCGCTCGACATTATTGCGAGTGCTGCAGATGGCGGTATGAGGGATGCTTTGAGCCTTCTTGATCAGGCAGTCTCATTCAGCGGCGACGAGCTAAAAGTTGATGATGCGCTTCTGATTACCGGAGCAGTTTCTCAATTATATATAGGAAAGCTCGCGCAATCTCTGCATGAAAAACATGTTTCTGAAGCTTTGGAAACATTGAATGAGCTGCTTCAGCAAGGGAAAGACCCGGCGAAGCTGATAGAGGATATGATTTTCTATTTCAGGGACATGCTGCTGTTCAAAACAGCTCCTGGCTTAGAGGGTGTACTGGAAAAAGTAAAAGTCGATGAAACGTTCCGTGAATTGAGTGAACAAATTCCGACCCAGGCGATATATGAAATGATTGATATCCTGAACAAGAGTCATCAGGAAATGAAATGGACGAACCATCCCCGCATCTTCTTTGAAGTGGCTGTGGTGAAGATTTGCCAAACGTCTCATCAACCAGCTGCTGCAGACCTGCCTGAAGTTGATATGCTGATGAAAAAAATCCAGCAGCTTGAGCAAGAAGTAGAACGGCTCAAAACAACCGGCGTAAAAGCAGCGGCGGAAAGTCCGAAAAAAGAAGCGCCGCGTGCGCCAAAAGGCGGGAAATCCAATTACAAAGCGCCGGTAGGCAGAATTCATGAAATTTTGAAGGAAGCAACGAGGACGGACCTTGATCAGCTCAGAAGCAGCTGGGGCAAGCTTCTGGCTCACCTGAAACAGCAAAACAAAGTATCACATGCTGCGCTGCTGAATGACAGTGAACCTGTGGCTGCAGCTTCTTCGGCATTTGTACTGAAATTCAAATATGAAATACATTGTAAAATGGTCGCCGAGGATAACAACGGTGTCCGGACTAATCTTGAACAGATTTTAGAATCTATGCTCGGAAAAAGAATGGATTTGATTGGCGTTCCAGAAGCACAATGGGGTAAAATAAGAGAAGAATTTTTAGTAGATCATCAGCAGGAAAATGAAGGATCAAATGAGCCGGCTGAAGAAGATCCGCTTATTGCAGAAGCGAAAAAGCTTGTCGGAGCGGATTTAATTGAAATAAAAGACTAACAAAATGAAAGAGAGTGGATAATATGCGTGGCGGAATGGGAAATATGCAAAAAATGATGAAACAAATGCAAAAAATGCAAAAGGATATGGCCAAGGCTCAAGAAGAGCTTGCAGAACAGGTAGTTGAAGGAACTGCAGGCGGCGGTATGGTAACAGTTAAAGCAAACGGCCAAAAAGAAATTCTGGATGTCATCATTAAAGAAGATGTAGTTGACCCGGAAGATATCGAAATGCTCCAGGACTTAGTGCTTGCTGCAACGAATGAAGCCTTGAAAAAAGTTGACGAGATCACAAACGAAACAATGGGTCAATTTACAAAAGGAATGAACATGCCAGGTTTGTTCTAGGGGGATAAAAGAAAATGCAATATCCTGAACCAATATCAAAGCTGATCGACAGCTTTATGAAATTGCCAGGGATCGGACCGAAAACAGCGGTCCGTCTGGCTTTTTTTGTTCTAGGTATGAAAGAAGATGTGGTATTAGATTTTGCGAAAGCGTTGGTAAATGCGAAACGCAATCTGACATATTGCTCAGTTTGCGGGCATATTACAGACCAGGACCCTTGTTATATATGTGAAGATTCACGAAGGGATAAGTCCATTATTTGTGTTGTGCAAGACCCTAAGGATGTTATTGCTATGGAGAAAATGAAAGAATACAACGGCCAGTATCATGTTCTCCACGGCGCCATTTCTCCAATGGACGGCATCGGACCAGAGGATATAAAAATACCAGAATTGTTAAAACGATTACAGGATGATCAAGTGACAGAAGTGATTCTCGCAACAAACCCTAATATAGAAGGGGAAGCAACAGCGATGTATATATCAAGGCTCTTGAAGCCATCTGGTATTAAGCTCTCCCGTATTGCCCACGGACTGCCCGTCGGCGGTGACTTGGAATATGCTGATGAGGTCACTCTTTCTAAGGCACTTGAAGGAAGACGTGAATTGTAAGGGAGGAAAAAGCGATCCATGGGTTTTCTTCGCAAGAAAACATTGAGAAGAGAGTTTGATGAAAAACTAATCGAGCAGCTTTTTAAGCAAAAGGAAGAGTGGAACAGGCAAAAGAAGCTGGTTGAAAAAAGCCTTGAACCATCAGCTGAAGTTTTATGCGAGCTGAAGGTAGCTGAAGCGAAGTATTTTTTTTACTTGAGGGAAGCGAAACAGCGGAATTTGAAAATCAGCCGGTGGAAGTAAGTGGTCTAAACTCCTGGATCTTCTCATAAGCTTGTACTAGAACAAGTGAAGGGGATGAGAAGATTCATGGAGCCTATTTTTATTATAGGGATTATTTTAGGACTAGTTGTTCTTCTATTTTTATCAGGTTCGCCTGCAAAGCCTTTAAAGTGGATTGGTATAACTGCTGTTAAATGTGTAGCGGGTGCTTTGTTGCTGGTATGTGTGAACATGTTCGGAGGCAGCCTCGGCATCCATGTGCCGATTAATATTGTCACAACAGCCATAAGCGGAATCTTGGGCATACCGGGAATAGCAGCATTAGTAGTGATTAAGCATTTTATTATTTAATTCATGTTATATGTTGACTTTAAGACGTAAGGGTGTTATTCTAATATACGTCGCTGATGACGGATAAGCTTTTTAAAGAAATTACGAAAAAAGTTGTTGACGGAAACGGCGTAAAATGTTATGATTATAAAGTCGCTTAAAGAGCGGCAACAAAGTTCTTTGAAAACTAAACAAGACAAAACGTACCTGTTAATTCAAGTTTTAATATAAATCGCACAGCGATGTGCGTAGTCAGTCAAACTACTTTATCGGAGAGTTTGATCCTGGCTCAGGACGAACGCTGGCGGCGTGCCTAATACATGCAAGTCGAGCGGACAGATGGGAGCTTGCTCCCTGATGTTAGCGGCGGACGGGTGAGTAACACGTGGGTAACCTGCCTGTAAGACTGGGATAACTCCGGGAAACCGGGGCTAATACCGGATGCTTGTTTGAACCGCATGGTTCAAACATAAAAGGTGGCTTCGGCTACCACTTACAGATGGACCCGCGGCGCATTAGCTAGTTGGTGAGGTAACGGCTCACCAAGGCAACGATGCGTAGCCGACCTGAGAGGGTGATCGGCCACACTGGGACTGAGACACGGCCCAGACTCCTACGGGAGGCAGCAGTAGGGAATCTTCCGCAATGGACGAAAGTCTGACGGAGCAACGCCGCGTGAGTGATGAAGGTTTTCGGATCGTAAAGCTCTGTTGTTAGGGAAGAACAAGTACCGTTCGAATAGGGCGGTACCTTGACGGTACCTAACCAGAAAGCCACGGCTAACTACGTGCCAGCAGCCGCGGTAATACGTAGGTGGCAAGCGTTGTCCGGAATTATTGGGCGTAAAGGGCTCGCAGGCGGTTCCTTAAGTCTGATGTGAAAGCCCCCGGCTCAACCGGGGAGGGTCATTGGAAACTGGGGAACTTGAGTGCAGAAGAGGAGAGTGGAATTCCACGTGTAGCGGTGAAATGCGTAGAGATGTGGAGGAACACCAGTGGCGAAGGCGACTCTCTGGTCTGTAACTGACGCTGAGGAGCGAAAGCGTGGGGAGCGAACAGGATTAGATACCCTGGTAGTCCACGCCGTAAACGATGAGTGCTAAGTGTTAGGGGGTTTCCGCCCCTTAGTGCTGCAGCTAACGCATTAAGCACTCCGCCTGGGGAGTACGGTCGCAAGACTGAAACTCAAAGGAATTGACGGGGGCCCGCACAAGCGGTGGAGCATGTGGTTTAATTCGAAGCAACGCGAAGAACCTTACCAGGTCTTGACATCCTCTGACAATCCTAGAGATAGGACGTCCCCTTCGGGGGCAGAGTGACAGGTGGTGCATGGTTGTCGTCAGCTCGTGTCGTGAGATGTTGGGTTAAGTCCCGCAACGAGCGCAACCCTTGATCTTAGTTGCCAGCATTCAGTTGGGCACTCTAAGGTGACTGCCGGTGACAAACCGGAGGAAGGTGGGGATGACGTCAAATCATCATGCCCCTTATGACCTGGGCTACACACGTGCTACAATGGACAGAACAAAGGGCAGCGAAACCGCGAGGTTAAGCCAATCCCACAAATCTGTTCTCAGTTCGGATCGCAGTCTGCAACTCGACTGCGTGAAGCTGGAATCGCTAGTAATCGCGGATCAGCATGCCGCGGTGAATACGTTCCCGGGCCTTGTACACACCGCCCGTCACACCACGAGAGTTTGTAACACCCGAAGTCGGTGAGGTAACCTTTATGGAGCCAGCCGCCGAAGGTGGGACAGATGATTGGGGTGAAGTCGTAACAAGGTAGCCGTATCGGAAGGTGCGGCTGGATCACCTCCTTTCTAAGGATATTTACGGAATATAAGACCTTGGGTCTTATAAACAGAACGTTCCCTGTCTTGTTTAGTTTTGAAGGAACTTTGTTCCTTGAATAAGTTAAGATGGGCCTGTAGCTCAGCTGGTTAGAGCGCACGCCTGATAAGCGTGAGGTCGGTGGTTCGAGTCCACTCAGGCCCACCATCTTATACAAATGGGGCCTTAGCTCAGCTGGGAGAGCGCCTGCTTTGCACGCAGGAGGTCAGCGGTTCGATCCCGCTAGGCTCCACCAACGTGTTCTTTGAAAACTAGATAACAGTAGACATCACATTCAATTAGTAACACAAGATATCACATAGTGATTCTTTTTAACGGTTAAGTTAGAAAGGGCGCACGGTGGATGCCTTGGCACTAGGAGCCGATGAAGGACGGGACGAACACCGATATGCTTCGGGGAGCTGTAAGCAAGCTTTGATCCGGAGATTTCCGAATGGGGAAACCCACCACTCGTAATGGAGTGGTATCCATATCTGAATTCATAGGATATGAGAAGGCAGACCCGGGGAACTGAAACATCTAAGTACCCGGAGGAAGAGAAAGCAAATGCGATTCCCTGAGTAGCGGCGAGCGAAACGGGATTAGCCCAAACCAAGAGGCTTGCCTCTTGGGGTTGTAGGACACTCTATACGGAGTTACAAAGGAACGAGGTAGATGAAGAGGTCTGGAAAGGCCCGCCATAGGAGGTAACAGCCCTGTAGTCAAAACTTCGTTCTCTCCAGAGTGGATCCTGAGTACGGCGGAACACGTGAAATTCCGTCGGAATCCGGGAGGACCATCTCCCAAGGCTAAATACTCCCTAGTGACCGATAGTGAACCAGTACCGTGAGGGAAAGGTGAAAAGCACCCCGGAAGGGGAGTGAAAGAGATCCTGAAACCGTGTGCCTACAAGTAGTCAGAGCCCGTTAACGGGTGATGGCGTGCCTTTTGTAGAATGAACCGGCGAGTTACGATCCCGTGCAAGGTTAAGCAGAAGATGCGGAGCCGCAGCGAAAGCGAGTCTGAATAGGGCGCATGAGTACGTGGTCGTAGACCCGAAACCAGGTGATCTACCCATGTCCAGGGTGAAGTTCAGGTAACACTGAATGGA
>NZ_JBBORV010000001.1:35000-167500 GCF_038004745.1 Bacillus sp. FSL R5-0434
ACGATGGACGAAACGGTTAAACACCATCAAACATGTATTATTTGCGAACAAGAGAAAAGCAGAGGGATTCATCTTTATACAAAATTCATATGCTTAGATTGTGAGAGAAAAGTAATTTCTACAGCAACTTCCGATCCTGACTATGCCTATTATGTCAAAAAACTAAAGAGCATTCATACACCGCCATTATATTCTTAGACCTGAGAAGGTCTTTTTTTGTACCATTTTTCACTTTATATAAAGCAATGGATACGATAAAAGAACATGAAACTTGTTTAGGGACTAAACGTAGTAGATAATAATGTTAAATATGAAATACTCACAGGAGTCGATGAAGTGATGCATAAATTTCTTCAATTTTTGATATGGAGTTTCACAAGCAGTGCGACTTTTGTTTTCATAGGATTATTGAGTTTTTTTGGTTTAAACCAATCACTTTTTTTATCTTTTGTATATGGCGCCTCATCAGCAGCTCTCGTATACACAGCGGGTTTATGGAATGCAAGACGGTTATTTCTTAAAAAACATGAACTGACGGGAAGAGAATATGCGTACATCAAGAAAAATCTTGAGGAAGCAAGGCAAAAAATAATCCGTCTTAGAAAAGCTTTATTTCAGGCGAAAAGTATTCAGATGTTTAAGCAAAATGCAGAGATGCTGAGACTTGTCAGAAGGATCTATATATTAACCAAAAAAGAGCCAAAACGGTTTTATCGGGCTGAGCGTTTCTTTTATCAGACTCTAGATTCTGTTGTGGAACTGACTGAGAAATATGCTTTTCTTTCTTCCCATCCGAAAAAAAACAAAGAGCTTTCGATGTCGTTGAGTGAAGTGCGTATCACACTTGCTGAATTGACGAAGCGTTTAGAAGAAGATTTAACTCAATTAATGGGCGACGAAATTGGTGAACTGCAATTTGAATTAGATGCAGCGAAGCATTCTTTGAAAAAATAACGGAAGGGGCAAGGACGGTGAATAAAGATCGAAGCGAACTTCAAATAGACGGATTGTTGGCAGACCCTTTTGGAGATATCGAAATACCAAAGGGGGAGGCTGTCGAATCAGGGAAGCAGCCAGTGCGGCTTGTCGATGTTCTGCCAGAAGAAAACAAAGAAAAAGCATACCAGCTGGCTGAACAGATTGATCATAACAATATGAACAGTATTGTCTTATATGGTTCACAAGCTCAGTCTAAGCTGCTGAATTTTTCTCATACGATGATTGATCATGTTCAAAAGAAGGACGTCGGGGAAATCGGTGAAATCCTTGGTGAGCTGATGAAAAAGCTGGAACAAGTAAATCCAGATGAACTGCAGTCTAAGAAAAAAGGTTTCTTGGCACGCATGTTTGGGAAAGTGTCTCATTCTCTTCAGGAGGTACTGTCAAAGTATCAAAAGACCAGTGTGCAGATAGACAGAATCAGTTTAAAACTTGAGCATTCAAAAAATGCATTACTCAGTGATAATAAGCTGTTAGAGCAGTTATATGATAAAAACAAAGAATATTTTTCTGCACTGAATGTTTATATTGCTGCTGGTGAATTAAAGCTGGATGAATTAAGAACGAAAACAATTCCTGAACTGAAACGACAGGCCGAATCAAGTGAACATAATCAAATGGCCGTTCAAGAAGTAAACGATTTGATCCAATTTGCTGACCGACTGGATAAAAGAGTACACGATTTGCTCTTGAGCAGGCAAATTACCATACAAAGCGCTCCGCAAATCAGGTTAATTCAAAATACGAATCAGGCATTAGCTGAAAAAATCCAGTCATCCATTGTAACTGCAATCCCGCTTTGGAAAAACCAAGTAGCGATTGCATTGACACTCTTACGGCAGAGAAACGCTGTGGATGCACAGCAAAAAGTATCCGATACAACAAATGACCTTTTGCTAAAAAACGCGGAGCTTTTAAAAACGAATACAATTGAAACAGTGAAAGCCAACGAACGAGGGATTGTTGATATTGATACTTTAAAGAAGGTGCAGGAAAGCTTAATCAGTACGCTTGAAGAAACGCTGACGATTCAAGAAGAAGGGCGGCTCAAACGCCGACAGGCTGAAGAAGAGCTCATGATGATGGAAGGCGATTTGAAGCAAAAGCTGCTCGCGATAAAGGAAAGGTAGTTTACCAGTAAGTCTTAGCTTTAAGTTCTGTCATAGGAACGATATAATAAAGAGTAAGAATACACATTCAAGGGATTGTTTTAATGAACACACCTTTATATCATGCACTGATTCAACATGCGAGAAGGAATTCTCATTCATTTCACGTTCCGGGACATCACAATGGAGATGTCTTTTTTGATGAGGCTAAGACCATATACAACCCGCTTCTTACAATTGACCTGACTGAACTATCCGGGCTTGATGATTTGCATCATCCTTCAGGTGTGATTAAGGAAGCCCAAGATCTTGTCAGCCAATTGTATGGATCGGCAGAAAGTTTTTTTCTTGTGAACGGCACGACTGTCGGAAACTTAGCGATGATTTTATCAGTTTGTGATCCTGGAGATACGATCCTGATCCAAAGAAACTGCCATAAATCTGTCTTTCATGCTGTTGATTTGGCTGGAGCTGAGCCGGTTTATCTCGCACCTGACATTGATGAAATAATGCATGTGCCTACGCATGTTTCGCTTGATACGATAAAAGAAGCTCTAAAGGCATATCCAAATGCGAAGGGGTTGGTGCTGACCAATCCCACATACTATGGACATAGCGCAGATTTGACTGAAATCATTTCAGAGGCCCATCAATACGGGATTCCTGTGCTGGTGGATGAAGCGCATGGCGCGCACTTTGTTTTAGGGAAGCCTTTCCCGGCTTCAGCGTTGCAAATGGGAGCGGATATTGTTGTTCAGTCGGCGCACAAAACGCTGCCTGCCATGACGATGGGGTCTTATTTGCACCTCAATAGCAACAGGATTGAACGGAACCGGGTAGCGGATTACTTGAATCGTTTACAAAGCAGCAGCCCGTCTTATCCGATAATGGCTTCATTGGATCTTGCCCGCGCTTATCTGCAGCATATGATAGATGAACAAAAGCTTTCTGACGTTCTGCAGCATATTCAATCGATTAAACAAACGTTTGATTCACTTGCATATGCTGAAGCGGTTGAACCGGCCAATCAACGGATTACAACGGATCCGCTGAAGCTCACCATTCGTTCCAAATGCGGCCATTCAGGTTTTACACTGCAAAAAATATTTGAGTGTGTCAACATATTCACAGAGCTTGCCGATGAAAATCAGGTGTTGCTTGTTCTCCCTTTGGGAGGAAAACAGAGAATCGATTCTGAAACAATTAAGAAAATTGATCATGAGATCGAAAAGACTCCATCGGACCAGATGAATGTTTCTGCAGAATGGGAAGCACAGCCTATTACTGTAATGCCTTATCCAAAAAAGGTTTTAAACACGTTACAGAAAGAATATGTGGGTTTTGATAAAGCGGCAGGCCGGCTGAATGCAGAGGATGTTATACCTTATCCGCCGGGAATTCCGATGATTATGGCTGGCGAAAGAATCACAAGGGAAAGCGTGCAAAAGCTCAGCCGCTTGATCAGCATGAAAACGCATGTTCAAGGGAATATGAAAATCAATGAGAAGCAATTACTTGTTTATATAGAAGAGGAGAAATCATGAGCGGTTTATTTATTACTTTTGAAGGTCCTGAAGGCGCGGGAAAAACGACTGTCTTGCAGGAAATAAAAAAGATACTGGCAGCAGAAGGCCTTCAGGTTACAGCAACACGGGAACCAGGCGGCATAGATATCGCAGAACAAATTCGAGAAGTTATTCTAAACGAAAACAACACGTTAATGGATCCGAAAACAGAAGCTCTCTTATATGCAGCTGCAAGACGTCAGCATTTAGTTGAAAAAGTAACACCTGCTTTAGAGCAGGGGCATATTGTACTTTGTGACAGATTCATAGACAGTTCACTCGCATACCAAGGATATGCAAGAGGCCTTGGGATTGATGAGGTTCTTTCGATTAACCAATTCGCCATTGGGGATATGATGCCTCATGTCACAATTTATTTTTCAATTGATCCGGAAGAGGGCCTGAAGCGTATTGATGCGAACGGCTCTCGGGAGAAAAACAGGCTCGATCTGGAAAAGTTGAGCTTCCATACAAAGGTTCAGGAAGGTTATCGGGAGCTGATGAAACGTTTTCCAGAAAGATTTCATTCAGTTGATGCAGCACAATCGAAAGACCTCGTTGTTCAGGACGTTCTAAAGGTTATCAAAGAAGCGTTGAAAAAAATTCAATTGTGACCTGTTTCTCATTAGTTGATATAATAATGTAAACGAGATCATTGTTGTTTCCAATCTAAAGGAGGCCTTTACAGATGAAATTAATAGTGGCAGTTGTACAAGATCAGGACAGCAACAGACTTTTGAAAACTTTAACAGATCACAACTTTAGAGTCACAAAGCTTGCGACGACGGGAGGATTTCTTAAATCAGGAAATACAACGTTTATGATTGGTGTCGAGGATATTCGGGTCGATAAAGCATTGAGCCTCATTAAAGAAAACGGACAGAAACGTGATCAGATGATTGCTCCTGTATCTCCAATGGGCGGAAATGCTGATTCATATGTCCCTTATCCAGTCGAAGTTGAAGTTGGCGGAGCGACAGTGTTTGTCCTTCCAGTCGATGAATTTCATCAATTTTAAGGATTTGAAACTGTGAAAATTAATAAAGATATACGCACATTTATAGATAATAAGCAGCTTCCTTCTATGAAAACAGCTGAGATTTCAGCATCTTTTAAAACATCAATGGAGAACCAAAGCAGCAAATTGAAGTTTGATCAGCTGACCAGGATGTTAACGGACATAGAAGCATTTGGGAAAAGACTGACGAAATCACGGAATTTTAAAGACTTGGCAAGATTTAAAGGGCTTGTGAAACGTTTTGTCAAAGAAGCTGTTGACAGCGGCCTTTCACATGAAACGTCGAAAAGCTTTGATCTTTACGGAAACAGCAGAACGCTGGGACTTGTGAAAGAAATAGACGAGAAATTGATAAAGCTTACTGAAGAGATGATGGATCAGGAAAAACCGGCAATTGATTTGCTGGAGCGTATTGGCGAAATAAAAGGTTTATTGATTAACCTTTACACATAGAGAGTGATACAATGGCAATATCCTGGAAGGAAATGACCGAGCTTCAGCCCAGAGTAATGAAGCTTTTATATAATAGTATTGAGAAGGACAGACTATCACACGCTTATTTATTTGAGGGCAAAAAAGGAACAGGCAAGCTGGAGGCCGCAATGCTTCTTGCGAAAAGCTTTTTTTGTCTGGAAGACGGAGCAGAGCCTTGTGAGAACTGCAGAAATTGTAAGCGGATTGAGTCGGGGAACCACCCTGATCTCCATCTGGTCCAGCCTGATGGGTTATCGATTAAAAAGGCGCAAATTCAAGCGCTGCAAGAAGAGTTTTCTAAAACAGGGCTTGAATCGCATAAAAAGCTGTACATCATATCCCATGCAGATCAAATGACGGCTAATGCGGCAAACAGCCTGCTGAAGTTTTTAGAGGAACCGAACAGAGACACAATGGCCATCCTTATCACTGAGCAGCCTCAAAGGTTATTGGATACCATCATTTCAAGATGCCAAACCCTTCCTTTTCAGCCTTTGCAGCCCAAAGCAATTGAAGACCGACTGATAGAACAGGATGTCTTGCCTCATATGGCGAGGCTCGTGGCGAACATGACCAACAATGTAGCAGAAGCAGTCGAATTAAGTCGAAATGATGAGTTTGCAGAGTCTAGAGCGAAAGTGATAAAATTGTATGAAGTCTTACACCAGCGGAAAGGACATGCCTTTTTCTTTATTCAAGATCAATGGATGCCCTTTTTCAAAGAAAAAACCCATCAAGAAATGGGTCTTGATATGCTCTTATTGATATATCGCGATGTGTTGTCCATCCAAATAGGAAATGAAGATAAATTGATTTATCAAGACTTATTCCAATCAATAAAACAGCATGCGCTACAATCAACACAACAAAGCGTTACGAACCAGATACTTGCTGTTTTAGAAGCAAAGAAACGGCTTCATTCCAATGTGAATGTGCAGGGATTAATGGAGCACTTGGTGTTAATGTTGCAGGAGGGATAAGCTTGTACAATGTAATTGGCGTCCGCTTTAAAAAAGCGGGTAAAATATATTATTTCGATCCGAATGGATTTCATATAGAACAAGACAGCTGCGTAATTGTAGAAACTGTCAGAGGTGTTGAGTACGGCCAGGTTGTTGTCGCGAATAAACAGGTGGATGAGCATGATGTTGTGCTTCCGCTCCGTAAAGTGATACGCGTGGCTGACGAGCGCGATCTTCTCATTGTAGAAGAAAATAAACAAGAAGCTTTATCAGCATTTGAAATATGCCAAAAGAAAGTGATAGATCACGGCTTGGATATGAAGCTGGTCGATGTGGAGTTTACGTTCGACCGTAATAAAGTGATTTTTTACTTCACTGCTGACGGCCGAGTAGACTTCAGAGAACTTGTAAAGGATTTAGCCTCCATCTTTAAAACAAGGATTGAGCTTCGCCAGATTGGGGTGAGAGATGAGGCAAAAATGCTCGGAGGAATCGGCCCTTGCGGCAGAATGCTTTGCTGTTCAACATTCCTCGGAGATTTTGAACCTGTGTCCATTAAGATGGCGAAGGATCAGAACCTATCCTTAAATCCAACAAAGATTTCTGGTCTTTGCGGACGTCTGATGTGCTGTCTGAAATACGAAAACGATGAGTATGAGACTGCAAAGGAACAGCTTCCGGATATAGGGGAAATGATTACGACAGCAAACGGGCCTGCAAAAGTCGTCGGGCTGAATATTCTGGAACGGGTGCTTCAGGTGGAACTGATGAACCGTGAAAAAGTGATAGAATATACTTGGGAAGAGCTCTTGGAAGAGGGCGTCGTATCCGCACAAACCACAGATTAACGAGGTGTGGAACCTTGGATAAAAAAGAGTTATTTGATACCGTCATTAACTTAGAAGAACAAATCGGCTCGCTTTACCGGCAGCTGGGGGATTTAAAGCAGCATATCGGTGAGATGATTGAAGAAAATCATCATTTACAGCTTGAAAATAAGCATTTGCGTAAACGGCTGGACGATACGACGCAGCAGATTGAAAAGTTTAAAGCTGATAAAAAAGAATCAAAAACACAGAAAACAGAGCAAGCTGATATAGGGGAAGGATATGATAATCTGGCACGTCTGTATCAGGAAGGATTCCATATCTGTAACGTCCACTATGGAAGCGTCAGAAAAGAAGATTGTCTTTTCTGTCTGTCATTCTTAAATAAAAAATAAGGAAAAAGGCTTCCGCATCAGACGGAAGCCTTTTTCAAAGGTGCTGGAAAGGATAAGAAAATGGTTTCATTACATGACGATGAAAGATTAGATTATTTGCTGGCAGAGGATATGAAGATTATACAAAGTCCAACGGTGTTTGCTTTTTCATTGGACGCTGTGCTTCTCTCCAAATTTGCTTATGTTCCGATTCAAAAAGGAAAAATTGTTGATCTGTGCACCGGCAACGGCATTGTGCCGCTGCTGCTGAGTACAAGGTCAAAAGCAGATATCCTTGGTGTTGAAATTCAGGAAAGATTGCATGATATGGCTGTCCGCAGTGTGGAATATAACAAACTGGAGGATCAAATTCAGATCATACATGATGATCTGAAAAACATGCCTGAAAAGCTGGGGCATAATAGATATGATGTTGTTACCTGCAACCCGCCTTATTTTAAAACACCGAAACAGGCCGAACAAAATTTGAATGAACATCTCCGTATCGCACGACATGAAATTCACTGTACATTGGAAGATGTCATTTCAGTCAGCAGTAAATTGCTAAAGCAAGGAGGAAAGGCGGCGCTTGTTCACCGTCCGGGCCGGCTTCTCGAAATTTTTGAATTGATGAAGGCTTATCAAATTGAGCCGAAGCGTGTTCAGTTTGTCTATCCGAAACAAGGGAAGGAAGCCAATACCATTTTGGTTGAAGGCATAAAAGGCGGGCGGCCAGATTTGAAAATACTTCCTCCGCTGTTCGTGTATAACGAACAAAACGAATACACAAAAGAAATCAGGACCATTTTATATGGAGACAAATAACCATTTCTTTTATGTTGTACAGTGCAAAGACAACAGCTGGTATGCAGGGTATACCAACGATCTGCAGAAACGGCTGAAAACTCACAACGATGGAAAGGGCGCAAAGTATACAAAAGCGAGACGCCCGGTTGATTTAATTTTTGCTGAGGCATTTGCAACGAAGCGGGAAGCCATGCAGGCGGAATATTACTTTAAAAAACTGACCCGCAGAAAAAAAGAGCTTTATATAGAAGAAAAACGGAACAGCAAGGAGGCTGTATATGTTAAGGCGCCAGATGAGCTTTAATGGAAAGTCGGATATGGGGATTCTTTATTTGGTTCCGACACCTATCGGAAATCTAGAGGATATGACATTTCGTGCGATCGAAACGCTTAAATCAGTGGATGCGATTGCTGCAGAAGATACGAGGCAAACAAAAAAGCTTTGCCATGTATATGAAATTGAAACACCGCTTGTCAGTTATCACGAACATAATAAAGAAAGCAGCGGCCACAAAATCATTGAATGGCTGAAGTCCGGGAAAAACATAGCGCTGGTCAGTGACGCCGGACTGCCGACAATTTCTGATCCTGGAGCGGAAATCGTCAAGGACTTTACGGAAATGGGCGGTTATGTTGTTCCTCTGCCGGGGGCCAATGCCGCATTAACAGCGCTGATCGCTTCAGGAATTGTACCGCAGCCTTTCTTTTTCTACGGATTTCTCAACAGGCAGAAAAAAGAAAAGAAGAAAGAACTCGATGTCCTCAAAAAACGGCAAGAAACGATTATTTTTTATGAAGCACCTCACCGATTGAAGGAAACCCTGTCTGTGATGTTAGACATATTAGGAGATCGGGACATTGCGGTGACCCGTGAACTCACTAAGAAATATGAAGAGTTTATAAGAGGAACAATATCCGAAGTGATAGACTGGGCAAATGAGGATCAGATCCGCGGTGAGTTTTGTCTTGTGGTCGAAGGCAATAAAGCTGAGGAAGCAGATGAAGAAACACATTGGTGGGAGAACCTATCTGCAAAAGAACATGTCGAGCATTACATCTCAAAGGGAGCGACATCAAAAGAAGCCATTAAAAAAGCGGCTGTAGATCGTAACGTCCCAAAACGTGAAATGTATGATGCATACCATATTCAGCAATAAAAAAAACGTTCTTGTGTCATAACAAGAACGTTTTTTGTGTAAAAAATGATTATTTAAGGTTTTGAAGCTGGTTTTGGATTTCGCTGATGATTTGCTCAGCGCCTTCTTTGCTTAGTACCAATTTGCCGCCAGCAAGTTTAAGGTTATCGTCAGAAACTTCACCAGTTACTTGGCAAGTCATGTTTGGTTTATATTTTTTAAGGATGATTTTTTCATCATCAACATAAATTTCAAGAGCATCTTTTTCTGCGATTCCAAGAGTACGACGCAGTTCGATAGGAATCACTACACGTCCTAATTCATCAACTTTACGTACAATACCAGTAGATTTCATAAACATTCTCCTCCCAAGAGATAATTATTGTTTAAATTATATTTTTCTTCGTCATTATTCGACAAAATCCTTACCTTCATAGCATAACAAGGTTTCCAATAATCGTCAATCCTTTTGTTTACTATTGATTGTAAGATTTAGTTCTTATAGTCAGTAATGGCTTTGAAAATACCGGAATAACAGCATTTTATAATTTTCTAATAAAGCTATTATCCTATGAAAAATCCTTTTAAATCAAGACTTTCGAACCAAGGTTTTTTATACCGTAAGATTATATACGACAAAATTCGACATGAACAGACTTTTTTTATTTTCATTAAACATTTTTAATTTTAATTATTCTTTTTAGGGGCATACGTATATATCCTTGATCTTAAAGGCTAAGATGGTATCATAGATAAAGGATAAATATAAAAATAGGTAATCATATATGATTTGCACTTATCGCCGCTCTCGTCCTTTGGGCGGGAGCTTTTTGACATTCTGATTGGGAGGTTTCAAGATGCCGCAAGAAAACAATACATTTTACATTACAACACCGATTTATTATCCGAGCGGAAAATTACATATCGGCCATGCGTATACGACAGTCGCGGGTGACGCAATGGCTCGCTACAAACGATTAAAAGGCTTTGATGTTCGCTATTTAACGGGAACGGACGAGCATGGGCAGAAGATTCAGCAAAAAGCTGAACAGGAAAACATTACGCCTCAGGAGTATGTGGATCGCGCAGCGGCAGATATTCAGAAACTGTGGAAACAACTTGAAATCTCAAATGATGACTTTATCCGCACAACTGAAAAACGGCATAAAGTCGTCATAGAAAAGGTGTTTCAAAAGCTTCTTGATAACGGGGACATCTATCTTGATGAATACGAGGGCTGGTACAGTATCCCTGATGAAACATTCTATACGGAAACTCAGCTTGTGGATATTGAACGAAATGAAAAGGGAGAGGTTATTGGCGGGAAAAGCCCTGACAGCGGGCACCCTGTTGAATTGATCAAAGAGGAATCCTATTTCTTCCGTATGGGGAAATATGCTGACCGTCTTTTAAAATTCTATGAAGAAAACCCAACCTTCATTCAGCCGGAGTCACGTAAAAACGAGATGATTAACAACTTCATCAAACCCGGCCTTGAGGATTTAGCTGTTTCACGCACCACATTTGACTGGGGTGTGAAGGTGCCGGAAAATCCAAAACATGTTGTGTATGTTTGGATCGACGCACTATTCAACTATTTAACAGCACTCGGTTATGATACAGAAAATGATGAGCTATATCAAAAATATTGGCCTGCCGATGTTCATTTAGTTGGTAAGGAAATTGTGCGATTCCATACCATTTATTGGCCGATTATGCTGATGGCTCTGGATCTTCCGCTGCCGAAGCAAGTATTTGCGCATGGCTGGCTTTTGATGAAAGACGGAAAAATGTCGAAATCCAAAGGCAATGTTGTTGATCCAGTCACACTCATCGAACGCTACGGTTTAGACGAGCTTCGTTATTACCTGCTTCGCGAAGTGCCATTTGGATCTGACGGTGTCTTCACGCCGGAAGGTTTTGTTGAACGGATTAACTATGACTTAGCGAATGATTTAGGTAACCTTTTGAATCGTACTGTTGCTATGATCAATAAATATTTTGACGGACAAATCGGTTCTTATAAAGGTGCCGTAACGGAATTTGACCAGACGCTTTCTTCTGTGGCTGAGGAAACAGTGAAATCATATGAAAAAGCAATGGAAAATATGGAATTCTCGGTGGCTCTTTCAACGTTATGGCAGTTGATCAGCCGTACAAATAAATACATTGACGAAACGGCTCCATGGGTTCTTGCCAAAGATCCTGAAAAAGAAAAAGAACTGCAGTCGGTTATGTATCACCTTGCTGAATCATTGCGTATTTCAGCCGTACTGCTTCAGCCGTTCCTGACAAAAACACCGGTAAAAATGTTTGAGCAGCTGGGCATCACGGATGATGCTTTAAAAGCCTGGGACAGCATTACTGCTTTCGGCCAGCTTAAAGATACAAAAGTGCAAAAAGGCGAACCGTTATTCCCGCGTTTAGAGGCAGAAGAAGAAATTGCATACATCAAAGGGAAAATGCAAGGCTCAGCTCCAGCTAAAGAAGAGAAAAAAGAAGAAGAGCCGCAAGAGGTAGACCGTTTACCTGAAATTACGATCGATCAGTTCATGAATGTCGAACTTCGTGTGGCAGAGGTCATCGAAGCAGAGCCAGTGAAAAAAGCAGACCGCTTACTGAAGCTCCAGCTTGATCTAGGCTTTGAGAAACGCCAAGTCGTATCCGGCATTGCAAAACATTATAAGCCTGAGCAGCTTATTGGAACAAAACTCGTATGTGTAACAAATCTAAAACCGGTTAAGCTGAGAGGAGAGCTTTCTCAAGGAATGATCCTTGCAGGAGAAGCAGACGGCGTATTAAAAGTCGTATCCATCGATCAGTCCTTACCAAAAGGCACAAGAATTAAATAATGATAAACAAAAGGTGTTTCACGTGTAACAATTCGTCGAACACCTTTTGTGTTTCGACAAGAAAGGAGTTTTTCATTTATGTTATTTGACACACATGCGCATTTAAATGCAGAACAATACAACACAGATCTAAAAGAGGTTATTGAGCGGGCGAAAGCTGAAAAAGTGGACCGTATTGTAGTCGTCGGTTTTGACCGGCCGACCATTACCCGGGCGATGGAAATGATTGAGGAATATGATTTTATTTATGCAGCCATCGGCTGGCACCCAGTTGATGCCATTGACATGACAGAGGAAGATTTGGCTTGGATTAAAGAGCTTTCTGCTCATGAAAAAGTGGTAGCGATAGGAGAAATGGGCCTGGATTATCATTGGGATAAATCTCCTAAAGATGTTCAAAAAGAAGTATTCAGAAAACAAATTGCCTTGGCGAAAGAGGTCAATCTTCCTATTATTATTCACAACCGTGATGCGACAGAGGATGTTGTTGCCATTTTGAAAGAGGAAGGCGCAGACGAAGTCGGCGGCATCATGCATTGCTTTACGGGCAGTATCGAAGTTGCAAGAGAATGTATGAAGATGAATTTTTATTTGTCATTTGGCGGTCCTGTCACCTTCAAAAATGCGAAGAAACCGAAGGAAGTTGTAAAGGAAATTCCGAATGATAGGCTGCTGATTGAAACTGACTGTCCGTTTCTTACACCAACTCCTTTTCGAGGGAAAAGAAATGAGCCAAGCTATGTAAAATATGTGGCGGAGCAGATTGCTGAATTAAGAGGAACAACCTTTGAAGAAATTGCATCAATCACGACTGAAAATGCAAAAAGACTTTTCCGTATAAACTGACAAAAAACGCTAGCAGGTTTTGTAAGAGCTTGTCCGTTCCGGCGTTTTTCCATAAAAGTTCTACATGCTTTCTTCTCCTCATAGGATAGGTTTGTCGACAAGTCTTTCTTCCGTTTCTCGGTGTGTTTCAGGATAATGAAGAAGACACTGAGCTTTTAGGAGAAGGAGAAGGGAGGGTTGACAGCCTTTTAGATACTCTATATAATCTCTCCGAGGAGAAGGAGGCGTTTTTCATCACACAAAAAATGAAAAAGCTGTTTTCCGTAAAGCTTAGCAAAAGCAAAGTCATTCTGGTTGCTGCTTGTTTGCTGCTGGCGGGAAGCGGGACTGCGTACGCAGCTCATGAGCTGACGAAACAATCAGTCTCAGTTTCTATCAACGGCAAAAAGAAAAATATACGCACACATGCAAAAACAGTCGGTGATCTTTTAGAAACACTCGATATAAAGACAAGAGACGAAGATAAGATCACACCTGCTAAAAAGACACAGATAACAGCAGATATGAATGTTGTGTATGAGGCTGCAAAACCTGTGAAGCTTACTTTAAACGGGGAAGAAAAGACATTATGGTCAACAGCAAAAACGGTCGGTGCATTACTGGACGAACAAGATGTTGATGTGAAAGAACACGATCAAATTGACCCTGCAATAGATACAGAAGTTTCGAAAGACATGAAAATTAACATAGAACCTGCGTTCCAAGTCACTGTGAACGATGCGGGGAAAGAAAAGAAGATCTGGACGACTTCGACTACGGTCGCTGACTTTTTAAAACAGCAAAAGATGAACATAAAAGACGAAGATAAAATCAAGCCTGCGTTAGACGAAAAGCTAACGAAAGGAAAGGCTGATATTACAATAACTCGTATCGAAAAGGTCACCGATGTAGTTGAAGAGAAAATAGCGTTTGATGTGAAAAAACAAGAAGACGCATCTCTTGAAAAAGGGCAAGAAAAGGTCGTCCAAAAAGGAAAAGAAGGCAAGCTCAAAAAACATTATGAAGTCGTAAAGGAAAACGGCGAAGAAGTTTCCAGAGAGCTTGTAAAAGAAGAAACAGCCGAGCAAAGCAAAGATAAAGTGGTTGCGATCGGCACAAAGCAAAGCAGTCCGAAGATTGAAAAGGTCAGTGCTTCTGGCGATTCAAAACCAGTTGTGTCTCGGAGCAATGAATCAACCGGCAAAGTCATGACAGTATCATCTACGGCTTATACGGCAAGTTGCAGCGGATGTTCAGGACATACGGCTACAGGCGTTAATCTGAAAAATAATCCTAATGCAAAAGTCATCGCAGTAGATCCAAATGTCATTCCGCTAGGCTCAAAAGTCCACGTTGAAGGATATGGATACGCTGTTGCTGCTGATACGGGCTCAGCGATTAAAGGCAATAAAATAGATGTCTTTTTCCCTGAGAAATCATCGGCTTACCGATGGGGAAATAAAACAGTTAAAATTAAAATCTTGAATTAATATATACTTATCTATACAGAGGGTTTTGCGCCCTCTGTTTTTTTCGTTATAATAGACGAAGTGTATTTTCTGCTTATTAGACGCTCGAAATATGAAAAAGTTTCATCAATATACAAAAGTTTTTATTTTGTCTTGGAGGAAATAATGAAAATTAAAGAGATCATTGTGGTCGAGGGGCGTGACGATACGGCCCGCATCAAATTGGCTGTTGATGCAGACACAATTGAAACAAATGGTTCAGCCATCGGTGATCATGTAATTGAACAAATCCGTTTGGCCCAGGAAACCAGAGGAGTCATTATCTTAACGGATCCGGATTTCCCGGGAGAAAAAATACGAAAAACCATTTCCGAGGCTGTACCTGGCTGTAAGCATGCATTTTTGCCAAAGCATCTTGCGAAACCTAAGAACAAACGGGGAATTGGCGTAGAACACGCATCGATTGAAAGCATCAGGGCATGTTTAGAAAACGTGCACGAAGAAATGGAAGCACAGCCGAGTGAAATTTCTGCTGAAGACCTGATTCACGCCGGGCTGATTGGCGGATCTGAAGCAAAGCGCCGCCGTGAACGTCTTGGTGATTTGCTGAAAATCGGATATACAAATGGCAAACAGCTTCAAAAACGGCTGCAAATGTTTCAAATTAAAAAAAGTGATTTTATGAGTGCGCTCGATACCGTCATGCGGGAGGAACAGAATGAATAAAGATATTGCGACACCGATTAGAACGAAAGAGATACTGAAGAAATACGGTTTTTCTTTTAAAAAGAGTTTGGGACAGAATTTCTTAATCGATACGAACATTTTAGACAGAATTGTCGACCACGCCGAAGTGACAGAGAAAACCGGTGTCATTGAAATCGGCCCGGGAATCGGGGCTTTGACTGAACAGCTTGCCAAGCGGGCGAAAAAGGTCGTGGCATTTGAAATTGATCAGCGTTTATTGCCGATCCTTAAAGACACGCTCTCCCCTTATGACAATGTCACTGTCATTCATCAAGATGTGCTTAAGGCTGACGTCAAATCGGTCATTGAAGAGCAATTTAAGGACTGTGATGAGGTGATGGTTGTAGCCAACCTTCCTTATTATGTGACAACGCCGATTATCATGAAGCTGCTTGAAGAAAACCTTCCGCTGAAGGGGATTGTCGTTATGCTGCAAAAGGAAGTGGCCGAACGTATGGCAGCTGATCCTTCATCTAAGGAATACGGTTCACTTTCTATTGCTGTGCAATTTTATACAGAGGCCAAAACGGTGATGATCGTTCCGAAAACGGTATTTGTTCCTCAGCCTAATGTAGATTCAGCAGTCATTCGGCTGATTCGCCGCGACGGCCCGGCAGTGGATGTAGAAAACGAAGCCTTTTTCTTTCAGTTAATTAAGGCGAGTTTTGCTCAGCGCCGTAAAACATTGCTTAATAACTTAGTGAACAATCTGCCTGATGGAAAAGCAAAAAAACCAACGATCGAGCAAGTGCTGGAAGAAACGAATATTGACGGCAAGCGCCGAGGTGAATCCTTGTCTATTGAGGAGTTCGCTGCGCTGTCTAACGGATTGTACAAAGCCCTTTTTTAAAAGGGCTTTTTGTTTTCGCACCACATGGACTGCCGCTACATAGGCTAGAGAAGGACCTTAAAATTCAATGATAAGAAAAACTTGCACTCAGCGAAAAAAGGCGCTTTTCTCAAGGCTCTTTCTTTCATGATGAGGCTTAGTCTATGTGTGGAGTGAGGAACGTGCAATTTCAAATAGGGGATATGGTAGCCAGAAAATCCTATCAAATGGATGTTTTGTTTCGCATTATAGGGATAGAGCAAACAAGTACAGGGAATTCAATCGCCATTTTGCATGGTGACGAAGTCAGGCTGATTGCTGATGCGTATTTTTCTGATTTGGTGGCCGTGCAAAAAGATGAGCAGCTGATGCGAAAAAAGAAAGATGAAAGCAGAATGAATGAATCACTTGAGTTGCTCCGTCAGGATTATAAACTGCTGAGAGAGAAACAGGAGTACTATGCAACAAGCCAGTATCAGCATCAGGAGCACTATTTTCATATGCCGGGCAAGGTGCTTCATATGGATGGTGATGAGGCGTATTTAAAAAAATGCCTGAGTGTCTATAAAAAAATCGGTGTGCCGGTTTACGGCATTCATTGCCACGAAAAGAAAATGTCTGCTTCTATAGAAGAATTGCTCGACAAATATCGACCTGACATCTTGGTGATTACCGGGCATGATGCATACTCCAAGCAAAAGGGCGGCATTGATGATTTGAGCGCATACAGACATTCAAAACACTTTGTCGAAACAGTTCATAAAGCCCGAAAAAAAATCCCTCACTTAGATCAGCTTGTTATTTTTGCGGGGGCTTGCCAATCCCACTTTGAATCACTAATAAGAGCGGGGGCGAATTTCGCGAGTTCTCCTTCAAGAGTAAACATTCACGCTCTTGATCCTGTATATATCGTAGCGAAAATCAGCTTTACGCCTTTTATGGAACGAATCAATGTATGGGAAGTGCTTCGGAATACACTGACAAGAGAGAAAGGACTTGGAGGCATTGAAACAAGAGGAGTACTGAGGGTCGGAATGCCTTATAAGTCCAATTAACCCCGGATAGATGATTTATTCGGGGTTTTTATTTTGCATAATGATACATAATTTACCGAAACTTGCGGAAAATATTTGAGGAATCATAGAATTTTGTCAAAATAATTTTGTTGACAACGTCTTATTAACGTTGATATAATTTAAATTTTATTTGACAAAAATGGGCTCGTGTTGTACAATAAATGTAGTGAGGTGGATGCAATGGCGAAGACGTTGTCCGATATTAAAAGGTCGCTTGATGGAAATTTAGGTAAAAGGCTGACGTTAAAAGCAAACGGTGGCCGCCGAAAAACGATTGAGCGCTCGGGCATTTTAGCTGAGACGTACCCTGCTGTTTTTGTGATACAACTAGATCAAGACGAGAACTCGTTTGAAAGAGTTTCATACAGTTATGCTGATATTTTGACTGAGACTGTTGAGCTGACATTTAATGATGACGCGGCAAGTTCAGTAGCATTTTAACGGGCAGTGAACTTTTTGTTTACTGCTTTTTGTTTTGCCTTTTTTTGGTTTCCATTAATTCTCTCGATATTTTCACTGTCATTAAACAAAAGATATAAACGGTCACATTTTATCGTGACGTGCACGAATCGTTATCATCTCTAAAAAAGGGGTTGTTTCGTTTGGGCAGACGTCGTGGAGTTATGTCAGATGAGTTTAAATATGAGCTGGCTAAGGACCTTGGTTTTTACGACACTGTAAAAAATGAAGGTTGGGGCGGCATTCGTGCCCGCGATGCCGGAAACATGGTAAAACGGGCAATTGAAATCGCCGAACAGCAAATGGCTCAGAATCAGAATAACCGATAAGGAATGTGACCCGGGGGACGTATGGTTCCCCGGTTTTTGATTTTGGATGTAAATACATAATAGCTCCAATATGGATATGTTCATCCCGTACTTCAAATGTGATACAATGTTCATACTTATGTTTAGATGGAGAAGTAGGTGAAAGCTATGCGTATTTTAGAAAAAGCGCCAGCCAAGATCAATCTGTCACTCGACGTTACCCGAAAACGCCCGGATGGTTATCATGAAGTCGAAATGATTATGACGACAATTGATTTAGCCGATCGGATTGAATTGACGGAGCTGGCAGAAGATGTAGTGAGGGTTTCATCCCACAACCGCTTTGTGCCCGATGACCAAAGAAACTTAGCTTATCAGGCTGCCAAGCTCGTCAAAGACAGATACAACGTGAAAAAGGGAGTTTCCATCATGATCACTAAGGTGATCCCGGTGGCTGCAGGCCTTGCTGGCGGAAGCAGTGATGCGGCGGCAACACTCAGAGGACTGAACAGACTGTGGAATTTAAATCTTTCTGCAGAAACGCTGGCGGAGCTGGGCGCGGAAATTGGCTCAGACGTCTCGTTTTGCGTCTATGGCGGAACTGCGCTTGCCACCGGACGCGGTGAAAAGATCAAACACATCAGCCCGCCTCCGCATTGCTGGGTCATTTTGGCGAAGCCGACAATCGGCGTTTCCACGGCCGAGGTCTACAGACAGCTGAAGCTTGATGAGGTGGAACACCCGGATGTAAACGGTATGATTGACGCGATTGAGGAAAAGAGCTTTCAAAAGATGTGTAGCCGTTTAGGCAATGTGCTTGAGTCTGTAACGCTTGATATGCATCCTGAAGTTGCGATGATCAAAAACCAGATGAAACGCTTTGGTGCAGATGCTGTGTTAATGAGCGGAAGCGGCCCGACTGTGTTTGGACTGGTTCAGTATGAGTCTAAGGTACAGAGGATTTATAACGGGTTAAGAGGCTTCTGCGATCAGGTATATGCGGTGAGAATGATCGGCGAACAGAACGCTCTTGATTAAATCCGTATGTTAAGTTATATTGATCTTAAAATATTCGGATTTTGGGGGTAAGTTCATGAAGTTTCGTCGCAGCGGCAGATTGGTGGACTTAACAAATTATTTGTTAACCCATCCGCACGAGTTAATACCGTTAACCTTTTTTTCTGAGCGGTATGAATCTGCAAAATCATCGATCAGTGAAGATTTAACAATTATAAAGCAAACCTTTGAGCAGCAGGGGATTGGTACCTTGCTTACTGTTCCCGGTGCTGCCGGAGGTGTCAAATATATTCCGAAGATGAAGCAGGCTGAAGCTGAAGAATTCGTTCAGACACTTGGACAGTCATTGGCAAATCCTGAGCGTATCCTTCCGGGCGGTTATGTGTATTTAACGGATATCTTAGGAAAGCCATCTGTTCTCTCCAAGGTTGGAAAGCTGTTTGCTTCTGTATTTGCGGACCGCGAAATTGACGTTGTCATGACCGTTGCCACGAAAGGCATCCCTCTTGCGTATGCAGCTGCAAGTTATCTGAATGTGCCTGTCGTCATTGTGCGCAAGGATAACAAGGTAACTGAGGGCTCCACGGTGAGCATTAATTACGTGTCAGGCTCCTCAAACCGCATTCAAACGATGTCACTTGCAAAAAGAAGCATGAAAACGGGTTCAAACGTACTCATTATTGATGACTTTATGAAAGCAGGCGGCACAATTAATGGTATGATTAACCTGTTGGATGAGTTTAATGCGAATGTCGCGGGGATCGGCGTCTTGGTCGAAGCCGAAGGAGTAGATGAACGTCTTGTTGATGAATATATGTCACTTCTAACTCTTTCAACGATCAACATGAAAGATAAGTCCATTGAAATTCAGAATGGCAATTTTCTGCGTTTTTTTAAAGACAATCTTTTGAAGAATGGAGAGACAGAATCATGACAAAAGCAGTCCACACAAAACATGCCCCAGCGGCAATTGGACCTTACTCACAAGGGATCATCGTCAATAATATGTTTTACAGCTCAGGCCAAATTCCTTTGACGCCTTCAGGCGAGATGGTAAACGGTGATATTAAGGAGCAGACGCATCAAGTATTCAGCAACTTAAAAGCGGTGTTGGAAGAAGCGGGTGCTTCTTTTGAAACAGTTGTAAAGGCAACTGTATTTATCGCGGACATGGAACAGTTTGCGGAAGTGAACGAAGTGTACGGACAATATTTTGACACGCACAAACCGGCGAGATCTTGCGTTGAAGTTGCGAGACTTCCAAAGGATGCATTAGTCGAAATCGAAGTGATTGCGTTAGTAAAATAATAAGAAAAGTGATTCTGGGTAAACTCGGAATCACTTTTTTATTTACCTTATGCCCGAAATAAAAGCGTTATGACCTAATTGTGTATGTATATCCTATTTTTTCAAAAAATATTTTAAAAAACAGCAGGAATTCAGAAAAAATCGTGGAATTGATACACTAATGCTTTTATATAGGGAAAAGGTGGTGAACTACTGTGGAAGTTACTGACGTAAGATTACGCCGCGTGAATACCGATGGTCGCATGAGAGCGATTGCATCCATCACGCTGGATCACGAATTTGTTGTTCATGATATTCGTGTGATTGATGGAAACAATGGTCTTTTCGTTGCGATGCCGAGTAAACGCACCCCTGATGGAGAGTTCCGCGATATTGCTCATCCTATTAATTCAAGCACGCGAGGAAAGATTCAAGATGCCGTGTTAAATGAGTATCATCGTCTGGGTGACACTGAAGCATTAGAATTCGAAGAAGCTGGAGCTTCTTAAAAAATAACCAAAAAGCAAGGACTGCTGATAGGGCTGAGACAAGCCTTTTTCCGGCAGTCCTTTTTTAATTCTGATTTTTCAAACTAAAATGCACCCATAGAAAATTCTTGCACTTCATGAAGTCTCCTTGAAATCAACTGATATTTAGGATATATTTTTCTATGGATAAAAGGGATATTGGAGGCCATTAAATGGATAAGCGGTTTGCAGTTGTTTTAGCGGCTGGACAAGGAACGAGAATGAAATCAAAGCTTTACAAAGTCCTTCATCCAGTTTGCGGTAAGCCTATGGTAGAGCACGTCGTAGACGAAGCCTTAAAGTTATCTTTAACGAAGCTTGTCACGATTGTCGGACATGGTGCGGAAGAAGTGAAAAAGCAGCTTGGTGATAAAAGCGAGTATGCGCTTCAAGCAGAACAGCTTGGCACTGCTCATGCTGTAAAACAGGCACAGCCATTTCTTGCTGACGAAAAAGGTGTAACGATTGTCATTTGCGGAGATACGCCGCTTTTAACAGCGGAGACAATGGAAGCGATGCTGAAAGAACATACACAAAAAGAAGCAAAAGCTACGATCTTGACTGCAGTTGCAGAAGATCCGACTGGATACGGCCGAATCATTCGCGGTGAGAGCGGAGCGGTTCAAAAAATCGTGGAGCACAAGGACGCTTCAGAGGAAGAACGTCTTGTGACTGAAATCAATACTGGAACGTATTGTTTTGATAATGAAGCTCTATTCCGGGCCATTGACCAAGTATCGAACGATAATGTTCAAGGCGAGTATTATTTGCCGGATGTGATAGAGATCCTCAAAAATGAAGGCGAAACTGTTGCCGCTTACCAGACTGGTAACTTCCAAGAAACGCTCGGAGTTAATGATAGAGTTGCTCTTTCTCAGGCTGAATTGTTTATGAAAGAGCGGATTAATAAACGGCATATGCAAAATGGCGTTACGCTGATTGACCCGATGAATACGTATATTTCTCCTGAAGCTGTCATCGGAAGCGATACTGTGATTTATCCTGGAACTGTGATTAAAGGTGAGGTGCAAATCGGAGAAGATACGATTATCGGCCCTCATACTGAGATTATGAATAGTTCAATTGGCAGCCGTACGGTGATTAAACAATCGGTAGTCAATAACAGTAAAGTGGGGAATGATGTAAACATAGGACCTTTTGCTCACATCAGGCCTGATTCTGTCATCGGGAATGAAGTGAAGATCGGGAATTTTGTTGAAATCAAAAAGACGCAATTCGGAGACCGAAGCAAGGCTTCTCATTTAAGCTATGTCGGGGATGCCGAAGTAGGCACAGACGTCAACTTGGGCTGCGGTTCAATTACTGTCAATTATGATGGAAAGAATAAATATTTGACGAAAATTGAAGACGGCGCATTTATCGGCTGCAACTCCAATTTGGTTGCCCCTGTCACAGTCGGAGAAGGCGCTTATGTAGCGGCAGGCTCAACTGTTACGGAAGATGTACCTGGAAAAGCACTTGCTATTGCCAGAGCGAGACAAGTAAATAAAGACGATTATGTGAAAAATATTCATAAAAAATAATCCTAAATTCGGAGGTTTATCCATGTCTAATCAATACGGAGATAAGAATTTAAAGATTTTTTCTTTGAATTCTAATCCAGAGCTTGCAAAAGAAATCGCAGATATAGTTGGAGTTCAATTAGGGAAGTGTTCTGTCACAAGATTTAGTGATGGGGAAGTCCAAATTAATATCGAAGAAAGTATTCGCGGATGTGACTGTTACATCATCCAGTCTACAAGTGACCCCGTTAACGAGCATATTATGGAACTGTTGATTATGGTAGATGCGTTGAAACGCGCTTCTGCAAAAACCATTAACATTGTTATTCCTTATTACGGTTATGCGCGTCAAGACAGAAAAGCTAGATCCCGTGAGCCAATCACAGCAAAGCTTTTCGCAAACCTGCTTGAAACTGCCGGTGCGACTCGTGTCATTGCGCTTGATCTGCATGCACCGCAAATTCAAGGATTCTTTGATATACCGATTGACCACTTAATGGGTGTTCCGATTTTAGGAGAATATTTTGAAGGCAAAAACCTTGAAGATATCGTCATTGTTTCACCAGACCACGGCGGTGTGACACGTGCCCGCAAACTGGCTGACAGACTAAAAGCGCCGATTGCGATCATTGATAAGCGCCGTCCGAGACCGAATGTGGCAGAAGTCATGAATATTGTAGGTAATATCGAAGGGAAGACCGCTATCCTTATCGATGATATCATTGATACTGCCGGCACCATTACACTTGCAGCTAATGCGCTCGTTGAAAACGGAGCAAAAGAAGTTTATGCATGCTGTACACATCCGGTACTATCAGGACCTGCTGTTGAACGGATTAATAACTCAACAATTAAAGAGCTTGTTGTGACAAACAGCATCAAGCTTCCTGAAGAAAAGAAAATTGAACGGTTTAAGCAGCTTTCAGTCGGACCGCTTCTGGCTGAAGCGATTATTCGCGTTCATGAGCAGCAATCTGTCAGCTACCTGTTCAGCTAAACCGATTTTGAAAGGTTTAAACCTTTATCGTTTTGGGTATTGTTTCTAATAGGACAATAAAACGATAATAGGATGGTGCTGAATATGGCAACGTTAACGGCAAAAGAAAGAACAGGTTTCACCCGTTCGTCTCTTCGGGATATCCGTACTTCAGGACATGTTCCAGGTATCATTTATGGAAAAGACACGGCAAACAAACCGGTATCCTTAGACAGTGTGGAACTTATCAAAACACTGAGGGATGAAGGCAAGAATACAGTCATTACACTCGACGTCAACGGAGAGAAGCACGCTGTCATGGTAACAGAGCTGCAAACGGACCCGCTGAAAAATGAGGTCACTCATGCCGACTTCCAAGTAGTCAATATGAGTGAAGAAATTGAAGTGGAAGTGCCGATTCATCTGACCGGAGAAGCAATTGGAGTGAAAAATGGAGGCGTATTGCAACAGCCGCTTTACGCTCTTACCGTGAAGGCGAAGCCAAAAGCAATTCCGCAATCGATCGAGGCAGACATTTCTGGTCTTGATGTAAATGATGTACTCACGATTGAGGACTTGCCTGCCGGCGGTGACTACTCCTATAATCACGAATCAGATGAAGTTGTGGCTTCTATTCTTCCTCCGCAGCAGCAGGATGCTGCAGAAACAGACGCTGAGGAAACTGCCGATGCTCAGCCTGAAGGTGAAAACGAAGATCAATAATAGCTTAAGGCGTAACCCTCCCGCGGTTACGTCTTTTGTGCTAGAATGAGAAGAATTATAGCCCGTGTTAGAGCGGGAGCTTATGTGACTAAGGGAGGATTTGCCATGCTTGTAATTGCTGGCCTCGGAAACCCGGGAAAGAACTATGAAAATACAAGGCATAATGTCGGATTTATGGCAATAGACCAGCTTTCGAAGGAATGGAACATTGAGCTGAACCAGAGCAAATTTAACGGATTATACGGAACCGGATTTGTTTCCGGCAAAAAGGTTCTACTTGTTAAACCGCTTACATATATGAATTTATCAGGAGAATGTTTGCGGCCTTTAATGGATTATTATGATGTAGACAACGAAGATTTAAAAGTCATTTACGACGACCTTGATCTGCCGACTGGCAAGATCCGTCTAAGAACGAAAGGCAGTGCGGGCGGGCATAATGGCATCAAATCACTGATCCAGCATCTCGGAACGCCTGAGTTTGATCGCATCCGCATCGGAATCGGGCGGCCAGTGAACGGGATGAAGGTGGTTGATTATGTTTTAGGCGCTTTTACAAAGGATGAAACACCAGCAATTGAGGAAGCGATTGAAAGGTCCGTTAAGGCTTGTGAGGCTTCTCTCAGCAAACCATTTTTAGAGGTTATGAACGAATTCAACGCGAAGGTATAAAATACATAATCAAAGTCCATACTACACCAAAATGACTTTTTCATCAGGAGGGTCCCTTGTATGGCTTTGCATTATTATTGTCGTCATTGCGGAGTAAAAGTTGGAAGTCTGGAATCTTCCATGGTATCGACAAACTCACTTGGATTTGAGCACTTAACAAACGAGGAAAGAAACGATATGATTTCATATAAAGACAATGGAGATGTCCATGTTCTTACAATATGTGAAGATTGCCAAGAGGCGCTTGAACGAAATCCGCATTACCACGAACATCACACATTTATTCAATAAAAAGCTTTGGTGTAGACACTAGACCAAAGCGTTTTTCTGTTCTTACAGAAAACAGAGAGGAGGGGCCATATGGACAACATTCAAACCTTTATTAAAGAAAGCGATGACTTCAAATCCATCGTCAACGGTTTAAACGAGGGGCTGAAGGAACAACTGCTCGCGGGTCTTTCAGGTTCTGCGCGTTCTGTTTTTACTTCTGCTCTGGCTAATGAAACGAATAAGCCTATCTTTCTAATCACCCATAATTTATACCAAGCTCAGAAAGTAACGGATGATCTGACTTCACTTCTTGGAGATCGGTCTGTCCTTCTGTACCCCGTCAATGAACTCATATCATCAGAAATCGCGGTGGCTAGCCCTGAACTGCGGGCGCAGCGCTTAGATGTCATTAATAGATTAACAAACGGAGAAAAGCCTATAGTTGTTGCTCCAGTAGCGGCTGTCAGAAGAATGCTGCCGCCGGTAGAGGTGTGGAAAAACAGCCAAATGCTCATTCAGGTGGGTCATGATATCGAACCGGATCAGCTGGCATCCCGACTGGTAGAGGTGGGATACGAGCGGTCTGATATGGTTTCTGCACCCGGTGAATTCAGTATTCGCGGCGGAATTATCGACATTTATCCGCTGACCTCTGAGCATCCGGTCAGAATCGAATTATTCGACACCGAGGTTGATTCCATCCGCAGCTTTAACTCCGACGATCAGCGGTCAATTGAAACCTTGACCTCTATCAGTATCGGTCCGGCAAAGGAACTGATTATCAGAGCTGAAGAAAAAGCACGTGCAATAGAGAAGATGGATAAAGGCCTTGCCGACAGCTTGAAAAAATTAAAGCTCGACAAGCAAAAAGAAATCCTGCATATGAATATTTCTCATGATAAAGAGCGTTTATCTGAAGGCCAGACAGATCAAGAACTGGTGAAGTACCTTTCATATTTTTATGAAAAACCTGCTAGTTTGCTAGATTATACACCTGATAACACGCTTCTTATTTTGGACGAAGTCAGCCGGATTCATGAAATGGAAGAGCAGCTTCAAAAGGAAGAAGCGGAGTTTGTCACAAATCTGCTGGAGGAAGGGAAGATTTTGCATGACATCAGTCTGTCATTCAGCTTCCAAAAAATAGCTGCTGAACAAAGACGGCCTTTGCTGTACTATTCTTTGTTTTTACGCCATGTTCAGCATACGAGCCCGCAAAATATCGTAAATGTATCCAGCAGACAAATGCAGAGCTTCCACGGGCAAATGAATGTACTTGCCGGTGAAATGGAGCGGTTTAAAAAATCAAACTTCACCGTTGTGTTTTTGGGAGCAAATAAGGAACGTACACAAAGACTGTCTTCTGTTTTGGCCGATTATGAAATCGAAGCGGCGATGACTGACAGCAAAAAGGCGCTTGTTCAGGGACAGGTTTATATCATGGAAGGCGAGCTTCAATCAGGATTTGAGCTGCCGTTAATGAAGCTTGCTGTCATTACTGAAGAAGAATTGTTTAAAAACCGCGTGAAAAAGAAGCCTCGAAAACAGAAGCTTACGAATGCAGAGCGCATCAAGAGCTATTCCGAGCTTCAAATTGGTGATTATGTCGTTCATATTAATCACGGGATCGGAAAGTATTTAGGGATCGAAACCCTTGAGATCAATGGAATTCACAAAGACTATTTGAACATTCACTATCAGGGAAGCGACAAGCTTTATGTGCCGGTTGAACAAATTGACCAGGTACAGAAGTATGTCGGATCAGAAGGAAAAGAACCGAAGCTGTATAAGTTAGGCGGCAGCGAATGGAAGCGGGTTAAGAAAAAAGTAGAAACATCCGTTCAAGACATCGCTGATGACTTAATTAAACTGTATGCCGAAAGGGAAGCGAGCAAGGGCTACGCATTTTCTCCTGATCATGAAATGCAGCGTGAATTTGAATCGGCGTTCCCTTATCAAGAGACAGAAGATCAGCTCCGCTCTATTCACGAAATCAAAAAAGACATGGAAAGAGAGCGGCCGATGGATCGACTGCTTTGCGGAGACGTGGGTTACGGGAAAACAGAGGTTGCCATCCGTGCGGCGTTTAAGGCAATCGCTGATGGAAAACAGGTCGCACTGCTTGTCCCGACAACCATTTTGGCTCAGCAGCACTATGAGACCATTACAGAGCGCTTTCAGGACTACCCGATGAATATCGGCCTGCTTAGCCGATTCAGAACAAGAAAAGAAGCAAACGAAACGATCAAAGGATTGAAAAACGGAACGGTTGATATCGTCATTGGGACACACCGACTGTTATCAAAAGATGTTGTTTATAAAGACTTAGGGCTGCTCATCATTGATGAGGAGCAGCGTTTTGGTGTCACCCATAAAGAAAAGATCAAACAGATTAAAGCCAATGTCGATGTATTAACATTAACAGCGACGCCGATTCCGCGTACGCTGCATATGTCTATGCTTGGCGTGAGGGATCTATCGGTGATCGAGACGCCGCCGGAAAACCGCTTCCCTGTACAGACATATGTTGTGGAATACAATGGTGCCCTTGTCAGAGAGGCGATTGAGCGCGAGCTTGCGCGCGGAGGCCAAGTCTATTTCTTATACAACAGGGTAGAGGATATCGAACGGAAAGCAGATGAGATTTCAATGCTTGTCCCTGACGCGAAGGTTGCGTATGCCCACGGGAAAATGACAGAAAATGAATTAGAAGCTGTCATGCTGAGTTTCCTGGAAGGGGAATCAGACGTTCTCGTCAGCACAACAATCATTGAAACGGGTGTAGATATTCCAAACGTGAATACGCTGATCGTGTTTGACGCCGACAAGATGGGTCTTTCCCAGCTTTATCAGCTGCGTGGACGTGTCGGCCGTTCTAACCGTGTAGCGTATGCGTATTTTACGTATCGCCGGGATAAAGTGCTTACTGAAGTAGCTGAAAAAAGACTGCAGGCGATTAAAGAATTTACGGAGCTGGGATCTGGTTTTAAAATCGCCATGCGCGACTTAACGATTCGCGGAGCCGGAAACCTCCTTGGCGCTCAGCAGCACGGCTTTATCGATTCGGTCGGATTTGACCTCTATTCGCAAATGCTAAAAGAGGCCATAGAAGAGCGGAAAGGCGATACAGCGAAAACGGAGCATTTTGAAACAGAAATTGATCTTGAGCTTGATGCGTACATTCCGGAAACTTACATTCAAGACGGCAAACAGAAAATTGATATGTATAAACGCTTTAGATCTGTGGCTTCAATTGAAGAGAAAAATGAACTTCAAGATGAGATGATTGACAGGTTTGGAAATTATCCAAAAGAAGTTGAATACTTGTTTACCGTAGCTGAAATGAAGGTTTATGCGAAAAATGAACGGGTCGAATTGATTAAGCAAGATAAAGATGCAGTCAGGCTGACCATTTCTGAAGAGGCTAGTGCTGATATTGACGGCCAGAAACTGTTTGAGCTTGGCAACAAATACGGCAGACAAATCGGACTGGGAATGGAAGGAAAAAAACTCAAAATTTCCGTTCAAACGAAAGGCAAGACTGCGGATGAATGGCTCGAAACCGTGCTGGGCATGCTGAAGGGCCTTAAAGATGTGAAAAAACAAACCATTTCATCAACGTAAATTTTGTTACTCTCTGGTGTATATTACATTTGATGTGACGGATACTAATTTCAAGCGAGGCGGAAGGTACATAAAGTAACTGCTTTAGGTCTTTCCCACATTGTATAACCATCAAATGAAAGAGAGGCACCAGAGATGAAAGCAACCGGTATCGTACGTCGTATTGATGACTTAGGACGGGTCGTGATTCCTAAAGAAATTCGCAGAACGCTGAGAATCAGGGAAGGCGATCCGCTTGAGATTTTTGTAGATCGTGACGGAGAAGTTATTTTGAAAAAATACTCTCCGATAAGTGAGCTTGGAGACTTTGCAAAGGAGTATGCAGACGCGCTTTATGACAGTCTTGGCCATTCAGTGCTTATCTGTGACCGTGATGTCTACATTGCCGTCTCCGGAAGTTCCAAAAAAGACTACTTAAACAAGCCGATCAGCGAAATGCTGGAAAAAACAATGGATCAGAGAAGTTCCGTGCTTGAGAGCGATGCAAAATCCGTGCAGCTTGTGAATGGCATTGATGAAGATATGAGTTCGTATACTGTCGGCCCGATTGTGGCGAATGGCGACCCGATAGGTGCTGTTGTGATTTTTTCAAAGGATCAGACGATGGGCGAAGTAGAGCATAAAGCCGTTGAAACAGCAGCTGGGTTTTTGGCTCGTCAAATGGAACAGTAGGTCTTATTACAATTATCAAAATAGGTATAGAAAGAACAGCTCTCCTTGGGACGCTGTTCTTTTTTGTGCAGGCTGAAAAAGGATTCCAAGGGTTGGGGTATGGTATAATAACCTCGTTTTTATTTGTGCCAAGGTCATTGCGAACTCTGCATGGCCCCTGACGTTGGGAAGGAGCTTTTGGATGGATGATTCAATACGCGTCAAACGGCATTGGATGTGGCAGGGGGCTTTTGTTTTAATTCTGGCAGGCGTTATTTCAAAAATATTAAGCGCCGTTTACAGAGTCCCATTTCAAAACATTGTCGGCGATGTTGGATTTTATATATATCAGCAGGTATACCCTTTTCTTGGTATTGCCGTCATGCTTTCAACATCAGGATTTCCGGTGATTATTTCTAAACTGATGAATGATTATAGTGAAAAAAACCATAACACCATAATGAAAATTTCAGCGCTGGTTTTATCGGTAATAGGTGTTTTTTTATTTCTGTGTTTATATATGGGAGCTGTTCCGATCGCTCTGTTTATGGGTGACTCGCATCTCGCCCAGTTAATTCAAGTAACTGCATATGCGTTTCTTCTGTTTCCATTTGTCGCGCTGCTCAGGGGCGTTTTTCAAGGGAGGCACAATATGCTGCCATCCGCTTTATCGCAAATCATGGAACAGTTTCTGCGGGTAGCGGTGCTTTTAGGGTTATCTTTTTGGCTCATCAAAAAGGGTGCCTCGCTTTATACTGCGGGAGCGGCAGCTGCTTCTGGTTCTCTTGCCGGAAGTTTGATTGCGCTTATCATCCTCGTCTTTTTTTGGTTCAAAACGAAAAAGCCTGAAAAAGCGGAAATAGAAAAAGAAAATCACATTACAACAAATCAATTAATTAAGAAACTGCTTTTATATTCGGTAACGATCTGTGTAAGCAGCCTGCTGCTTTTGTTTATTCAGCTTGTCGATGCGCTGAATTTATATTCTTTGCTGTCTGGCGGTGAGGTGAGTGAAGAAGCAAAGCGGCTGAAAGGAATTTATGACCGGGGGCAGCCTCTTTTGCAGCTCGGTTCTGTTTTCGCAATGAGCATCGGGACCTCACTCGTACCGTTGATTTCAAAAGCGGTAAAGGACAATCAAGTGCTGGTGATGAAACAAAGAGTGACGTCTTCCTTAAAGCTGTGTCTTGCGATTGGCGTTGCGGCGTCTGCTGGTCTCATCTGCATCCTCAAGCCGGTCAACATTATGCTGTTTCAAAATAGTGAAGGAACAGCTGCGTTACAGATATTTAGCTGCTCCATTTTGTTTGCGTCCTTGGCGGTCACGGCTGCTGCTGTCTTACAGGGAACGGGAAACACGGTGTTTCCTGCAATAGCGGTAGGCGCAGGCGTGGCTGTGAAATGGGTGTTAAATACCTTTTTGGTTCCGCGTTATGGAATTGAAGGGGCTTCATTTGCGACAGCGGCTACCTTTGCGGCTGTCGCCGGCCTTAATTTATATCGCCTGCGGCAAAAAGAATGGCTGGACAAGCTGAGAGGCGTTATGCTTCCGATTATTGGGTCCGCTTTATTGATGTCTGCTGTCTTGCTTGCTTATTTACGCCTTTGGTCTTTTCTGTTTGATGCGGAAGGAAGAGGATATGCGGCGGTTGAAAGTCTTTCTGCTGTCGCCATTGGAGGCGCGGTGTTTATTTATTGTATGATGAAATTGGGAATATTTACGGATGAAGAGCTCAACGGTGTGCCTTTTGGCAGCAAGTTAAGCAAACTCACAAGAAGGAGAGAACAAAATGGCAGGTAACATTACAGTCGTCGGGCTTGGCGCCGGAGACATGGACCAGTTGACAATTGGCATACATAAGCTGCTGACAAAGGCGGACACTCTGTTTGTCAGAACAAAAGACCATCCTTTAATTCAGGAGCTAGAAAGCGAAACGAAGAACATTCGTTATTTTGATGATATATATGAGAAGCACGACCAGTTTGATGCGGTATACGAAGAAATTGCTGACATTCTCTTTGGAGAAGCGAAGCATCAGGACGTTGTTTATGCGGTTCCGGGGCATCCATTTGTAGCGGAAAAAACAGTACAGCTGCTGACGGAGCGGCAGGAAGAAAAAAACATTCAGGTGAAAGCCGCGGGAGGGCAAAGTTTTCTTGATGCTACTTTTAATGCCTTGCAAATTGATCCCATTGAAGGCTTTCAATTTGTGGATGCCGGCACATTGAGCGCGGATGAGCTTGAGCTCAGACATCACCTGATCATTTGTCAGGTTTACGACCAAATGACTGCATCCGAAGTGAAGCTGACATTAATGGAGAAGCTGCCGGATGATTATGAAGTTGTGATTGTAACGGCCGCCGGAAGCCGCGATGAGGATATTCGGAGAGTGCCTTTATTTGAATTGGACCGTAATGTCGCCATGAATAACTTAACAAGTGTGTATATTCCGCCGATTAAAGAAGAGAAGCTGCTGTACCGGGAGTTCTCCGCGTTTCGGCGCATCATCAGAGAGCTTCGCGGGCCTAACGGCTGTCCGTGGGATAAAAAGCAGACTCATCAGTCATTAAAACAATACATGATTGAAGAGTGTTATGAACTTCTCGAAGCAATTGACGAAGAAGACACAGACCATATGATCGAAGAGCTTGGCGACGTTTTGCTTCAGGTCCTGCTTCACGCGCAAATCGGTGAAGATGATGGTTATTTCACAATAGATGATGTGATTAAAGGGATCAGTGAAAAAATGGTCCGAAGACATCCCCATGTGTTTAAAGATGTTAAGGTTCAGGATGAAAACGATGTTTTGGCAAATTGGGAAGATATTAAAAAAGCCGAAAAACATACATCTGAAGAATCCTTGTTAGACAACGTCCCGAAAACCCTTCCTGCTCTTTCTAAAGCTGCTAAACTTCAGAAAAAAGCGGCAAAAGTCGGTTTTGACTGGGAAGATGTGAGTGATATTTGGGAAAAGGTGAATGAGGAGATGGAGGAATTTTCTTCGGAGGTTTCTGAAGACCCTCATGAACACAATCTCAAGGCCGAATTTGGCGACGTTCTCTTCGCCTTGGTAAATGTAGCCCGCTTCTACAAAATAGAACCGGAGGAAGCATTGGCGATGACAAACGATAAATTCCGGAGACGTTTCTCTTATATTGAGCAAACAGCGAAGGAAAAGGGAATCGAGCTGGCTAATATGTCTCTTGAGGACATGGACAACCTGTGGAATGAAGCAAAAGAAACTGAGAGGAGATCATAATATGAGATTAGATAAATTTTTAAAAGTATCACGGCTGATTAAACGACGTACACTAGCGAAGGAAGTAGCTGATCAAGGCAGAATCTCCATTAACGGAAATCAGGCTAAAGCAAGCTCAGACGTAAAACCTGGAGATGAATTAACGGTCCGCTTCGGCCAAAAGCTTGTAACGGTACAAGTGAATGAGCTCAAAGACACGACGAAAAAAGAAGAAGCCGCAAATATGTATACGGTGCTAAAGGAAGAAAAACTCGGCGAATAGGCTTGTTCTAAAAGAATCCCCCGCCTCATACAATGCAGTAATAATGCTAAAAGTATCGAGGATATGGGGGCTGAATAGATGAATTCATATTATGAACAAAAAGGTTCTTCTTCTGTTCCGGAACAGCACGATGTGACAATGAAAGGCCGGAAACATTTAGATATTTCTGGGGTTAAGCAAGTTGAAAGCTTTGATAACGAAGAATTCCTGCTGGAAACAGTGATGGGAATGCTCTCAGTCAGAGGCGAAAACCTTCAAATGAAAAATCTTGATGTAGAAAAAGGGATTGTTTCGATCAAAGGCAGGGTATTTGATTTAGTGTATTTAGACGAGCAACAAGGGGATAAAGCTAAAGGGTTTTTTAGCAAGTTGTTTAAATGACGCTGACGACACAATTCTATACAATGCTGGCGATGTCCGGTATGGGCCTCTGGCTTGGCGCGTCGCTTGATACGTACAGGCTCTTTGTCATTCGTGCCAGAACAGCCAGATGGCTTTTATTTATTCATGATATTCTTTTCTGGATTTTGCAGGGGCTGCTCTTCTTTTATGTCTTGCTTCATGTAAATGAGGGAGAATTCAGGCTGTACATTTTTTTGGCGGTTCTGCTGGGCGTTGCGACGTATCAAAGCCTTTGCAAACGAATCTATATAAAAATACTGAAATTCGTCATTTATCTTGTTGTTTCTGTTTATCAATTCTTAAAAAAGCTCATTCAGCACGTGTTATTTCGTCCTATTGTGTGGACATGCGGAGTCATCATCTGGCTGGTCACGTTTCTTTTTCAGAGAACATACCGCCTGATCGGTTTTCTCATGTTATGTCTTTATAAAATAGTCATGGTTCTGTGTTTTCCGATCCGCTTTATCGTGAAACAATGTATGAAACTTCTTCCTGAAAAACTGCGTCTAACTTTCAGACGATATTTTCAAAAAGGTGCAGGATTTCTAAAAAAGAAGAAGAAACTATTGGTAACCATAAGAACGACCATTACACGTTTTTTGAAGAGATGAAAGGAGGACCGTCTGATTTGAATTTTTCCAGAGAACGAACGATAACTGAAATACAAAACGACTATAAAGAAAAAGTAGAGCGGCAAAATCAGCTGAAGAAAAGAAGAAGAAAAGGGCTGTACAGACGGTTGACTGTATTCGGCGCCCTCGTATTTCTGACGGCAATTGTACTGGCAAGCTCTGTATGGAGCCAAACATCTTCCCTTAGCGCAAAAGAAGAAAAGAAAGAACAGCTTGAAAAAGAACTGAAGAATTTAAAGACAAAGCAAACGGATTTAAAAGAAGAAATATCCAAATTAAAAGATGAAGATTATGTCACAGAGCTTGCCAGAAGAGACTTATTCATGTCTGGAGACGGTGAAATAATCTTTAATGTGGAGAAGAAGAACAAGTAGCCTTGTTGACACTTAAATTTTTATTTAGGTATAATTAAGCAAACGATCTTTTTATAAGCCTAAGGAGGAGCACTTTTTTTATGTCGATTGAAGTGGGCAGCAAGTTGCAAGGGAAAATTACAGGTATTACAAATTTTGGAGCATTTGTTGAATTGCCTGGAGGCTCAACCGGTCTCGTTCATATCAGTGAGGTAGCCGATAATTATGTTAAAGACATTAATGATCACTTAAAAGTCGGCGACCAAGTTGAAGTGAAAGTCATCAACGTTGAAAAAGACGGGAAAATTGGTTTATCTATTAAAAAAGCTAAAGACCGTCCGCAAGCCAGACCTAGAAATGATTTCCGTCCGAAAGAATCTTTTGAACAGAAAATGAACAAATTTTTAAAAGATAGCGAAGATCGCTTGTCATCTTTAAAACGCAATACGGAATCAAAACGTGGAGGGCGCGGAGCAAGAAGAGGATAACTTGCTGCTTTCTATAAATAAATGAAGCATCCGTTCGTCCCAACGGGTGCTTTTTTTATATGCTCTCTCAAGGTAAGAGTCAGAAAATTATAACATTAAAGTTTCTGTTGACGAAAAGGACAAACCTTTGTATTATATAACTTGTGCTTAGAAGCACAAAACAATATGGCGGTGTAGCTCAGCTGGCTAGAGCGTACGGTTCATACCCGTGAGGTCGGGGGTTCGATCCCCTCCGCCGCTACCATATTTGTTAGGCCCGTTGGTCAAGCGGTTAAGACACCGCCCTTTCACGGCGGTAACACGGGTTCGAATCCCGTACGGGTCATACTGAAAAATCGGTTTCTGTAACAGAAACCGATTTTTTTCATTTTTAGACATCTTTCTGGAAATTCTCCGCATAAACGAATTTCAGGGCAGAAACCGTCGAAGACTTCTTTGGTATACTTACCTTCTTTTGACAAAATCCTATCTGTGCTTTCGCTATAATGACAGGCAACGAATATAACAGGTGGGAGATGAGAGAAATGGAAAAAGCAGAAAGAAGAGTGAACGGGCCAATGGCGGGACAAGCTTTTGAAAAACTCCAATCGTTTTTTAACAGGGGAGCGAAGCTGGTGACTCATCATTTGCATTCACTGTTTTTCTATAAAGGATTCATTTATGTCGTCATCGGGTTTTTGCTTGGACGAGCTTTCATATTATCCGAGGTCCTTCCTTTCGCCCTTCCTTTCTTTGGGGCAATGCTTCTGATCAGAAGAGACAAGGCGCTGTATGCAGTGCTGGCTGTGCTTGCAGGTGCAATGACAATTTCTCCGAAGCACTCATTACTCATATTAGCGGCGTTGCTTGCATTCTTCGTGTTTTCTAAAGTAGCATCCTTCATCACAGATGATCGTGTGAAAGCCCTTCCGATTGTCGTGTTCTTCTCCATGGCGGCGGCAAGAGCGGGTTTTGTTTACGCTCAGAATGGCGCGTTTACAACCTATGATTATGTGATGGCTGTTGTAGAAGCCGGGCTGTCCTTTATTTTAACGCTGATTTTCCTCCAAAGCCTTCCGATTTTCACAGTGAAGAAAGTAAAACAATCCTTAAAAATAGAAGAAATCATTTGCTTTATGATTCTGATTGCTTCGGTGCTGACTGGACTTGCAGGCTTGTCCTATCAAGGGATGCAGGCAGAACATATCCTGGCCCGTTATGTTGTATTAAGCTTTTCCTTCATCGGCGGTGCAAGCATCGGCTGTACAGTGGGTGTCGTGACAGGCCTGATTCTCGGCTTAGCCAATATCGGAAATCTCTATCAAATGAGTCTGCTCGCATTTTCTGGCTTATTAGGCGGCTTGCTGAAAGAAGGAAAAAAAGCAGGTGCGGCAATCGGGCTGATTATCGGATCGCTTCTTATTTCTTTATATGGAGAAGGCTCTGCCGGTCTGATGACAACGCTCTATGAGTCATTGATAGCAGTCGGCCTGTTTCTGCTTACGCCTCAGTCCATCACAAGAAAAGTGGCGAGATATATTCCGGGTACTGTGGAACATCTTCAGGAGCAGCAGCAATACGCGAGAAAAATCAGAGATGTCACTGCTCAAAAGGTGGATCAGTTCTCCAATGTATTTCATGCATTGTCAGAAAGCTTTGCAACCTTTTATCAAGCGTCTGACGAACAAACAGATGACAGCGAAGTCGATCTGTTTTTAAGTAAAATTACGGAGCATTCCTGTCAAACGTGCTACAAGAAAAACAGGTGCTGGGTTCAGAACTTTGATAAAACATATGATTTAATGAAACAAGTTATGCTTGAAACAGAGGAAAAAGAGTATGCTTCAAACCGAAGGCTGAAAAAAGAGTTTCACCAGTATTGCTCTAAATCGCGTCAGGTTGAAGAGTTGATAGAGGATGAACTTGCCTATCATCATGCGCATTTAACTCTTAAGAAAAAAGTGCAGGACAGCAGGCGGCTTGTGGCTGAACAGCTCTTAGGTGTTTCAGAGGTCATGGCAGACTTTTCTCGGGAAATAAAAAGGGAGAGGGAGCAGCACTTTATCCAAGAAGAACAAATTATTGAGGCTCTTCAGCATTTTGGAATAGAGATTCAGCAGGTGGAGATTTACAGCCTTGAACAGGGGAACATTGATATTGAAATGACAATCCCATTCAGCGGGCATGGAGAAAGTGAAAAAATCATAGCGCCTATGCTTTCTGACATTTTGGAAGAGCAAGTTCTCGTGAAAGCCGAGCAGCATTCGCCGCATCCAAATGGATACAGCCATGTCGCGTTTGGATCAACAAAATCGTACAGAGTGTCTACGGGTGCGGCTCATGCAGCGAAGGGCGGCGGCCTTGTCTCCGGCGACAGCTACAGCATGATGGAGCTGGGCGCAAGAAAATATGCAGCTGCTATCAGTGACGGGATGGGCAATGGCGCGAGGGCTCACTTTGAAAGCAATGAAACGATTAAACTTCTTGAAAAGATCCTTGAATCAGGAATTGATGAAAAAATAGCAATCAAAACGATCAACAGCATACTGTCTCTGCGGACAACGGATGAAATATATTCCACGCTCGATCTTTCTATTATCGACCTTCAGGATGCGAGCTGTAAGTTTTTAAAGGTTGGATCAACACCGAGCTTTATCAAACGGGGTGAGCAGGTGATGAAAGTCCAAGCGAGCAATCTGCCAATCGGCATTATTAACGAATTCGACGTTGAGGTTGTGAGTGAGCAGCTGAAGGCGGGAGACCTCCTGATCATGATGAGTGACGGTATTTTCGAAGGCCCTAAACACGTGGAAAATCATGATTTATGGATGAAGCGCAAAATGAAAGGGTTAAAAACAGATGATCCGCAGGAAATTGCTGACTTACTCATGGAGGAAGTGATTCGCACAAGATCAGGCCAAATTGATGATGATATGACGGTTGTTGTCGTCCGAATTGATCACAATACACCAAAGTGGGCGTCTATTCCCGTTCCGGCCATCTTTCAAAGCAAACAAGAAATTTCATAACGCTTCCGTATAAATCAATTTTCTTCTGGCGAAGATGGAAATATATGAATCTGAGAATCATCGTATTCTCCAGGAGGAATGAATGTGAACAACGGACGTTTGAATCAAATTCTGCTGATAACGGATGGCTGCTCAAATCATGGTGAAGATCCGCTTGCTATGGCTGCTTTTGCTAAAGAGCAAGGGATTACAGTAAATGTCATAGGTATAATGGAAGAAAACAAAATTGACCACGAGGCTATGAAAGAAGTCGAAGGGATTGCGCTTGCTGGAGGCGGCGTGCATCAGGTCGTTTACGCATCACAGCTTTCGCAAACGGTTCAAATGGTAACGAAAAAAGCAATGACGCAAACCCTGCAAGGGGTGGTAAATCAAGAACTGAAGCAAATCCTGGGAAAGAATGTGGAAATGGAGGAGCTTTCTCCGGAAAAACGCGGCGAAGTCATGGAAGTGGTGGATGAACTGGGAGAGACGGTGCATCTTCAGGTTTTGGTTCTCGTTGATACAAGCGCGAGTATGGCGCCAAAGCTGCCTACAGTGAAAGAAGCGCTGATTGACTTGTCCGTGAGTCTTAACTCCCGAATAGGGAATAACGAATTTGCGATGTGTATATTTCCCGGGAAAAAACAGGAGGTCGAGCTTGTGCTAAATTGGACACCGAAGTTGCAATCTCTTTCCACACTCTTTGCGAAGCTATCGACAGGCGGCATCACGCCGACAGGTCCGGCGATTCGTGAAGCGACACAGCAATTCGAAAAAATCCGCTCAAGAAGGAGCATGCTGGCAGATGATGAACGACACTTTGACGAGTTTGGCATGTAGCCTTAAGCCGGGAACGAGAGTAAAGGGCAAGTGGAATGGAAATACTTACACACTGCGTAAACAGCTTGGAAAAGGGGCCAATGGAATTGTGTATTTGGCAGAAGCATCAGATGGACATGTTGCCTTAAAGGTAAGCGATGACAGCCTGTCTATTACTTCTGAAGTGAATGTCTTAAAATCTTTTTCAAAGGCCCAGTCCGTAACGATGGGGCCTTCTTTTTTTGACACTGATGATGCCTTTATTCCCAGTGCTAATACAAAGGTTTCATTTTATGCAATGGAATACATAAAAGGCCCGTTGCTTTTACAATTCGTCAGTGACAAAGGAGCAGAATGGATTCCGGTCTTGATGATTCAGCTGTTAACCAGCTTATCCGTGCTTCATCAGCAAGGGTGGATATTCGGCGACCTTAAGCCGGATAATCTGATTGTCACCGGTCCGCCAGCCAGAATCCGCTGCATAGATGTAGGCGGAACAACCAAGGAGGGCCGAGCGATAAAAGAGTATACCGAGTTTTACGACAGAGGATATTGGGGGTATGGGACAAGAAAAGCAGAGCCCTCTTACGACTTGTTTGCGGTTGCTATGATTATGATCAACTGTGTACATAAAAAGGAATTCAAAAAAACAAGCCAGCCAAAGGAACAACTGCGATCTTTAATCGAAGGCAGTTCGGTGTTGCAAAAGTATAAAAAAGTGCTTATTTCTGCTTTAAATGGCCATTATGATTCCGCTGACGAGATGAAAAGAGAGATGCTCGCAGCAGGGCAAAAGGCAGCGCAAAGAAAACAGGCCGGAAAAACGCCAACTTCGGCGCAACCTATCTCAAGACAAAGACAGCAAAAAATGCGCCAGGGAAAAGTAACACAGACGAGATATGCACCTAAAAAGAAGGGCGCTAAGTCCGGAGGGTTATTCGAAACCGCTCTTATCGTAATCAGTGTTTTGGCGCTTTATTTCGCTTACATTATCTTTTTCCTTATTTGACAGCCGCAATCTGCAATACCCATGCTTCTTCTTTGCTTGGAAGGATTGAAAGTGATAGGATATGAATATCTTTAAAATACCTGCTCATTGTGAGGAGGACATTGTGAACAGTGTCAAAGATTTTTTTATCAAACACAATCTTACGTTAAAAGGGGCGACAATTATTGTAGGCGTTTCCGGCGGTCCGGATTCGATGGCTCTCCTTCACGCGCTTCATGCGTTATACGGCCGTTCAGCCAATGTGATTGCGGCTCACGTAGACCACCGGTTCAGAGGGGCACAATCTGAGGAAGACATGCGTTTTGTCCAAGCATATTGTGAGGCTGAACAGATCAAATGTGAAACGGCTCAAATCAATGTAACTGCGTATGCTGAGAAAAACGGTCTCAACAAGCAGGCAGCTGCCCGTGATTGCCGATATCAGTTTTTTAAGGAAGTGATGTCCAAGCATCAAGCGGATTATCTTGCACTTGCTCAACATGGAGATGATCAGGTTGAAACAATGCTTATGAGACTGGCTAAAGGCACACTCGGAGCTGGACTTGCCGGCATGCAGCCGGTAAGACGGTTTGAAACGGGACAGATGATCAGACCATTTCTAGCCATTACAAAAGAAGAGATTCTTCATTATTGCCATGAAAACGCTTTGAGCTACCGGACGGACGAAAGCAACGCCAAAGATGATTACACTAGAAACAGATTCAGAAAAGCAGTGCTCCCTTTTTTGAAACAGGAATCACCGGATGTGCATAAAAGGTTTCAGAAAGTAAGCGAAGCACTGACTGAAGATGAGCAATTCTTACAGTCATTAACGAAAGAAGAAATGAATAAAGTAATCACAAGCCAGTCTAAAATATCAGTTGAAATCAATTCCTCTCAATTGCTTGCCCTCCCGATGCCTTTACAAAGAAGAGGAGTTCAACTAATATTAAACTATCTTTATGAAAACGTTCCATCATCCTTTTCCGCTCATCATATTCAGCAGTTTTTGGATTGGGCGGATAAGGGCGGTCCTTCAGGAGTACTGGACTTTCCGAAAGGACTGAAGGTGGTCAAATCATATCAGACATGTTTGTTTACATTTGAACAATGGCAGTGCAAAAATGTTCCCTTTGAATATCAAATAAGCGGAGCTGCCGATGAGACGGCAGTGCTCCCAAACGGATTTCTGATAGAGGCAAAGCGTAACGCGGAATCTCTTGAAGGTCATGGGAATTCTGTTTTTATTACAAGTCAAGATAAGGTGAGATTTCCCTTGACGATCCGGACAAGAAAAGCCGGCGATCGGATAAAACTAAAAGGGATGAACGGCTCGAAAAAGGTAAAGGATATATTTATTGATAAGAAATTGCCTCTGCAAGAAAGAGACAACTGGCCGGTTGTGACGGATGCAAGCGGTGAAATTATCTGGATACCGGGCTTGAAAAAATCCATTTTTGAAGATCTTGTGATTCCAAACAGTGACCGCATTGTATTACAATATAGACAGCATGAAAAGTGTAGGGGGCAAGCATAATCATGATGAAACATGATATTGAAACAGTTCTGATCTCAGAGGAAGAGATACAAGAGAAAGTAAAAGAGTTAGGTGCAGACTTAACAAGCGAGTATCAAGATAAATTTCCGTTGGCAATCGGTGTGTTAAAAGGAGCTCTTCCTTTTATGGCGGATCTTATCAAGCATATTGATACATATTTGGAAATGGATTTCATGGATGTATCAAGCTACGGAAAATCTACGGTTTCATCTGGAGAAGTAAAAATCATTAAAGATTTGGATACATCTGTAGAGGGCCGGGACATCTTAATTATTGAAGATATCATCGACAGTGGGTTAACCTTAAGTTATCTAGTAGAGCTCTTCCGATACCGTAAAGCAAAATCAATTAAGATTGTTACCCTTTTGGATAAACCAAGCGGAAGAAAAGCGGACATTAAAGCAGACTTCGTCGGCTTTAAAGTTCCTGACGCGTTTGTAGTGGGTTACGGACTTGATTATGCTGAGCGCTATCGCAATCTGCCTTATATCGGAGTGTTAAAACCGGCAGTTTATGAAAGCTGATCGGCAGCCTGCTTCCGAGATGGTTATTGGTTGTATTGGAATGATTTTCTATGGTACTATTGAACATAGTTGTGCTTACTGTGGGAGGAGGTAAGGAATGAATCGGGTCTTCCGTAATACCATTTTTTATTTACTTATTTTATTAGTAGTAATCGGGGTTGTGAGCTACTTCCAGACCTCAAATCCGAAAACAGAAAATATGTCGTACAGCACGTTCATCAAAAACCTGGATGACGGGAAAGTTGATAGCGTGTCGGTTCAGCCTGTCAGAGGTGTTTATGAGGTAAAAGGACAGCTGAAAAATTACGACAAGGATCAATACTTTTTGACTCATGTTCCTGAAGGAAAGGGAGCAGACCAGATCTTTAATGCTATAAAAAAGACAGATGTAAAGGTTGATCCCGCTCAAGAAACAAGCGGATGGGTGACGTTCCTGACGACCATCATCCCATTTGTCATTATCTTTATTCTGTTCTTCTTCCTGCTCAATCAAGCTCAAGGCGGCGGCAGCCGTGTCATGAACTTTGGTAAGAGTAAGGCGAAGCTATATACAGAGGAAAAGAAACGCGTCAAATTTAAAGACGTTGCAGGGGCAGACGAGGAGAAACAAGAACTTGTGGAAGTTGTTGAATTTCTGAAAGATCCCCGCAAGTTTGCCGAGCTTGGCGCAAGAATCCCTAAAGGTGTGCTTTTAGTCGGACCTCCGGGTACCGGTAAAACACTTCTTGCAAGAGCATCAGCCGGTGAAGCCGGTGTACCATTCTTCAGCATCAGCGGATCTGATTTCGTTGAAATGTTTGTAGGTGTCGGTGCTTCCCGTGTGCGTGACTTGTTCGAAAACGCGAAAAAGAATGCGCCTTGTTTGATCTTCATTGATGAAATTGACGCAGTCGGACGCCAGCGTGGAGCGGGTCTCGGCGGCGGACACGATGAACGTGAACAGACGCTCAACCAATTGCTTGTTGAAATGGACGGATTCAGTGCCAATGAAGGAATTATCATCATTGCCGCAACGAACCGTGCGGACATCTTGGACCCAGCCTTACTTCGTCCGGGACGTTTTGACCGTCAAATCACAGTGGACCGCCCAGATGTAATTGGACGTGAAGCTGTATTGAAAGTCCATGCAAGAAATAAACCGCTGGATGAAACGGTAAATCTGAAATCGATTGCCATGAGAACACCTGGTTTCTCAGGCGCTGACTTAGAAAACCTATTGAATGAAGCTGCTCTTGTGGCGGCTCGTCAAAACAAGAAAAAAATCGATGCTCGCGACATTGATGAAGCTACGGACCGTGTTATTGCCGGACCAGCTAAGAAAAGCCGCGTCATCTCCAAGAAAGAACGCAATATCGTGGCATATCACGAAGGCGGACACACCGTTATCGGACTCGTTTTAGATGAGGCTGATATGGTTCATAAAGTAACGATTGTTCCTCGGGGTCAGGCTGGCGGTTATGCAGTTATGCTTCCAAGAGAAGACCGTTACTTCCAGACAAAGCCGGAGCTGCTTGATAAAATTGTCGGTCTCTTGGGCGGGCGTGTTGCTGAAGAAATTATCTTTGGCGAAGTCAGCACAGGAGCGCACAATGACTTCCAGCGTGCGACAAATATTGCAAGACGAATGGTTACAGAATTCGGTATGTCAGAAAAACTGGGACCGCTGCAATTTGGACAGTCTCAGGGTGGCCAGGTATTCTTAGGCCGTGATTTCAACAACGAACAAAACTACAGTGATCAAATTGCCTACGAAATTGATCAGGAAATTCAGCGCATTATCAAAGAGTGTTACGAGCGTGCGAAAACAATCCTGACAGAAAATCGTGACAAGCTTGAATTGATTGCTCAGACGCTTCTGGAAGTTGAAACACTGGATGCTGAACAAATCAAACATCTTGTCGATCACGGAACATTGCCTGAGCGTAAGTTCTCTGATGATGAGAAGAACGATGATGTCAAAGTAAACATTCTGTCAAAAACAGAAGAAGAAAAGAAAGACGATACGAAAGAGTAACGCTTTCTGATAAAAACTGCCGGCTGACGCTGGCAGTTTTTTTATGTGAATCCCGCCTCTGCTGCCCCTCTTTTCAATCATCCAATTATGGTATCGATTTGTTTACAAATGAGCCGCCGATCGTGTATGGTATTGTAGAATGTTTGTAAAAGTAATGATAGAGAAACTATTCAAAAGTGGTGATAGAGGTTGTTACTTGTTATTGATGTGGGGAACACCAATACTGTACTTGGTGTATATCATGAGGGTGAATTAGAATATCACTGGCGTATAGAAACAAGCAGGCATAAAACAGAAGATGAGTTTGGGATGATTCTGCGCTCTTTATTTGATCATTCAGGTCTCATGTTTGAACAAATAGAAGGCATTATTATTTCTTCAGTTGTGCCGCCAATCATGTTTGCGTTAGAGAGAATGTGCACAAAATACTTTCATATCGAACCGCAAATTGTCGGTCCTGGTATGAAAACCGGTTTAAATATAAAGTACGACAATCCGAAAGAAGTAGGCGCTGACAGAATCGTAAATGCTGTTGCGGCCATTCACTTGTACGGCAATCCTTTGATTGTTGTTGATTTCGGTACAGCTACAACGTACTGTTATATCGATGAAAACAAACAATATATGGGCGGAGCGATTGCGCCTGGAATTACAATTTCGACTGAGGCGCTGTACTCGCGTGCGGCGAAGCTTCCGCGTATTGAAATCGCCCGGCCTGACAATATTATCGGAAAAAGCACTGTAAGCGCGATGCAATCAGGGATTTTATTTGGCTATGTCGGCCAAGTGGAAGGAATCGTAAAACGAATGAAATGGCAGGCAAAACAAGAACCGAAAGTCATTGCGACAGGCGGTCTTGCGCCATTAATCGCAAACGAATCAGATTGTATAGACATCGTTGATCCATTCTTAACCCTAAAAGGGCTGGAATTGATTTATGAACGAAACCGCGTGGGAAGTGTATAGGAGGTTTTGCAATGGATTATTTAGTAAAAGCGCTGGCGTATGACGGAAAAGTTCGCGCATATGCTGCAAAAACGACTGATATGGTGAATGAAGGACAGAGACGGCATGATACATGGCCGACAGCATCCGCTGCACTGGGCCGTACAATGACAGCTTCACTAATGCTTGGTTCTATGCTGAAAGGTGATGATAAGCTGACAGTGAAAGTGGAAGGCGGCGGGCCAATCGGCGCGATTGTTGCTGATGCAAATGCTAAAGGGGAAGTCAGGGCATATGTCTCAAACCCGCATGTTCATTTTGACTTGAATGAACACGGCAAGCTGGATGTCAGACGCGCTGTCGGAACAGATGGAACATTAAGTGTTGTAAAAGATTTAGGCCTGCGCGAGTTCTTCACAGGGCAAGTAGAAATCGTTTCCGGAGAACTGGGGGAAGATTTTACGTACTATCTTGTATCATCGGAGCAGGTTCCTTCTTCTGTAGGTGTCGGCGTGCTTGTTAACCCAGACAACACCATTTTGGCGGCAGGAGGTTTCATTCTTCAGCTCCTTCCGGGAACAGATGATGAAACCATCACAAAAATTGAACAGCGTCTATCTGTAGTAGAACCTATTTCTAAACTGATTCAAAAAGGGCTTGCGCCGGAAGAAATTTTGGAAGAAGTCTTAGGAGAAAAGCCTGAGATTTTGGAAACCATGCCTGTTAAATTCCATTGCCCTTGTTCAAAAGAGCGTTTTGAAACAGCCGTTTTAGGACTAGGCAAAAAAGAAATTCAAGATATGATAGAAGAAGATGGACAAGCCGAAGCAGTATGCCATTTTTGTAATGAAAAGTACTTATTTACAAAAGAAGAGCTGGAAGAGCTTCGAGACCAAACGACCCGCTAAGCTCTTTAGCGGGTTTTTTGAATTTAAGAAAAGGGGCTGACAGTAAATTTGAAATCAAGAACAATCTGGACAATCATTTGGGGCGCGCTGCTGGTATGCTGTATCGCAGTGGCATATACACTGACGAAATCTCAAGCCAGTGCTTCCCCGTCCGACGAGTCCATTGCTACTATTGGAGGCAAAAGCGTCACAAGAGAAGAATGGCTGAAGGAAATGGAAGATGAATACGGAAAATCAACACTTGAAGATATGATCAATGTCCGAGTGGTAGAGCAGCTTGCCAAAAAGAACAATCTCAAAGTATCTAAAAGTGAAATTGATCGGGAATTTCTGCTGATTAAGGCGGTGAATAATTCATTTTACGAAGACGAGCATACAACTGAAAAAGAGTGGAAAGACCAAATTCGCTATAATATTCTTCTTGAGGAATTATTAACAAAGGATATTGATATTTCAAAGACAGAAATGAAATCATTTTATAATCAAAATAAAGAACTGTATCAGTTTGATGATTCGTATCGTATTCGGCATATTGTTGTAAAGGATGAAGAGGAAGCCAAACAAGTTTTAAAAGAGCTTGAAGGCGGCTCGAGCTTTGAAGCTGTTGCGGCGGAACGGTCCACAGACAGGTATACGTCACCGTACGGGGGAGATTTAGGGTTTGTCACCGAGGCATCAGACAACATTCCGTCATCATACATTGAAGAAGCAAAGACACTAAAACAAGATGAATGGTCAAACGAACCGATAAAGGTAAACAACGGCTATGCGATTATTCAACTGAAAGAAAAGTTAAATGCGAGAACGTTCTCATATGATGAAGTGAAGAATCAGATTAAACGCCAGATCGCAATGGATCAGTTAGGTGATAAAGCAACTGTAAAATCGCTTTGGAAAGAAGCTGACGTGTCTTGGTTCTATGGGGAAAAAAGTACTAAATGATTGACAAAAAATTTTGAAATTGATAGATTATATACATAATACCAATACAAATAGTCGGAAATTGAGGTGTCGAGAATGGTACGTGTAGCAAACTCCATTACTGAATTAATTGGGAATACGCCAATCGTTAAATTAAATCGCCTTGTTGATGAAAACAGTGCGGATGTATATTTGAAGCTTGAATACATGAACCCTGGAAGCAGTGTAAAAGACCGTATCGGTTTAGCGATGATTGAAGCCGCTGAAAAAGAAGGGAAATTAAAAGTTGGCGATACAATCATTGAACCGACAAGCGGAAATACAGGAATCGGGCTGGCAATGGTTGCTGCTGCTAAAGGTTTAAAAGCGATTTTGGTTATGCCTGACACAATGAGCATGGAGCGCCGCAACCTTCTTCGCGCATATGGTGCTGAGCTTGTGCTGACTCCGGGTGCGGAAGGCATGAAAGGCGCCATTAAGAAAGCGGAGGAGCTTGCTGAAAAACACGGATACTTCGTGCCGCAGCAGTTTAACAATCCATCGAACCCTGAAATCCACCGCCAAACAACAGGTAAAGAAATCGTTGAGCAATTCGGTGATGACCAGCTTGATGCATTTGTAGCCGGAATCGGAACAGGCGGAACGATTACAGGAGCGGGTGAAGTCCTGAAGGAAGCATATCCTTCCGTCAAAATCTACGCTGTTGAACCGTCAGATTCCCCAGTGCTTTCAGGAGGAAAACCAGGCCCTCACAAAATTCAGGGAATCGGAGCTGGCTTTGTGCCCGACATCTTAAACACTGAAGTATACGATGAAATTTTCCCTGTGAAGAATGAAGAAGCATTTGAATATGCACGCAGAGCTGCACGTGAAGAAGGAATTCTCGGAGGCATCTCATCAGGTGCGGCCATTTATGCTGCTATTGAAGTAGCGAAAAAACTCGGAAAGGGCAAAAAAGTATTAGCTATCATTCCGAGTAACGGCGAACGTTATTTGAGTACGCCGCTGTATCAATTCGATTAAAAAGCTCGAAAAAACTCCCGGTGCCCGGGAGTTTTTTTATTTGTGCATCAAATATGCCGTGTCCGCGACGAATCTTATCCTTGGAAGAGAAATTCACTTTTTTCACTCATGATATTGCTTTACAATAAAAAAAGCAGAAAAAGAAAACAGAGGAATGATATAAATGGCACAACGCAGACCGGCAGGCAGAAAAGTACCTTTTCAAAAAGATTCATTCTTGCAACAATATGAGAAACTTTCACAATCCAGAAAACAGCACGTGCTTCTTGAAAGTGCAAGAGGCGGCAGATACAGTATAGCCGGTCTTGATCCAATTGCGGCTGTCAAGGGAAAAGACGGAATTGCAACCATTAAGCATGGGGATGAGACACTGTTTAAAGAGGGTGACCCATTACGCGCCTTCCACAGTTGGTTTAAAACGCTGGAAACAGAAACGGATGAAGAATTGCCTGATTTTCAAGGGGGAGCAATCGGCTTTCTTAGCTATGATTACGCACGCTACATTGAAAATTTTAAAATGCTCTCATTAGATGACCTGGAGACACCTGATATCTATTTTCTTGTCTTTGATGATATCGCCGTCTATGACCATGAAGAACAGGCTCTTTGGCTGGTCACTCATGTGAATGATGAGAACGAATCAGCGGACGAAAAGCTGTCCCAGCTCGAACATATGTGGCTGACTGAGCTTCCCGGTGAGCCGTTACAAGAGATGACATATACAGCTGACGGTTCCTTTGCAGCGCCTTTTACTGAAGAAGGCTTTTCTCAGGCTGTAGAGAAAATCAAGCAATACATTGCCAGCGGAGATGTTTTTCAAGTCAATCTATCGATCAGGCAGTCGCAGCCGCTGTCTGCTCACCCGTATGAGATCTACAAAAAACTGAGAGAAGTGAATCCTTCTCCATATATGGCATATTTAGAAACACCAGATTTCCAAATTATTTGCGGATCTCCTGAACTTCTTGTCAGCAAAAAGGGCAAACTGTTAGAGACAAGACCGATCGCGGGCACTCGTTCCAGAGGGAAAACGGATGAGGAAGACGAAGCGCTCGCAAATGAATTAATCCATAATGAAAAAGAACGCGCTGAGCATGTCATGCTAGTTGATCTAGAACGAAATGATCTCGGCAGAGTTTCCCGTTACGGATCAGTGCGGGTTAATGAATTCATGGCAATTGAAAAATACTCCCACGTCATGCACATTGTGTCTAATGTCCAAGGTGAACTGCAGGATGGATACGACGCTGTAGATATTATTCATGCTGTATTTCCTGGAGGAACGATTACAGGTGCTCCTAAAGTAAGGACAATGGAAATTATAGAAGAACTTGAGCCGACACGCCGTGGGCTTTATACTGGATCTATAGGGTGGTTTGGGTATAATCAGGATCTTCAGTTTAATATCGTGATCCGAACCATTTATGCAGCCGGAGGGCAGGCGTTTATGCAATCCGGAGCAGGAGTTGTGATTGATTCTGTTCCTAAGCATGAATACAGAGAATCATTCAAAAAAGCTTTTGCGATGCAAAAGGCGTTAGAGCTGAGCGAAGCAGAGACAAAAATTAGATGAGGTGAGCGGAGAAATGATTTTAATGATTGATAACTATGATTCTTTCACGTACAACTTAGTGCAGTATTTGGGCGAGCTTGGAGAAGAGCTGATTGTAAAACGCAATGACGATATCACAATAGAGCAAATTGAAGAGCTGTCACCGGATTTCTTAATGATTTCACCCGGACCGTGCAGTCCTGATGAAGCTGGAATCAGCCTTGAAGCAATTAAATACTTCGCAGGCAAAATTCCCGTTTTTGGCGTGTGTCTCGGACATCAGTCTATCGCACAGGAGTTTGGCGGAGACGTGGTCAGAGCAGAGCGGCTGATGCACGGAAAAACCTCAGAAATCGAGCATGACGGCAAGACGATCTTTAAAGGTTTGCAAAACCCGCTTGTGGCGACACGATACCACTCACTGATCGTAAAACCTGAGACGCTGCCAAGCTGTTTCACAGTAACCGCACAAACGAAAGAAGGAGAAATCATGGCTATTCGGCACAATGACCTTCCGATAGAAGGCGTTCAATTTCATCCAGAGTCTATTATGACTTCCTTTGGAAAAGAAATGCTCAGAAATTTTATTGAAACGTACCGCAAGGAAGTCATTGCGTGATGATATATGTAAACGGCCGATTTATAGAGGAGAAAGATGCAGTTCTTTCTCCTTTTGACCATGGTTTTTTATATGGGATCGGTGTTTTTGAGACCTTCAGGCTTTATGAAGGCCGGCCGTTCCTGCTTGATTGGCATATAGAACGGCTTGAACGCGCACTTAAGGATCTGCAAATCGAATACACTGTGACAAAACAAGAGATGATTGAAATGCTGGACAAGCTGCTCGGGCTGAATGATATCAAAGACGGCAATGCCCGCGTCAGGCTGAACATATCAGCCGGCATCAGTGATAAAGGCTTCGCTGCTCAAACTTACGATAACCCGACTGTTTTATGTTTTGTTAATCAGTTAAAACCAGAAAGTCTTCCTTTGCAAAAGGAAGGAAAGGTTTTATCGGTACGGAGAAACACACCGGAGGGGCCGTTCCGGTTAAAATCACATCACTATTTAAATAATATGTATGCGAAACGGGAGATCGGAAATGATCCGCGGTTTGAAGGGATCTTTTTAACGGAGGATTGCGCTGTAGCAGAGGGCATCATTTCAAATGTCTTCTGGAGAAAAGGCAGCTCTATCTATACACCATCACTTGATACCGGAATTCTTGACGGCGTCACGAGACGTTTTGTCATGGAGAACGCAAAGAAAATAGGGATGGATGTCAAAACAGGCCGCTACCAGCTTGAAGCCCTTTTGACGGCAGATGAAGCATGGATGACCAACTCGGTTCTTGAGATCATTCCGTTTTCTAAAATAGAAGAAGTGAACTATCCGGGCCAAAACGGAGAAATAACTTCCGCTTTACAAACGCTATACCACCAAGAAATAAAGAACATGAATTCATGACAGGGAGGAAGAGAATGGCGCGGCAAACGATAGACCAAACACAAGTAATCCATACCAAACCCAGCGCATTATCATATCGAGAAAAGACGCTGGTGATGGGTATTTTAAACGTAACGCCTGACTCTTTCTCGGATGGCGGAAAATATGACAGCCTGGACAATGCCCTGTTGCATGCGAAAGAGATGATTGATGACGGTGCGCATATCATTGATATCGGAGGCGAATCGACAAGACCCGGCGCCGAATATGTGTCCGAGGACGAAGAAATGTCCAGAGTGATTCCTGTGATTGAGCGGATTACAAAAGAGCTCGCAGTGCCGATCTCTGTAGATACGTACAAGGCTTCTGTCGCAGATGAAGCTGTTAAAGCCGGCGCTTCAATCATCAATGATATTTGGGGAGCGAAGTACGATCCGAAAATGGCTTCTGTTGCAGCTGAACACAATGTTCCGATCGTTCTCATGCATAACCGCAAAGAGAGAAACTACAACGACTTAATACCGGATATGCTGTCGGACTTAATGGAAAGTGTAAAGATTGCTGTTGAAGCAGGTGTAGAGGAAAAGAACATTATCCTCGATCCCGGTATTGGTTTTGCGAAGGACTATCACGATAATCTGGCAGTCATGAACAAACTCGAAGTTTTCAGCGGACTTGGCTATCCGGTTCTTCTTGCAACCTCCCGAAAAAGATTTATCGGCCGTGTCCTGGATCTTCCGCCTGAGGAGCGGGCTGAGGGCACAGGCGCAACCGTGTGTCTAGGCATTCAAAAAGGCTGTGACATTGTGAGAGTCCATGATGTAAAACAAATAGCCAGAATGGCGAAAATGATGGATGCAATGCTGAACAAGGGAGGGATGCATCATGGATAAAATCTACGTAGAAGGCATGGAGTTTTACGGCTATCACGGTGTGTTAAAAGAGGAGAACAAGCTCGGACAGCGTTTTAAAGTCGATTTAACCGCAGAATTGGATTTAAGCAAAGCCGGACAAACAGACGAGCTTGAGAAAACCATTAACTATGCCGAGCTTTACCACGTATGTAAAGATATCGTCGAAGGTGAGCCTGTGAAACTAGTGGAAACACTGGCAGAACGTATTGCGGACACTGTCCTGAAGAAATTTCATCAGGTGCAGCAATGTACTGTAAAAGTGATTAAGCCAGATCCGCCAATTCCCGGCCACTATAAATCAGTAGCAATAGAAATCACGAGAAAAAAATCATGAACAATACAGCTTATATAGCACTTGGATCTAATATTGGAGAAAGAGAAACGTATTTACGGCGAGCGGTGGCGATGCTGCATCAACATGAGGCAGTGACAGTCACAAAAGTGTCTTCTATTTACGAAACAGACCCAGTCGGATACGAAGCTCAAGATGAATTTTTAAATATGGCAGTTGAAATCGAGACGTCGCTGAATCCGTTTCAGCTCCTGGAGCTCACGCAGCATATAGAAAATGAATTGGGCAGGACGAGAGAAGTCAGATGGGGGCCGCGGACGGCAGACCTTGACATTTTACTGTTTAATCGTGAAAATATTGAAACAGAGCAACTAATTGTTCCGCATCCGAGAATGTATGAGCGTTTATTTGTCCTTGCACCGCTTGCGGAAATATGCACGCGGGTTGAAAAAGAGGCAAAAAGCGAGGAAACCGACCAAGAAGGTGTAAGAGTATGGAAGCAGAAATCTGGGGTAGACGAATTCGTGCATTCAGAAAGCTGAAAGGTTATACTCAAGAAGGATTTGCGAAAGCGTTAGGTATATCAGTTTCTATTCTCGGCGAAATTGAACGCGGAAACCGATTGCCGTCAGCTGCCATCATTCAAAGTGCAGCAGATGTTTTAAATATAAGCGCGGACGAATTAGCGCCGCCAGAAAATAATAACAAATGAAAGGAGGGGAAAAATGTTTAAAATCGGTGATATTCAATTAAAAAACCGGGTTGTGCTGGCCCCTATGGCCGGTGTCTGCAACTCAGCATTCAGATTGACTGTAAAGGAATTCGGAGCCGGATTGGTCTGCGCTGAAATGATCAGTGACAAAGCGATCCTTTACAACAATGCCAAAACAATGGGTATGCTTTACATTGATGAACGTGAAAAACCGCTCAGCCTTCAAATCTTCGGAGGAAAAAAGGAAACCCTTGTGGAAGCGGCGAAGTTTGTAGACCAGAACACAACTGCTGATATCATTGATATTAACATGGGATGCCCAGTACCAAAGATTACAAAATGTGATGCGGGAGCAAAATGGCTTCTCGATCCCGATAAGATTTATGAAATGGTTTCTGCAGTAGTGGATGCCGTCGATAAACCAGTCACAGTGAAAATGAGAATGGGCTGGGATGAAGACCACATTTTCGCGGTGAAAAACGCACAGGCTGTCGAGCGTGCGGGCGGAAAAGCAGTTGCGCTTCACGGCCGTACAAGAGTGCAGATGTACGAAGGAACTGCAAACTGGGATATTATCAAAGAAGTAAAACAATCTGTATCGATTCCGGTTATCGGGAACGGCGATGTCAAGACGCCGCAGGATGCTAAGCGTATGCTTGATGAAACAGGAGTAGACGGGGTCATGATTGGCCGTGCCGCGTTAGGCAATCCGTGGATGATTTACCGTACGGTTCAATACCTTGAAACGGGTGAATTAAAAGAAGAGCCGCAAGTACGCGAAAAAATGGCGGTATGCAAACTGCATCTTGACCGCCTGATTAACTTAAAAGGTGAAAATGTAGCGGTAAGAGAAATGAGAAAACACGCTGCATGGTATCTGAAAGGCATAAGAGGCAATGCGGAGGTTCGTAATGGAATCAATCATTGCGAGACAAGAGAAGAGCTTGTACAGCTTTTAGATGCATTTACTGTTGAAGTTGAGGCAAAAGAGCTTCAAGACGCAAAAGTAGGATAACTTTCACCTCTATTTGCTGCTCACTGCCAGTTTTACGCTGGCAGTTTTTCTGCTTTTTTCATGAAACAATATCTGTAATGGAGTGATAACAATGAGTCAAGAAGAGCATAATCATGAAGAATTGAACGACCAGCTGCAAGTCAGACGCGACAAAATGAATCAGATGAGAGAAAACGGTATAGATCCATTCGGCGCACGTTTTGAAAGAACTCATCAATCTGAGCAAATTATTGCGGCATATCAAAATCTAACGAAAGAAGAGTTAGAGGAAAAAGCGATTGAAGTCACAATCGCAGGCCGTATGATGACAAAACGCGGCAAAGGAAAAGCCGGCTTCGCGCACCTTCAGGATTTAGAAGGTCAAATTCAAATCTACGTAAGAAAAGACAGTGTCGGTGACGACCAATATGAAATCTTCAAATCTTCCGACCTTGGCGACCTTATCGGCGTAACCGGAAAAGTGTTCAAAACAAATGTAGGCGAACTGTCTGTAAAAGCAACATCATTTGATTTACTGACAAAAGCGCTTCGTCCGCTGCCGGATAAATACCATGGTTTAAAAGACGTTGAGCAGCGCTACCGTCAACGTTACTTGGATCTTATCGTAAATCCAGAAAGCAAACATACGTTCATCACACGCAGCAAGATCATTCAAGCGATGAGAAGATACCTTGATGATCATGGATACTTAGAAGTAGAAACACCAACTATGCACAGCATTCCAGGGGGAGCCTCCGCGCGTCCGTTCATTACCCATCATAATGCTTTAGATATTCCGCTCTACATGCGTATTGCGATTGAACTGCATCTGAAACGCTTGATTGTCGGAGGTTTAGAAAAAGTATATGAAATCGGCCGTGTTTTCCGTAATGAAGGCGTCTCTACACGCCATAACCCTGAATTTACAATGATTGAATTATATGAAGCGTATGCTGACTATAAAGATATCATGAGTTTAACTGAAAACCTTGTCGCTCATATCGCACAAGAGGTGCTTGGCACGACGACAATCCAATACGGGGAAGAGCAAATCGAACTGAAACCTGAGTGGAAAAGAATCCATATGGTTGACGCAGTCAAAGAAGCGACAGGCGTTGACTTCTGGGAAGATGTAACTGTTGAGCAAGCCCGTGAATATGCAAAAGAGCATAGTGTAGAGATTAAAGACTCTATGACAGTGGGCCATATTATAAACGAATTCTTCGAACAAAAAATCGAGGAAACGCTTATCCAGCCAACGTTTATTTATGGACATCCAGTAGAAATTTCTCCTCTTGCTAAGAAAAATCCAGAGGATCCGCGCTTCACAGACCGTTTTGAACTGTTTATCGTAGGCCGTGAGCACGCAAATGCATTCACAGAGCTAAATGATCCTATTGATCAAAGAGAACGCTTTGAAGCCCAATTAAAAGAACGAGAAGAGGGTAATGATGAAGCTCATTTAATGGATGAAGACTTCGTTGAAGCCCTGGAGTATGGCATGCCGCCAACAGGAGGCTTAGGCATCGGGATCGATCGCCTGGTCATGCTGCTTACGAATGCTCCTTCGATCCGAGATGTACTGTTATTCCCGCAAATGAGACAGCGCTAATTTAAAAGAGCGTCAACCTTTCTAATAGAAGGGTGACGCTCTTTTATAATTCCTTAGGTTTTTCTTCAAAAAACTATTGCACTATTATTTACAAGGTGGTATATTATTATTCGTTGCCGCTAAACAAGGCGATGACAAAAAAATAACTTCAAAAAAAGTTATTGACTTCAATGAGTCAACGAGTTATAATAATAAAGTCGCTTAAACGAAGTGACAAAATGATCTTTGAAAACTAAACAAGACAAAACGTACCTGTTAATTCAAGTTTTAATATAAAATCGCACAGTAATGTGCGTAGTCAGTCAAACTACTTTATTGGAGAGTTTGATCCTGGCTCAGGACGAACGCTGGCGGCGTGCCTAATACATGCAAGTCGAGCGGACAGATGGGAGCTTGCTCCCTGATGTTAGCGGCGGACGGGTGAGTAACACGTGGGTAACCTGCCTGTAAGACTGGGATAACTCCGGGAAACCGGGGCTAATACCGGATGCTTGTTTGAACCGCATGGTTCAAACATAAAAGGTGGCTTCGGCTACCACTTACAGATGGACCCGCGGCGCATTAGCTAGTTGGTGAGGTAACGGCTCACCAAGGCAACGATGCGTAGCCGACCTGAGAGGGTGATCGGCCACACTGGGACTGAGACACGGCCCAGACTCCTACGGGAGGCAGCAGTAGGGAATCTTCCGCAATGGACGAAAGTCTGACGGAGCAACGCCGCGTGAGTGATGAAGGTTTTCGGATCGTAAAGCTCTGTTGTTAGGGAAGAACAAGTACCGTTCGAATAGGGCGGTACCTTGACGGTACCTAACCAGAAAGCCACGGCTAACTACGTGCCAGCAGCCGCGGTAATACGTAGGTGGCAAGCGTTGTCCGGAATTATTGGGCGTAAAGGGCTCGCAGGCGGTTCCTTAAGTCTGATGTGAAAGCCCCCGGCTCAACCGGGGAGGGTCATTGGAAACTGGGGAACTTGAGTGCAGAAGAGGAGAGTGGAATTCCACGTGTAGCGGTGAAATGCGTAGAGATGTGGAGGAACACCAGTGGCGAAGGCGACTCTCTGGTCTGTAACTGACGCTGAGGAGCGAAAGCGTGGGGAGCGAACAGGATTAGATACCCTGGTAGTCCACGCCGTAAACGATGAGTGCTAAGTGTTAGGGGGTTTCCGCCCCTTAGTGCTGCAGCTAACGCATTAAGCACTCCGCCTGGGGAGTACGGTCGCAAGACTGAAACTCAAAGGAATTGACGGGGGCCCGCACAAGCGGTGGAGCATGTGGTTTAATTCGAAGCAACGCGAAGAACCTTACCAGGTCTTGACATCCTCTGACAATCCTAGAGATAGGACGTCCCCTTCGGGGGCAGAGTGACAGGTGGTGCATGGTTGTCGTCAGCTCGTGTCGTGAGATGTTGGGTTAAGTCCCGCAACGAGCGCAACCCTTGATCTTAGTTGCCAGCATTCAGTTGGGCACTCTAAGGTGACTGCCGGTGACAAACCGGAGGAAGGTGGGGATGACGTCAAATCATCATGCCCCTTATGACCTGGGCTACACACGTGCTACAATGGACAGAACAAAGGGCAGCGAAACCGCGAGGTTAAGCCAATCCCACAAATCTGTTCTCAGTTCGGATCGCAGTCTGCAACTCGACTGCGTGAAGCTGGAATCGCTAGTAATCGCGGATCAGCATGCCGCGGTGAATACGTTCCCGGGCCTTGTACACACCGCCCGTCACACCACGAGAGTTTGTAACACCCGAAGTCGGTGAGGTAACCTTTATGGAGCCAGCCGCCGAAGGTGGGACAGATGATTGGGGTGAAGTCGTAACAAGGTAGCCGTATCGGAAGGTGCGGCTGGATCACCTCCTTTCTAAGGATATTTACGGAATATAAGACCTTGGGTCTTATAAACAGAACGTTCCCTGTCTTGTTTAGTTTTGAAGGATCATTCCTTCGAAACGTGTTCTTTGAAAACTAGATAACAGTAGACATCACATTCAATTAGTAACACAAGATATCACATAGTGATTCTTTTTAACGGTTAAGTTAGAAAGGGCGCACGGTGGATGCCTTGGCACTAGGAGCCGATGAAGGACGGGACGAACACCGATATGCTTCGGGGAGCTGTAAGCAAGCTTTGATCCGGAGATTTCCGAATGGGGAAACCCACCACTCGTAATGGAGTGGTATCCATATCTGAATTCATAGGATATGAGAAGGCAGACCCGGGGAACTGAAACATCTAAGTACCCGGAGGAAGAGAAAGCAAATGCGATTCCCTGAGTAGCGGCGAGCGAAACGGGATTAGCCCAAACCAAGAGGCTTGCCTCTTGGGGTTGTAGGACACTCTATACGGAGTTACAAAGGAACGAGGTAGATGAAGAGGTCTGGAAAGGCCCGCCATAGGAGGTAACAGCCCTGTAGTCAAAACTTCGTTCTCTCCAGAGTGGATCCTGAGTACGGCGGAACACGTGAAATTCCGTCGGAATCCGGGAGGACCATCTCCCAAGGCTAAATACTCCCTAGTGACCGATAGTGAACCAGTACCGTGAGGGAAAGGTGAAAAGCACCCCGGAAGGGGAGTGAAAGAGATCCTGAAACCGTGTGCCTACAAGTAGTCAGAGCCCGTTAACGGGTGATGGCGTGCCTTTTGTAGAATGAACCGGCGAGTTACGATCCCGTGCAAGGTTAAGCAGAAGATGCGGAGCCGCAGCGAAAGCGAGTCTGAATAGGGCGCATGAGTACGTGGTCGTAGACCCGAAACCAGGTGATCTACCCATGTCCAGGGTGAAGTTCAGGTAACACTGAATGGAGGCCCGAACCCACGCACGTTGAAAAGTGCGGGGATGAGGTGTGGGTAGGGGTGAAATGCCAATCGAACCTGGAGATAGCTGGTTCTCTCCGAAATAGCTTTAGGGCTAGCCTCAAGGTAAGAGTCTTGGAGGTAGAGCACTGATTGGACTAGGGGCCCCTACCGGGTTACCGAATTCAGTCAAACTCCGAATGCCAATGACTTATCCTTGGGAGTCAGACTGCGAGTGATAAGATCCGTAGTCGAAAGGGAAACAGCCCAGACCGCCAGCTAAGGTCCCAAAGTATACGTTAAGTGGAAAAGGATGTGGAGTTGCTTAGACAACCAGGATGTTGGCTTAGAAGCAGCCACCATTTAAAGAGTGCGTAATAGCTCACTGGTCGAGTGACTCTGCGCCGAAAATGTACCGGGGCTAAACGTATCACCGAAGCTGCGGACTGTTCTTCGAACAGTGGTAGGAGAGCGTTCTAAGGGCTGTGAAGCCAGACCGGAAGGACTGGTGGAGCGCTTAGAAGTGAGAATGCCGGTATGAGTAGCGAAAGAGGGGTGAGAATCCCCTCCACCGAATGCCTAAGGTTTCCTGAGGAAGGCTCGTCCGCTCAGGGTTAGTCGGGACCTAAGCCGAGGCCGAAAGGCGTAGGCGATGGACAACAGGTTGATATTCCTGTACCACCTCCTCACCATTTGAGTAATGGGGGGACGCAGGAGGATAGGGTAAGCGCGGTATTGGATATCCGCGTCCAAGCAGTTAGGCTGGGAAATAGGCAAATCCGTTTCCCATAAGGCTGAGCTGTGATGGCGAGCGAAATATAGTAGCGAAGTTCCTGATTCCACACTGCCAAGAAAAGCCTCTAGCGAGGTGAGAGGTGCCCGTACCGCAAACCGACACAGGTAGGCGAGGAGAGAATCCTAAGGTGATCGAGAGAACTCTCGTTAAGGAACTCGGCAAAATGACCCCGTAACTTCGGGAGAAGGGGTGCTCTGTTAGGGTGCAAGCCCGAGAGAGCCGCAGTGAATAGGCCCAGGCGACTGTTTAGCAAAAACACAGGTCTCTGCGAAGCCGTAAGGCGAAGTATAGGGGCTGACGCCTGCCCGGTGCTGGAAGGTTAAGAGGAGCGCTTAGCGTAAGCGAAGGTGCGAATTGAAGCCCCAGTAAACGGCGGCCGTAACTATAACGGTCCTAAGGTAGCGAAATTCCTTGTCGGGTAAGTTCCGACCCGCACGAAAGGCGCAACGATCTGGGCACTGTCTCAACGAGAGACTCGGTGAAATTATAGTACCTGTGAAGATGCAGGTTACCCGCGACAGGACGGAAAGACCCCGTGGAGCTTTACTGCAGCCTGATATTGAATGTTGGTACAGCTTGTACAGGATAGGTAGGAGCCTTGGAAACCGGAGCGCCAGCTTCGGTGGAGGCATCGGTGGGATACTACCCTGGCTGTATTGACCTTCTAACCCGCCGCCCTTATCGGGCGGGGAGACAGTGTCAGGTGGGCAGTTTGACTGGGGCGGTCGCCTCCTAAAAGGTAACGGAGGCGCCCAAAGGTTCCCTCAGAATGGTTGGAAATCATTCGCAGAGTGTAAAGGCACAAGGGAGCTTGACTGCGAGACCTACAAGTCGAGCAGGGACGAAAGTCGGGCTTAGTGATCCGGTGGTTCCGCATGGAAGGGCCATCGCTCAACGGATAAAAGCTACCCCGGGGATAACAGGCTTATCTCCCCCAAGAGTCCACATCGACGGGGAGGTTTGGCACCTCGATGTCGGCTCATCGCATCCTGGGGCTGTAGTCGGTCCCAAGGGTTGGGCTGTTCGCCCATTAAAGCGGTACGCGAGCTGGGTTCAGAACGTCGTGAGACAGTTCGGTCCCTATCCGTCGCGGGCGCAGGAAATTTGAGAGGAGCTGTCCTTAGTACGAGAGGACCGGGATGGACGCACCGCTGGTGTACCAGTTGTTCTGCCAAGGGCATCGCTGGGTAGCTATGTGCGGACGGGATAAGTGCTGAAAGCATCTAAGCATGAAGCCCCCCTCAAGATGAGATTTCCCATTCCGCAAGGAAGTAAGATCCCTGAAAGATGATCAGGTTGATAGGTCTGAGGTGGAAGTGTGGCGACACATGGAGCTGACAGATACTAATCGATCGAGGACTTAACCTAATTTCTAATGATGTCACACCTGTTATCTAGTTTTGAGAGAACACTCTCAATTGTTTGGTGGCGATAGCGAAGAGGTCACACCCGTTCCCATGCCGAACACGGAAGTTAAGCTCTTCAGCGCCGATGGTAGTCGGGGGTTTCCCCCTGTGAGAGTAGGACGCTGCCAAGCAATTGCACGTTAGTGCAATTATGGAGGATTAGCTCAGCTGGGAGAGCATCTGCCTTACAAGCAGAGGGTCGGCGGTTCGAGCCCGTCATCCTCCACCATTTGCCGGTGTAGCTCAATTGGTAGAGCAACTGACTTGTAATCAGTAGGTTGGGGGTTCAAGTCCTCTTGCCGGCACCACTTTTATATGATATAATATTCAAGTCTCTTGTAAGAAGAGCCATTAGCTCAGTTGGTAGAGCATCTGACTTTTAATCAGAGGGTCGAAGGTTCGAGTCCTTCATGGCTCACCATTTTTAAGCGGGTGTGGCGGAATTGGCAGACGCGCTAGACTTAGGATCTAGTGTCTTTATGACGTGGGGGTTCAAGTCCCTTCACCCGCATTATATAGGATGACAGTTAAATAAAAACTGGACATCCTGTCTGCGGAAGTAGTTCAGTGGTAGAACACCACCTTGCCAAGGTGGGGGTCGCGGGTTCGAATCCCGTCTTCCGCTCCAACTATACCATCCACGCCGGGGTGGTGGAATTGGCAGACACACAGGACTTAAAATCCTGCGGTAGGTGACTACCGTGCCGGTTCAAGTCCGGCCCTCGGCATTATAATTTGCGCCCGTAGCTCAATTGGATAGAGCGTTTGACTACGGATCAAAAGGTTAGGGGTTCGACTCCTCTCGGGCGCGCCATATATTTTATCAATATGGAAATCGGGAAGTAGCTCAGCTTGGTAGAGCACATGGTTTGGGACCATGGGGTCGCAGGTTCGAATCCTGTCTTCCCGACCATTTTTATGGGGCCTTAGCTCAGCTGGGAGAGCGCCTGCTTTGCACGCAGGAGGTCAGCGGTTCGATCCCGCTAGGCTCCACCAAAAAAAAGATTTAAAAAAGTTGTTGACTTTGAGAAAGCGACGTTGTATACTAATAAAGTTGCTTTAACAAAGTGATAAACAAAATGATCTTTGAAAACTAAACAAGACAAAACGTACCTGTTAATTCAAGTTTTAATAAAATCGCACAGCAATGTGCGTAGTCAGTCAAACTACTTTATCGGAGAGTTTGATCCTGGCTCAGGACGAACGCTGGCGGCGTGCCTAATACATGCAAGTCGAGCGGACAGATGGGAGCTTGCTCCCTGATGTTAGCGGCGGACGGGTGAGTAACACGTGGGTAACCTGCCTGTAAGACTGGGATAACTCCGGGAAACCGGGGCTAATACCGGATGCTTGTTTGAACCGCATGGTTCAAACATAAAAGGTGGCTTCGGCTACCACTTACAGATGGACCCGCGGCGCATTAGCTAGTTGGTGAGGTAACGGCTCACCAAGGCAACGATGCGTAGCCGACCTGAGAGGGTGATCGGCCACACTGGGACTGAGACACGGCCCAGACTCCTACGGGAGGCAGCAGTAGGGAATCTTCCGCAATGGACGAAAGTCTGACGGAGCAACGCCGCGTGAGTGATGAAGGTTTTCGGATCGTAAAGCTCTGTTGTTAGGGAAGAACAAGTACCGTTCGAATAGGGCGGTACCTTGACGGTACCTAACCAGAAAGCCACGGCTAACTACGTGCCAGCAGCCGCGGTAATACGTAGGTGGCAAGCGTTGTCCGGAATTATTGGGCGTAAAGGGCTCGCAGGCGGTTCCTTAAGTCTGATGTGAAAGCCCCCGGCTCAACCGGGGAGGGTCATTGGAAACTGGGGAACTTGAGTGCAGAAGAGGAGAGTGGAATTCCACGTGTAGCGGTGAAATGCGTAGAGATGTGGAGGAACACCAGTGGCGAAGGCGACTCTCTGGTCTGTAACTGACGCTGAGGAGCGAAAGCGTGGGGAGCGAACAGGATTAGATACCCTGGTAGTCCACGCCGTAAACGATGAGTGCTAAGTGTTAGGGGGTTTCCGCCCCTTAGTGCTGCAGCTAACGCATTAAGCACTCCGCCTGGGGAGTACGGTCGCAAGACTGAAACTCAAAGGAATTGACGGGGGCCCGCACAAGCGGTGGAGCATGTGGTTTAATTCGAAGCAACGCGAAGAACCTTACCAGGTCTTGACATCCTCTGACAATCCTAGAGATAGGACGTCCCCTTCGGGGGCAGAGTGACAGGTGGTGCATGGTTGTCGTCAGCTCGTGTCGTGAGATGTTGGGTTAAGTCCCGCAACGAGCGCAACCCTTGATCTTAGTTGCCAGCATTCAGTTGGGCACTCTAAGGTGACTGCCGGTGACAAACCGGAGGAAGGTGGGGATGACGTCAAATCATCATGCCCCTTATGACCTGGGCTACACACGTGCTACAATGGACAGAACAAAGGGCAGCGAAACCGCGAGGTTAAGCCAATCCCACAAATCTGTTCTCAGTTCGGATCGCAGTCTGCAACTCGACTGCGTGAAGCTGGAATCGCTAGTAATCGCGGATCAGCATGCCGCGGTGAATACGTTCCCGGGCCTTGTACACACCGCCCGTCACACCACGAGAGTTTGTAACACCCGAAGTCGGTGAGGTAACCTTTATGGAGCCAGCCGCCGAAGGTGGGACAGATGATTGGGGTGAAGTCGTAACAAGGTAGCCGTATCGGAAGGTGCGGCTGGATCACCTCCTTTCTAAGGATATTTACGGAATATAAGACCTTGGGTCTTATAAACAGAACGTTCCCTGTCTTGTTTAGTTTTGAAGGATCATTCCTTCGAAACGTGTTCTTTGAAAACTAGATAACAGTAGACATCACATTCAATTAGTAACACAAGATATCACATAGTGATTCTTTTTAACGGTTAAGTTAGAAAGGGCGCACGGTGGATGCCTTGGCACTAGGAGCCGATGAAGGACGGGACGAACACCGATATGCTTCGGGGAGCTGTAAGCAAGCTTTGATCCGGAGATTTCCGAATGGGGAAACCCACCACTCGTAATGGAGTGGTATCCATATCTGAATTCATAGGATATGAGAAGGCAGACCCGGGGAACTGAAACATCTAAGTACCCGGAGGAAGAGAAAGCAAATGCGATTCCCTGAGTAGCGGCGAGCGAAACGGGATTAGCCCAAACCAAGAGGCTTGCCTCTTGGGGTTGTAGGACACTCTATACGGAGTTACAAAGGAACGAGGTAGATGAAGAGGTCTGGAAAGGCCCGCCATAGGAGGTAACAGCCCTGTAGTCAAAACTTCGTTCTCTCCAGAGTGGATCCTGAGTACGGCGGAACACGTGAAATTCCGTCGGAATCCGGGAGGACCATCTCCCAAGGCTAAATACTCCCTAGTGACCGATAGTGAACCAGTACCGTGAGGGAAAGGTGAAAAGCACCCCGGAAGGGGAGTGAAAGAGATCCTGAAACCGTGTGCCTACAAGTAGTCAGAGCCCGTTAACGGGTGATGGCGTGCCTTTTGTAGAATGAACCGGCGAGTTACGATCCCGTGCAAGGTTAAGCAGAAGATGCGGAGCCGCAGCGAAAGCGAGTCTGAATAGGGCGCATGAGTACGTGGTCGTAGACCCGAAACCAGGTGATCTACCCATGTCCAGGGTGAAGTTCAGGTAACACTGAATGGAGGCCCGAACCCACGCACGTTGAAAAGTGCGGGGATGAGGTGTGGGTAGGGGTGAAATGCCAATCGAACCTGGAGATAGCTGGTTCTCTCCGAAATAGCTTTAGGGCTAGCCTCAAGGTAAGAGTCTTGGAGGTAGAGCACTGATTGGACTAGGGGCCCCTACCGGGTTACCGAATTCAGTCAAACTCCGAATGCCAATGACTTATCCTTGGGAGTCAGACTGCGAGTGATAAGATCCGTAGTCGAAAGGGAAACAGCCCAGACCGCCAGCTAAGGTCCCAAAGTATACGTTAAGTGGAAAAGGATGTGGAGTTGCTTAGACAACCAGGATGTTGGCTTAGAAGCAGCCACCATTTAAAGAGTGCGTAATAGCTCACTGGTCGAGTGACTCTGCGCCGAAAATGTACCGGGGCTAAACGTATCACCGAAGCTGCGGACTGTTCTTCGAACAGTGGTAGGAGAGCGTTCTAAGGGCTGTGAAGCCAGACCGGAAGGACTGGTGGAGCGCTTAGAAGTGAGAATGCCGGTATGAGTAGCGAAAGAGGGGTGAGAATCCCCTCCACCGAATGCCTAAGGTTTCCTGAGGAAGGCTCGTCCGCTCAGGGTTAGTCGGGACCTAAGCCGAGGCCGAAAGGCGTAGGCGATGGACAACAGGTTGATATTCCTGTACCACCTCCTCACCATTTGAGTAATGGGGGGACGCAGGAGGATAGGGTAAGCGCGGTATTGGATATCCGCGTCCAAGCAGTTAGGCTGGGAAATAGGCAAATCCGTTTCCCATAAGGCTGAGCTGTGATGGCGAGCGAAATATAGTAGCGAAGTTCCTGATTCCACACTGCCAAGAAAAGCCTCTAGCGAGGTGAGAGGTGCCCGTACCGCAAACCGACACAGGTAGGCGAGGAGAGAATCCTAAGGTGATCGAGAGAACTCTCGTTAAGGAACTCGGCAAAATGACCCCGTAACTTCGGGAGAAGGGGTGCTCTGTTAGGGTGCAAGCCCGAGAGAGCCGCAGTGAATAGGCCCAGGCGACTGTTTAGCAAAAACACAGGTCTCTGCGAAGCCGTAAGGCGAAGTATAGGGGCTGACGCCTGCCCGGTGCTGGAAGGTTAAGAGGAGCGCTTAGCGTAAGCGAAGGTGCGAATTGAAGCCCCAGTAAACGGCGGCCGTAACTATAACGGTCCTAAGGTAGCGAAATTCCTTGTCGGGTAAGTTCCGACCCGCACGAAAGGCGCAACGATCTGGGCACTGTCTCAACGAGAGACTCGGTGAAATTATAGTACCTGTGAAGATGCAGGTTACCCGCGACAGGACGGAAAGACCCCGTGGAGCTTTACTGCAGCCTGATATTGAATGTTGGTACAGCTTGTACAGGATAGGTAGGAGCCTTGGAAACCGGAGCGCCAGCTTCGGTGGAGGCATCGGTGGGATACTACCCTGGCTGTATTGACCTTCTAACCCGCCGCCCTTATCGGGCGGGGAGACAGTGTCAGGTGGGCAGTTTGACTGGGGCGGTCGCCTCCTAAAAGGTAACGGAGGCGCCCAAAGGTTCCCTCAGAATGGTTGGAAATCATTCGCAGAGTGTAAAGGCACAAGGGAGCTTGACTGCGAGACCTACAAGTCGAGCAGGGACGAAAGTCGGGCTTAGTGATCCGGTGGTTCCGCATGGAAGGGCCATCGCTCAACGGATAAAAGCTACCCCGGGGATAACAGGCTTATCTCCCCCAAGAGTCCACATCGACGGGGAGGTTTGGCACCTCGATGTCGGCTCATCGCATCCTGGGGCTGTAGTCGGTCCCAAGGGTTGGGCTGTTCGCCCATTAAAGCGGTACGCGAGCTGGGTTCAGAACGTCGTGAGACAGTTCGGTCCCTATCCGTCGCGGGCGCAGGAAATTTGAGAGGAGCTGTCCTTAGTACGAGAGGACCGGGATGGACGCACCGCTGGTGTACCAGTTGTTCTGCCAAGGGCATCGCTGGGTAGCTATGTGCGGACGGGATAAGTGCTGAAAGCATCTAAGCATGAAGCCCCCCTCAAGATGAGATTTCCCATTCCGCAAGGAAGTAAGATCCCTGAAAGATGATCAGGTTGATAGGTCTGAGGTGGAAGTGTGGCGACACATGGAGCTGACAGATACTAATCGATCGAGGACTTAACCTAATTTCTAATGATGTCACACCTGTTATCTAGTTTTGAGAGAACACTCTCAATTGTTTGGTGGCGATAGCGAAGAGGTCACACCCGTTCCCATGCCGAACACGGAAGTTAAGCTCTTCAGCGCCGATGGTAGTCGGGGGTTTCCCCCTGTGAGAGTAGGACGCCGCCAAGCAATTAACAAAAGGGCAGCTCAAATGAGCTGCCCTTTTTTGCGTTCTGCTTATTGGTATCATAAAATTTCATTTAGTTATATAATATAATAACTTCACAGAGAAATTTTAAGTGAATAATCAGGTTTTATGGATTTAGAAAATGGAAATACTTAAGATAGAGCGAGAAAGTTGAAAATTCTCGAAAAACACCTTATAGTAAGATTAAAGTCAAATATAGTCAAAGTCAATAAAGGAGGGGGTTGAGTGGGACATAATATTTCTGACATCATTGAACAGTACTTGAAACAAGTGTTAGATCAAAATGGCAAGGAAATTTTAGAAATTAAACGTAGTGAAATTGCAGATAAATTTCAATGTGTTCCTTCCCAAATAAATTATGTCATCAACACCAGATTTACAAGCGAGAGAGGATATATTGTTGAGAGCAAACGCGGGGGCGGCGGTTATATCAGAATCATTAAAATTAAAATGAATAATGAAGTTGTCCTAATCAATAATATTATTTCTCAAATTAATACCCATTTGTCTCAAGCAGCCTCTGATGACATTATTTTAAGGCTATTAGAAGACAAGGTGATCTCTGAAAGAGAAGCAAAAATGATGGTCAGCGTGATGGATCGCTCCGTACTGTACATTGATTTGCCTGAACGTGATGAATTAAGAGCGAGAATGATGAAAGCTATGCTGACCGCTTTAAAATTAAAATAAGCGGGTGAAAAGATTGATTTGTCAAGAGTGCAATGAGAGACCAGCCACTTTTCACTTTACAAAGGTTGTTAACGGAGAGAAAAAAGAGGTTCACATCTGCGAACAATGTGCAAAAGAACATAGCGATTCATATGGTATAAGTGCAAGTCATGGTTTCTCTATTCATAATTTACTATCAGGTTTACTGAACATGGATTCTTCATTTCAGAATGCTGGAACTCAAATGTTCAGCCATTCCGAGCAAATATCTGCTTGTCCGAAGTGCGGAATGACATTTCAGCAATTTAGAAAAACCGGTCGATTTGGCTGTGCCGAATGTTATAAAACATTTCATAGCAACATTACACCGATCTTACGCAAAGTTCACAGCGGAAACACTGTGCATGGCGGGAAAATACCGAAACGTATAGGCGGCAACCTGCATGTCAGACGACAGATCGAAATGCTGAAAAAAGAATTAGAAGCTTTAATACAACAAGAAGAATTTGAAAATGCAGCCCATGTGAGAGATCAAATTCGTTCATTAGAACAGTCACTCAAAAGTACAGATAGTGAGGAGGAACAGGGGTAATGTCGCTAAAGCATTTTATTCAGGACGCATTAAGCAGTTGGATGAAGCAGAAAGGCCCTGAAAGTGACATTGTACTCAGCAGCCGCATACGTTTAGCTAGGAACTTTGAAAATATTCGGTTCCCTACGCGATATTCCAATGAAGAAGCCTCATCCATCTTACAACAGTTTGAAGAACAGTTTTCAGAACAAGAAATTCCCGGTGTCGGCAAATTCCTTTTGATCAGAATGAACGACGCACAGCCTTTAGAAAAACGGGTGCTTGTTGAAAAGCATCTCATCAGCCCTAATTTGACAGAGTCTCCTTTTGGCGGCTGTTTGCTTTCTGAAAATGAGGAAGTAAGCGTCATGTTGAATGAGGAGGACCACATAAGAATTCAGTGTCTTTTCCCAGGATTTCAGCTTCCGCAAGCAATGAAAGCCGCAAACCAAGTTGATGACTGGATTGAGGAAAAGGTTGATTATGCATTTAGTGAGCAAAGAGGTTACTTAACCAGCTGTCCTACAAATGTAGGTACGGGCTTAAGGGCTTCAGTCATGATGCATCTTCCGGCACTGGTTTTAACTAGGCAAATAAATCGAATTATACCGGCTATTAATCAATTAGGCTTAGTTGTTAGAGGAATTTATGGGGAAGGCAGCGAAGCAGTAGGAAATATCTTTCAAATTTCAAATCAAATCACGCTTGGAAAGTCGGAGCAGGATATTGTCGATGACCTTAACAGCGTAGCTGCCCAACTGATTGAACAGGAACGATCTGCCCGAGAAGCGCTTTACCAAACCTCTAAGATTGAGCTTGAGGATCGTGTGTATCGATCCTATGGAGTCTTGTCCAATTGCCGAATGATAGAATCGAAAGAAACTGCAAAGTGTCTTTCAGATGTTCGGTTGGGTATAGACCTAGGCATTATAAAAGGACTTTCAAGCAATATACTTAATGAACTGATGATTTTAACACAGCCGGGATTTTTACAGCAGTACTCGGGAGGCGCTTTGCGTCCGAACGAAAGAGATATACGAAGAGCGGCTCTTATCAGAGAACGGCTTCACTTAGAAATGAATGGGAATAGACAGGAGGATGAATCGATATGATGTTTGGAAGATTTACAGAACGAGCTCAAAAGGTACTGGCGCTTGCACAGGAAGAAGCACTTCGTTTAGGTCATAATAATATCGGCACTGAGCATATTTTATTAGGACTGGTGCGAGAAGGAGAGGGCATCGCTGCTAAAGCACTTCAAGCGCTTGGACTTGGTTCAGATAAAATCCAAAAAGAAGTTGAGAGTTTAATTGGGCGCGGACAGGAAATGTCTCAAACGATTCATTATACTCCGAGAGCTAAAAAAGTCATTGAGCTTTCAATGGATGAGGCCAGAAAACTTGGCCATTCTTATGTGGGAACAGAGCATATTCTTCTTGGTCTTATTCGCGAAGGTGAAGGTGTGGCTGCGAGAGTGCTTAACAATCTCGGAGTCAGCTTGAATAAAGCAAGACAGCAAGTGCTTCAGCTTCTTGGAAGTAATGAAACAGGTTCATCAGCGGCTGGAACAAACAGCAATGCGAATACGCCTACACTAGATAGCCTGGCAAGAGATTTAACAGCGATTGCGAAGGAAGACAGCCTTGATCCGGTTATCGGCAGAAGCAAAGAAATTCAGCGTGTCATTGAAGTGCTGAGCCGCAGAACGAAAAACAATCCTGTTCTGATTGGGGAACCGGGCGTAGGGAAAACGGCTATCGCAGAAGGTCTTGCACAGCAAATTATCAATAATGAAGTTCCCGAAATTTTACGGGATAAACGCGTTATGACATTAGACATGGGAACAGTTGTTGCCGGTACGAAATATCGCGGTGAATTTGAGGACCGCTTGAAAAAAGTGATGGATGAAATCCGTCAGGCAGGAAATATCATTCTATTCATTGATGAGCTCCACACACTAATCGGAGCGGGCGGAGCAGAAGGTGCCATTGATGCATCCAACATTTTGAAACCTTCACTTGCTCGCGGAGAACTTCAGTGCATTGGTGCGACAACTCTTGATGAGTACCGTAAATATATTGAAAAAGATGCAGCTCTGGAACGCCGTTTTCAGCCAATCCAGGTTGATCAGCCGTCTGTAGACGAAAGCATTCAAATCCTAAAAGGCTTGCGTGACCGATATGAAGCCCACCACCGCGTTTCTATCACTGACGAAGCCATTGAGGCTGCGGTTAAGCTTTCTGACAGATATATCTCTGACCGTTTCCTTCCGGATAAAGCTATTGACTTGATCGATGAAGCGGGTTCAAAGGTCAGATTGCGTTCCTTTACAACGCCTCCTAATTTAAAAGAGCTTGAACAGAAACTTGATGAAGTTCGTAAAGAGAAGGATGCTGCGGTGCAAAGCCAAGAATTTGAAAAAGCGGCTTCCTTGCGTGATACGGAACAGCGTTTGCGTGAACAAGTGGAAGATACAAAAAAATCATGGAAAGAGAAGCAGGGACAGGAAAACTCAGAGGTTTCTGTGGATGATATTGCGATGGTTGTATCCAGCTGGACTGGGGTGCCTGTATCAAAAATCGCTCAAACTGAAACTGATAAGCTTCTTAATATGGAGAGCATTCTTCATTCCCGTGTCATCGGCCAAGATGAAGCTGTTGTAGCCGTTGCTAAAGCGGTCAGACGTGCAAGAGCAGGGCTAAAAGACCCTAAACGCCCAATCGGCTCATTCATTTTCTTAGGCCCTACAGGTGTAGGTAAAACGGAGCTTGCACGGGCACTTGCTGAGTCTATCTTCGGTGATGAAGAAGCCATGATCAGAATTGATATGTCTGAATACATGGAAAAACACTCGACTTCTAGACTTGTAGGTTCACCTCCAGGGTATGTGGGATACGATGAGGGCGGCCAATTAACAGAGAAGGTAAGAAGAAAACCATACTCTGTTGTGCTTCTTGATGAGATTGAGAAAGCGCACCCTGACGTCTTCAATATCCTCCTTCAAGTACTTGAGGACGGACGATTGACTGATTCTAAAGGCCGTACAGTTGATTTCCGCAACACGATTCTGATCATGACGTCAAACGTCGGAGCAAGTGAGCTGAAACGCAACAAATATGTCGGCTTCAACGTTCAGGATGAGACGCAAAATCATAAAGACATGAAGGATAAAGTGATGGGTGAACTGAAACGTGCGTTCAGACCGGAATTCATCAACCGTATTGATGAAATTATCGTCTTCCATTCACTCGAGAAAAAACATCTGGCTGAAATCGTGTCATTGATGTCTGATCAATTAACGAAACGTCTTAAAGAACAGGATCTTTCTATTGAATTGACGGAAGCTGCGAAAGCAAAAGTCGCGGAAGAGGGCGTGGACCTTGAATACGGTGCCCGCCCGCTCAGAAGAGCCATTCAAAAACATGTGGAGGATCGTTTATCTGAAGAGCTGCTCAGAGGTAACATTCATAAAGGGCACCATATCGTTCTTGATGTAGAAGATGGCGAATTTGTCGTAAAAACGACAGCTAAAACGAATTAATATAGAAGACGAAAAAGAGGCATACAGCATGTAAGTGTATGCCTCAATTTCGTATCAAGAAATAGAACAAGGGAGAGGTCTTACACTATTTATGGCTAAAACAAAATCCAAATTCATCTGCCAATCCTGCGGCTACGAGTCTCCAAAATGGATGGGGAAATGTCCGGGCTGCGGTGCTTGGAATACAATGGTGGAAGAAATGATTAAAAAAGCACCGGCCAATCGGAGAGCGGCTTTTTCTCATTCTGTTCAAACCGTACAGAAACCTTCCCCCATAACATCAATCGAAACATCAGAAGAACCCCGGGTTAAAACACAGCTCGGCGAGTTTAACAGAGTGCTCGGCGGCGGTGTGGTGAAGGGCTCACTTGTTTTAATTGGCGGGGACCCCGGCATCGGAAAATCGACCTTATTACTGCAAGTATCCGCTCAGTTATCTGGTTCAACACGTCATGTTCTGTACATTTCAGGAGAAGAATCGGTAAAACAAACGAAATTAAGAGCAGACCGTCTGGGCATAAATAATCCCTCACTGCATGTTTTATCCGAAACCGATATGGAGTATATTTCGTCTGCTATAGAAGAGATGAATCCAGCGTTTGTGGTTGTTGACTCTATTCAAACGGTCTATCAAAGCGATATCACCTCGGCTCCCGGCAGTGTGTCACAGGTAAGAGAATGTACAGCCGAGCTGATGAAAATTGCAAAGACAAAAGGTATTCCGATATTTATTGTAGGTCACGTAACGAAAGAAGGATCCATCGCGGGGCCGAGACTGCTGGAGCATATGGTTGACACTGTTTTATACTTTGAAGGAGAACGTCACCATACTTTCCGAATCTTACGGGCTGTAAAAAACCGCTTTGGTTCTACAAACGAAATGGGTATTTTTGAAATGCGGGAAGAAGGGCTTACTGAGGTACTGAATCCTTCAGAGATCTTCTTAGAAGAGCGTTCGGCGGGATCTGCGGGGTCGAGCATAACGGCTTCTATGGAAGGTACAAGGCCGATTCTTGTTGAAATTCAGGCGCTCATCTCGCCAACAAGCTTTGGCAATCCGCGGCGCATGGCAACAGGGATAGATCATAACAGGGTGTCACTGTTAATGGCTGTGTTAGAAAAAAGAGTAGGGCTGCTGCTGCAAAATCAGGATGCATATTTGAAGGTAGCGGGCGGCGTCAAACTTGATGAACCTGCGATTGATCTTGCTATAGCGGTCAGTATCGCATCAAGCTTTAGAGACACACCTCCAAATCCTGCAGATTGCTTTATAGGAGAAGTGGGATTAACCGGAGAAGTCCGCCGGGTATCAAGAATTGAACAGCGTGTAAAAGAAGCGGCAAAGCTTGGTTTTAAACGCATGATCATACCTGCGGCAAATCTGGATGGATGGACGAAACCAAAAGGGATTGAGGTCATCGGAGTAGCAAATGTTGCAGAGGCACTTCGTACTTCATTAGGAGGATAATAGATGGAAAAAGAGAAAAAAGGGGCGAAACATGAGTTAGACCTGTCTTCTATTTTGCAGTTTGTTGCTCCTGGAACACCGCTCAGAGCGGGGATAGAAAATGTACTGAGAGCAAATACAGGCGGTCTGATTGTTGTTGGATATAATGATAAAGTAAAAGAAGTGGTGGATGGCGGTTTCCACATTAACACTGCTTTTTCTCCGGCGCATTTATATGAACTGGCTAAAATGGATGGTGCGATTATTTTAAGTGATTCTGGTCAAAAAATCCTATATGCCAATACACAATTGATGCCTGAAGCCACAATTTCTTCGTCAGAAACAGGAATGAGGCACCGCACCGCCGAAAGAGTAGCTAAGCAAACCGGCTGTCTCGTTATCGCAATTTCTGAGAGAAGAAATGTCATAACGTTATATCAGGAAAGTATGAAGTATACACTTAAAGACATAGGATTTATTTTAACAAAAGCGAACCAAGCCATTCAAACTCTAGAAAAATATAAAACAATTCTGGACAAAACGATTAATGCACTAAACGCATTAGAGTTTGAGGAACTCGTTACATTCAGCGATGTTCTGTCTGTGATGCACCGTTATGAAATGGTGCTGCGAATCAAAAATGAAATCAACATGTATATCAGGGAACTGGGAACAGAAGGTCATTTGATTAAGCTGCAGGTCATCGAACTGATTACTGATATGGAAGAAGAGGCTGCTTTATTTATTAAGGATTATGTGAAAGAAAAGATTAAAGATCCATTTGTCCTTTTAAAAGAGCTGCAGGATATGTCCAGCTACGATTTGCTTGATGATTCCATTGTTTATAAGCTGCTTGGTTATCCGGCTTCTACAAATCTTGATGACTATGTTCTGCCTAGAGGATACAGGCTGCTAAATAAGATTCCGCGCCTTCCGATGCCGATTGTGGAGAATGTGGTGGAGGCATTTGGCGTACTGCCGAGAATTATTGAGGCCAGCGCAGAAGAATTAGATGAAGTAGAGGGTATCGGTGAAGTACGAGCCCAAAAAATCAAAAAGGGCTTAAAACGCCTTCAAGAGAAGCATTATTTAGACAGACAGCTATGATTTTCGGTTAAAACCATATCTTTACGGGTATATTATTGTTGGTTTTTGTTTATTCTGATATTCGTAGGTTGCGTAAAATCTTGTGAAATACAATAATTTTCTTTAAAGGAGGTGGGGGTATGTTAAAACGAATAGTTCAGGCGTTCTTCATTATCTTCGGCGGCGTTGTTGGTATATTTTTAATACCTGAATTGTTTGTACTGTTAAGTTTACAGGACATACCTTTAATAACAAACGCATATACGTCTGCGGCAATAGGTGCAATTATCTTTTTTCTCATCAGTATATGGGGTACAGATTACGTTGTGAACTGGGTTAAGTGGATAGAGGATTCATTATTAAAAGCGCCGGTCCCAGATTTGTTATTTGGAAGTCTTGGCTTAGTATTTGGACTTATAATTGCTTATCTTATCGTAAACGTTATTCCTTTAGACAATATACCTTACCGCATACTCAGCACAATCATCCCTGTGTTTTTAGCTTTCTTTCTCGGTTATCTTGGCTTTCAGGTGGGCTTTAAGAAAAAGGATGAATTGATCAGCCTATTCTCCATTTCCGCCAGAATGCAAAAGAAAAAAGGAACAGCTGATGAAGAGCACGAGGTCCAAGACAAAAAGCTGAAAATCCTGGACACAAGTGTTATTATTGATGGGAGAATTGCAGATATTTGTCAGACTGGTTTTTTAGAGGGAATTATCGTGATTCCGCAGTTTGTCCTTGAGGAATTGCAGCATATCGCTGACTCCTCAGATGTGTTAAAACGCAACAGAGGGCGCCGCGGTCTTGATATCCTGAACCGCATTCAAAAAGAATTAGATATTAAAGTTGAAATTTATGAAGGTGACTTTGAAGATATCCAGGAGGTTGACAGCAAGCTGGTCAAACTCGCTAAACTGACATCCGGAGTCGTTGTGACGAATGATTTTAATTTAAATAAAGTGTGCGAGCTTCAGAAGGTAGCAGTGTTAAACATTAATGACCTTGCCAACGCGGTCAAGCCTGTTGTGCTTCCGGGTGAGGAAATGAATGTTCAGGTCATTAAAGACGGCAAAGAGCATAATCAGGGAGTCGCTTACTTGGATGACGGCACTATGATTGTCGTTGAAGAAGGACGGAATTATATCGGCAAACACATTGATGTTCTCGTCACAAGCGTGCTGCAGACAGCAGCGGGACGAATGATTTTTGCCAAGCCTAAGCTGTTGGAGAAGGCGCTGTAAAGGGAGAAAGAACAATGAATTATGATGTGGTAATTCTTGCGGCCGGACAGGGGAAACGGATGAAGGCAGGGAGAAATAAACTGTTTATCGAGCTGAAAGGAGACCCGGTTATCATTCACACTTTACGGGTGTTTGACAGCCATCGTCCGTGCGGCAGAATCATTTTGGTGATTAACGAGCGCGAACGGGACGACTTTCAGCAATTGCTGAACCAATATCCGTTTCAAACCGCTATCGAGCTTGTAGCAGGCGGAGATGAACGCCAGCACAGTGTTTATAAAGGGCTCAAAGCCGTTAAACACGAAAAGATTGTCCTCGTTCACGACGGCGCTCGTCCTTTTATAAAGCATGAACAGATTGACGAACTGATTGCAGAAGCGGAGCAGACCGGAGCGGCCATCCTGGCTGTTCCGGTAAAAGATACGATTAAACGCGTTCAAGATTTAGAAGTCAGTGAGACGATTGAACGTTCAAGCTTGTGGGCTGTCCAAACGCCACAAGCTTTTCGTCTTTCTTTATTGATGGAGGCTCACGCTGAGGCAGAGCGCAGAGGGTTTTTAGGAACGGATGACGCCAGTCTCGTCGAACAGCTGGAGGGCCGTTCGGTTCGTGTTGTAGAAGGTAACTATACAAATATTAAGCTGACGACTCCTGATGATTTAACGTCAGCTGAAGCTATCATGGAAGCAGAAAGTGGGAATAATCATGTTTAGAATCGGACAAGGTTTTGATGTGCACCAATTAGTAGAGGGCCGGCCTCTCATTATCGGCGGAGTTGAAATCCCGTATGAAAAAGGATTGCTCGGACATTCTGACGCGGATGTATTATTGCACACAGTTGCTGACGCATGCCTCGGAGCTGTCGGGGAGGGCGACATCGGCAAGCATTTCCCGGATACAGATCCGGAGTTCAAGGATGCTGATTCGTTTAAATTACTTCAGCATGTCTGGGGGATTGTGAAACAGAAAGGGTATATACTTGGAAATATTGACTGTACGATCATTGCACAGAAGCCGAAGATGGCGCCGTACATAGAAGACATGAGAAAAAGAATCGCTGAAGGGCTTGAGGCAGAGGTTTCCCAAGTGAATGTTAAAGCGACCACGACCGAAAAGCTTGGATTTACAGGAAGAGCGGAAGGAATAGCGGCTCAAGCCACAGTGCTGATACAAAAAGGCTAACTTGTTTTGATGCCCGGTCTATTTGGTGGTAGAATAGATGCATACATTTAGCCTGAGGCCATACATGAGATGAAAGGAAGTATATGAAATGGGAAACGAAGTACGCGTCCGTTATGCACCGAGTCCAACAGGACATTTGCATATTGGAAATGCCAGAACGGCGCTTTTTAATTATTTATTTGCCCGCAACCAAGGCGGCAAGTTTATTATTCGTGTTGAGGACACTGATAAAAAACGCAACATTGAGGGCGGAGAACAAAGCCAGCTCAACTATTTAAAATGGCTTGGCATCGACTGGGATGAGAGTGTGGATGTCGGCGGAGAGTACGGCCCATACCGTCAGTCCGAGCGTAACGATATCTATAAGGTTTACTATGAAGAGCTGCTTGAAAAAGGGCTTGCTTATAAATGTTTCTGTACAGAAGAAGAACTTGAAAAAGAACGTGAAGAGCAGATTGCCCGCGGAGAGATGCCGCGTTATTCCGGAAAGCACAGAGATCTGACTCAGGAAGAACAGGAAAAATTCCTTGCAGAGGGCAGAAAGCCGAGTATTCGTTTCCGTGTCCCTGAAGGAAAAATCATTGCGTTTAATGATATTGTAAAAGGTGAAATTTCTTTCGAATCTGATGGCATCGGCGACTTTGTTATTGTAAAAAAAGACGGAACGCCGACTTATAACTTTGCAGTAGCTGTGGATGACTATCTAATGAAAATGACGCACGTGCTGCGCGGTGAGGACCATATTTCGAATACACCAAAACAGATCATGATCTTTCAAGCGTTCGGCTGGGATATTCCTCAGTTCGGCCACATGACGTTGATTGTAAATGAAAGCCGTAAAAAGCTCAGCAAACGTGATGAATCGATTATTCAATTCATTGAGCAATATAAAGAGCTTGGCTACTTACCGGAGGCGCTGTTCAACTTTATCGGCCTGCTGGGCTGGTCGCCGGTGGGAGAAGAAGAGCTTTTCACAAAAGAAGAGTTTATTGAAATTTTTGATGTAAATCGTTTATCTAAATCACCAGCTCTGTTTGATATGCATAAGCTGAAATGGGTCAACAACCAATATGTGAAAAAATTGGATCTTGATCAGGTTGTTGAGCTTACGCTTCCGCATCTTCAAAAAGCCGGCAAAGTTGGCAATGAACTATCTCCTGAAGAACAAGAATGGGTTCGCAAACTGATTTCTCTATATCATGAGCAATTGAGCTACGGTGCGGAAATTGTTGAGCTGACTGATTTGTTCTTTACGGATGAGATCGAGTATAATCAAGAAGCAAAAGCTGTTCTAGAAGAAGAACAGGTGCCTGAAGTACTCAGCACATTCGCTGCGAAGCTTGAAGAGCTGGAGGAGTTCACTCCGGACCAGATCAAAGCTTCTATCAAAGCAGTGCAGAAAGAAACAGGTCATAAAGGGAAAAAACTGTTTATGCCGATCCGTGTTGCTGTAACAGGCCAGACTCACGGTCCTGAGCTTCCGCAATCAATTGAACTGATCGGAAAAGAATCTGCAATTCAGCGGTTGAAAAATATCTAAATAGATGATTGTTGACAGGGAAGAGTATAAAGCTTTAGACCAATACAGAAAGGATCTTCATTGGCTGAGAGAGATCCAGGAGTCGGGTTTTAGAAGTGCGCCCTTAAGACCTTTGAAGAACGTTTTTCGAAACCAGTATTCAAAGGCGGCCGCCGCCGTTACAGGCTGAAGTTGGGAGAGCAGGAGTCTGCTTTTCAAACAGAGTGGAACCGCGCGGTCAAGCGTCTCTGTCATGTTTACATGCAGAGGCGCTTTTTTTATTGGGTCTAGAGGAAATAGATAGATGATAGCGGGTAGAATGGGGGGAAGCATGTGTTTTTTAAAATGCTCAAAGAAGACATTGATACGGTGTTCGATCAAGATCCTGCAGCACGAAGTTATTTTGAAGTGATTTTAACTTATTCCGGTTTACATGCTATATGGGCGCATCGGATTGCACATGCTTTATATAAACGAAAATTTTATTTCCTTGCACGCCTTATATCTCAGGTGAGCCGATTTTTTACAGGAATTGAAATCCACCCAGGGGCTACGATCGGAAGAAGATTTTTCATAGACCATGGGATGGGGGTTGTCATTGGGGAGACATGTGAAATCGGCAATAACGTAACCGTTTTTCAGGGGGTTACTCTTGGAGGAACGGGGAAAGAAAGGGGCAAAAGGCATCCGACAATTAAAGATGACGCTTTGATAGCGACAGGTGCTAAAGTGCTCGGTTCAATAACTGTCGGTGAAGGCTCTAAAATAGGGGCTGGTTCAGTTGTGCTGCACGATGTTCCGGACTACTCTACAGTTGTCGGCATCCCGGGAAGGGTTGTCGTGCAAAACGGCAAGAAAATCAAACGGGATTTAAACCATCAGGATTTACCCGATCCGGTTGCTGACCGGTTTAAGTCTTTGGAACAGCAGATTTTAGAGCTGAAGACGGAACTTGAAGACAGAAAAGAAAGGATTAATCAAAAATGACAATCACTCTTTATAATACATTGACTAGACAGAAGGAAACGTTCGTTCCTCTTGAAGAGGGAAAAGTAAAAATGTACGTGTGCGGACCGACGGTTTACAATTATATTCATATTGGAAATGCCCGTCCGGCCATCGTTTATGACACGGTTCGAAACTATTTGGAGTATAAAGGCTACGATGTCCAATATGTCTCTAACTTCACAGATGTAGATGATAAATTAATTAAAGCGGCAAATGAACTTGGTGAAGATGTTCCAACCATTTCTGAGCGTTTTATTAAGGCATACTTTGAAGATGTGGGCGCTCTTGGCTGCAGAAAAGCGGACCTTCATCCGCGCGTCATGGAAAACATGGACGCGATTATTGATTTCATAGATCAGCTGGTGAAAAAGGGCTATGCTTATGAATCTGAAGGAGATGTTTATTTCAAAACAAGAGCATTTGAGGGATACGGAAAGCTCTCGCAGCAATCGATTGATGAATTGAGATCTGGCGCGCGCATCCGAGTTGGCGAGAAAAAAGAAGATGCTCTTGATTTCGCTCTGTGGAAAGCGGCTAAAGAAGGAGAAATCTCTTGGGATAGCCCTTGGGGGAAAGGACGTCCGGGCTGGCACATTGAATGCTCTGCGATGGTGAAAAAGTACTTAGGTGATCAAATTGATATCCATGCAGGCGGCCAGGATTTAACATTCCCTCACCATGAAAATGAAATTGCTCAATCAGAAGCGCTGACTGGCAAAACATTTGCGAAATACTGGCTTCATAACGGCTATATCAATATCGATAATGAAAAAATGTCAAAATCACTCGGCAACTTTGTGCTTGTGCATGACATTATTAAACAGCATGATCCGCAGCTGCTCAGATTCTTTATGCTGTCTGTTCACTATCGTCACCCAATTAACTATTCAGAAGAGCTTCTGGAGAACACAAAGAGCGCGTTTAACCGGTTGAAAACAGCGTACAGCAACCTTCAGCACCGTTTAAACAGCAGCACGAATTTAACAGAAGATGATGATAAATGGCTTGCAAAGATTGAAGAACATCGAACAGCATTTGAAGAAGCAATGGATGATGATTTTAATACAGCGAATGCCATTTCTGTTTTATTCGATTTGGCGAAGAATGCGAACTATTATCTTCAGGAAGATCATACGGCAGATCACGTTATTACAGCGTTTATTGACATGTTTGACCGAATTGTTTCTGTCCTCGGTTTCTCACTGGGTGAGCAGGAGCTTCTGGATCAAGAGATTGAAGATTTGATTGAAAAAAGAAATGAAGCGCGCCGCAATCGTGATTTTGCTCTGTCTGATCAGATCCGCGACCAGCTGAAAAGCATGAATATCATTCTTGAAGATACGGCTCAAGGCACTCGCTGGAAACGGGGAGAATAACGGATGCTTGATTTTGAAACGATAAAAGATTCAAAGCAGCTTAACGGCCTTGCGCTTGCTTATATAGGTGATGCCATTTTTGAAGTTTATGTGAGGCATCACCTGCTTAAGCAGGGATTTACCAAACCAAATGATCTTCACAAGAAATCAAGCCGGATCGTATCGGCAAAGTCACAGGCTGAGATCCTTTTCTTTCTGCGGAATCAATCCTTTTTCACGGAAGAAGAGGAAGCGGTGCTGAAAAGAGGCAGAAATGCCAAGTCGGGAACGATACCTAAAAATACAGATGTTCAGACGTACCGCTATAGTACAGCATTTGAAGCACTGCTGGGCTATCTTTTTCTTGAGAAAAAAGAAGAAAGACTGAATCAGCTTGTTGCTGAAGCTATACAATTCGGAACGGTCAGGGAGGAAAACAAATGAGTCAGCAACATGATTACGTCATAGGAAAAAATGCAGTGATCGAGACGTTAAAATCAGATCGCAAGCTGTATAAGCTGTGGATGGCGGAAAACACCGTAAAGGGACAAGCACAGCAGGTGATTGAGCTCGCGAAAAAGCAGGGCATTACCATTCAATACGTCCCTAGAAAAAAACTCGACCAAATGGTGACGGGGCAGCACCAAGGTGTAGTGGCGCAGGTCGCAGCGTATGAGTACGCGGAACTGGACGACTTATATAAAGCGGCAGAGGAAAGAAATGAACAGCCTTTCTTTCTCATTCTGGACGAGCTTGAGGACCCTCATAATCTCGGTTCAATTATGAGAACAGCTGATGCAGTCGGCGCCCATGGCATTGTAATTCCAAAACGCAGAGCTGTCGGTCTGACAACTACAGTGGCAAAAGCTTCAACAGGCGCAATTGAGCATATTCCAGTGGCGAAGGTCACCAATTTGGCGCGAACGCTAGAGGAAATGAAAGAGCGGGGAATCTGGGTTGTCGGAACGGATGCATCCGCGCGGGAGGATTACCGCACAATGGACGGCAGCATGCCTTTGGCTCTCGTCATCGGAAGTGAAGGAAAAGGAATGGGACGCCTGATTAAAGAAAAATGTGATTTTCTTATTAAACTCCCGATGGCAGGTAAAGTTACTTCACTCAATGCATCTGTAGCGGCGGGGCTTTTGATGTATGAAGTCTACCGGAAGCGAAACCCTCTGGGAGAATAATGATCAATGGATATCCTGTTAGTAGACGGATACAACATGATTGGAGCCTGGCCGCAGCTGAAGGATTTAAAAGCGAATAGTTTTGAAGAGGCGAGAGACGTACTGATTCAGAAAATGGCGGAATATCAATCGTATACAGGAAACAGGGTTATTGTCGTATTTGACGCGCATCTTGTGAAGGGAATTGAGAAAAAACAGACTAACCACAGAGTTGAAGTGATTTTCACAAAAGAAAATGAGACTGCGGATGAGCGGATAGAAAAGCTGGCACAGGATCTGAATAACATTGCGACTCAAATTCATGTTGCGACCTCTGACTACACTGAGCAGTGGGCGATTTTCGGACAAGGGGCATTGCGAAAATCGGCCCGGGAGCTCTTGAGAGAGGTAGAAGCGATAGAAAGGCGAATCGAAAGGCGGGTAAGAAAGATCACTTCCGAAAAGCCAGCGGGTAAAATTGCTTTATCGGAAGAGGTTTTGAAAACGTTTGAAAAATGGCGGAGGGGCGACCTAGATTAAGTTGACGCTTTTTTGTCCAGTAATGTATAATATTTCTATCTACGTGCGCCGGGGGGATCGGAGTGAATCTACAGAACAACAAGGGAAAATTCAACAAAGAGCAGTTTTGCCAGTTGGAGGACGAGCAGGTCATTGAAAAGGTTCATGTTGGGGACAGTGATGCGTTAGATTACTTGATTACGAAGTACCGAAACTTTGTTCGTGCAAAAGCAAGATCCTATTTTTTAATAGGTGCGGACAGAGAAGATATTGTTCAGGAAGGAATGATAGGCCTCTATAAGTCTATTCGTGACTTCAAAGAGGACAAGCTTACCTCTTTCAAAGCTTTCGCAGAATTATGTATTACCCGCCAAATTATTACCGCAATAAAGACAGCTACTCGCCAGAAACACATTCCTTTGAATTCCTACGTCTCATTAGATAAACCGATTTTTGATGAAGAATCAGACCGAACGCTGCTTGATGTCATTTCGGGAGCGAAAACGTTAAACCCAGAAGAAATGATTATCAATCAGGAAGAATTTGATGATATTGAAATGAAAATGGGAGAACTTTTAAGTGATTTAGAGAGAAAAGTACTTGTATTATATCTAGACGGAAGAAGCTACCAAGAGATTTCAGATGAGCTGAACCGCCATGTCAAATCGATCGATAACGCCCTTCAGCGAGTCAAACGCAAGCTGGAGAAGTACCTGGAAATTCGCGAGATCAGTTTGTAATAGGGATTTATGGTATATTGACAGTATTTTTCTGACTATGATATGTTACTTAAGATAAGAACTAATGTCTATTTAGAAAAAGGTGTAATGACATGAGAAAAAAGATTACGTTAGCATGCAAGACATGCGGAAACCGTAACTATACGACAATGAAGAGCTCTGCATCAGCGGCTGAGCGATTAGAAGTAAAGAAATACTGCAGTACTTGCAATTCACATACAGCTCATCTTGAAACAAAATAGTGTTTGCGCTTTTAAATTGTGGAGGTCTTTTACATGCGTATTATGAGATTCTTTAAAGATGTTGGGAAAGAAATGAAAAAGGTAAGCTGGCCTAAAGGAAAAGAGTTAACTCGCTATACCATCACGGTTATTTCAACAGTTATCTTTTTTATTATCTTTTTTGCCCTCCTTGACACAGGAATTTCTCAATTAATTCGTTTAATAGTTGAATAATGATCAGCAATACGTGCTATAATAGATCATAATATCACTTGCCAAAACCCGTTCAGCGGGTTTTTTATTGTGGGTTAAAAATGAAAGTTATCATAGGCTTACGGCCTATTTTTTGCATGAAGCGTTATGGTAGTACACTAAAACCAAATGCGGGGAGGGAAGGACTGGACAGTCCTGAAGAGAATGGAAAAGAATTGGTATGTTGTTCACACGTACTCTGGTTATGAGAACAAAGTAAAAGCCAACTTGGAAAAACGTGTTGAATCAATGGGGATGCAGGATAAGATTTTTCGCGTAGTCGTACCTGAAGAAGAAGAGACAGATATCAAAAACGGCAAGAAAAAAGTCGTTAAAAAGAAAGTATTCCCTGGTTACGTCCTTGTTGAAATCGTCATGACGGATGATTCTTGGTATGTTGTCCGCAATACACCAGGTGTTACTGGATTCGTAGGTTCTGCCGGCTCTGGTTCAAAACCGACGGCGCTTCTTCCTGGCGAAGCAGAAACCATTCTGAAGAGAATGGGTATGGACGAACGCAAAACTGACATTGACTTTGAATTAAAAGAGACAGTGAAAGTGATAGACGGACCTTTTGCCAACTTTACGGGATCAATTGAAGAGATTGACTACGATAAAAGCAAGGTTAAAGTTTTCGTTAATATGTTCGGCCGTGAAACGCCGGTTGAGCTGGAATTTACCCAGATCGACAAATTGTAATGTGAAAAAACTTGAAATTGCTATATATAAATGATAATATAGCAAAGGTACGTCTTGGACTTATCCAAGGCAGCTAGCTTGATATTTCATCATTCATATAAAGAATGAAACCTTGAGTGGGAGGGTTTACCCTATTACCACATCACGGACTTAAGGAGGTGTGTCTCGTGGCTAAAAAAGTAGTAAAAGTTGTAAAATTGCAAATTCCTGCTGGAAAAGCTAACCCAGCGCCGCCAGTTGGACCTGCACTAGGTCAAGCCGGTGTTAATATCATGGGATTCTGTAAGGAGTTTAACGCTCGTACAGCTGACCAAGCTGGTTTAATCATTCCTGTTGAAATTTCGGTTTACGAAGACCGTTCATTTACATTTATTACAAAAACTCCACCTGCTGCAGTATTGCTTAAAAAAGCAGCTGGAATTGAGTCTGGTTCTGGTGAACCAAACCGTAATAAAGTGGCAACCGTTAAGCGCGATAAAGTACGCGAAATCGCTGAAACGAAAATGCCTGACTTAAACGCAGCAGACGTTGAAGCGGCAATGCGCATGGTTGAAGGTACTGCACGCAGTATGGGTATTGTAATCGAGGATTAATTTGTTTCTTGTCGGGTTGCGAGTTTTCACAAGTTCGCAACCCTTATTCGTGGGAGGTTATTCCGCTATAACCACATAAGGAGGAAATTTTAAAATGGCTAAAAAAGGTAAAAAGTACGCAGAAGCTGCTAAGCTTGTAGATCGTGCGAAAGCTTACGATGTTTCTGAAGCAGTAGCTCTCGTTAAAAAAACAAACACAGCTAAATTCGACGCTACAGTTGAAGTTGCATTCCGTCTAGGGGTTGACCCTCGTAAAAACGACCAGCAAATCCGCGGAGCAGTTGTGCTTCCAAACGGAACTGGTAAAACTCAGCGCGTTCTCGTTTTCGCAAAAGGCGAAAAAGCGAAAGAAGCTGAAGCTGCTGGTGCAGATTACGTTGGAGATACTGACTACATCAACAAAATTCAACAAGGCTGGTTCGATTTCGATGTAATCGTAGCTACACCTGACATGATGGGTGAAGTTGGTAAAATCGGTCGTGTGCTTGGACCAAAAGGTTTAATGCCAAACCCTAAAACTGGTACAGTTACTTTCGAAGTTGAAAAAGCAATCGGCGAAATCAAAGCTGGTAAAGTTGAATACCGCGTTGATAAAGCTGGAAACATCCATGTTCCTATCGGTAAAGTTTCTTTCGAGGATGAAAAACTTGTTGAGAACTTCACAACAATGTATGATACAATCCTGAAAGCAAAACCTGCTGCAGCAAAAGGTGTTTACGTGAAAAACGTTGCTGTAACTTCTACTATGGGACCTGGTGTCAAAGTAGACGCTTCAACTTTCAACGTAAAATAATATTGACATGAATTCAACATTCTGATATGATTCAAAATGTTGTAAAATATAATATATCATTTATACCGTAGACAGTAGGGGCTTAACAGCTTAATATCCTACCGAGGTGTATATTATCACAGCTATTACGTTACGTATGCTTGTATATACAGCCTCCATGTCTCATGGAGGCTTTTTATATGGAATCCGTTTCTCAGTCGTGATCACCTGACGGTATAAGTGTTACACAAGAATCTACAGGAGGTGTAACCATGAGCAGCGCAATTGAAACAAAAAAAGTTGTTGTTGAAGAAATTGCTTCTAAATTAAAAGAAAGCAAATCAACGATCATCGTTGATTACCGCGGACTTAACGTTTCTGAAGTAACAGAACTTCGTAAACAGCTTCGTGAAGCTAACGTTGAGTTCAAAGTTTACAAAAACACAATGACTCGCCGTGCGGTTGAACAAGCTGAACTTGATGGTTTGAATGATGTCTTAACTGGACCGAATGCAATTGCATTCAGTACTGAGGATGTTGTCGCTCCAGCTAAAGTTCTAAACGAGTTTGCTAAACAGCATGAAGCTCTTGAAATCAAAGCTGGCGTTATCGAAGGTAAAGTTTCTACTGTTGAAGAAGTGAAAGCTCTTGCTGAACTTCCATCACGCGAAGGCTTGCTTTCTATGTTGCTTAGCGTACTTCAAGCTCCAGTTCGCAACCTTGCTCTTGCTGCAAAAGCTGTGGCAGATCAAAAGGAAGAACAAGGCGCTTAATCTAATCAGTTTTTAAAAATCAAAACAAATGGAGGAATTACAAATGGCTTTAAATATCGAAGAAATCATTGCTTCCGTTAAAGAAGCAACTGTACTTGAATTGAACGACCTAGTAAAAGCAATCGAAGAAGAATTTGGCGTAACTGCTGCTGCTCCTGTAGCTGTAGCTGGCGGAGCTGCTGCAGGCGGAGCTGCTGAAGAGCAAAGCGAATTCGACCTTATCCTTGCTGGTGCAGGTTCTCAAAAAATCAAAGTTATCAAAGTTGTACGTGAAATCACTGGTCTTGGCTTGAAAGAAGCTAAAGAACTTGTTGACAACACTCCAAAACCACTTAAAGAAGGTATTGCTAAAGAAGAAGCTGAAGAGCTTAAAGCTAAACTTGAAGAAGTTGGCGCTTCTGTAGAAGTTAAGTAATCTTCACTTGCCTGTAGGGGAAGCTCGCTTTTATAAGGCGGGCTTTTTCTTTGCCATTCTTTAAGTTATGAAAAAAAGGAGGTTCTAATAATGAGTGAGCACTATTATTCAGAAAAACCTTCAGTAAAAAGCAACAAACAAACATGGTCTTTTAGGCTTCGAAACAAGGAGTTTACGTTTACCAGCGACAGCGGTGTATTTTCTAAAAAGGAAGTCGATTTTGGCTCGCGCCTGCTGGTCGAATCTTTTGAAGAGCCTGAAGTTGAGGGCAGCTTTCTAGATGTAGGCTGCGGCTATGGCCCGATTGGATTATCGCTGGCCGGCGACTTTAAAGACCGGACCATCCACATGATTGATGTTAATGAAAGAGCCGTAGAGTTATCAAATGAAAATGCAGAACAAAACGGAATAACAAACGTTGAGATTTACCAAAGCGATTTGTTTTCAAACGTTGACTCTGCTCAAACATTTGCTTCTATTCTTACAAATCCCCCAATCCGAGCCGGAAAAAAAGTTGTCCATGCTATCTTTGAGAAAAGCGCTGAACACTTAAAAGCTTCAGGTGAATTGTGGATCGTCATACAGAAAAAACAAGGTGCGCCTTCTGCCATTGAAAAGCTTGAGGAACTGTTCGAAGAAGTTTCTGTCGTTCAAAAAAAGAAAGGCTATTATATCATAAAAGCAAAAAAAGTTTGACTCGGTATTTTGGCTATGTTAATATTATAAAATGCCAATGTATATATTTAGATTGATATGATGAAATGTCAATATCTATGTATAAATTATACAAGTATGGAAATGCTAATAAAATCGGTATTTGTTTTTGGATGTGGTTTTCTTAATTAGAAACCCTTTTTTCTTTTGTCTTGTAAAAGTGTTTTCTTTCTTTCTTTGGAAGAAATGCTTATTACACATATAATACGCATGATTTGAGGGGTGAATCAGTTGACAGGTCAACTAGTTCAGTATGGACGACACCGCCAGCGCAGAAGCTATGCTCGCATTAGCGAAGTGTTAGAATTACCAAATCTCATTGAAATTCAAACCTCTTCTTATCAGTGGTTTCTTGATGAGGGTCTTAGAGAGATGTTTCAAGACATATCGCCAATTGAGGATTTCACTGGTAACCTCTCTCTTGAGTTCATTGATTACAGTTTAGGGGAGCCTAAATATCCTGTAGAGGAATCAAAAGAACGTGATGTGACTTACTCAGCTCCGCTAAGAGTGAAGGTTCGTTTAATTAACAAAGAAACTGGAGAGGTAAAAGACCAAGATGTCTTCATGGGGGATTTCCCTATTATGACAGATACAGGTACTTTTATCATAAACGGTGCGGAACGCGTTATCGTTTCCCAGCTTGTTCGGTCTCCAAGTGTATATTTCAGTGGTAAAGTAGACAAAAACGGTAAAAAAGGTTTTACCGCAACTGTCATTCCAAACCGTGGCGCATGGTTAGAATACGAAACTGATGCGAAAGATGTTGTTTATGTACGCATTGATCGCACACGTAAGTTGCCGGTTACGGTTCTTTTGCGTGCTCTCGGCTTCGGCTCCGATCAAGAGATTCTTGATCTTGTAGGAGAAAACGAATACCTGCGAAATACGCTTGATAAAGATAACACAGAAAACAGCGATAAAGCGCTGCTCGAAATCTACGAGCGCCTCCGTCCTGGAGAGCCGCCTACAGTGGAAAATGCGAAAAGCTTGCTTGATTCTCGTTTCTTTGATCCGAAACGATACGATCTTGCCAATGTAGGACGCTATAAAATTAATAAAAAGCTTCATATTAAAAATCGCCTCTTTAATCAGAGACTTGCTGAAACGCTTGTTGATCCTGAAACAGGAGAAATCCTGGCTGAAAAAGGTCAGATTCTTGATAGAAGAACTCTTGATAAAGTACTGCCATACTTAGAAAACGGAATCGGTTTCAGAAAGCTGTATCCGAACGGCGGTGTTGTTGAGGACGAAGTAACGCTTCAATCCATTAAGATCTTTGCTCCTACTGATCAAGAAGGAGAACAGGTTATTAATGTCATCGGCAATGCTTACGTTGAAGAAGAGATTAAAAACATTACACCTGCTGATATTATTTCTTCTATCAGCTACTTCTTCAACTTGCTGCACGGAGTAGGCGACACAGATGATATTGACCATCTTGGAAACCGCCGTTTACGTTCTGTAGGTGAACTTCTCCAGAACCAATTCCGTATCGGTTTAAGCCGTATGGAGCGTGTGGTTCGTGAGAGAATGTCAATTCAAGATACGAATACAATTACACCTCAGCAGCTGATCAATATTCGTCCTGTTATTGCGTCCATTAAAGAGTTCTTTGGAAGCTCTCAGCTTTCTCAATTCATGGACCAGACGAACCCGCTTGCTGAATTAACACATAAGCGCCGTCTGTCGGCTCTTGGACCGGGCGGATTGACACGTGAGCGTGCCGGAATGGAAGTGCGTGACGTTCACTACTCCCACTATGGCCGTATGTGTCCGATTGAGACGCCAGAGGGACCGAACATCGGTTTGATCAACTCACTATCATCATATGCAAAAGTAAACCGTTTTGGCTTTATTGAAACGCCATATCGCCGCGTTGATCCTGAAACAGGAAAAGTGACGCCAAGAATCGATTACTTAACTGCTGATGAAGAAGATAACTACGTTGTTGCTCAGGCAAATGCACGACTCGATGACGAAGGTGCGTTTGTGGATGACAGCATTGTAGCCCGTTTCCGCGGTGAGAACACCGTTGTTCCTAGAAACCGTGTTGATTACATGGATGTATCGCCTAAGCAGGTAGTATCTGCTGCGACAGCATGTATCCCGTTCTTAGAAAACGATGACTCGAACCGTGCCCTAATGGGAGCGAACATGCAGCGTCAGGCTGTGCCTTTGATGCAGCCGGAAGCGCCATTCGTAGGAACTGGTATGGAATACGTATCAGGTAAAGACTCTGGTGCCGCTGTGATTTGTAAACACCCTGGTATCGTTGAACGTGTAGAAGCGAAAAACGTTTGGGTTCGCCGCTATGAAGAAGTAGACGGTCAAAAAGTAAAAGGCAACCTGGATAAATACAGCTTGCTGAAATTTGTCCGCTCTAACCAAGGTACTTGCTACAACCAGCGTCCGATCGTAAGTGTCGGCGATGAAGTGGTAAAAGGAGAAATCCTTGCTGACGGTCCTTCTATGGAGCTTGGTGAACTTGCACTTGGCCGTAACGTAATGGTCGGCTTCATGACATGGGATGGCTACAACTATGAGGATGCCATCATCATGAGTGAACGTCTTGTGAAAGATGATGTTTATACATCTATTCACATTGAAGAATATGAATCAGAAGCACGTGATACTAAACTCGGGCCTGAAGAAATCACTCGCGATATTCCGAACGTCGGTGAAGATGCGCTTCGCAATCTTGATGACCGCGGAATTATCCGTATCGGGGCAGAAGTAAAAGACGGAGATCTTCTCGTTGGTAAAGTAACGCCTAAGGGTGTAACAGAACTTACTGCAGAAGAACGCCTTCTTCACGCCATCTTTGGTGAAAAAGCCCGCGAGGTTCGTGATACTTCTCTTCGTGTGCCTCACGGCGGCGGCGGAATTATTCACGATGTTAAAGTCTTCAACCGTGAGGACGGAGACGAACTTCCTCCAGGTGTAAACCAGTTAGTACGCGTATATATCGTTCAGAAGCGTAAAATTTCTGAAGGGGATAAAATGGCCGGTCGTCACGGTAACAAAGGTGTTATTTCTAAGATTCTTCCTGAAGAGGATATGCCTTATCTTCCTGACGGCACGCCAATTGATATCATGCTTAACCCGCTGGGCGTACCATCACGTATGAACATCGGGCAGGTATTAGAGCTTCACATGGGTATGGCCGCTCGTTACCTCGGCATCCACATTGCGTCACCGGTATTTGACGGAGCGCGTGAAGAGGATGTTTGGGAAACACTTGAAGAAGCCGGAATGTCTCGTGACGCTAAAACCGTTCTTTACGACGGACGTACCGGAGAGCCGTTTGATAACCGTGTATCTGTCGGTATCATGTACATGATTAAACTGGCTCACATGGTTGACGATAAACTTCATGCACGCTCTACAGGTCCTTACTCACTTGTTACGCAGCAGCCTCTTGGCGGTAAAGCTCAATTTGGCGGACAGCGTTTTGGTGAGATGGAGGTTTGGGCACTTGAAGCTTACGGTGCAGCTTACACTCTTCAAGAGATTCTGACTGTTAAGTCTGATGACGTGGTTGGACGTGTGAAAACATACGAAGCCATCGTTAAAGGCGACAACGTTCCTGAACCTGGTGTTCCGGAATCATTCAAAGTATTAATTAAAGAACTTCAAAGTTTAGGTATGGATGTGAAAATCCTTTCTAGCGATGAAGAAGAAATAGAAATGAGAGATTTAGAAGACGAAGAAGATGCAAAACAAGCTGACGGCCTGGCGTTATCAGGTGATGAAGAGCCGGAAGAAACAGCATCTGCAGACGTTGAACGCGATGTAGTAACAAAAGAATAATCTCTAGTTATAAAGGCAAGTGACATCGGTTAATCCGAAGATAAAAAGGGAGGTAGGCCCCTTGCTAGATGTGAACAATTTTGAGTATATGAACATCGGTCTTGCTTCACCGGATAAAATCCGTTCATGGTCTTTTGGTGAAGTGAAAAAGCCTGAAACGATAAACTATCGTACGTTAAAACCTGAGAAGGACGGTCTATTCTGCGAACGCATTTTCGGACCGACTAAGGACTGGGAATGTCATTGCGGGAAGTACAAGCGAGTTCGTTATAAAGGCGTAGTTTGTGACCGCTGCGGAGTTGAAGTAACACGGGCTAAAGTCCGTCGTGAGAGAATGGGGCACATTGAACTGGCTGCCCCAGTTTCCCACATTTGGTATTTCAAAGGTATCCCAAGTCGTATGGGTCTAGTGTTAGATATGTCGCCTCGTGCACTGGAAGAAGTTATTTACTTTGCTTCTTACGTTGTAACTGATCCGGCAAACACACCGCTTGAAAAGAAACAGCTTCTATCAGAAAAGGAATACCGTGCGTATCTTGATAAGTACGGTAATAAGTTCCAAGCATCTATGGGTGCGGAAGCGATTCATAAACTTCTTCAAGATATCGATCTTGTAAAAGAAGTTGATATGTTAAAAGAAGAGCTGAAAACATCTCAAGGACAGCGTCGTACTCGTGCGATCAAACGCCTTGAAGTTTTGGAAGCCTTCCGTAACTCAGGAAACAAGCCTTCTTGGATGATCCTTGATGTGCTTCCTGTTATTCCTCCTGAGCTCAGACCGATGGTTCAGCTTGATGGCGGACGTTTTGCGACTTCCGATTTGAACGACCTTTATCGTCGTGTCATCAACCGTAACAATCGTTTGAAACGCCTTTTAGACCTTGGTGCGCCTAGCATTATCGTTCAAAACGAAAAGCGTATGCTTCAAGAGGCTGTCGATGCTTTAATTGACAACGGCCGTCGCGGACGCCCTGTAACAGGTCCTGGTAACAGACCATTAAAATCTCTTTCTCACATGCTGAAAGGGAAGCAAGGCCGTTTCCGTCAAAACCTTCTTGGTAAACGTGTCGATTACTCCGGACGTTCTGTAATCGTCGTTGGTCCTCATCTGAAAATGTACCAATGCGGATTACCGAAGGAAATGGCGCTCGAACTTTTCAAACCTTTCGTTATGAAAGAGCTTGTTGAAAAGGGTCTTGCTCACAACATTAAGAGTGCGAAACGTAAAATTGAGCGCGTACAGCCTGAAGTATGGGATGTACTAGAATCAGTTATCAAGGAGCACCCGGTCCTTCTGAACCGTGCCCCTACGCTTCACAGATTAGGTATCCAAGCGTTTGAACCGACACTTGTTGAAGGACGCGCAATCCGTCTTCACCCGCTCGTATGTACAGCTTATAACGCTGACTTTGACGGTGACCAAATGGCGGTTCACGTACCATTATCTGCAGAAGCTCAAGCTGAAGCACGCATCTTGATGCTTGCCGCTCAAAACATCTTGAACCCTAAAGATGGTAAACCAGTTGTAACACCGTCTCAGGATATGGTACTGGGTAACTATTACCTGACTCTGGAGCGTGCTGGTGCTGTTGGTGAAGGTATGGTCTTCAAGAATACGGATGAAGCGCTTCTTGCTTATCAAAACGGATATGTTCACCTTCATACGAGAGTGGCTGTTGCAGCGAACTCCCTTAAGAACGTGACATTTACCGAAGAACAGCGCTCAAAATTGTTAATTACAACTGTCGGTAAATTGGTCTTCAATGAAATTCTTCCAGAATCATTCCCTTACATGAATGAACCAACGAAGAGCAACATTGAAGAGAAAACACCAGACCGTTTCTTCTTAGAAAAAGGTGCCGATGTAAAAGCTGCCATCGCACAGCAGCCAATCAATGCACCGTTTAAAAAAGGTATTCTGGGTAAAATCATCGCGGAAATCTTTAAACGATTCCACATTACGGAAACGTCTAAAATGCTTGACCGCATGAAAAACCTAGGTTTCAGACATTCAACAAAAGCTGGTATTACAGTTGGGGTTTCTGATATCGTCGTTCTCGATGATAAACAAGAAATTCTTGAAGAAGCACAGGGCAAAGTTGATAACGTTATGAAGCAGTTCCGCCGCGGTCTGATCACTGAAGAAGAACGCTATGAGAGAGTTATCTCTATCTGGAGTTCTGCAAAAGACGTTATCCAAGGCAAACTGATGAAATCACTTGATGAGCTCAACCCGATCTACATGATGAGTGACTCTGGTGCCCGTGGTAACGCGTCTAACTTTACTCAGCTTGCCGGAATGCGCGGTCTGATGGCCAACCCGGCTGGACGTATCATTGAGTTACCGATCAAATCTAGTTTCCGTGAAGGTCTGACAGTATTGGAGTACTTTATCTCCACTCACGGTGCGCGTAAAGGTCTTGCCGATACCGCCCTTAAAACTGCTGACTCAGGTTACCTTACACGCCGTCTTGTTGACGTTGCACAGGATGTTATCATCCGTGAAACTGATTGCGGGACTGACCGAGGCATCCTTGCTCAACCGCTTAGAGAAGGCACTGAAATCATTGAGCGCTTAGAAGAACGCTTAATCGGCCGTTTTGCAAGAAAACAAGTGAAACACCCTGAAACAGGTGAAGTGCTTGTAAACGAAAACGAACTGATCGATGAAGATAAAGCGATTGAAATCGTTGAAGCCGGCATTGAAGAAGTGTGGATCCGTTCTGCCTTCACATGTAATACGCCTCATGGTGTATGTAAACGATGCTATGGCCGAAACCTTGCGACTGGTACCGATGTAGAAGTCGGAGAAGCAGTTGGAATCATCGCTGCCCAATCAATCGGTGAGCCTGGTACACAGTTAACAATGCGTACATTCCATACAGGCGGGGTTGCAGGAGACGATATCACACAGGGTCTTCCGCGTATCCAAGAGCTTTTCGAAGCGCGTAATCCAAAAGGTCAGGCAACAATTACCGAAATCGACGGTACAGTCGTTGAAATCAATGAAGTTCGCGACAAACAGCAGGAAATTGTGGTTCAAGGCGCAGTTGAAACACGCTCTTATACGGCACCATATAACTCCCGCTTAAAAGTAGCGGAAGGAGATAAAATTACTCGAGGCCAAGTGCTGACAGAAGGTTCAATCGATCCGAAAGAACTTCTTAAAGTGACTGACCTGACTACAGTTCAAGAGTATCTTCTTCATGAGGTTCAAAAGGTTTACCGTATGCAGGGTGTTGAAATCGGCGATAAACACGTAGAAGTAATGGTTCGCCAAATGCTTCGCAAAGTACGTGTGATTGATGCCGGTGAGACTGATGTGCTTCCTGGCTCATTACTTGATATTCACCAATTTACTGAAGCGAACAAAAAGGTATTGCTGGAAGGCAAACGTCCTGCTACAGGCCGTCCTGTCTTACTCGGTATTACCAAAGCTTCTCTTGAAACTGATTCATTCTTATCTGCTGCTTCCTTCCAGGAAACAACACGTGTCCTTACAGACGCAGCGATCAAAGGTAAGCGTGACGAACTTCTCGGCCTGAAAGAGAATGTTATCATCGGTAAGCTTGTTCCGGCTGGTACTGGAATGATGAAATACCGAAAAGTAAAACCTGTTTCAAATGTTCAGCCGACTGAGGACATGGTTCCGGTTGAATAACTGATATCATGCTGCTGAGAGACTGCAAAACAGTCTTTCAGCAGTCATATTTAAATAAAAAAATCACTCTATGAGAAGATAGAAACTAAAAAATGTCATACCTTGTTGACATTCGTCTCCTAGAATGATAATATAACCAAGGTGCTCGAAATAAACCTGTTACTTTGGAGGATATGTTTATGTCTTATGATAAAGTATCACAGGCCAAATCAATTATTATTGGTACGAAGCAAACAGTGAAAGCTCTAAAACGAGGTTCAGTAAAGGAAGTAGTCGTTGCAAAAGACGCGGATCCTATTCTTACGTCAAGTGTGATAACACTTGCGAAAGATAATGGGATTGTTGTCTCAATGGTTGAATCCATGAAAAAGCTCGGCAAAGCCTGCGGAATTGAAGTAGGAGCAGCAGCTGTTGCCATTATGTTATAACGTACTTTTTGTTTTTGCGTGAGATTTATTCTCGTGTAAAGACATTGTTTTTTGCCTATTGATGAACCACCTGGGTATGTGGGTTATAAAACGTAATGAAGGGAGGAACAAAACATGCCTACAATTAATCAGCTAATTCGCAAAGGACGCGTGAGTAAAGTAGAAAACTCAAAGTCTCCTGCACTTAACAAAGGATACAACAGCTTTAAAAAAGAGCACACTAATGTATCTTCTCCACAAAAACGCGGGGTATGTACTCGTGTTGGTACAATGACACCGAAAAAACCGAACTCAGCACTTCGTAAATATGCTCGTGTTCGTTTGACTAACGGAATTGAGGTTACTGCTTACATTCCTGGTATCGGTCACAACCTGCAAGAGCACAGTGTTGTACTTATCCGCGGCGGACGTGTAAAAGACTTACCAGGGGTACGTTACCACATCGTTCGTGGTGCGCTTGACACTGCTGGAGTTGAAAACCGTGCGCAAGGCCGTTCTAAATACGGTACTAAACGTCCTAAAGCAAAATAATAAACGTATAAACGTATAATTGATGAAGGGAGGATATTCAGATGCCACGTAAAGGTCCTGTAGCAAAAAGAGACGTTTTACCTGATCCGATTTACAACTCTAAGCTTGTATCTCGTCTAATCAACAAAATGATGATCGACGGTAAAAAAGGTAAGTCTCAAACAATCCTATACAAGTCATTCGATATCATTAAAGAACGTACTGGCAATGATGCAATGGAGGTTTTCGAACAAGCATTGAAAAACATCATGCCTGTACTTGAAGTAAAAGCACGCCGTGTAGGTGGTGCGAACTACCAAGTTCCTGTAGAAGTTCGTCCTGAACGTCGTACTACTCTTGGACTTCGCTGGTTAGTTAACTATGCTCGTCTTCGCGGAGAAAAAACGATGGAAGAGCGTTTAGCTAACGAAATCCTTGACGCAGCTAACAACACTGGTGCTGCTGTTAAGAAACGTGAAGATACTCATAAGATGGCTGAAGCAAACAAAGCATTTGCTCACTATCGTTGGTAGGATTTATATACTAAAAAACACAATTTCCCAATAAGGAAGGAGAAATTACCCAATGGCAAGAGAGTTCTCCTTAGACAAAACTCGTAATATCGGGATCATGGCTCACATTGATGCCGGTAAAACGACTACTACAGAACGTATCTTGTTCTATACTGGTCGTATCCACAAAATTGGTGAAACTCATGAAGGAGCTTCACAAATGGACTGGATGGAGCAGGAACAAGAACGTGGTATCACAATCACTTCCGCTGCGACAACTGCACAGTGGAAAGGATACCGCGTAAACATCATCGATACTCCAGGACACGTAGACTTCACAGTTGAAGTTGAACGTTCTCTTCGTGTACTTGATGGTGCTGTTGCTGTACTTGACGCACAGTCTGGCGTTGAGCCTCAAACAGAAACTGTTTGGCGTCAAGCAACAACTTACGGAGTACCGCGTATCGTTTTCGTCAACAAAATGGACAAAATCGGTGCAGACTTCCTTTACTCTGTAGGAACTTTAAGAGATCGTCTTCAAGCTAACGCGCATGCAATTCAATTGCCGATCGGTGCTGAAGACAACTTCGAAGGTATCATTGACCTAGTAGAAAACGTTGCGTATTTCTACGAAGATGATCTCGGAACTCGTTCTGATGCGAAAGAAATCCCTGAAGAGTACAAAGAGCAAGCTGAAGAGCTTCGCAACAGCCTCATTGAAGCTGTATGTGAGCTTGATGAAGAGCTTATGGACAAATACCTTGAGGGTGAAGAGATCACTATTGACGAGTTAAAAGCAGGTATCCGTAAAGGTACTTTAAATGTTGAATTCTACCCAGTTCTTGTGGGTTCTGCCTTCAAAAACAAAGGTGTTCAATTAGTACTTGATGCTGTTCTTGACTACCTTCCTGCACCAACAGACGTTGCTGCAATCAAAGGTATACGTCCTGATACAAATGAAGAGATTGAGCGTCATTCTTCTGATGACGAGCCATTCTCTGCATTAGCATTTAAAGTTATGACTGACCCTTACGTTGGTAAGCTGACGTTCTTCCGTGTGTACTCTGGAACACTTGATTCTGGTTCATACGTGAAAAACTCAACTAAAGGCAAACGTGAGCGTGTTGGACGTATCCTTCAAATGCACGCCAACAGCCGTGAAGAAATCTCTACTGTATATGCAGGAGATATCGCAGCTGCTGTAGGTCTAAAAGATACTTCTACTGGAGATACTCTATGTGATGAAAAGGATCTAGTTATCCTTGAATCAATGGAATTCCCAGAACCAGTTATCGACGTTGCAATTGAGCCTAAATCAAAAGCTGACCAAGATAAAATGGGTATCGCTTTAGCAAAACTTGCTGAAGAGGATCCAACTTTCCGTACTCAAACAAACCCGGAAACTGGTCAGACAATCATCTCTGGTATGGGTGAGCTTCACCTTGATATCATTGTTGATCGTATGAAGCGTGAATTCAAAGTAGAAGCTAACGTTGGTGCTCCTCAAGTTGCGTACCGTGAAACATTCCGTTCCGGTGCAAAAGTTGAAGGTAAATTCGTACGTCAGTCTGGTGGACGCGGTCAGTTCGGTCACGTTTGGATTGAATTCGAACCAAACGAAGAAGGCGCTGGCTTTGAATTCGAAAATGCGATTGTCGGTGGGGTTGTTCCTCGTGAATACATCCCAGCTGTTCAAGCAGGTCTAGAAGATTCACTTGAAAATGGTGTATTAGCTGGATTCCCGCTTATCGACATTAAAGCAAAACTTTTTGATGGATCTTACCATGATGTTGACTCAAACGAAATGGCATTTAAAGTTGCTGCTTCTATGGCATTGAAAAATGCAGTCAGCAAATGTAACCCAGTTCTTCTTGAACCAATCATGAAAGTAGAAGTGGTTATTCCTGAAGAATACATGGGAGATATCATGGGGGATGTTACTTCTCGTCGCGGACGCGTAGAAGGTATGGAAGCTCGCGGTAACGCGCAAGTTGTTCGTGCGATGGTTCCTCTTGCTGAAATGTTCGGTTACGCTACTGCCCTTCGTTCTAACACGCAAGGTCGTGGTACGTTCACTATGCACATGGATCACTACGAAGAAGTGCCGAAGAGCATTGCTGAAGAAATTATCAAAAAAAATAAAGGCGAATAATTGATTTTGCCTCTTAACTCAAGTATAACTACTATTGTAAGATGAGGAAGTGAAAGCTTTCTTTCACTTCCTATCACTCTATACATTACTAATTAAAAGCTCTTAAGGAGGATTTTAGAATGGCTAAAGAAAAATTCGACCGTTCCAAATCACATGCCAATATCGGTACAATTGGACACGTTGACCATGGTAAAACAACTTTAACTGCTGCTATCACAACAGTACTTCATAAGAAATCTGGTAAAGGTACAGCTATGGCGTACGATCAAATTGATGGTGCACCAGAAGAACGTGAGCGCGGTATCACAATCTCTACTGCACACGTTGAGTATGAAACTGAAACTCGTCACTATGCACACGTTGACTGCCCAGGACACGCTGACTATGTTAAAAACATGATCACTGGTGCTGCGCAAATGGACGGAGCTATCCTAGTAGTATCTGCTGCTGATGGCCCAATGCCACAAACTCGTGAGCACATCCTTCTTTCTAAAAACGTTGGTGTACCATACATCGTTGTATTCTTAAACAAATGCGACATGGTAGACGACGAAGAGCTTCTTGAACTAGTTGAAATGGAAGTTCGCGATCTTCTTAGCGAATACGACTTCCCTGGTGATGATGTACCAGTTATCAAAGGTTCTGCTCTTAAAGCTCTTGAAGGAGATGCTGAGTACGAAGCTAAAATCTTCGAACTTATGGATGCAGTTGATGAGTACATCCCAACTCCAGAACGTGACACTGAAAAACCATTCATGATGCCAGTTGAGGACGTATTCTCAATCACTGGTCGTGGTACAGTTGCTACTGGACGTGTTGAGCGTGGACAAGTTAAAGTCGGTGACGAAGTTGAAATCATCGGTCTTCAAGAAGAAAACAGCAAAACAACTGTTACTGGTGTTGAAATGTTCCGTAAGCTTCTTGATTACGCTGAAGCTGGAGACAACATTGGAGCCCTTCTTCGCGGTGTAGCTCGTGAAGATATCCAACGTGGTCAAGTACTTGCTAAACCAGGTACAATCACTCCACACAGCAAATTCAAAGCTGAAGTTTACGTTCTTTCTAAAGAAGAGGGTGGACGTCATACTCCATTCTTCTCTAACTACCGTCCTCAGTTCTACTTCCGTACAACTGACGTAACTGGTATCATCCATCTTCCAGAAGGCGTAGAAATGGTTATGCCTGGAGACAACACTGAAATGAACGTTGAACTTATCTCTACAATCGCTATCGAAGAAGGAACTCGTTTCTCTATTCGTGAAGGCGGACGTACTGTTGGTTCAGGCGTTGTTTCTACAATCACTGAGTAATAGTATATTGAAAACGAGACCCTTTGGGTCTCGTTTTTTGTGTACTTATTTGTTTGCTTGTATAATAAGGTTTATCTTATTTGAGGAGCTATGGGTTATGAGTGAAAACACATCAATTTCTTTCATGAAAAAACTGAGGATCGAAAATACGAAGCAAATGCTCATGATCAATGGAAATGATATAGCGAACCCATTGCTGCTTTTTTTACATGGTGGACCCGGAGCATCCCAAATCGGATTTATCAGGAGCTATCAAAAGGAACTGGAACAGCACTTTACAGTTGTAAATTGGGATCAAAGGGGTTCAGGTCTTTCCTATACTAAACAGATTCCGCAGAGTTCAATGACAATCAGTCAAATCATTAAAGATACAATTCAAGTAACCGAATGGCTTTTAGACCATTTCTCAAAAACAAAAGTGTACCTTGCAGGACATTCTTGGGGTTCGCTGCTGGCTCTTCATGTTCTGCAAGAGAGGCCGGATCTTTTTCACGCTTATTATGGAATCAGTCAGGTCACTAATACTCAGATGGAAGAAAAAACAGCCTATGATTCTCTGCGCAAGACAAATCGCTTTCTTTCAGTAGCCTTAGGCTTACTCGGCCCTCCACCTTGGAACAAGAAAATTCAGCACTTCATCTTTCGAGTCTGTATTGAACTGAGCAGGGGAGGATTCACTCATCATCGCCGGCACATTCTTACAGTATTGTGTCAGTTGCTTGCTGGAAATGAGTATGGAATAAAAAACATCTCTCGTTTCATCAGAGGACAGCTTTTCAGCGCAAAGTATTTAACTGATGATTTATTTCGTTTTGATGCATTTAAATCAGTTTCTTCTATTAAAGTACCGAGCTTTTTTATTTCGGGGAGACATGATTTGATCGTTCCTGCTGAAACATCGAAACAGTATTATCTGTTTGTGGATGCTCCTGAAAAGCGCTGGCATTATTTTAAAAACTCCGCCCACACGCCGCATATCGAGGAGCCTTCATTATTTGCCAATACTCTGAGTAAACACGCAGTGTACCATTTATGATAGAACAAAATTCCCTTATTCACTCGCTTCTTGATAAATAAGAAAAACACCTGTATAATACTAAAAGTGTGCAAATCATGCATATTCTAAATAAGTCTTGCAACATACGTCTATTTTCTGTATAATGGTGTATGTTGGTCTTTGACTGCGATGAAGTGAGAGGTTGCTGACACACCCGGCCGCTTTGCCATGGCAAGGTGTTCAGGTTTTTCTCACGGAGAACTGTCTAACGTGAAGTAGGCGAAAAGGAGGGAAAATAATGGCAAAACAAAAAATTCGTATTCGTTTGAAAGCATATGATCATAGAATCCTTGATCAATCTGCAGAGAAGATTGTTGAAACGGCAAAACGTTCTGGTGCCAGCGTATCTGGTCCGATTCCGTTGCCAACTGAAAAATCAGTTTACACAATCCTTCGTGCGGTGCACAAATACAAAGATTCTCGTGAGCAATTTGAAATGCGTACACATAAACGTTTAATCGACATTGTGAACCCAACACCACAAACTGTTGATGCGCTCATGCGATTAGACTTACCATCTGGTGTCGATATCGAAATTAAACTTTAATTCTAAAATATAGAATGATCTTAATAGGAGGTGTGACGAATGACCAAAGGAATCTTAGGAAGAAAAATTGGTATGACGCAAGTATTCGCAGAAAACGGTGATCTTATTCCGGTAACTGTTATTGAAGCTGCTCCGAACGTTGTTCTCCAAAAGAAAACAGCTGAAAACGACGGCTACGAAGCAATCCAGCTTGGTTTTGACGACAAGCGCGAAAAGCTTTCTAACAAACCTGAACAAGGACACGTTGCTAAAGCGGAAACTGCTCCTAAGCGCTTCGTAAAAGAATTACGCGGAGTGGAAATGGATGCGTATGAAGTTGGTCAGGAAGTCAAGGTTGAAATTTTCTCTGCTGGAGAAATTGTAGATGTAACAGGAGTATCTAAAGGTAAAGGTTTCCAAGGTGCGATCAAGCGCCACGGACAATCTCGCGGACCTATGTCTCACGGTTCACGCTACCACCGTCGTCCTGGTTCAATGGGACCTGTAGATCCTAACCGTGTATTCAAAGGTAAATTATTACCTGGACGTATGGGCGGAGAGCAGATCACTGTTCAAAACCTTGAAGTCGTAAAAGTTGATGCGGAACGCAATCTTCTTTTGATCAAAGGTAACGTACCTGGTGCGAGAAAATCTTTAATCACTGTTAAAAGTGCTGTTAAATCTAAATAACTCTCTTAGGAAAGGAGGAAATTGATCATGCCAAAAGTAGCATTATACAACCAAAACGGTTCTACTGCTGGTGACATCGAATTAAACGCTTCTGTATTTGGAATTGAGCCAAATGAAAGTGTTGTATTCGACGCTATTCTTATGCAAAGAGCTTCCTTACGTCAAGGATCTCACAAAGTAAAAAATCGTTCTGAAGTACGCGGCGGAGGTCGTAAACCATGGCGTCAAAAAGGTACTGGACGTGCCCGTCAAGGTTCTATCCGTTCACCGCAATGGCGCGGAGGTGGTGTCGTATTCGGCCCAACACCACGCAGCTATTCTTATAAATTACCTAAAAAAGTTCGCCGCTTGGCAATCAAATCAGTATTGTCTTCTAAAGTAAACGACAACAACATCATCGTACTTGAAGATCTTACTCTTGATACGGCTAAAACAAAAGAAATGGCAGCTATCCTTAAAGGATTATCTGTTGAGAAAAAAGCTTTAATCGTAACTGCAGATGCTAACGAAGCAGTAGCTTTATCTGCTCGCAACATTCCTGGAGTTACTGTAGTTGAAGCTAACGGAATCAACGTTTTAGACGTTGTCAACCACGAGAAGCTTCTGATTACAAAAGCAGCGGTTGAAAAAGTAGAGGAGGTGCTTGCATAATGAAAGATCCTCGTGATGTTCTAAAGCGCCCCGTCATTACTGAACGTTCTGCTGATTTAATGGCTGAAAAGAAATATACTTTTGAAGTTGATGTAAGAGCTAACAAAACAGAAGTGAAAGACGCGGTTGAAAGCATCTTTGGAGTGAAAGTTGACAAAGTCAACATCATGAACTACAAAGGTAAATCAAAACGTGTTGGACGCTACACTGGTATGACTAGCCGTCGCAGAAAAGCGATCGTAAAACTTACTGCAGACAGCAAAGAAATCGAAATTTTTGAAGCTTAATTATCTGTAAAAAGAAGGAGGGAAATTCAAAATGGCGATTAAAAAGTATAAACCGACCTCTAATGGACGTCGTGGCATGACAACTTCAGATTTTGCTGAAATCACGACTGACAAGCCGGAAAAATCCTTGCTTGCTCCCCTTCACAAAAAAGGCGGACGTAACAACCAAGGTAAATTGACTGTACGTCACCAAGGTGGCGGACATAAACGCCAATACCGTGTTATCGACTTCAAACGCGATAAAGATGGTATACCTGGACGCGTTGCTACAGTTGAATACGATCCAAACCGTTCAGCTAACATCGCTCTAATCAACTATGCAGACGGAGAAAAACGTTACATTCTTGCTCCAAAAGGAATTCAAGTGGGTACTGAAATCATGTCAGGTCCAGAAGCTGACATCAAAGTAGGTAATGCACTTCCACTTATCAACATCCCTGTTGGTACAGTTGTGCATAACATTGAATTAAAACCTGGAAAAGGCGGACAGCTTGTACGTTCAGCTGGTACATCTGCTCAGGTTCTTGGTAAAGAAGGTAAATACGTTCTTGTACGTCTTAACTCTGGAGAAGTTCGCATGATTCTTTCTGCTTGCCGTGCTTCTATCGGTCAAGTAGGTAACGAACAGCACGAACTTATCAACATTGGTAAAGCTGGACGTTCTCGCTGGAAAGGCATCCGTCCAACAGTTCGTGGTTCTGTAATGAACCCTAACGATCACCCACACGGTGGTGGTGAAGGACGTGCGCCAATCGGACGTAAATCACCAATGTCTCCATGGGGCAAACCAACTCTTGGATTCAAGACACGTAAGAAAAAGAACAAATCTGATAAATTTATCGTACGTCGTCGCAAAAATAAATAACGGGGTTGTCTACGGTTCACTTCGGACCGTAGTGCAATCACGAAGGGAGGTTCCAAAATGGCTCGCAGCTTGAAAAAAGGACCATTTGTCGATGGACACTTGATGACAAAAATCGAGAAATTAAATGAAACAGACAAGAAACAAGTCGTAAAAACTTGGTCTCGTCGTTCTACTATTTTCCCACAGTTTATTGGTCACACAATCGCAGTCTATGACGGACGTAAACACGTGCCTGTATTCATCTCTGAAGATATGGTAGGGCATAAGTTGGGTGAATTCGCTCCAACTCGTACGTACAAAGGTCATGCTAGTGATGACAAAAAAACAAGACGCTAAGAGAGGAGGCTTTTAAATGCAAGCTAAAGCTGTTGCAAGAACAGTCCGTATTGCTCCTCGTAAAGCACGTCTAGTAATGGACCTGATTCGAGGCAAGCAAGTAGGTGAAGCAGTGTCAATCTTGAACCTAACACCGAGAGCTGCTTCTCCAATTATCGAGAAAGTATTAAAATCCGCTATTGCAAATGCTGAGCATAACTATGAAATGGACGCTAATAACCTGGTTATTTCTCAAGCATTCGTTGACGAAGGCCCTACGTTAAAAAGATTCCGCCCACGTGCTATGGGACGTGCGAGCCAAATCAACAAACGTACGAGCCACATTACAATCGTTGTATCAGAAAAGAAGGAGGGATAAGTAGTGGGTCAAAAGGTAAATCCAGTCGGTCTTCGTATCGGAGTCATTCGTGATTGGGAATCTAAGTGGTACGCTGGTAAAGATTACGCTGACTTCCTGCACGAAGATTTAAGAATTCGTGAATACATTAGCAAACGACTTTCTGACGCTTCTGTTTCTAAAGTTGAAATCGAGCGCGCAGCAAATCGTGTTAACATTACGATCCACACAGCTAAGCCTGGTATGGTTATCGGTAAAGGCGGTTCTGAAGTTGAAGCACTTCGTAAAGCCCTTAACAGCCTTACTGGCAAGCGTGTACACATTAACATTCTTGAAATCAAAAGAGCAGATCTTGATGCACAGCTAGTTGCTGACAACATCGCTCGTCAATTAGAAAACCGTGTTTCTTTCCGCCGTGCGCAGAAACAACAAATCCAACGCACAATGCGTGCTGGAGCACAAGGTGTGAAAACAATGGTTTCTGGTCGTCTTGGCGGTGCAGATATCGCTCGTTCTGAATACTACAGTGAAGGAACTGTTCCATTGCACACATTACGTGCGGACATTGACTATGCAACATCTGAAGCTGACACTACTTACGGTAAGCTTGGTGTAAAAGTCTGGATCTATCGTGGAGAGGTTCTTCCTACTAAGAAGAAAACTGAGGAAGGAGGAAAATAATATGTTATTACCTAAACGCGTTAAATATCGCAGAGAGCATCGCGGAAAAATGCGTGGCCGTGCGAAAGGCGGTACTGAAGTACATTTCGGTGAGTTCGGTATCCAAGCTCTAGAAGCTTCTTGGATCACTAACCGTCAAATCGAAGCTGCCCGTATTGCGATGACTCGTTACATGAAACGTGGCGGTAAAGTTTGGATCAAAATTTTCCCTTCTAAACCTTACACTGCTAAACCACTTGAGGTACGTATGGGATCCGGTAAAGGGGCTCCAGAAGGTTGGGTAGCTGTTGTAAAACCGGGCAAAGTTTTATTTGAAATTTCTGGTGTGTCTGAAGAGGTTGCTCGTGAAGCACTTCGTCTTGCATCTCACAAATTGCCAATTAAAACGAAGTTCGTAAAACGTGAAGAAATTGGTGGTGAATCAAATGAAAGCTAATGAAATTCGTGACCTTACCACTGCTGAAATTGAACAAAAAGTAAAGTCTCTTAAAGAAGAACTTTTCAATCTTCGCTTTCAATTAGCGACAGGACAACTTGAAAATACTGCTCGCATTCGTGAAGTGCGCAAAGCTATCGCGCGCATGAAAACTGTGATTCGTGAAAGAGAAATTGCTGCTAATAAATAATCACTGAGGGGAGGTCGTGAGCATGAGCGAACGTAACCAACGCAAAGTTTACCAAGGCCGTGTTGTTTCTGACAAAATGGATAAAACCATCACTGTTGTTGTTGAAACATACAAGAAACATTCACTTTACGGTAAACGCGTAAAATACTCAAAGAAATTCAAAGCACATGATGAAAATAATCAAGCGAAAATCGGTGACATCGTAAAGATCATGGAAACTCGTCCATTGTCTGCAACTAAGCGTTTCCGTCTAGTTGAAGTTGTCGAAGAAGCTGTTATTATCTAATAAAGTTCGGAATTCTTTTTTCCGAAGGGAGGTAACAAATAATGATTCAACAAGAGACTCGTTTAAAAGTAGCTGACAACTCTGGCGCACGTGAAGTACTTACTATTAAAGTTCTTGGTGGTTCTGGTCGTAAAACAGCTAACATTGGTGATGTAATTGTTTGCACGGTTAAACAAGCAACACCAGGAGGCGTTGTCAAAAAAGGTGAAGTCGTAAAAGCTGTTATCGTTCGCACTAAAAGCGGAGCGCGCAGAAGTGACGGTTCATACATCAGCTTCGATGAGAATGCATGTGTTATCATCCGTGACGACAAGAGCCCGCGTGGAACTCGTATCTTCGGACCAGTTGCTCGTGAATTGCGTGAAAACAACTTTATGAAAATTGTTTCTCTAGCTCCAGAAGTTATCTAATGAAATAAATGCCTTATTCAAGGAGGTGCGATCAGGATGCATGTAAAAAAAGGCGATAAAGTTATGGTTATCTCTGGTAAAGATAAAGGCAAACAAGGAACAATCCTTGCTGCTTTCCCTAAAAAGGACCGCGTTTTAGTTGAAGGAGTTAACATGGTAAAGAAACACTCTAAACCAACTCAAGCTAACCCTCAAGGCGGTATTTCTAATCAAGAGGCGCCAATTCATGTATCAAACGTTATGCCGCTCGATCCTAAAACAGGTGAAGTGACTCGCGTAGGATACAAAGTGGAAGATGGCAAAAAAGTTCGTGTAGCAAAAAAATCTGGGCAAGTTCTAGATAAATAGTATTAAAGGAAGGGAGGTCTATCTCATGAACCGCCTTAAAGAAAAGTACAATAAAGAAATTGCACCTGCTTTAATGACTAAGTTCAACTATGACTCAGTTATGCAAGTGCCTAAAATTGAAAAAATCGTAATCAACATGGGTGTTGGTGACGCTGTTCAAAACGCAAAAGCAATCGACAGTGCTGTTGAAGAATTAACGTTTATCGCAGGTCAAAAACCTGTCGTTACTCGTGCGAAGAAATCAATTGCTGGATTCCGTCTTCGTGAAGGAATGCCTATCGGTGCGAAAGTAACTCTTCGCGGAGAGCGCATGTATGATTTCCTTGATAAACTTATTTCTGTATCTTTACCGCGTGTACGTGACTTCCGCGGGGTTTCTAAAAAATCTTTCGACGGTCGCGGTAACTACACACTTGGTATCAAAGAACAGTTAATCTTCCCTGAAATTGACTACGATAAAGTAACAAAGGTTCGCGGAATGGACATCGTTATTGTAACGACTGCTAATTCTGATGAAGAGGCTCGTGAGCTATTAACTCAAGTAGGTATGCCGTTCCAGAAATAATCAATGAAAGGGAGGCGAAATCGTGGCTAAGAAGTCAATGATTGCGAAACAACAACGTACACCAAAGTTTAAAGTACAAGAGTACACTCGCTGTGAACGCTGCGGACGTCCGCATTCAGTCATTCGTAAATTTAAACTTTGCCGTATTTGTTTCCGTGAGCTTGCATATAAAGGACAAATTCCTGGCGTGAAAAAAGCCAGCTGGTAATCCCCAAGAAAGGGAAGGAGGTAATTATATAATGGTTATGACAGATCCAATTGCAGATATGCTGACTCGTATTCGTAATGCAAACATGGTACGTCATGAGAAGCTTGAAATTCCTGCTTCTAAATTGAAAAGAGAAATTGCTGAAATTTTAAAGCGTGAAGGTTTCATTCGTGACGTTGAGTTCGTAGAAGACAGTAAACAAGGTATCATCCGCGTTTTCTTGAAATACGGACAAAATAACGAGCGCGTAATTACTGGTCTTAAAAGAATCAGCAAACCTGGTTTGCGTGTTTATGCTAAATCTAATGAAGTACCGCGTGTACTTAACGGTCTAGGAATCGCAATTCTTTCTACATCACATGGCGTTTTAACGGACAAAGAAGCCCGTGCAAAACAAGCTGGTGGAGAAGTATTAGCATACGTTTGGTAAAAAGTTTAACATGAATGGAGGTGTTTGGTATGTCTCGTGTAGGTAAGAAGCTACTTGAGATTCCTTCTGATGTTACAGTAACGTTAAACGATAACAATACTGTAGCTGTGAAAGGACCAAAAGGAGAATTAACTCGTACGTTTCACCCTGATATGGAGATTAAAATAGAGGACAATGTGCTTACAGTCGCTCGTCCTTCTGATCAAAAAGAGCACCGTGCCCTGCATGGTACGACTCGCAGTCTGCTTGGCAACATGGTGGAAGGCGTATCTAAAGGATTTGAAAGAGGTTTGGAATTAGTCGGTGTCGGTTACCGTGCGTCTAAATCCGGAAATAAACTTGTTTTAAACGTTGGATACTCTCACCCTGTTGAGATCGTCCCTGAAGAAGGCATCGATATCGAAGTTCCTTCTCAAACTAAAGTAGTCGTTAAAGGTACAGACAAAGAACGTGTAGGAGCTATTGCTGCTAACATTCGCGCTGTCCGTTCTCCAGAGCCTTACAAAGGTAAAGGAATCCGCTACGAAGGTGAAGTTGTTCGCCGTAAAGAAGGTAAATCTGCTAAGTAAGATCGCTTAAAGTGAAGAAAGGAGTGACCTAGATGATTACGAAAACTAGCAAAAATGCTGCTCGTCTTAAAAGACACGCTCGTGTTCGCGCTAAACTTTCTGGTACTGCTGAAAGACCGCGTCTTAACGTTTTCCGTTCAAACAAGCACATTTACGCTCAAATCATCGATGATGTAAATGGTGTAACACTTGCTAGTGCATCTACTCTCGATAAAGACTTGAACGTTGAAAGCACTGGAGATACTTCAGCTGCTGCTAAAGTTGGAGAATTAGTTGCAAAACGCGCTGCTGAAAAAGGCGTTTCTGACGTAGTATTTGACCGTGGCGGATACTTATACCATGGACGTGTAAAAGCTTTGGCTGATGCCGCTCGTGAAGCTGGACTTAAATTTTAATAAAAGAAGGAGGGACACATGATTATGCGTCGTATTGACCCAAGCAAATTAGAGTTAGAAGAACGCTTAGTTACGGTTAACCGCGTAGCGAAAGTTGTTAAAGGTGGTCGTCGTTTCCGCTTCGCAGCTCTAGTCGTTGTCGGTGACAAAAACGGACACGTAGGATTCGGTACTGGTAAAGCACAAGAAGTACCAGAAGCGATCCGCAAAGCTGTTGAAGATGCGAAAAAGAATTTAATTGAAGTACCAATGGTTGGAACTACAATTCCACATGAAATCATCGGACGTTTCGGTGCAGGTAACATCTTGTTAAAACCTGCTTCTGAAGGTACTGGAGTTATCGCTGGAGGCCCTGTACGTGCGGTACTTGAGCTTGCTGGTGTAGCTGACATCCTTTCTAAGTCTTTAGGTTCTAACACACCGATCAACATGATTCGTGCAACACTTCAAGGCTTAAGTGAACTTAAGCGTGCTGAAGAGGTTGCGAAGCTTCGTGGAAAATCTGTAGAAGAACTGTTAGGATAAGGAGGGAATATTAATGGCTAAATTAGAAATTACCCTCAAACGAAGTGTAATCGGTCGCCCGGAAGATCAACGCGTTACTGTGAGAACACTTGGTTTAAAGAAAACAAACCAAACTGTTGTTCATGAAGACAACGCTGCGATTCGTGGTATGATTAATAAAGTATCTCATTTAGTTTCTGTTAAAGAACAATAAAAATAATTGATCGGATAAGGAGGTGTCCTAATGAAACTTCATGAATTAAAACCTTCAGAAGGTTCACGCAAAACGCGTAATCGCGTAGGTCGTGGTATTGGTTCTGGCAACGGTAAAACAGCTGGTAAAGGTCACAAAGGTCAAAACGCTCGTTCTGGCGGCGGTGTACGCCCAGGGTTCGAGGGGGGACAAATGCCTTTATTCCAACGTCTTCCTAAACGCGGTTTTACTAACATTAACCGTAAGGAATACGCTGTAGTCAACCTAGACAAATTGAACGGTTTTGCAGAAGGAACGGAAGTCACTCCTGAACTTCTTCTTGAGACTGGTGTTATAAGCAAACTTAATGCAGGAGTAAAGATTCTTGGCAACGGTAAATTAGAGAAAAAATTAACTGTAAAAGCCAATAAATTCTCTGCTTCTGCGAAAGAAGCTGTTGAAGCTGCTGGCGGTACAGCTGAGGTGATCTAACTTGTTTAAAACAATCTCCAACTTTATGCGTGTGAGTGATATCCGGAATAAAATCATATTCACTTTACTCATGCTTATCGTCTTTCGCATAGGTGCGTTTATTCCTGTGCCGTATGTTAACGCTGATGTGTTACAGGCACAGTCTCAAATGGGAGTATTTGATCTTCTTAATACATTTGGCGGCGGTGCGCTTTACCAATTCTCTATTTTCGCAATGGGGATTACTCCTTATATCACAGCTTCAATCATCATCCAGCTGCTTCAGATGGATGTTGTGCCGAAGTTTACTGAGTGGTCTAAGCAGGGTGAAGTCGGCCGCCGTAAATTGGCTCAGTTCACAAGATACTTTACGATTGTCCTTGGATTTATCCAAGCGTTGGGTATGTCATACGGATTTAACAATTTGGCTAACGGATTGCTGATTGAAAAATCCGGCGTATCCACATATCTGATTATCGCTTTAGTACTCACTGGCGGAACTGCCTTTTTAATGTGGCTTGGAGAACAAATCACTTCTCATGGAGTAGGCAACGGAATATCGATCATTATCTTCGCGGGGATTGTGTCTAGTATTCCGAAAACGGTTGGACAAATATATGAGACTCAATTTGTCGGCAGCAACGATCAGCTGTTTATTCATATTGTGAAAGTCGCTCTTCTTGTGATTGCGATTTTAGCAGTTATTGTTGGAGTTATTTTCATTCAGCAAGCTGTACGGAAAATTGCGATTCAATATGCTAAAGGCACAGGTCGTTCACCTGCTGGCGGAGGTCAGTCTACTCACCTTCCATTGAAAGTGAATCCTGCCGGTGTTATTCCAGTAATCTTTGCGGTTGCGTTTTTAATAACACCGCGTACGATCGCGTCATTCTTTGGAACAAACGATGTGACAAAGTGGATTCAAGCCAACTTTGACAATACACATCCGGTGGGGATGACTATATATGTTGCGTTAATTATTGCCTTTACGTACTTTTATGCTTTTGTCCAGGTTAATCCTGAACAAATGGCTGATAACCTTAAAAAACAGGGTGGCTATATCCCGGGGGTTCGTCCAGGGAAAATGACTCAAGATAGAATTACGAGCATTTTGTATCGACTTACGTTTGTGGGTGCTTTATTCTTAGCCGTGATTTCCATTCTTCCTATCTTTTTCATTCAATTCGCTGGATTGCCTCAAAGTGCACAAATTGGCGGAACATCTTTGTTAATTGTTGTCGGGGTAGCCTTGGAGACAATGAAACAACTAGAAAGCCAGTTGGTGAAACGAAACTACCGTGGATTTATGAAAAACTAGAGGAAATGGATTTATCCATTCCCTCTTAATTAAGAGAGGACGGGGGAAATCCGAATGAACTTAGTCTTAATGGGGCTTCCTGGTGCCGGTAAAGGTACACAGGGCGAACGAATTGTTGAGGATTATGGAATACCTCACATCTCAACAGGAGATATGTTCCGTGCTGCTATGAAAGAGGAAACATCACTCGGACTCGAAGCAAAGTCTTATATTGATAAGGGAGAGCTCGTACCTGATGAAGTCACAATTGGAATTGTCAAAGAAAGACTTGGCAAAGATGATTGTGAAAGAGGTTTTCTTCTGGACGGATTTCCGCGAACAGTCGCTCAAGCCGAAGCTCTTGAAGAAATTCTTGAAGAATACGGCAAGCCGATTGATTATGTCATTAACATTAAAGTTGATAAAGATTCTTTAATGGAACGTCTGACTGGACGCAGAATTTGCAGTGTTTGCGGCACAACCTATCATTTAGTCTTTAATCCGCCGAAAACGCCGGGTGTTTGTGATAAAGACGGAGGCGAACTCTATCAACGGGCAGATGATAATGAGGAAACAGTCTCTAAACGGCTTGAGGTAAACATGAAGCAGACTCAGCCTTTACTCGATTTCTATTCTGAGAAAGGTTATCTTGTAAACGTGAATGGCCAGCAGGACATTCAAGATGTTTATGCAGATGTGAAGGATCTTCTTGGAGGATTAAAAAAATGATTATCTGTAAAACCCCACGTGAACTTGGTATCATGCGGGAAGCAGGGCGAATCGTGGCTTTGACTCACGAAGAGTTAAAAAAGCACATTAAACCAGGAATCTCGACAAAAGAATTGGATCAAATTGCCGAACGTTTTATTAAGAAGCAGGGTGCAATCCCATCTTTTAAGGGGTATAATGGGTTTCGCGGGAGCATTTGCGTATCAGTGAATGAAGAGCTCGTTCACGGCATTCCTGGCAGCAGGGTGCTGCGTGACGGTGACATCATCAGTATTGATATCGGTGCTAAATTAAATGGTTATCATGGTGACTCTGCATGGACATATCCGGTAGGAAACATCAGTGATGATGATAAAAAACTTCTGGAAGTGACAGAGGAATCTTTATATAAAGGCTTGCAGGAAGCAAAACCAGGTGAACGTTTGTCGAATATTTCCCACGCAATACAAACGTATGTCGAAAATGAGCAGTTTTCAGTTGTTAGGGAGTATGTCGGACATGGTGTTGGTCAAGACTTGCATGAGGACCCGCAAATTCCTCATTACGGTCCGCCCAACAAAGGACCACGGCTTAAACCTGGCATGGTTCTCGCTATTGAACCTATGGTGAACGCTGGCAGCCGCTATGTGAAAACTTTGGCTGATAACTGGACGGTTGTAACGGTAGATGGGAAAAAGTGTGCTCATTTTGAACATACAATTGCGATTACGGAAACGGGTTTTGATATACTGACAAAAGTCTAGATGATGACATCATTCCGAAGGCAGATGTTTTTCCGGCTTGATAGGGCAGAAGGTTCGGTTTAACATTGGCAGGAACGAATTCATCTTGCCGTTGTCGGTGGAATTGTAATCATCATGTACTAATAGCAGACGGAGAAAAGCGTACATTTCATTCTCCTAAGAAATAGAATATCAATCATTTAACCCTTTATGATTGCGTATCTCCGGAAGTTCAGAACAGTATAAACGAAACAGGGCGTGTGACAAACGGAAAACTGAGATTTTCTCTTTTGAAATTTGTCAGAAAGCAAGTTACTGATTTGAAGAAGGGAGAACACTTGAATGGCGAAAGACGATGTAATTGAAGTGGAAGGTACGATAGTCGAAACATTGCCAAACGCGATGTTCAAAGTTGAACTCGAAAATGGACACACTGTTTTGGCTCACGTATCTGGTAAAATCCGCATGCACTTCATTCGCATTTTACCTGGAGACAAAGTTACGGTAGAATTATCTCCATATGACTTAACTCGTGGCAGGATTACGTACCGTTACAAATAAAGCACTCCGGAAACTGAAGGAGGTTGGAAACACATGAAAGTGAGACCATCAGTTAAACCAATCTGCGAAAAATGTAAAGTTATTCGCAGAAAAGGAAAAGTAATGGTGATCTGTGAAAATCCAAAGCATAAACAAAAACAAGGATAATTTATAAGGAGGTGCCCAGAGAATGGCTCGTATTGCTGGTGTAGATATCCCACGTGACAAACGTGTTGTTATTTCTTTAACATATGTCTTCGGAATTGGCCGCACAACGGCTCAGCAAGTCTTGAAAGAGGCTGGTGTTTCAGAAGATACTCGTGTGCGTGATCTTACTGAAGAAGAACTTGGTAAAATCCGTGATGTTATTGACAAACTGAAAGTAGAAGGTGACCTTCGCCGTGAAGTTTCTCTTAACATTAAGCGTCTGATCGAAATCGGAAGCTACCGCGGAATCCGTCATCGCAGAGGTTTGCCTGTTCGCGGACAAAACTCTAAAAACAATGCGCGTACTCGTAAAGGTCCGCGTCGTACTGTAGCTAACAAGAAAAAATAAGTAAGGGAGGTACCTAAACAATGGCTGCTGCTCGTAAATCTAACACGCGTAAACGTCGCGTGAAAAAGAATATTGAGTCTGGAATTGCTCATATTCGTTCAACTTTCAATAACACGATCGTTACGATCACTGACACTCATGGTAATGCTCTTTCTTGGTCTAGTGCCGGAGCTCTAGGATTCAGAGGTTCTCGTAAATCTACTCCTTTTGCTGCACAAATGGCTGCAGAAACAGCTGCTAAAGGTTCAATCGAACATGGACTTAAAACTCTTGAGGTTACTGTAAAAGGCCCTGGTTCAGGTCGTGAAGCTGCTATCCGTGCGCTTCAAGCTGCTGGATTAGAAGTCACTGCTATCAGAGACGTAACTCCTGTTCCTCATAACGGATGCCGTCCACCAAAACGTCGCCGCGTGTAATTTGTTTGTATAGATTTTGTGTCCCTGTCAATAATGGGTTATGATACAGTTATTTATTAAACGAATGCACCGACTCGTTGCCTGAGCACATACGGGACTAAACAATGGGGAATTTCGGATGGAATCTCATATGATTCTATTCGAGGTTTCGACGTTTTGAAGGAGGGTTTTAAGTAATGATCGAGATTGAAAAACCAAAAATCGAAACGGTTGAAATCAGCGACGATGCCAAATTTGGTAAGTTTGTCGTAGAGCCACTTGAGCGTGGATATGGTACAACTCTGGGTAACTCCTTACGTCGTATCCTCTTATCCTCACTCCCTGGTGCCGCTGTAACATCAATCCAGATAGATGGTGTACTGCACGAATTCTCGACAATTGAAGGCGTTGTGGAAGATGTTACAACGATTATCTTAAACATTAAAAAGCTTGCATTGAAAATCTACTCTGATGAAGAGAAGACGCTAGAAATTGATGTACAGGGTGATGGAACTGTAACAGCAGCTGATATTACACACGATAGTGATGTAGAGATCTTAAATCCTGATCTTCATATCGCGACTCTTGGTGAGAATGCGAGTTTCCGAGTTCGCCTTACTGCTCAAAGAGGACGTGGGTATACGCCTGCTGACGCAAACAAAAGAGACGATCAGCCTATCGGCGTGATTCCGATCGATTCAATCTATACGCCAGTTTCTCGTGTATCTTATCAAGTAGAGAACACTCGTGTAGGCCAGGTTGCAAACTATGACAAACTTACACTTGATGTTTGGACTGATGGAAGCACTGGACCTAAAGAAGCGATTGCGCTTGGTTCAAAGATTTTAACTGAACACCTTAATATATTCGTTGGTTTAACTGACGAAGCTCAGCATGCTGAAATCATGGTTGAAAAAGAAGAAGATCAAAAAGAGAAAGTTCTTGAAATGACGATTGAAGAATTGGATCTTTCTGTTCGTTCTTACAACTGCTTAAAGCGTGCGGGTATCAACACGGTTCAAGAGCTTGCGAACAAGACGGAAGAAGATATGATGAAAGTTCGTAATCTAGGACGTAAATCACTTGAAGAAGTGAAAGCGAAACTAGAAGAACTTGGACTCGGACTTCGCAAAGACGATTGACTAGTTTCCCTTGTGAACTAGGATTTTCGTGTGTTTATAATTCAGAAAAAGCATTCCAATAAAGGAGGGGACATCACATGTCATACAGAAAACTAGGACGTACGAGTGCACAGCGTAAGGCTATGCTTCGTGATCTTACAACTGATTTGATCATCAACGAAAGAATCGAAACAACTGAAACACGTGCGAAAGAACTTCGCTCTGTAGTTGAAAAAATGATCACGCTTGGCAAACGCGGTGATCTTCACGCTCGCCGTCAAGCTGCTGCATACATCCGCAACGAGGTTGCTAACGAAGAAAATAACCAAGATGCACTTCAAAAATTATTCTCTGACATTGCAACTCGTTACGAGGAGCGCCAAGGTGGATACACACGTATTATGAAGCTTGGTCCTCGCCGTGGTGACGGAGCACCAATGGCAATTATCGAATTGGTTTAATCACATATTTTTGTGTATCTAAAGAAGGGCGGGACAGTTTCTAACTGGATCTATGCCCTTTTTTTAGATACTGCAACTTTTTCAATAGAGAGACAAGCAGAGTATGAGCTGAGAGGAGGCCGGTTGTCCGTGAATCAAAATCAGTTGATATCGGTAGAGGATATCGTTTTTCGATATCGGAAAGACGCAGAAAGACGAGCACTAGATGGCGTCTCCCTGCAGGTGTATGAGGGTGAATGGCTTGCAATTGTAGGTCATAACGGTTCAGGGAAATCAACACTGGCCCGGGCATTGAATGGTTTAATCCTTCCTGAATCAGGCGACATAAAGGTTGCTGGAATTCAACTGACAGAGGAGTCAGTGTGGGAAGTGCGTAAGAAGATTGGAATGGTCTTTCAAAATCCGGATAACCAATTTGTCGGAACGACAGTTCGCGATGATGTGGCTTTTGGTTTAGAAAACAATGGTGTACCGCGGGAAGAAATGATTGAGAGAGTAGATTGGGCTGTCAAACAGGTCAACATGCAGGATTTTCTTGATCAAGAGCCGCACCATCTCTCCGGAGGCCAAAAGCAGAGAGTTGCGATAGCAGGGATTATTGCCGCACGTCCTGATATTATTATCTTAGATGAAGCAACATCCATGCTTGACCCGATCGGGCGAGAAGAAGTGCTTGAAACGGTAAGACATTTAAAAGAGCAAGGCATGGCAACTGTCATCTCGATTACACATGATCTGAATGAGGCAGCAAAAGCTGACAGAATCATTGTCATGAATGGCGGTAAGAAATATGCCGAGGGTACGCCTGAAGAAATTTTTAAATTGAATAAGGAACTTGTTCGAATCGGGCTTGATTTACCCTTCTCATTCCAGCTCAGCCAGCTCTTAAGAGAAAATGGACTGGCTTTGGAAGAAAATCATTTGACTCAGGAAGGGCTGGTGAACGAGCTATGGACATTACAATCAAAGATGTAGAGCATCGCTATCAGATAAAGACGCCGTTTGAGCGCCTTGCCCTGTATGATATCAATGCATCGATTAAAGAAGGCAGCTATGTGGCCGTAATAGGGCATACAGGCTCCGGTAAATCCACTCTTCTTCAGCACCTGAATGGTCTCCTGAAGCCTACAAAGGGGCATATTTCATTAGGCAGTACCGTTATACAGGCAGGAAAAAAGAATAAAGAGCTTAAATCCCTCCGAAAAAAAGTCGGAATCGTTTTCCAATTCCCCGAACATCAATTATTCGAAGAAACAGTTCTCAAAGATATTTCATTTGGACCGATGAACTTTGGTGTGAAAAAGGAAGACGCTGAACAAAAAGCGAGAGAGATGCTGAAGCTTGTAGGTTTATCTGAAGAGCTTCTGGACAGATCACCTTTTGAATTAAGCGGAGGACAAATGCGCAGGGTTGCAATTGCCGGGGTGCTTGCAATGGATCCTGAAGTGCTTGTTCTCGATGAGCCGACAGCAGGGCTGGATCCAAGAGGGCGAAAAGAGATCATGGACATGTTTTATGAGCTCCACCAACGGGGAAACCTGACGACAATTCTTGTCACCCACAGCATGGAAGATGCGGCTGCCTATGCTGATGAAATGATCGTGATGCATAAAGGAACTATCCAGGCATCAGGCAGTCCGCGAGACCTGTTCTCAAAAGGGGAAGAAATGGCCGGCTGGGGGCTGGATATTCCGGAAACGATTAAATTCCAAAGACAGCTGGAAGCCGCACTTGGTGTCAAATTTAAAGAACCTCTGCTCACAATAGAAGATGCCGCTGCTGAAATCCGTGCTCTTTTTCAGGGGGGGAAAACCTTATGATGGACAGCATGATTATCGGCAAGTATGTGCCGGGTTCATCGCTTGTGCACCGGCTTGATCCAAGAACAAAATTGGTTACGATCTTTTTGTTTGTCTGTATCGTTTTCCTGGCCAATAATGTGCAGACATATGCGGTGGTTGGTTTATTTACAGCAGGCGTTGTTTCCTTAACAAGAGTTCCTTTTTCCTTTTTGATGAAAGGGCTAAAGCCGATCATTTGGATTGTTCTTTTTACGTTCCTGCTTCATATTATCATGACACATGAAGGGCCGATCATTTTTGAACTTGGCTTTTTCAAGATCTATGAGGGCGGTTTGGTACAAGGGATCTTCATTTCCCTTAGGTTCGTCTATCTGATTTTAATGACAACTCTATTAACGCTGACAACAACACCTATTGAGATTACCGATGGGATGGAACAGCTGCTCAACCCATTTAAAAAATTGAAGCTTCCTGTTCATGAGCTGGCTCTTATGATGTCGATCTCTTTACGGTTTATCCCAACCTTGATGGAGGAGACAGATAAGATCATGAAGGCTCAGATGGCGAGAGGCGTTGATTTTACAAGCGGACCGCTTAAAGACAGAGTGAAGGCAATTGTGCCGCTGCTAGTCCCACTCTTTGTCAGTGCGTTTAAGCGTGCTGAAGAGCTTGCGGTTGCAATGGAAGCAAGAGGCTATCAAGGCGGAGAGGGACGCACTAAATACAGAAAGCTTGTATGGACGGCAAAGGATACTTCTGTCATCGTCAGCTTGTTCATATTGGCTGCTCTGTTATTTTTCTTAAGGGCTTAGAGGTGCTTTATGAGACTGAAATGCACAATTTCTTATGACGGACATTTGTTTAAAGGATATCAAGTACAGCCGGGGAAGAGAACGGTTCAGGATGAGCTGGAGAAGGCGCTGGCTGTCCTGCATAAGTCACAAGACAGAATCCCTGTCGTTTCCTCTGGAAGGACGGACAGCGGGGTTCATGCAGCCGGACAGGTGATTCATTTTGATACACCGCTCTCTATTCCAGCTGAGAAATGGCCATATGCTTTAAATGCACTGCTTCCGGATGATATTGCAGTCAAAACGGCAGAAATTGCGGATGATGGGTTCCATGCACGATTTAGCGCAGTTAAAAAGGAATATCGCTACTTTGTATACACGGAGAAACACCCGGACGTATTTAAACGGCATTACGCTTACCATTTTTCATATCGCCTCAATGTGCAGAACATGAGAGAAGCGGCAAAGCATCTTTTAGGAACACATGATTTTACAAGCTTTTGTGCGGCTAAAACGGAAGTGCAGGACAAAGTGAGAACGATTTACGAACTCGATTGGACTGAGACTGATGACGGCCTGCAAATGCGGATCACAGGCAGCGGTTTCCTATATAATATGGTCAGAATTATTGCGGGTACTTTGCTGGATGCAGGTATTGGAAAAATTTCTCCTGATGATGTGAAATCCATGCTGGAAGCGAAGGACCGCGAAGCAGCAGGGCGCACAGCACCGGGACACGGACTGTACTTATGGAACGTTTACTATGACAACTAAACCAGGTGTATAATATTTTCTTGACAGAGTCTGCATAAAGTTATAAGATATCATATGGTATGTATTTCAACCCCACGATAAGCCCCGGAACTTATTGTGTTGTGAAATAGAACGTAATCGAAGTTTATTGAAAATGACAGATCATTTAGGAGGGAAATTCAATGCGTACAACACCTATGGCTAACGCAAGTACTATTGAACGCAAGTGGTTAGTTGTTGATGCTGCTGGCAAGACTTTAGGTCGTCTTTCTTCAGAAGTTGCAGCTATCCTTCGCGGAAAACACAAACCAACTTACACACCACACGTTGATACTGGAGATCATGTGATCATCATCAACGCTGAAAAAATCGAGTTAACTGGTAAAAAGTTAACTGACAAAATCTACTACCGTCACACTCAACATCCAGGCGGATTAAAATCAAGAACTGCTCTTGAAATGCGTACAAACTACCCTGAGAAAATGCTTGAGCTTGCTATCAAAGGCATGCTTCCAAAAGGTTCTCTAGGTCGTCAAATGTTCAAAAAATTGAACGTATACCGTGGTTCTGAGCATCCACATGAAGCACAAAAACCTGAAGTTTACGAACTTCGCGGTTAATTAAAAAGGAGGTTACCAATTTGGCACAGGTTCAATATTACGGTACTGGCCGTCGTAAAAGCTCTGTAGCGCGTGTGCGCTTAGTTCCAGGAGAAGGTCGTATCGTCGTTAATAATCGTGAAATCAGCGAGCACATCCCATCTCCAGCTCTAATCGAAGATATCAAACAACCATTAACTTTGACTGAAACAGCTGGAACTTATGATGTTTTAGTAAACGTACATGGAGGCGGCTTATCTGGTCAAGCTGGAGCAATCCGTCATGGTATCGCTCGTGCTTTGCTTGAAGCAGATCCAGAATACCGTGCAACACTTAAACGTGCAGGTCTTCTGACTCGTGACGCTCGTATGAAAGAACGTAAAAAATACGGTCTTAAAGGCGCTCGTCGTGCACCTCAGTTCTCAAAACGTTAATTTTACGTTTCACAAAGCTCTCAACCATGGGTTGAGGGCTTTTTTTATTTTCTTTTAAGAATTAAAGCAGAAGCGATTAAACAGGCATCCTTTTTTTGCTTTATAAAACGATCGTCTTTAAATGCCGGTCTTTCTCACAAGGTTTCGAATAGTTTAACCTCAGCTCCAGCACAAAATATGTCACCTTTCAATTCAATGCTTCAATGATCTATCTTGAGCCCCTGTTAATTCAAGCGCGTGCTATTCTATGACTGGTGTATCTGCATCTTGATAAATAGAGCGCATCTGCGTGCTGCATTCAAACGTCCTTTGCAAATGGCATACGCATTTATTCGCTAAAATGGTTTGTTATCACAAATTGAGGGTTTTCAACTCGTTTTTGGAAACACGGAACCGTTCAAATACCAATTCGCATCGCAGAAAGAAACGTCTAGTGCTGAAGTGAGTCTTACATAAGTGTTCAAATGCCATAGGGCAATGAAAAGCGTAATGCCGGCATCAAGTGCTTTGTCATTAATTTGATTTGAAAAAGTGATATTATAATCACTAGCAATAAAATCACATATCTCCTTTGTTAATTTATTGCGGTTTTATGAATTTTTTTCCGAATATGCAAAGGGAAAGCGGTATCAATCTAGAAATATTTGTTATACTCTAAACATTAAAGTAAGGAGAACGATTCATGAATGCGTTAGTAGATCATAATAGCAAAGCCTGGGATCAAAAAGTAGAGACAGGCAATGAATGGACTGTTGCTGTAGAGCGGCATGTCATTGAACAAGCGAAAAAAGGGAATTGGGATATAAGGTTAACACCTATTAAAAATGTGCCAAAGGATTGGTTTCCTCCTGTAAAAGGCTTGAAGGTGCTTTGTTTGGCTTCAGGAGGCGGACAGCAGGCCCCGGTTTTAGCGGCAGCCGGAGCGGATGTCACCGTCTTAGATAACTCAGAACAGCAGCTTGGACAGGACAGAATGGTTGCTGATCGCGACGGCTTGACCATACGCACCGTGAAAGGAAGTATGGATGATCTCAGTCAATTTGAAGATGAATCATTTGATTTCATCGTACATCCAGTTGCCAATGTTTTTGTTGAAGATATCCTGCCGGTTTGGAAAGAAGCGCACCGCGTGCTGAAAAGAAATGGCGTTTTAATTTCAGGATTTGTTAATCCAGTTGTTTTTCTGTTTGACATTGAATTAGAAGAGCAGGGCGTTTTAAAAGTAAAGCACTCTATTCCATACGCCGACTCAGAAGATCTTCCAAAACATAAGGTGAAAAAGCTGATTGAAAATAATGAAGCTCTGGAATTCGGGCATTCCTTAGAAGACCAAATTAAGGGACAGCTCGATGCCGGTTTTATTGTCACTGGTTTTTATGAAGATAAAGGCGGTTTTGTATTGGATCAATACATTAATACATATTCTGCAACAAGAAGCATTAAAGTATGAAGGCAGCGACCTATTAGAGGGAGCTGCCTTTTATTATTGTGCTACCTCTGCTTTTGTGAACAAACATATGTTCCCTACCTCGCAGAAAGCTGCTTTTTTTACACTCTTTTTAATATGTTCAAGTTATCGACACCTTCATTTGGGCGAATTTCCAACCGAATTTGGGCATGGCTTCACCTCCTAAACCTCAAAATAACCGGTAAAAGGAGAGTGAATTTGTATGGCAGAGGTACTGTCTTTTATGGATGTGAAACGCCAAAAGGATTTTGAATTAGAAAAAAACTTGCTCAAAGAACTCTCACTTAGACAAATCATTCAGTCTGTAAAGGCATGTCTTACTCCATTATTTCCATTTTTGCAGGATGAAAGGGACGTTATTAGTGAAGGCTGTATTGATTTTGCGATAGAAGCTTATTTGTTAGGCGGGCGTTTCGGGGTTTTCGGGTATTATGGAGAATCTATGCAAAGTGTTAGTGCCCGCTCTGCAAGGGAAGAAGAAGAGCTTCGTATGGAGTTTTTTGAATACCTTTATCATTGGACACATGAGCAATACGCAACGTTTGATAAAAACACAGTTTATGAAGCTGCACGAAAATTCATCAAAGACTGGTGGACAGAAGGGTTTGTCCAAAGAGAAAAACAATGTAAGCTTCGCATGCGTTAATCATATTTCCCGACCCTGTCCCATACTTATGTAATAACGGACAAGCGGGAGGGGAAGGGATGAGGAAAAAGCTTAAATGGCTCAGTTTTATGCTAGGCTTCATCGTATTACTGTTTCTATTCAAGTATCAATTCAGCAATAACGATTCTTGGAATCCGTGGAGTCTGCCTTTGAGCGGGAAAATTATTTATCTTGATCCAGGTCATGGCGGGCCTGATGGAGGGGCAGTGGGCGGCAAGCTGTTAGAGAAGGGTATAACCCTGGAAGTGGCTTTCAGAGTCAGGGATTATCTTCAGGAACAAGGGGCCTTAGTGATTATGACTAGAGAAAGTGACACCGATCTAGCTCCTGTAGGGACAAGAGGCTATAGTAAACGAAAAGCGGAAGACTTAAGACAGCGAGTAAACTTAATTAACAATTCAGAGGCTGAGCTCTACCTTAGCATTCATCTTAATGCGATCCCGTCACAAAAATGGAGCGGAGCCCAAAGCTTTTATTACGGAAAATACGAGGAAAACGAGAAAATTGCAAAATACATTCAGGATGAGTTGAGAACAAACCTGGAGAATACAACCCGAAAAGCAAAGAGAATTCATGGTATTTACTTAATGCAAAACGTCACAAAACCAGGTGCGCTTGTGGAAGTCGGTTTTTTATCCAATCCTGGAGAAGCAAAGATGCTGGGGAAACCGAAATATCAGGACAAAGTGGCATCTTCCATATATAAAGGAATATTGAGATACTTTACAGAAAAAGGCGACCCTCCGGAGTAAAGGAGGGTTTTCTCATGGTTCTAAGCAAAAGACACCTGCTGTTTATGTATGATATAATAATGTTTGTAAACGAATACACAAAAGGGTGAGGTTCGATGATAAGAGAAGATGAAGTAAGAAAACTAGTCGGTGAAATGCGCGAACCTTTTCTTCAAAGACCTCTGGGAGAATTGGATGCCGTTAAGGAAGTAAAAATAAAGCCTGAAAAACGGCATGTCAGTGTAAAAGTGGCTCTTGCAAAAACCGGAACAGCAGAACAAATGCAGGTTCAGCAAGAAATCGTAAATGTCTTAAAAGGGGTAGGCGCTGAGACGGTAGGCCTTCGATTTGAAGAGCTGCCTGAAGAAACAGTTGCGAAATTTCGGGCGCCGTCAACAGAGAACAAAACATTGTTAAATATGGATAACCCGCCGGTTTTCCTTGCTGTAGCGAGCGGAAAAGGCGGAGTAGGCAAATCAACTGTGTCAGTGAACCTTGCTATTTCTCTGGCTCGGCTTGGGAAAAAGGTCGGTTTAATTGACGCAGATATCTACGGCTTTAGTGTGCCGGATATGATGGGCATTACAGTGCGTCCAACAATTGAAGGAGACAAACTGCTTCCTGTTGAACGCTTCGGTGTAAAGGTCATGTCGATGGGTTTCTTCGTTGAAGAAAATGCTCCTGTCGTCTGGAGAGGGCCAATGCTGGGCAAGATGCTCAACAACTTTTTCCACGAAGTAGAATGGGGAGAAGTAGACTATATCGTTCTCGATCTTCCGCCTGGAACAGGGGACGTCGCACTTGATGTACATACGATGCTTCCGAGCAGTAAAGAAATTATCGTATCAACGCCGCACCCGACTGCAGCCTTTGTTGCGGCCAGAGCGGGGTCTATGGCTATTAAAACAGATCATGAGGTCGTTGGCGTCATAGAGAACATGGCTTATTATGAAAGTGCAAAGACTGGGGAAAGAGAATATGTCTTTGGCAAAGGCGGCGGAGATAAACTTGCTGAGGAGCTTAAAGTTCCTTTGCTCGGCAGAATACCGTTGAAACAGCCTGATTGGGATAAAGATCAATTTGCTCCGTCTGTTTATGACGAAAGCCATCCAATCGGTGAAATATATCATGACATTGCAAAAAAAGTCGTTGAAAAAATGGAAGTGCAAATATAAAAAGGCGAACCGGGATTTTTTGATCCCGGCTTCCCTTTACTCACCTTCTTTAGCGGTTTCTGCTGCTGCTTTTTTCAGTTCATCTTCGAACTGTTTTTTGTAAAGCGGACTAGAAAGAGTCTCGGTAATTACTTGTTCTAAATAACTGCGGAATGCTTGGCTTTTTGCCAGTTCGCTGTATTTTTTATTCATTCCCGGGTCCTGCATAACACTCATCAGCATTTTCTGGTAATCCGGATCCTTCATCAGCTTTTTAATTACTTTTTCATGCTCTGTTTGAAGGGTTTTAGCAAAGCTTTCCGCAAATTCAGTGTCTTCAAAGATGTTTTTCCAAAAATCCGCACCTTTTTTAGAGGTGAGTGTTTTTTCTATTGTTCCTTTAATGGCATCCTGATCAATCACCAGTGCTTCATTCATCGCATCATCGTTTAATAATTCCTTAATTGCTTTCTTTCCATCATCTGTTTTTAATATATCAACAACCATTTTTTTGGTCTGATCATAATCCATATCCGCTGCTTGGTCTTTTGGAGCGCAAGCTGTTACAGATAATATCAAAAAACAGCCCATCAATAGCGTTTTGGCTTTTGACATGCTTAAGCTCCTTTCACATACTTATCTTACTTTTAATATGATTCATCCGGTTGGAATTATACATAACAAAATATCGCGATCTGCGATTTTTGAGGGGGTTGAATAAAGAAATGAAAAGCCGTGGATTAGTTCGTTTTTTCTTTTCTATTTTAGCTGTCGGAGCGGTTGTCACGAGTGTTGTGGGTTTTGCTTTAAAATGGGGGGGATATAAGGAGCTGTTTCTGAATTTTGAAGCGGGCCAGATTTTTTCTGTTTTATTTTGGTTTATCGGTGTCGGCATGATTTTTAGTGTCATCAGCCAAATGGGTTTTTTCGTGTTTTTAACAGTTCACCGGTTTGCACTCGAAATATTAAGATCTTCATCTTTATGGAATTTACTGCAGCTGTTTTTCATCCTGTTTGTCGCTTTTGATTTAATGTACGTGCGGTTTTTATTTTTCGGAGATAGAGGAGAGGCAATGGCTGGCTATGCTTGGCTGCCGTTATTTTTATTGATCTTCGGTTTGCTTACCGCGTATATAAAACAAAAGCAGTCCTCAAAGAAAACGTTTGTGTCATCTTTATTTTTAATGGTTGTGATCACTGCATTGGAATGGTTTCCTGCGCTCAGAGTAAATGATGAGGACTGGCTTTACTTAATGCTCTTTCCGTTAATGGCGTGTAATGCTTTTCAATTGCTGATGCTGCCGAAGTTTGCAGCGAAATAATTTATTTTACTTCGGCGGATTTAGCATCTGTGTTTGCAATGAGATCTCCCACGTTGACATTTTTTAAACCTTTTTCTCTCATATGATGGATAATCTCAGGCAGGGCCTCTTCTGTTTGTTTAGCTGAGTCTGAGGCGTGTAAAAGAATAATGTCTCCTCCTGAAACTTGACGGTTTACATTATCGACGATTTTTTCAACGCCTGGATTCGTCCAGTCATGGGAGTTCACACTATAGTGAACGACTGTATAGTTATACTGTTTTGCAATTGATAGGACATTTTTATTGAACTGACCGGTAGGAGGTCTTAGGAGCCGTATGTCTTTGATTCCTAATTTTTCAAAGGCGGTGCGCGCACGGTTAATGTCCTTTTTTATTTCACTATCCTCTAGATTGGCATAGTTTTTATAAGCATAACCCATACTTCCTATTTGATGGCCGTCCTTTACAATGCGAGCCACCGTGTCCGGGTGTCGCTCGGCCCAAGAAGCGGAAAGAAAAAACGTCGCGTTTTTGATACCGTTGGCTTTCAGGGTATTAAGAATAGGCTCGGCTTTTTCATCCCCCCAGCTGATATCAAAGGTAAGCGCAATGTCTTTTGAATCTGTTTCTCCTTTATAAATGGCTTTCGGTCCGCTATCAGTCGAAAACACAGGGAGCGGGACAGCTCTTTGGATATAAAAAAAGCTGGCTGCAGCAAATGCGGCGATAAGTATAATGATAAATTGTTTAACGCGTTTTATGTGCCACACATAGAAGTGATTCACTGATGATGCCTCCTTATCTTGTCCATCATTCTTGTGTTACATCTTATGTGCCTGGCCAAACGAATATAACTGATAAAAGTCTCTTTAAAACAGATTAAATTAGTTGTTGACCATTTGATAATATCCGTGTTATATTATTATTCGTCGCTGATGAACAGCTGACAACAAATAAAAGCTTCATTAACCTTTTAAAAAAGGTGTTGACTTAAAAGAAGCTGAATGTTATAGTAATAAAGCTGCTTCGTTAAGCGGCATAAATGATCTTTGAAAACTAAACAAGACAAAACGTACCTGTTAATTCAAGTTTTAATATAAATCGCACAGCGATTTGCGTAGTCAGTCAAACTACTTTATCGGAGAGTTTGATCCTGGCTCAGGACGAACGCTGGCGGCGTGCCTAATACATGCAAGTCGAGCGGACAGATGGGAGCTTGCTCCCTGATGTTAGCGGCGGACGGGTGAGTAACACGTGGGTAACCTGCCTGTAAGACTGGGATAACTCCGGGAAACCGGGGCTAATACCGGATGCTTGTTTGAACCGCATGGTTCAAACATAAAAGGTGGCTTCGGCTACCACTTACAGATGGACCCGCGGCGCATTAGCTAGTTGGTGAGGTAACGGCTCACCAAGGCAACGATGCGTAGCCGACCTGAGAGGGTGATCGGCCACACTGGGACTGAGACACGGCCCAGACTCCTACGGGAGGCAGCAGTAGGGAATCTTCCGCAATGGACGAAAGTCTGACGGAGCAACGCCGCGTGAGTGATGAAGGTTTTCGGATCGTAAAGCTCTGTTGTTAGGGAAGAACAAGTACCGTTCGAATAGGGCGGTACCTTGACGGTACCTAACCAGAAAGCCACGGCTAACTACGTGCCAGCAGCCGCGGTAATACGTAGGTGGCAAGCGTTGTCCGGAATTATTGGGCGTAAAGGGCTCGCAGGCGGTTCCTTAAGTCTGATGTGAAAGCCCCCGGCTCAACCGGGGAGGGTCATTGGAAACTGGGGAACTTGAGTGCAGAAGAGGAGAGTGGAATTCCACGTGTAGCGGTGAAATGCGTAGAGATGTGGAGGAACACCAGTGGCGAAGGCGACTCTCTGGTCTGTAACTGACGCTGAGGAGCGAAAGCGTGGGGAGCGAACAGGATTAGATACCCTGGTAGTCCACGCCGTAAACGATGAGTGCTAAGTGTTAGGGGGTTTCCGCCCCTTAGTGCTGCAGCTAACGCATTAAGCACTCCGCCTGGGGAGTACGGTCGCAAGACTGAAACTCAAAGGAATTGACGGGGGCCCGCACAAGCGGTGGAGCATGTGGTTTAATTCGAAGCAACGCGAAGAACCTTACCAGGTCTTGACATCCTCTGACAATCCTAGAGATAGGACGTCCCCTTCGGGGGCAGAGTGACAGGTGGTGCATGGTTGTCGTCAGCTCGTGTCGTGAGATGTTGGGTTAAGTCCCGCAACGAGCGCAACCCTTGATCTTAGTTGCCAGCATTCAGTTGGGCACTCTAAGGTGACTGCCGGTGACAAACCGGAGGAAGGTGGGGATGACGTCAAATCATCATGCCCCTTATGACCTGGGCTACACACGTGCTACAATGGACAGAACAAAGGGCAGCGAAACCGCGAGGTTAAGCCAATCCCACAAATCTGTTCTCAGTTCGGATCGCAGTCTGCAACTCGACTGCGTGAAGCTGGAATCGCTAGTAATCGCGGATCAGCATGCCGCGGTGAATACGTTCCCGGGCCTTGTACACACCGCCCGTCACACCACGAGAGTTTGTAACACCCGAAGTCGGTGAGGTAACCTTTATGGAGCCAGCCGCCGAAGGTGGGACAGATGATTGGGGTGAAGTCGTAACAAGGTAGCCGTATCGGAAGGTGCGGCTGGATCACCTCCTTTCTAAGGATATTTACGGAATATAAGACCTTAGGTCTTATAAACAGAACGTTCCCTGTCTTGTTTAGTTTTGAAGGATCATTCCTTCGAAACGTGTTCTTTGAAAACTAGATAACAGTAGACATCACATTCAATTAGTAACACAAGATATCACATAGTGATTCTTTTTAACGGTTAAGTTAGAAAGGGCGCACGGTGGATGCCTTGGCACTAGGAGCCGATGAAGGACGGGACGAACACCGATATGCTTCGGGGAGCTGTAAGCAAGCTTTGATCCGGAGATTTCCGAATGGGGAAACCCACCACTCGTAATGGAGTGGTATCCATATCTGAATTCATAGGATATGAGAAGGCAGACCCGGGGAACTGAAACATCTAAGTACCCGGAGGAAGAGAAAGCAAATGCGATTCCCTGAGTAGCGGCGAGCGAAACGGGATTAGCCCAAACCAAGAGGCTTGCCTCTTGGGGTTGTAGGACACTCTATACGGAGTTACAAAGGAACGAGGTAGATGAAGAGGTCTGGAAAGGCCCGCCATAGGAGGTAACAGCCCTGTAGTCAAAACTTCGTTCTCTCCAGAGTGGATCCTGAGTACGGCGGAACACGTGAAATTCCGTCGGAATCCGGGAGGACCATCTCCCAAGGCTAAATACTCCCTAGTGACCGATAGTGAACCAGTACCGTGAGGGAAAGGTGAAAAGCACCCCGGAAGGGGAGTGAAAGAGATCCTGAAACCGTGTGCCTACAAGTAGTCAGAGCCCGTTAACGGGTGATGGCGTGCCTTTTGTAGAATGAACCGGCGAGTTACGATCCCGTGCAAGGTTAAGCAGAAGATGCGGAGCCGCAGCGAAAGCGAGTCTGAATAGGGCGCATGAGTACGTGGTCGTAGACCCGAAACCAGGTGATCTACCCATGTCCAGGGTGAAGTTCAGGTAACACTGAATGGAGGCCCGAACCCACGCACGTTGAAAAGTGCGGGGATGAGGTGTGGGTAGGGGTGAAATGCCAATCGAACCTGGAGATAGCTGGTTCTCTCCGAAATAGCTTTAGGGCTAGCCTCAAGGTAAGAGTCTTGGAGGTAGAGCACTGATTGGACTAGGGGCCCCTACCGGGTTACCGAATTCAGTCAAACTCCGAATGCCAATGACTTATCCTTGGGAGTCAGACTGCGAGTGATAAGATCCGTAGTCGAAAGGGAAACAGCCCAGACCGCCAGCTAAGGTCCCAAAGTATACGTTAAGTGGAAAAGGATGTGGAGTTGCTTAGACAACCAGGATGTTGGCTTAGAAGCAGCCACCATTTAAAGAGTGCGTAATAGCTCACTGGTCGAGTGACTCTGCGCCGAAAATGTACCGGGGCTAAACGTATCACCGAAGCTGCGGACTGTTCTTCGAACAGTGGTAGGAGAGCGTTCTAAGGGCTGTGAAGCCAGACCGGAAGGACTGGTGGAGCGCTTAGAAGTGAGAATGCCGGTATGAGTAGCGAAAGAGGGGTGAGAATCCCCTCCACCGAATGCCTAAGGTTTCCTGAGGAAGGCTCGTCCGCTCAGGGTTAGTCGGGACCTAAGCCGAGGCCGAAAGGCGTAGGCGATGGACAACAGGTTGATATTCCTGTACCACCTCCTCACCATTTGAGTAATGGGGGGACGCAGGAGGATAGGGTAAGCGCGGTATTGGATATCCGCGTCCAAGCAGTTAGGCTGGGAAATAGGCAAATCCGTTTCCCATAAGGCTGAGCTGTGATGGCGAGCGAAATATAGTAGCGAAGTTCCTGATTCCACACTGCCAAGAAAAGCCTCTAGCGAGGTGAGAGGTGCCCGTACCGCAAACCGACACAGGTAGGCGAGGAGAGAATCCTAAGGTGATCGAGAGAACTCTCGTTAAGGAACTCGGCAAAATGACCCCGTAACTTCGGGAGAAGGGGTGCTCTGTTAGGGTGCAAGCCCGAGAGAGCCGCAGTGAATAGGCCCAGGCGACTGTTTAGCAAAAACACAGGTCTCTGCGAAGCCGTAAGGCGAAGTATAGGGGCTGACGCCTGCCCGGTGCTGGAAGGTTAAGAGGAGCGCTTAGCGTAAGCGAAGGTGCGAATTGAAGCCCCAGTAAACGGCGGCCGTAACTATAACGGTCCTAAGGTAGCGAAATTCCTTGTCGGGTAAGTTCCGACCCGCACGAAAGGCGCAACGATCTGGGCACTGTCTCAACGAGAGACTCGGTGAAATTATAGTACCTGTGAAGATGCAGGTTACCCGCGACAGGACGGAAAGACCCCGTGGAGCTTTACTGCAGCCTGATATTGAATGTTGGTACAGCTTGTACAGGATAGGTAGGAGCCTTGGAAACCGGAGCGCCAGCTTCGGTGGAGGCATCGGTGGGATACTACCCTGGCTGTATTGACCTTCTAACCCGCCGCCCTTATCGGGCGGGGAGACAGTGTCAGGTGGGCAGTTTGACTGGGGCGGTCGCCTCCTAAAAGGTAACGGAGGCGCCCAAAGGTTCCCTCAGAATGGTTGGAAATCATTCGCAGAGTGTAAAGGCACAAGGGAGCTTGACTGCGAGACCTACAAGTCGAGCAGGGACGAAAGTCGGGCTTAGTGATCCGGTGGTTCCGCATGGAAGGGCCATCGCTCAACGGATAAAAGCTACCCCGGGGATAACAGGCTTATCTCCCCCAAGAGTCCACATCGACGGGGAGGTTTGGCACCTCGATGTCGGCTCATCGCATCCTGGGGCTGTAGTCGGTCCCAAGGGTTGGGCTGTTCGCCCATTAAAGCGGTACGCGAGCTGGGTTCAGAACGTCGTGAGACAGTTCGGTCCCTATCCGTCGCGGGCGCAGGAAATTTGAGAGGAGCTGTCCTTAGTACGAGAGGACCGGGATGGACGCACCGCTGGTGTACCAGTTGTTCTGCCAAGGGCATCGCTGGGTAGCTATGTGCGGACGGGATAAGTGCTGAAAGCATCTAAGCATGAAGCCCCCCTCAAGATGAGATTTCCCATTCCGCAAGGAAGTAAGATCCCTGAAAGATGATCAGGTTGATAGGTCTGAGGTGGAAGTGTGGCGACACATGGAGCTGACAGATACTAATCGATCGAGGACTTAACCTAATTTCTAATGATGTCACACCTGTTATCTAGTTTTGAGAGAACACTCTCAATTGTTTGGTGGCGATAGCGAAGAGGTCACACCCGTTCCCATGCCGAACACGGAAGTTAAGCTCTTCAGCGCCGATGGTAGTCGGGGGTTTCCCCCTGTGAGAGTAGGACGCCGCCAAGCAGTTTTATCTATTTCTACCATGTTTGTTTATGAAGCTTATATCATTCCGCAGTAGCTCAGTGGTAGAGCTATCGGCTGTTAACCGATCGGTCGTAGGTTCGAATCCTACCTGCGGAGCCATTGCTTCCATAGCTCAGCAGGTAGAGCACTTCCATGGTAAGGAAGAGGTCAGCGGTTCGAGCCCGCTTGGAAGCTTTATTTAAATGCATTACTCTTACCAAGGTTTCTCAAAAAGGAGAAAGCTTTTTTTATTGCGATATGCGGAAGTAGTTCAGTGGTAGAACATCACCTTGCCAAGGTGGGGGTCGCGGGTTCGAATCCCGTCTTCCGCTCCATTTTTTCATCCCAACGGGATGTTGATACAAGTGAAAATGCGCCCGTAGCTCAATTGGATAGAGCGTTTGACTACGGATCAAAAGGTTAGGGGTTCGACTCCTCTCGGGCGCGCCATATATTTTATCAATATGGGAAATCGGGAAGTAGCTCAGCTTGGTAGAGCACATGGTTTGGGACCATGGGGTCGCAGGTTCGAATCCTGTCTTCCCGACCATTTTTATGGGGCCTTAGCTCAGCTGGGAGAGCGCCTGCTTTGCACGCAGGAGGTCAGCGGTTCGATCCCGCTAGGCTCCACCAAAAAAAGATTTAAAAAAGTTGTTGACTTTGAGAAAGCGACGTTGTATACTAATAAAGTTGCTTTAACAAAGCGATAACAAAATGATCTTTGAAAACTAAACAAGACAAAACGTACCTGTTAATTCAAGTTTTATTATAAAATCGCACAGTAATGTGCGTAGTCAGTCAAACTACTTTATCGGAGAGTTTGATCCTGGCTCAGGACGAACGCTGGCGGCGTGCCTAATACATGCAAGTCGAGCGGACAGATGGGAGCTTGCTCCCTGATGTTAGCGGCGGACGGGTGAGTAACACGTGGGTAACCTGCCTGTAAGACTGGGATAACTCCGGGAAACCGGGGCTAATACCGGATGCTTGTTTGAACCGCATGGTTCAAACATAAAAGGTGGCTTCGGCTACCACTTACAGATGGACCCGCGGCGCATTAGCTAGTTGGTGAGGTAACGGCTCACCAAGGCAACGATGCGTAGCCGACCTGAGAGGGTGATCGGCCACACTGGGACTGAGACACGGCCCAGACTCCTACGGGAGGCAGCAGTAGGGAATCTTCCGCAATGGACGAAAGTCTGACGGAGCAACGCCGCGTGAGTGATGAAGGTTTTCGGATCGTAAAGCTCTGTTGTTAGGGAAGAACAAGTACCGTTCGAATAGGGCGGTACCTTGACGGTACCTAACCAGAAAGCCACGGCTAACTACGTGCCAGCAGCCGCGGTAATACGTAGGTGGCAAGCGTTGTCCGGAATTATTGGGCGTAAAGGGCTCGCAGGCGGTTCCTTAAGTCTGATGTGAAAGCCCCCGGCTCAACCGGGGAGGGTCATTGGAAACTGGGGAACTTGAGTGCAGAAGAGGAGAGTGGAATTCCACGTGTAGCGGTGAAATGCGTAGAGATGTGGAGGAACACCAGTGGCGAAGGCGACTCTCTGGTCTGTAACTGACGCTGAGGAGCGAAAGCGTGGGGAGCGAACAGGATTAGATACCCTGGTAGTCCACGCCGTAAACGATGAGTGCTAAGTGTTAGGGGGTTTCCGCCCCTTAGTGCTGCAGCTAACGCATTAAGCACTCCGCCTGGGGAGTACGGTCGCAAGACTGAAACTCAAAGGAATTGACGGGGGCCCGCACAAGCGGTGGAGCATGTGGTTTAATTCGAAGCAACGCGAAGAACCTTACCAGGTCTTGACATCCTCTGACAATCCTAGAGATAGGACGTCCCCTTCGGGGGCAGAGTGACAGGTGGTGCATGGTTGTCGTCAGCTCGTGTCGTGAGATGTTGGGTTAAGTCCCGCAACGAGCGCAACCCTTGATCTTAGTTGCCAGCATTCAGTTGGGCACTCTAAGGTGACTGCCGGTGACAAACCGGAGGAAGGTGGG
>NZ_JBBORV010000001.1:177500-932500 GCF_038004745.1 Bacillus sp. FSL R5-0434
GGGAATCGCGAATATCGTCACTGGATTTTTTGGCGGTATGGCGGGCTGCGCTATGATCGGACAATCTGTTATTAATACAAAAGCGGGCGGCCGCGGACGGTTATCAGCCTTTGTTGCCGGTGCTTTTCTTATGTTTTTAATTGCCGTTTTGAGTCATGTTGTTGTAAACATTCCGATGGCTGCGTTAGTGGCTGTTATGGTTATGGTATCTGTCGGCACATTTGATTGGTCTTCTTTAAAAGGCTTGAAAAAAGCGCCGATTACAGATTCAATTGTAATGGTTGTGACGGTGATTACAGTTGTCGTGACGGATGACTTATCGAAAGGCGTATTCGTCGGTGTTCTGTTAAGTGCCGTATTTTTCGTAGCCAAAATCTCGAAGCTGAAGATCGTTTCTCATGCAGAAGATCAAAAGCTGAGAACGTATCAAGTGAAGGGACAGATCTTTTTTGCGTCAGTAACTGATCTTACGAATGCGTTTATCTATCAAGAGGATATCGAGCGAGTTGTCATTGACTTGACCGATGCTCACGTATGGGATGATTCAGGAGCGGCTGCGCTTGATAAAATTGTTGCGAAGTTTAAAGAGCAAGGAATTGAAGCTGAATTAAAGGGGCTGAATAATGCAAGTAAAGCCCTTATGAAACAGATGGCATAAAAGTATGAAAGTCCAGATTGATGAGATCTGGGCTTTTTTATATAACATATGGTTGAACTGCATTGATATAATAGAGAGAAAGAAATTTTTAATAGGGGACTTGTATATGATGCTTCAGAAGCTGAACCGTGTATTAGGGAAAGTCATGCCGCTTTTGACACCGACTAGTGTTGTGCTTGGCGTGCTGCTGTCTCAGTTTTTAAATGGATATGAAAGCGCAGTGCCTTGGATATTTGCTTTTATTACGTTTGCGGGCAGCTTGAGCGCGAACTTTCAGTCTTTAAGACACGCCTTGGCGCATCCTCTTCCTATGATTCTTGCATTATTTGTTCTTCATATTTTTATGCCGCTTTTCGCCTGGGGCAGCGGACATCTCATATTTCAAGGTGATCCATTAACGATCACGGGTTTGACATTAGCTGTTGTCATCCCTACAGGAATTACGAGCTTGATTTGGGCTGCAATGTACAAAGGAAATGTTGGTTTGACGCTTTCTATCATATTGATTGATACCGTGCTGTCGCCGTTAATCGTTCCGCTGAGTCTTTCTGTGCTGGCCGGTGCCCAGGTTCACATGGATATCTGGGGAATGATGAAGGGTCTGATTGTGATGGTAGTGATTCCTTCATTCCTGGGCATGCTGTTTAATCAGATGTCATCTCCAGAAAGAACCGCGGCGTTGAGCAGTACGCTGTCTCCCTTTTCAAAGCTGTGCCTGATGGCCGTGATTGCGATTAACAGCTCTGCGATAGCTCCTTATTTCAAAGCGATTGATTTAAGATTTTTAGGGATTGCTGTCACTGTTTTTTGTATCGCGTTAACCGGGTATGCTGCGGCGTGGTTTATCGGAAAAATGATGAAAAGGCGGCAGGAGGAAATTGTCTCTCTTATTTTTACGGGAGGCATGAGGAATATCAGTGCCGGCGCTGTTCTTGCCGTCACTTTCTTTCCGTCTCAGGTGGCTGTTCCGGTTGTGATTGGCATGCTGTTTCAGCAAATCCTGGCTGCCTTGTTCGGCTATATGCTGAACCGTTTCGAATTAAAACCGGTCTTGCAGAAGGCATGAAAAAACCGCTCATATGTTGGAGCGGTTTTTTCCGTATAGCCATTCCAGCGCATTGATAAATTGTTTGCAGAAATGCTTGCGGTGATGCACCGCCCCTTTTTCAATGACGAGGCACAGCTGATCTTGAGTGAACCCTTTTTCTATTAGGCTCTCGTGCACGTATTTTGTTTTTTGGAGCATCGTCTGCTGAATCGATTGTTTTCCGGCGCCTTCTTCACTGCCGACAGACATAAAAATACGCGTTGAACCCGCTCTTACAGAGGAAGTATAGATAGTTTCTGCTGCGTTCTCGTACCAGTATGAACTTGAGAGAGATCCTATTTTTCCAAATAATGATGAATGTCTCAGAAAGGCGAACATTGAGATGAGACCGCCTAATGAGGCGCCGATCATACCTCTGGATTGAGCCCTTCTGGAGACATTCCAATTTTCTTCCACAAACGGAATGAGCCGGTTTGTTATTTCAGAAAGATAGTCAGCCCCCTTACCGCCGAAGTCTGGAAACTGATCACTGAGTGATGCGGCGGGCCAAGGAGTGTACTCGTCGAGCCGATTTTTAGCCTCTATGCCGATCAGAACGAGCTCAGGCACCCTGTTTTGATGAAACCTGTTTTCTATCAATTCTAGTTGATCTTGAAACAAAGAACCGCCATCCTGTACGTAAACAGAAGGAAATGCCCTGCTGTCCGTACTGTAGGAAGGAGGAAGATACAGCTTAAACATCCTGTCGCCCGCCTTATGCTCTGATAAAGATCCGTTCAAACATTCTCCCCCTTTTTTTGCTTGAAAAGCAGGTATAAGAAATACGGAACACCGAGTATCGCCAAAATAATGCCGGCTGGCACTTCTGCGGGCTGGAAAAACAGTTTTCCAGCAAAGTCTGCGCTCAATACAAGCAGCATGCCGATCAAACCGCTCAAAGGCAAAATATAGCGGTGTTCGACACCGGCCATTCTCCGGGAAATATGGGGCGCGATTAAGCCGACAAATGCCATGCTTCCCGCCACAGAGACACAGGCGCTAATGATGGCGACACAGGCGACGAGCAGAATGGTTTTTTCTTTATTTGATGAAATGCCAAGGCTTCTGACTGTGTCTTCGTCAAAGCGGATGGTATCGAGCAAACGAGACTTGGCCAGAAGAATCGGAATAAACAGCAGCATCCACGGAAGAACAGCTGTAATATATGTCCAGTTTGCCGACCAGATGCTGCCGTTTTTCCATACCATGGCCATTTCATAATCTTGCGGGTCCATTTTTAATGATAAAAACAAAGACAAGGCGCTGAAGCCTGAATTAATCGCGATTCCTACCAGAATAATTCTGCCTGAATCTAAATTGCCTCTGTTCCAAGCGAATATGTAAATCATGACTGCAGCAGCCAGTCCGCCGATCAGACCGAAAAACGGCATTCCCATAGCCGCGACGATTGAAGTTACTTCTTTCTGGCCTTGGAACAACAGCATAAACGCCACAATACCTGCCCCTGCTCCCGCATTGATTCCCAATATTCCCGGGTCTGCAAGACCGTTTCGTGTGATGGCCTGAATGACAGCTCCTGCTATGCCAAGTCCGAGTCCGATAATGGCTGCCATGACAATCCGCGGCAGTCTTAAGTCAAACAGCAAAACTTCATACTGCGGATTGGGATTGATCTGAAAAAGAGTGGAGAGCAGCTCTGTCGGACGAACAGAAAATGATCCGCTGGTCATGCTGAAATAGCTGACGAGGAGTATCAATACGATTAACACTGCATATTTTTTAGCCATTTTGCTCTCCTCCTTTTCGTTTGATCAAATAAAGGAAGAAAGGAACGCCGATAATAGAAGTCACAACCTCAATCGGTGTTTCAAATGGATAATTGATAAATCTGCTGGCGAGATCGCACAGCGTTAAAAAGACGCCGCCCAAGATGCAGGAACAAGGAATCAGTCTGTTATAATCTGAGCCGACGAGAAATCTCGTGATATGCGGAACGACTAAACCGACAAACGCAATTTTTCCGGCAAGCGCTACAGCACTTCCGGTTAAAATGATGACAGAGATCATTGCCATGATTTTGATCGTTTTTTTCTTTTGGCCCAAACTCTTAGAAATATCGTCGCCTAGTGATACAGCGGTCACCTTTTTGCTGAGAGAGACAGCTATGACGATACCAGCCAGGAAAAATGGAACGGCAAGCTTTAGAAAGTCGGGGCTCATTTGATGAAGTCTGGCGCTGTACCAGAAACTCAGATCCTGTGAAATTTGAAAATAGATCGATATGGCAGCCGCTAAACTATTAAGCAGCATGCTTGTGACTGTGCCAATGATGGCTAGCTGTACGGGCGTAAACCCGTTAGGCAGCATTGTTGCCAGGCCGAATACCAATGCAGCTCCAAATGCGGAGCCGATAAAAGAGTAAATGATCATTTCAAGCGAAGATGATTGCGGAAGCAGAACCATACAAAGCGTAATGATAAACGCGGAACCATCTGAAACACCCATAATTGAGGGCGATGCCAAATAATTGCGTGTGATGCCTTGCATGAGCGCTCCAGATACAGCAAGGGCTGCCCCAATGAGCAGAGCGCCGGCAGCCCTTGGAATCCGGGAATGCCATATGATTTGATGGTCTGTGTTTCCCGGATCAAAATGAAAAAGTGATGCAAAGACAATATCAGCATTAAGCTGCTTTGCGCCATAGAGGACGGAAAGCAGCAATGATAATGCAATAGCAAATGGAGAAGTAATCAAAATGATACGTGTCCACTGTTTTGAATACATACAAAAACCTACTCTAATTTAGTCTTGTGTTAATTTTTCAGATGCCGCTTTCAGGAAGCGGACTTTGCTCCAAGCCGTACCGCCTTGTGCAAGAGGATCAACTGAATTGACGTACACATGATCTTCTTTGACTGCTGTGAGGCTTTTCCAGATTGGATTTTTCTCTAAATCTTTTAATGCATCAGGTTTATCCGCATTTTCATCATCAGAAAATTGGACGAAAATGTGGTCAGGGTTCATTTCACTGAGTTTTTCTAATGAAATCAGCTCTTGCGCTTTTGCGGCTTTGACTTCATTCGGCGCTTTAAGGCCTAAGTCGCCATAAAGAGTTGAGTTGAAGTACACTTGTTCAGGATAAATGTAAATATTTCCTTGTCTGATTCTGATGACAAGCGCTTTTGAATTTTTTGCTTGTTTATCGATTTTCGTTTTTGTTTCTTTTAGATCCTGTTCATAGTCGGCAATGATTTTTTTGGCTTTTTTCTCTTTTCCGGTCAGCTGGGCAAGCAGCATCATGTTTTCCTTCCAGTTTGATGAGATGTGGGAAACCGGAATGGTCGTGCCGGCCGTGCTTATTTTTTGCAGGGTTTTTTCAGGGAACTTTGTAGATGCCAAGATCACATCTGGCTGCATCTCAAGAATTTTTTCAATGTTTGGTTCCATTTTTTCCCCTGTAGGTGTTGCTTTATCTGTGATGTCCTTGAACATTTCAGGGAATTTTCCGGAGAATGAGATTGCACCCTGCGGATGAACGTCCAGCAGTTTTGCGTCTTCCATGGATTCAACGCTTCCCGTAATGGCAATCTTATCTGTCGGTACGTTTACTTCGTACGTTTTATCCAAATACTCGATTTTCTTTTTCTCGGACTTTGTGCCGCTCGCTTTGCTCGCAGAGGATTCTTCCTTGCTGCCGCAAGCTGCCGCCGTGAGTGCGAGAAGCAAGATTAATAAGGTAAGAGATAGCTTTTTCATCTATAGTGCCTCCTGTTCAATTGATAACTATTATCAATTGGAATTATAGAGAATGAACAGACATAACACCATGGACAAATTCCATATTTATCATGGACTATCACCGGATAGCATAGAAATGGTTTGCTGAACAATCCGCTCGTGCCCGCAAGCCGAGTACTCATTCCATGGGTCTGAAGAGAGGTGATACACACGTCCGTTCCGCACTGCGCTTAGGTTTTGCCATATTTCCGACTGTTTTAATTGCTGATAATAAGCAATGGTTTCCGGCTCTTTAAAAAGAAAGAGCATGATACAGTCAGCTTGGCAATTTGTGATGTCTTCTAATGAAATCGCTTGTTCTGAAGGCGTGTCAGCCGGTTTGAATCCTAAATCTTCAAAGAAAACTTCGCGGATACTGCGATTATGCGCCACATAAAAGCGCTGCTTATGCAGACGAAGAAAGAGATAACGAAACTCTTGGGCGTGCAGCAATGTCTTTTGAGCGGCAGCCGTCTGCTTATCATAGGCTGCGAGCCACTTTTCAGCTTCCGATTCTTCCTTTAAAAACGAGGCGGTGTGCAGAAAGTGTGCTCTCCAGTTTTCTTCTGCAGGAAGGTAACATACTTCTGCAATGCTGTTCAGGCGCTTTTGTTCTTCTGAAGAAACAGAATCCATGCTGAAAATGATATCGGGTTCAGCTTGGGACAACGTCTGCAGGTTTTCCTCCCATTTTTCATTAAACCGGTATGCGCTGAGCTGTACTGGAATATCTGCTGAATAATGCTGATAATAGTAAGCCGTCCATTTTGGATGGAGTGCGGCTGCAAACGGTATGTGATGCAGAGGAATGAGCTGTCCCATTGTTCCCTTTCCATAGGCGGCTAGTTTTTGCCTGCGTTTTTTCATATAGCTTGTAGGTGAAGAACCTGTGTGCTTTTTAAAGATTCTGCTGAAATAAAATTCATCTTGATAGCCAGTTTGATGGGCGATTTCTTTCAGTTTACAGTTGGATCTTGCCATAAGCCGCTTTGCTCGGGTAATCCGAGTTTTTGTAATGAATTCTGTTACGCTCTGGCCTGTCCATTTTTTAAAGGATTCGCTGTAATGCTTGGCGCTGATTCCTGCCATTTTTGAGAGCTGGGCAAGTGTAATTTTCGTATCGGCATGAGTTTCAATGTAATGTTTTGTTTTTTCAATCGCAGATTGTGTATCGTTTTGATCGGATACATTAGCTGTGAATAGATCATAAATCAGGCTTTGAACCTCTATCACACATTTTAATTGAGAAAGCTGAGCTGATTCTGTCCATATTTCTGCAAGTTCTTGAAGCCGGGCTGAAAGGTTTTCGATATGTGAAACATTCACAAGGTTTAGACTGGATAAATCAGTTTCAGTGCATGGTTTTAAGAGATCTTGCCGGGTTTCCGCTGTATAGCAGTGAAGTCTGATCAGACACACATCTATATTTCTCTCTTCTGCAGGTGTAATGCCGAATGTCTCATGAGGCGGACAAACATACAGTGTCTTTTTTTGGAGAGGAGCGGTTCTTGTTCCGATAGAAATATGTCCATCTCCTTTTAAATGAAAGATCAGCACGAATGAGTCGGTCAATTGCTGTTCTGAGAAGAGATCACTCGTTTTCTTCATATATTCAATTTGTACCGGATGATAAATCATTGAGTTTTGCAAGGAGAAGACCACCTTTTCAGAAACGCTCGCTTAAATGATAATCATTTTCAATAAGATTGTACCAAATAAATGAAAGTTTTCCTATATAAAGCGTGTTGTTTTTTATATTTAAAAAACCCTTGCCGCGATGTGCGGGCAAGGGAAAATGACCATACTTTTGTTGGGTAAGAAAATGTTACACGTGTAACATACCATTCTTAAGTCTTAATATAGGAGATATTGTTTTCTGGTTTTATTGAATTGCTTTAGCTGTTTTTGATAGGTGTCAATGATTTCATCAATTGAAGCACCGTTCTCGATTTTCGTTCTAACCCAGCCGTTGCCTGCCAATTTATCAAATGAGCCAGACGCTAGGAACTTAAAATCATCAGGATAGAGGTCATGTATCATTTTAATAAGCGACAGTCCTGTTTTAACCGCTTCAAATTTTTCTCTGTCCGTGATATAGAGCTGCACGCCGTGGCAAAGTGTTCCTTGATGTTTAGAGAACGTTGGAGTGAAGGAGGAAGCTCTGAACGTAACGCCAGGCAGATCAAGACTGTTCATTTTTTCTGCAAGCTCTGTGCTTTTGATAAAGGGAGCCCCGATCAACTCGAATGGCTTAGTCGTTCCCCGTCCTTCAGCTACATTCGTTCCTTCAATTAACCCTGTTGCAGGGTACACAAATGTGCTCTCTGCGGTTGGCATGTTAGGTGAAGGGAGGACGAATGGCAGTCTGGTTTCGTCAAAATCCATAGAGCGTTTCCAGTGCTTCATTTTTACGACTGACACATCGGCATTAATATTAAATTCCTTGTTGAATAGTAAAGCCAATTCTCCAATGGTCATCCCGTGCTTTAACGGAATGGGATAGAGTCCGACAAAGGATGCGTACTCGGGCTCCAGCACTGGTCCTTCAACCTTTTTTCCGCCTTGGGGATTCGGACGGTCCAGCACGATAAAAGGAATTCCGTTTTCTTTAGCGGCTTCCATTGCATAAGCCATTGTATAAATGTACGTATAGTAACGAGTCCCGACGTCTTGGATGTCAAATAGAAGAACATCGACATTTTTCAGCATATCAGGAGTGGGTTTTTTCGTTTTTCCGTAAAGGCTGTATACGGGAACCCCGGTTTTTTCGTCAATGTAAGAGCCTACTTCGTCTCCTGCCTGAGCGTCGCCGCGAACGCCGTGCTCGGGCCCGAATAAAGCTGTCAGCTGTATATCGGGGTCTTCGTAAAGAATATCTACGCTGCTTTTAAGGGATACACTCACACCTGTTGGATTGGTAATCAGTCCAACTCTTTTTCCCATTAGCTGCTTTTTGTGTCGTGACAAGAGGATATCAATGCCGGTCTGGACTTTAGGTTTTTTTGCTGTTTGTTTTTCTGAATTAGGCGAAGCTGAGGCAGCCGTCATTGTCCCGAACATCATAAGCCCTGCGAGAAGAACCAATACCGTTTTCTTCATATGCTCCTCCTTATTAAAGCGGTTTTCCCGTTTTGATGTTTACTCCATAGCCAAATGGATAAAGGATGTCTCCCGGTTTTGTGACGGATGGAATGTCGACTGGCAGCGTGCCCCTTGGCTTTGATTGTCCGAAGATCGCTTTAACGCCGGCCGGAATATTCGGCTGAAGATAACGCCCGTTTGCATATCCTTTAAAACCATAGACGGCAATCAAAGCACTTGCTTCTTCGAAATTGGCGGCATCATATGGATTGCGCAGACTCATTAAGACAAATTGCTTTTTGTGCTGCAGTGCGGCATTCATGACAGCTCTCGGAAAAGCGGTGGCCCATTTGCTTGAATCTGTTACCGTGTCGTCGATGACACCGTCGTTGACGACAGGGTCATTTTTTACAACGTAAGAGCCTGTAATAATATAATCAGCTTCTTTTACTTGTTTTTCATGCTCAGCATTAAATACCTTTTCTGCAAAGTTGATTTTGTTAAGAGAAACAGATTTGATTTTTTTTCGCTGCATTAAATCGTGAATGGTTTTTTCAATGGATGCTGTTTGTTCCTCGTAAGGTGCGGCAATTAAAACTCGGCTGCCTTTTTTGGGTTTGAACGGCAAGGTATGCTGATCATTTTTTAATACTGTCACTGCCTTTTCAGCGATTTTTTGCTCTGTCTTCGTATGGTGCTTGCTTCCCACTGTTTTGAGCGCTTTCTTCACCTTTTTATCTATGCTGCTGTCATGCTGAGCGGGGTAAATACCGCGCTTTATTTTCAGGGAAATGATTCTTTCCACAGATTTGTTGATTTGCTGTAAGGGAATGTCTCCATTTTTAACAGCTTCTTTTAAGGAGTCAATCACGCTTGCCAATTTTTGTTCATCTTTCAAAGATGTAACTGAGACAGGCATTAACGCGATATCAACACCGGCCTTTATGGCCATGACGACCGCCTCTTCCTGACCGAAATGATCTGCTATGGCTTTCATATTGAGAGCATCAGTGACGATTACACCGCCAAATCCCATTTCCTCCCGAAGCAGCCCGGTCATTACTTTCTTTGAAAGTGTAGCGGGAACCATAATATTTGATCCATCAAGCTTGCTTTTATATGTGGTGTCGTCAAAGGCTGGGAATTGAACATGAGCTGTCATCACCATATCTGCTCCGGCATCAATCGCTTTTTGAAAAGGATAGAGTTCAACCTCACGAAGCCGTTCCTGGTTATGAGAAACGAGCGGCAGCCCATAATGGCTGTCAACGTCAGTGTCTCCATGTCCCGGGAAATGTTTAAGAGCAGAGGCGATATGTTGCCGTTGCAAACCTTTCATGGAATATAAACCGAGTCGTGCTGTCAGTTCACGATCAGAACTGAATGATCTCACACCGATCACGGGATTATCAGGGTTATTATTAATGTCCAAGACTGGGCTGAAATCTGTATTGATGCCTAAGACAGAAAGCTCTTTTCCAATCATGCTGCCGGTCTGATATGCATTGATTCTGCTTCTTGTTGCGCCAAGCGCCATATTGCCTGGGAAATTAGTGCCCTCCCCTAATCTCGTCACGATCCCGCCTTCTTGATCAATGCTGAGTAAGAGCGGAATCTTAGGGCTGGCCTTTTGATATGCGTCTGTCAGCCGTACCGTTTGTTCAGTTGTTTTTACATTTTCTGCAAATAGTATGACGCCGCCGAATTGATATTTCTTGATGAGGCCAGCGACTTCCTCATTCATTTTTGTGAAGGCTTGCGGAGAAGACTCACCTTCCTTTTTCCAGTTTCTGAAATCCGGCATCAGCATCTGGCCAAGTTTTTCATCTAACGTCATACGATCAACTATCTGTTTGGCATCATCGGAGCTGCGGGGTTTTGCTTCAGCTGTCTGACTGACGCCGAGAAAACATGAAAGAAAAAGGACGGTGGAAAGGATAAGCGAAATGACAGGTTTCATAACAACTTCCTCCTATCGTCGATTATTTCATTGCTTCATAAATCGCGGTAATGACGCTTCCGTAACTGCCTGTTGAAAATTGGTCACCCTCAAACACGTTCGGATTTTCCGCTGGATCAGCGACAGGTGAATGCTTTTTATTTGTTAACAAAGCGATGCCTAAATTGTATGCCGGATCAATGATGGTAACCGTTCCTGTCCAGCCAGTATGTCCGTACGCATTTTCGCTTGCATAAGGGCCAAACATCCATTCCATGCTTTTACTGCCGTTTCGCCGCCATCCAAGGCCGAATGTCGGATCTGTTGCTGATGGCGCCGTAAATAGGTCAGCTGTTTTCTGATCGAATAATGAAACGTTTCGGTACGTTCCTTTGTTTAACATAACTTGAAGCAGAATCGCCATATCATCAGCGTTTGAAAACAGTCCGGCGTGGCCCGAAACGCCTTCCATCGAATAGAAGGCTTTTTCGTCATGTACTTCTCCTTGCAGCGTGTCTGTGCGGATATGAGGGAAATGGATAACACCGTCTCGTGTATTGCCCATACGTTCAGTGGCTGCGAACTGTTTTGCTTTAAAGCCCTTTTGCAGCGGATTGTACAATGTATGTTTCAGCTTCAGCGGTTTGTAGAGCTCTTGTTCCGTATAGACATCAAGCGGTTTGCCGGTGAGTTTTTCGACAATACAGCCGAGAAGCATGTATCCAATGTCACTGTATACGTGTTTTGTTCCTGTTTCATAATCCAGCGGGATTTTCATCAAGTATTCAATGGTTTTCTCCCGCTCTTGCGAATAATACATTCCGGCTTTTTCCGGGCTGTAAAAGTAGAAGCTGGATGGAAGCCCTGATTGGTGCTGCAGGACATCAATGACACGAATGTTATCTTTCCCTTTGAAGCGATCTGTAGGCTGATCCTTGAAATCAGGCAGATAAGCAGATACCTTTTCATAAACGTCGAGTTTGCCTTGGCTCACTAAGCGCTGTAAAGCAAAATTGGCCGCATACATTTTTGTATTTGATGCCAAGTCAAACATCGTGCGGGTTTTCATTTTTGCCGGACGGCGCAACAGTTCAGCCCCGTCATATTTTTTACTGTAGCCGTATGCTTCTTTTTTGATCATACGGCCGTCCTTCACGACGACCAGAACGGCGCCGGGGAATCCTGCTGCAATGTCCCGTTCAATCATCTGATCAACCTTCCTTAGTTTCTTCGACGAAAACTGTGCAGTTTCTGGATTTATTGTTTTCGGCTCAACCTGGTTGTCTGCTTGATGAAGGGCGGTTTGTGCGAAGGCTTCGTTCGGCGTCAGAATGGACACGGTTAAAATAGCGCTGAGTAATGCTAATGTCTTCGTTCTCACAAGCTTGCTCCTTTCCGTGTTTCTATGCCGTTACTATTCCTAAAACGTCATCATTTAATCGAACTGGGCAGCCATTTCATCTTTATATCCGAAAGCGTAGGTCAATAAAAAGCCTGCCGCATAGGAAATAAAGAGACCAATGATATATAAGATGATTTGTGAAGGCAGAACCAGAAAGGAGAGCGGCAATCCGGAGACACCGAGCGCAACTGTGGCAACCTGAAAATAAGCTTGAAAAGCTCCGCCGATCCCCGCCCCTAAGCATGCTGTCAAAAACGGACGGCCAAGCGGCAGCGTTACACCGAATATAAGCGGTTCACCGATGCCGAGCAGTCCTGAAGGAAGACCCCCTGTGATCGCTTTTCTCAGCGTTTTTTTCTTTGTTTTAACGAAGATGGCGAAGGCTGCGCCCACTTGTCCTGCGCCTCCCATAGCAAGGATAGGGAGAAGCGGGTCATCACCAATCGAATTGATGAGTTCCATGTGCACCGGCGTCAGGCCTTGATGTAGCCCGGTGACAACGAGAGGGAGGAAGGTCGCGCCCAGAATAAAGCCTGCAGCGATTCCGCCGATGTCTAAGATGGACAGAAGACCGGATGTGATGACATCTGAAATGAACCCGCCTAAAGGCATGAAAACGACATACGTCAATATTCCAGTGATCAAAAGTGAAACTGTTGGCGTTACGATGATATCGAGTGATTGAGGGATAAAGCGGCGGACGAATTGTTCTGTGTAAGCAATGAATATAGCTGCGAATAGAACGCCGATGAGCCCTCCCCTGCCGGGAAGAAGCTGTTCTCCGAATAAGCTGATCTTTGCGATTTCCGGGTTAATGATTAGAATCCCTGCCAGAGCGCCGAGAGCGGGCGTCCCGCCAAATTCTTTTGACGCGTTAATGCCGACGAGAATGCCGAGATAAGTGAACAGGCCTGATCCGATGACTGTGAGGACAATAGCCGTTTGTGATTCTGCAGAGAGCCAGCCGGCTTGGATTATCGCTTTGGTAATTCCGGTAATTAAGCCTGAAGCGACGAGTGCGGGAATGAGAGGTATGAAGATGCTGGCTATTTTACGTAAAAAAAGCTTAAACGGGGTGGCGTTCTTACGATTGATATCGGATTTCTTTTTGGCTGCGGCCTCTTTTAGATTAAAATCTTCTTCTGATGATACCAGCTTCGAAAAAGCGGCGGTGACATGATTAACGACACCAGTGCCGAGGATAATCTGCAGGGTTTCAGCTTCGACGACTCCAAGGACGCCATCAAGTTCTCTTAACGCCTTACTATCCGTTTTGCTGACATCGTAAGGCGTAATGCGCAAGCGGGTCATGCAATGCGTATAGGAAGAAATATTGGATTTCCCCCCGCATAGCTCAAGGATTTTTTCCGCCAGAGTATTGTAGTGTTTTTCTTTGCTCATACAAACCCCTCCCTTTCAAGATGCCTTATGTCTTTCTCATAGATTTGATTGCTTCTCTCGTTTTATCAATGCAGCCGACCGTTTCTTCATACTGCTCGGCCGCCATGCTTAAAAACAAAACATCAATCATAAAAAGCTGGGCGAGACGGGAGGAAGTGGCTGCGCTTCGAATCAGGGCCTCGTTGGAATGGGCTGTATATAATGAAACGTCGGATAATGCAGAGACGGAGGTTTGGCTGAATTGCGTGAGGCTGATGATTGTGACGCCTTTTTCCTTTGCCATCGAAAGCAGCTCGATGATTTCATGTGTCTCACCTGAAAATGAAATGGCAAATACAATGTCTTTCTTATCTGCATTTGCGATTAAAGATGCCACAAGATGAGTGTCCGTGAAAGCAGTCGCCTGTTTATGAATTCGAAGCCATTTTTGCTGTGCATCCTTGGCGACAATTCCCGAGGCGCCCAGGCCGATGAAATGTACAGTGTTCGCTTGAAGCAGCAGAGAAACAGCGCGCTCAAGCTCTTGATAATCCATGAGATCTGAGGTGTCTTGAATTGCTTGAATGGCATTGCCGGCTGCTTTTTCAGAGATGGAAGGCAGCGATTCATGAGGAGCGATGTCCCGGTAGCCTTGAACAGCAGGTTTTGCCAGATCGCCCGCTACCCTCATTTTTAAATCCTGAAATCCTTTTAGTCCCAGTGACTTGCAGAGCCTGATGACGGCAGCGTCACTTGAATTAGCTAAGGCGCTGATTTCGCTGACTGTGCTTTCTATCGCTTTGTGGGGATGGGCTAATATGTAGTCCGCAAGCTTACGCTCTGATTGTGGCAGCTTGTGTTTCATTGATTGAATGATAGCTAAACCGCCTGTCGCCATTACTGTCTCTCCTTATCATGAATGGTAGTTTTCAATTGCTTTGTCTATAAAACCGTTCGCTTCATCAAGCAATGTCTTCGCTTTGTTTTGATCTGTGCTGGTTTTGAGCATAACAATTGCTGTTTTGACATGAAGATTCGCCTGTTCAAGTGTGTATTGCGCTTTCTCATAAGAAACGTCTGTAAGGCTTTGAATGATGCTGATGGCGCGTTCTTTTAGTTTTTTGTTGCTGACATTGACATCCACCATCAAGTTTTCGTAGACCTTGCCGATTTTGACCATTACAGCGGTGGATATCATGTTTAGAATCATTTTATGAGCGGTTGCGGCTTTCATACGTGTCGAGCCTGTAATGACTTCTGGCCCGACGACGACTTCAATGCTGTGATCAGCGTGTTTGCTGATGGCAGATTGACTGTTACAGGTAAGGGAGACGGTGTTTGCTCCGATTTTGCGGGCGTATTTCAGCGCACCTGCTGCATAAGGCGTACGGCCGCTTGCTGCAATCGCGATCACTGTATCGGCTGAGGTGAGATGGATGGATCGTAAATCCTCGGCCCCTGCTTCTTCATGATCTTCAATCCCCTCAGCCGCCTGCAAAAATGCGTTGGGACCGCCGGCCATTAATCCGATTACCTGATCAGGACTGACGCTGTAGGTCGGAGGACATTCAACTGCGTCCATCACACCGAGTCGGCCGCTAGTGCCTGCACCTGCGTAAATGAGCCGTCCGCCATTTTGAAAGGATTCATACGCGCATTCGACGGCTGCTTCGATATCGGGAAGGACACGCTGAACGGCGGCAGCGACTTTGATATCTTCATTGTTAATCATTTTTAAGATATCGAGGGTATTTGCTTTGTGTATTTCCGATGTTTGGCTATTGCGTGATTCAGTTATAAGGCTGTGAAGATTCAATTGTTCTGACATGAGGATGCCCCCTGTGTAAAAATAAATATATCTCAATATTCAGTATATTCATTTCTGTTATGATATTTCAACTATCATTTTTAATTTTTGAAACTTTATTTCAAAAGAGGCTATAAGAAATAATGAAGTATCAGCTGTTCGCCAAGCGGCCCGATTTTTCGGCGTCCTTTATCAAGAAATCCGGTTTTCATATAAAGCTGCTTTGCACGGGTGTTCATGTGATTGACGGCTAAAATGATTTCATCGCACCATGGGAAATACCCGTTAACAAAGGAGGGGAGCTGAAGCATGGCTTTTTTCGCATAGCCTTGTCCGTGGTGGGCAGAGTTTAATGATAAGGAACTGAGCAATAAAGCAAATGGATTGTTGGAATAGGGAGCAATGGTTTCTTTTGACGTATGTAGAATGAAAAAGCCTATTGGCAGATCACCTTTTAAGATGACAACCGGATAGCGCTCCTGAATGCTTAGGGCCTGGGTCAGCACCTCTTTAGGGAGAGCGGTAAAGCGTTTGTCATCATCGTGTAAAGTAAATGCGTAAAGCTCCGGCAAATGCTCAGGCTTATAGAAGGATAAAGAGATATCTTGCATCATGATGAGCCTCCTTACAATATGTCGTCTAACTGGTTTTCAGAAATTACACGGTACCCCGCTTGTTTTAATAGCGCGGCGGTTACTCCGTTTCCAGCGATTTTTTTGCCTGAAAATGAGCCATTATAGATGAAATTGCTTCCGCATGATGGGCTGTTTTCTTTCAATATGACGGCAGAGGCGTTGATTTCTTTTGCATAGGCCAATGTTTGGGCCGCGCCCTTCATATATAAATCTGTTACATCTTCTCCTGAAGACGTTATGATTTTCGCGGCTCCACTAAGAACATCCTCACCAGTGCCTCCGATGATTTCTGCTGGTTCTCGGGGAGTGGAGAAGCCGCCGAGAAGTTCAGGGCAAGCCATCACTGCTTGTTTTTCTTCAATCAGTTTTCGGATTTTCTCTGATGCGGCATGCGAACCGTTGTATCTGCATTCAATGCCGCCGAGGCAAGAGCTGACTAGTATCATATTGGTTTCTCCTCTCTTAATTCGATCTATATCTATCTTAAAATAAATGATAAATGGTAGGAGGCTTTTTCAGTTAAAAAAGGGGTTAAAAAGTTTGAAAATAAAAAATTTAAATTTCCTCTTTACAAAAGGGGGGGAACCTGTATATAATAACTTTTGTCAGCTCGACGAGAACACAAACGGCCCGTTGGTCAAGCGGTTAAGACACCGCCCTTTCACGGCGGTAACACGGGTTCGAATCCCGTACGGGTCACCATTTGGAGGATTAGCTCAGCTGGGAGAGCATCTGCCTTACAAGCAGAGGGTCGGCGGTTCGAGCCCGTCATCCTCCACCATCTTGCCGGTGTAGCTCAATTGGTAGAGCAACTGACTTGTAATCAGTAGGTTGGGGGTTCAAGTCCTCTTGCCGGCACTGTTTTTCTTGAAAATATGGAGGGGTAGCGAAGTGGCTAAACGCGGCGGACTGTAAATCCGCTCCCTCAGGGTTCGGCAGTTCGAATCTGCCCCCCTCCACCATCATTGGGCTATAGCCAAGCGGTAAGGCAACGGACTTTGACTCCGTCATGCGTTGGTTCGAATCCAGCTAGCCCAGTCACAGACACCTTTTGATCAAAGGTGTCTTTTTTCTTTTTGAAAAAATCATTCCAACTTCTAACTGTTCAGTCTGTATAATAATTTTAAAAATATGTTAAGGTAGTTTATTCACAAATTGCCATCTACACCCTGCCAAAAATTTGTTAAACTTATTTTATAAAAAAATTGAAACCTTTAGAAACGAAGCTCGTATACATACAGACCGGTGAAGGCAGAGGTTAGATAAATATGGAAATGATGATTAAAAAGAGAATTAAGCAAGTCAAAAAAGGCGATCAAAATGCATTTGCGGACATCGTAGATATTTACAAGGATAAAATTTATCAGCTTTGCTACCGTATGCTTGGCAATGTGCATGAGGCGGAAGATATCGCACAAGAGGCTTTCATCAGAGCGTACGTCAATATCGACAGTTTTGATATCAACCGGAAATTTTCAACTTGGCTTTATCGAATTGCGACCAACTTGACCATTGACCGCATTCGCAAAAAGAAGCCGGATTATTACCTCGATGCAGAAGTGGCGGGTACAGAAGGCTTGACGATGTATTCCCAAATCGCCGCAGATGGAGTTTTGCCTGAAGATGCAGTCGTATCGCTGGAGCTTTCACACACGATTCAGCAGAAAATATTAAAGCTTCCTGACAAATACAGAACTGTCATTGTATTAAAGTATATTGATGAACTCTCATTAATTGAAATCGGCGAGATTCTGAACATTCCTGTGGGGACTGTAAAAACGCGGATTCACAGAGGCAGAGAGGCTCTTAGAAAACAATTAAGGGATCTTTAAGTGGGGTGATGAAATGAGCTGTCCTGAACAAATTGTGCAGCTTATGCATATGCATCTTGATGGAGATATCCTTCCGAAAGATGAACAAGTATTAAAAGAACATCTGGAGGCATGCGAGGAATGCAGAAAGCATTTTTATGAGATGGAAAAATCCATTGCGCTCGTCCGGAGCACATCGCATGTCGAAGCCCCCGCCGATTTTACCGCTAACGTCATGGCAAAATTGCCTAAGGAGAAGAAAAGAGCTTCTGTGAAAAGATGGTTCAGATCCCATCCGGTTATCGCGGCTGCTGCGGTATTCATCATTTTGATGGGCGGAGGATTGTTAAACAGCTGGCACAATGACCACAACTTCAGCGTGTCGAAGCAGCCGAATCTGGTCGTGCAAAACAACACTGTGATCGTGCCTGAAGGTGAGACGGTCAAAGGTGATGTCACCGTCAAAAACGGCAAGCTGATTATTAAAGGGAAAATAGACGGGGATGTAACCGTTGTAAACGGAGAAAAGTATATGGCCTCTGCTGGACAAGTCACCGGTCAAATTGAGGAGATTAATCAATTATTCGACTGGACATGGTATAAAATGAAGTCTGCGGGGAAAAGTGTATTCAATGCATTAGACCCGAACGGAGAAGAGTAAAGCGTGTGGTGCGCTTTACTCTTTTTTAGGTTCTCAAACGGCTGGCATATTTCACTTGCCAAAACGAAATGTGGTATAATGGGCTCGCTATGTAAAGTACATATGCGTAACACATTAAACTTCAAAATACGAAATGACTGAATTCTTGGAGGACGAGGAAATGGCTTTTGAGGATATCCCTTTTTTGCAGTACCTCGGCAATGCCGTTGATATTCTCCTTGTTTGGTATGTGATATATAAACTGATTATGGTGATACGCGGCACGAAGGCGGTTCAGCTCTTAAAAGGAATCGTTGTGATCGTGCTTGTCCGTATGGCCAGTCAATATTTGGGCCTCAGCACGCTTCAGTGGCTGATGGACCAAGCGATAACATGGGGATTTTTAGCAATTATTATTATCTTTCAGCCTGAGCTGAGAAGAGCGCTTGAACAGCTTGGACGGGGCCGTTTCTTCTCGAGGAGCGGCACGCCGGTTGAGGAAGCGCAGCAGAAAACAATTGAGGCTATAACGAAAGCGATCAATTATATGGCGAAACGCCGGATCGGCGCCCTTTTAACCATTGAGCGGGATACGGGTATGGGGGATTATATTGAGACGGGCATTCCTTTGAATGCAAAGGTCAGCTCTGAGCTCTTGATCAATATTTTTATCCCGAATACACCGCTTCATGACGGAGCGGTCATTATGAAAAATAATGAAATTGCCGCTGCCGCCTGTTATTTGCCGCTTTCTGAAAGCCCGTTCATTTCAAAAGAACTGGGAACGCGGCACAGAGCGGCTGTCGGAATCAGTGAAGTTACAGACAGTTTGACGATTATCGTGTCTGAAGAGACCGGCGGCGTCAGTGTGGCGAGGAATGGCGACCTTCACAGAGAGCTGACGGAAGAAGCACTGAAAGAAATGCTTGAAGCAGAGTTTAAGAAGAACACCAGAGAGACTTCTTCTAACCGTTGGTATTGGAGGGGCAAGAAAAATGGATAAATTCTTAAACAACCGCTGGGCTGTGAAAGTCATTGCGCTGCTTTTCGCGCTCTTGCTTTATGTAGCGGTTAACAGCAACCAAGCACCAACTCCGAAAAAACCAGGTGAATCATTTTTTCCGACATCTACAACTGATGAGGCAACACTGACTGATATACCGGTTAAAGCATATTACGATGATGAAAATTATGTCGTGACGGGCGTTCCGCAAACGGTGAATGTCACGATAAAAGGTCCGACAAGCGCCGTGAAGAAGGCGAGACAGACAAAGAATTTTGAGATATACGCGGATATGGAGAAGCTGAAAACCGGCACGCATAAGGTCGAGCTTAAGGCCAAAAACGTGTCGGATGGGCTGACGATATCCATTAATCCGTCCGTGACGACTGTCACCATTCAAGAACGCACGACAGAAAGCTTTCCTGTTGAAGTGGAGTACTACAACAAAAGCAAGATGAAAAAAGGCTATTCTCCGGAGCAGCCGATTGTCAGTCCTAAAAATGTACAGATTACCGGTTCTAAAGCCGTGATTGATAATATTTCTCTTGTGAAAGCTTCGGTAAACCTGGAAAATGCAGATGAAACGATTGAAAAGGAAGCGAAAGTGACTGTCTATGATAAAGACGGAAACGCGCTTCCTGTCGATGTGGAGCCCTCGGTCATCAAAATTACCGTTCCGGTGACAAGTCCGAGTAAAAAATTGCCCTTTAAAATTGAGCGGACAGGAAGCCTTCCTGACGGGGTCAGCATAGCGAATATCGAATCAAGTCCCAGTGAGGTGACGGTTTACGGCTCGCAGGATGTCTTGGATTCTCTTGAATTTATAGACGGTGTCAGCTTAGATTTAAGCAAAATCAAAAAGGATTCTGATATCGAGGCAGATATTCCGCTTCCTGACGGCGTCAAAAAAATCTCGCCGTCAAAGGTGACGTTGCATATAGAAGTAGATAGTGAAGCGGATCAGACGTTTGAGAGTGTCCCTATTAAGACTGTGGGGCTGAGCAGCTCACAGAACATTGAATTTCTGGATCCGGAATCACAAACGATAGATGTTACGGCCAAAGGCTCTCCCGGCAACATAAAAAAACTGCAGAAATCAGACATAGAATTGTATGTGAATGTATCTGATTTAGATGACGGAGAGCACAGTGTGAAGCTTGAAGTAAACGGGCCTCAAAATGTAACCTGGTCCTTGGGGCAGAAAAATGCAAAAATCAAGCTTACGTCTAAAAAAACGAATACGACAACAAAAGATAACAGCAATACGACGTCAGGGAACCAGGATGACACTGATGACAAGACGAATGACAAAGAGAATAATCAGCGAGAAGATACAACGAACAGCGATAAAAACAATGATGATCAAAATCAAGACGAAAACCAAGATCAAAATCAGGATCAGGATGAAGATGAATCAAATACAGGTTCACAATCTTCATCAGAATAAAAAAGGAGCGATTATAAAATGGGCAAGTATTTTGGAACAGATGGTGTAAGAGGTGTTGCCAACAGCGAGCTTACGCCTGAGCTGGCCTTTAAAGTCGGACGTTTCGGCGGGTATGTGCTGACAAAAGACAAACAACGTCCAAAAGTGCTGATAGGCCGCGATACACGCATCTCCGGCCATATGCTGGAGGGAGCCCTTGTCGCCGGACTTTTATCAATTGGCGCAGAAGTCATGCGTCTGGGAGTCATTTCTACACCTGGTGTTTCCTATTTAACAAAAGCGATGGATGCAGAGGCGGGCGTCATGATATCTGCTTCTCATAACCCAGTGCAGGATAACGGAATCAAGTTCTTTGGAGGAGACGGATTTAAGCTTTCTGATGAACAGGAGGCTGAAATTGAGCGTCTGATGGATGAACCGGAGGATAAGCTGCCAAGACCGGTTGGAGCTGACTTGGGACTTGTAAACGACTATTTTGAAGGCGGCCAAAAGTACCTGCAATTCTTAAAACAGACTGCCGACGAAGATTTTACAGGCATTCATGTTGCGCTTGATTGCGCACACGGAGCGACGTCATCGCTTGCGACACACTTGTTTGCCGATTTAGACGCAGACGTGTCGACAATGGGAACTTCTCCGAACGGATTAAACATCAATGACGGAGTCGGATCGACTCATCCTGAAGCACTCAGTGCGTTTGTAAAAGAGAAAAATGCTGATATCGGCCTTGCGTTCGATGGTGACGGCGACCGCCTGATCGCAGTCGACGAAAAAGGAAATATCGTTGATGGCGACCAAATTATGTACATATGCTCAAAATACCTGAAATCAGAGGGCCGCTTAAAGGATGATACGGTTGTTTCCACAGTCATGAGCAACCTCGGTTTCTATAAAGCGCTTGAAAAAGAAGGGATAAAGAGCGTGCAGACGGCTGTCGGCGACCGCTACGTGGTAGAGGCGATGAAAAAAGACGGCTACAATGTCGGCGGAGAACAGTCTGGCCACTTAATTTTCCTTGATTACAACACAACAGGTGACGGATTATTGTCCGCCATTATGCTGATGAATACATTAAAAGCGACAGGCAAGCCGCTGTCAGAGCTTGCGGCTGAAATGCAGAAGTTTCCGCAGCTTTTAGTCAATGTGAGAGTAACTGATAAATATAAAGTCGAAGAAAACGAAAAAGTAAAAGCCGTTATTTCTGAGGTTGAAAAAGAAATGAACGGCGACGGCCGGATTTTAGTGCGCCCATCTGGCACTGAACCGCTCGTTCGTGTGATGGCTGAAGCGAAGACGAAAGAACTGTGCGATGAATATGTTAATCGCATTGTTGAAGTCGTCCGGTCAGAAATGGGATTAGAGTAACGAAAACTATAAACAGAGAGCGAACAAGACAAGTGCGACTCACATATAATAATTGTGAGACAGGCGGCAAAGTTGTTTAAAAAACAATTGACCATTCTTGGCACATGCTGTAAAATCAAGCTTGTCTTGTTCTTGTTTTCTAGAGGCAGGAAAGACGGGATTTTGTTTCACTTATAATTATAGCGCCCGAACTAAGCGCCCGAAAAAAGGCTTAGTTGACGAGGATGGAGGTTATCGATTTTTCGGCGGATGCCTCCCGGCTGAGTATGCAGATCACAGCCGTAAGGATTTCTTCAAACCAAGGAGGCGACTCCTTGAACAAAGGGAAATCACATGATCTTCCATAAAACATGTAGGAGGGGACGATTGAAAGTCCCCTTGAAAAATGACTTTCTTCGTCTCCTTTTACAATCTTAGGAGGAAGAAATTATGTGTGGAATCGTAGGTTATATCGGTCAGCTTGATGCGAAGGAAATTTTGTTAAAAGGATTGGAGAAGCTTGAGTACCGCGGCTATGACTCTGCGGGTATCGCAGTTGCCAACGAACAGGGGATCCATGTGTTTAAAGAAAAAGGACGCATTGCCGATCTTCGTGAAGTTGTGGATGCCAATGTAGGAGCAAAAGCAGGAATTGGCCATACTCGCTGGGCAACACACGGCGAACCAAGCTATCTGAACGCTCACCCGCATCAAAGCGCACTGGGCCGCTTTACACTTGTTCATAACGGCGTGATCGAGAACTATGTTCAGCTGAAACAGGACTATTTACAAGATGTAGAGCTCAAAAGTGATACCGATACAGAGGTAGTCGTTCAAGTAATCGAGCAATTTGTCAACGGAGGACTTGATACAGAAGAAGCGTTCCGCAAAACACTTACACTGTTAAAAGGCTCTTACGCAATTGCTTTATTCGATAACGATAACAAAGAAACGATTTTTGTAGCGAAAAACAAAAGCCCTCTATTAGTTGGACTTGGAGATACATTCAACGTCGTGGCGTCTGACGCGATGGCAATGCTTCAAGTTACAAACGAATATGTAGAGCTGATGGATAAAGAAATGGTCATCGTGACTGATGATCAAGTTGTTATCAAAAACCTTGATGGCGACGTTATTTCACGTGCGTCTTATATCGCTGAGCTGGATGCCAGTGATATCGAAAAAGGCACGTACCCTCACTACATGTTGAAAGAAACGGATGAGCAGCCAGTTGTGATGCGCAAAATCATCCAAACGTACCAAGACGAAAACGGCAAACTGTCTGTGCCTGGCGATATCGCTGAGGCTGTAGCGGAAGCGGACCGCATCTATATCATTGGCTGCGGAACTAGCTATCACGCAGGACTTGTCGGTAAACAATACATTGAAATGTGGGCAAACGTGCCGGTTGAAGTGCATGTAGCGAGTGAATTCTCTTACAACATGCCGCTTCTGTCTAAGAAACCGCTCTTCATTTTCCTTTCTCAAAGCGGAGAAACAGCAGACAGCCGCGCGGTTCTTGTTCAAGTCAAAGCACTCGGACACAAAGCGCTGACGATCACAAACGTACCGGGATCAACGCTTTCCCGTGAAGCTGACTATACATTGCTGCTTCATGCAGGCCCTGAAATCGCTGTTGCGTCAACAAAAGCATACACAGCACAAATCGCAGTTCTTGCGGTTCTTGCATCTGTAGCTGCTGACAAAAACAGCATCGATATCGGGTTTGATCTAGTCAAAGAACTCGGTATCGCAGCAAACGCAATGGAAGCCCTTTGCGACCAGAAAGACGAAATGGAAATGATCGCTCGTGAATACCTGACTGTATCCAGAAACGCTTTCTTCATCGGACGCGGCCTCGACTACTTCGTATGTGTCGAAGGCGCATTGAAGCTGAAAGAGATTTCTTACATCCAGGCAGAAGGCTTTGCCGGCGGCGAACTGAAGCACGGCACCATCGCCTTGATCGAACAAGGAACACCAGTATTCGCACTGGCAACACAAGAGCACGTAAACCTAAGCATCCGCGGAAACGTCAAAGAAGTTGCCGCTCGCGGAGCCAACACATGCATCATCTCACTGAAAGGCTTAGACGATGCGGATGACAGATTCGTATTACCGGAAGTAAACCCAGCGCTTGCTCCGTTGGTATCTGTTGTTCCATTGCAGCTGATCGCTTACTATGCTGCACTGCATCGCGGCTGTGATGTTGATAAGCCGCGTAACCTTGCGAAGAGTGTTACTGTGGAATAATAAATGTTTAACCCCTTTGGTTATTAGCCAAAGGGGTTTTTTATAGAAGAGCTAACATCTGTTCGTTTATAAGTGAACGGATATTTTTATTTTAACAGGTGATTTTGTATGGATCTCATTTAACAATGATGAGGACAGGTGTGCAGCAACGAAACATTTAATCACGTCAAGATTCAAAAAATATGTACCATTGGTCAGAAGAATTAGCAATAATTCATTGAAGCTGTACTCACTGTCCAAGAGGTTGAGGATATTTCACTTTACATCCGAACCGAATAAAAGATACAAGCATTTTTCCGAATCTATTAAAGAGAAATGTAGTTACCATGTAGGGAGGAAGTTTGATACTGCATTCTCTGAACTCCGACATCAAATTTGATTTCCAATGAATGAGAATATGAGTTTTGGTTGACAATGTTTAAAATTTAGCATATCTTATACTTAACTTAATAATCGGCCCAGATGTTTATTTTCGTTTGTTAAATTATTAGGTCTTTAGCATTCTTTCAACTAATCTTGACAGGATGAAAAAGTATCCTAATTTAAATGGAGGAGAAACATAAGTCGATTTTATTTGATAATTAAGCACTATATTAAAATGTAGCGATGATTTCATTCCTTTAGAAGGAAGTTAAAACATAGCATATAGTAAAATGACCAATAATAAGGTAGCTCTTCAAAAAACTTCGCAGAAGTTAGTTGAAGTGAAGCCGACAATTTTCAAGATTCAATGATTAAAAACATCATTGAAATTTTGAAATTGTCGGCTTTTTTATTGGGAAAAAATAGAGATATAAATTATAGAAAATATGATCTGATCTAAAGGTCTTTTGAGCAATAACGACTTTTAAAAAGGGAGAATTTGAAATGTTAGTTTCGCTGAGTTTGTCATCATTGTTAACATTATTTTTTATTACGCTTATTGCTTCTGGGATAAGTGGACTATTGTTTTTACATCCTCGCGTATCCTTGGGTTTTGTTCGCATTCATATTGGTATCTTGGCTTTACCGCCGTTGGTTTCCTTAGTGATTCTTGCCAATAGGAGTGTGAATGGGAATGTTGGCCCTTGGTACTTCGATTCCTTAGCTTGGTTATTGACCTTCTTTGTTTTGACAATTGGCCTAATCATTCAGCGTTTTTCTGTACGTTACTTAATGGGTGATCGATCTTATCGAAAATATTTTACGCTTTTTACTTTCACTACAGGTGCTGCTTCAATTGCGTGGTTAAGTGGTGACCTCCGCTTGATGGTTATTTCTTGGGGAGCAACTCTTGTCGGTTTAACCCTGCTTATTAGGTTAAACAGTGCTTGGCAAGTCGCTAGTGAAGCAGCCAAGGTTACTGGCCGATTATTTTTGTTAAGCTGGCTTTCTTTGTTTTTCGCGATAGTTTGGCTTTTTCAAGTCACAGGTCAATGGCAGTTATCATTGGTTTTAACAAATGAAAGCTTAGCTCAACTGGGGGCATGGGAGAGAACAGGGATTAATCTATTGATTGTATTAGCAGTGATCATTCCTGCGGCTCAATGGCCATTCCACAGATGGTTAATTGAGTCTATTGTTGCTCCAACTCCTGTTTCTGCGATTATGCACGCAGGTTTAGTAAATGCAGGCGGGATTATACTAACTCGATTTTCACCTCTATTTAATGGTGGTATAGCATCGATTATTTTACTTCTGCTTGCTGGCATCTCTGTATTGATTGGAACTGGTATTAGTTTGGTCCAGGTTGACTATAAACGCCAGCTAGTAGGCTCCACGATTGCACAAATGGGGTTTATGCTCATTCAGTGTGCATTAGGAGCCTATATCGCAGCCATTATTCATCTTATTTTACATGGTTTATTCAAAGCTACGTTGTTTCTACAAGCTGGTTCAGCAGTAGGGCGTCATGAAGTATCGGATCGTACTAATGAAAGAACATCCTATTTATGGGTCATGGCTGGTCGGATTTTATCCTTAGTTATAGGCGTTGCTTTTTGGCTCGCTGCTCCTGGAGAGGGGTATCAATTCATTAGTGCGCTGATCTTAGGGTGGTCATTGTCCGTTTCTTGGACTCAGCTTGTCGCTTTTGGAGAGGGCCGAATTGGCCGAATTGCCGGCTTAACTGTTTTAGGAGGAGCAGCCCTCGTATATTTTATCATTCATAACCTTTTCTATAAGTGGCTGCATACAACCATTTTTCAAAGTGTTCAACCTCCAATGTCAGCTGTCATGATTGTCGTATGTCTCTTACTATTTGGCAGTGCTTTAGGTACGTGGGTTGCTCGTCATCGTTCTTCCGTTTTTTTCGCGGTACTCTATCTTTGGTTAGTTCGATTAGGTGAAGCAAAACCAAAGTCAGTAGAGAGTCACCCAGACTACCTTAAACAATATATTTCATAAGGAGCTAATCTGAGATGGGCATTACATCCGTATTAACGAAAGATAATGTAAAAAAGATAGATACAGATATTGATGTTCAAGAAAGGGATCTTAACGTTTTCATTACATCTGCCAGCCGAGTGATTGCGCCACTTTGGCCTATTTCTACATTTGCTGCACGTAATCCGTGGATGGGACTTGAAAACCAACCTTTTGATCAGGTTGCAAGTTGGTTGAAAAACACTCGCGATGTTGATATATACCCTAGTGCGTCTATGATCCGTTCAGCAAAGAATAAAGGTGAGATTGATGAAGATTTTGTGGAAATGGGGCTGCAGCGTTGGCTTGATTCACATTCCTATCACATCCCACGGGACGTGGCAGAGCGATTTTGTCATGCTGGATTAAAATTAGAACCACTGCCTTCCGACCTTTTATCATCACATAAGCTGGAGAAATTGGTGAATGAATGCAGTGGAGTGGATCATATCGAAAATGTTTTTATGCAGCCAATCAGTTCGTATATAGAGAATCAGGATGGTGAAAGGGTAGTCAATATACTAGATCATCATGTCATTAAGTGGAGTAAATTATATCTTGATGACTCTCAAGCAGGTTGGACAATGCCCAACCGTGAGGAAGGTTTCTATCGTGCCTGGCAGCATCTCATTCAGTATGATCCAGCACTTAGTAAAAAGCAGCGTGAAAGGTTAAAAGGTTGGCCGCAAGAGGCACACTTGGCTTTACAAGAAGCGTTATTCGCACTAGAAATCCCTGAATCAGAGATACAGCGTTATCTTGAAGGCCATTTACTTTCCTTACCCGGATGGGCAGGGATGATGCTTTGGCGCTCCCAACAATCGAGCCATGAACATGCACTTCTAACAGAATATTTAGCAGTTCGAATATCCATGGAATGGGCCCTTATAAAGCCTTATTTACCTTTGACTAATAAACAACGATCTGAGAAAAAAATTTCGATTACTCCCCTTTTAGCAGCTTGGATACATTGGGGGGGCCTTACATTAGAGGAATGGTCACAGATGCCGGCCAATGAACAAAACGAATATTTATCATTTGCCTACAGCTTTGATGAGAAACTTCGCAGGAAACTTTGGTTAGAAGCATGGGAGCAAACACACACTGATCGATTAAGTCAGAAGATCATCTCGAAACAACGTGAAACCAACGGTAAAAAATCTGCATTAGCTCAATTCGCATTCTGTATCGATGTACGATCAGAGCCTTTTCGTCGTCAACTAGAAAAAGCAGGCCCGTTTGAAACGATTGGTGTTGCTGGTTTCTTCGGGGTGCCGATTGCAACTTGTGAACTTGGCAGTAAACACAGTCATGCCTCTTTGCCGGTCATACAAAAACCGCAAAACAAAATAAAAGAGTTCGCAGATGAAGATGTACTCGAAAAATACAACCAACGCAAGCAGGCAGTTCATTCCTTAAGCTATACATTTAAAAAGATGAAACAGAATGTACTTACGAGCTTACTTCTACCTGAGCTAAGTGGACCTTGGCTTAGTTTGCAAATGGTGGCACGCAGCTTTGCGCCAAGAAGAGCAGAACGTTTTATTCGTAATCTTCGTGAGACTTGGTTACGGAAACCTGATACAAAACTCTCGCTTCATCATGTTAATGACACAGAGGCAGAGATACCAGTGGGTTTTACTGAAGAAGAAAAAGTGAACTATGCTCGGCAAGCACTAAAAATGATGGGATTAACAGAGAATTTTGCACCCTTAGTCGTGATTTGCGGACATGGCAGTCAAAGCACCAATAATCCTTATGCCGCGGCTCTTGATTGTGGTGCCTGCGGTGGAGCGGCCGGCGGATTCAATGCAAGAGTTTTAGCTGCTTTATGTAATCTTTCAGAGGTAAGAGAAGCTCTATTAACTGAAGGAATGAAAATCCCTGAGAATACGGTGTTCGCTGCCGCTGAACATAATACAACGGTGGATGAATTACATTGGATTTATGTGCCAGAGCTTTCTGAAGCTGCACAGGAAGCATTTGATCATATTGAAGCTGTTATGCCGAAAGTAAAACATCATGCAAATGCAGAACGACTGGCCCAATTACCGAATGTCCAATCGAACTTTAAAAACCCGAAGGCTGAGGCACACCGATTTGCGGAAGATTGGAGTGAGATACGTCCGGAATGGGGACTGGCTCGTAATGCCGCTTTTATTATCGGCCAACGTGAACTAACACAGGATTGTGATTTGGAAGGAAGAGCTTTCCTTCATAATTATGATTGGAAGCAGGATGAAAGCGGTGATCTCCTAGCAAATATTATTGCAGGACCTGGAACTGTGGCCCAATGGATTAATTTACAATATTACGCATCAACAGTAGCACCCCATTATTATGGCAGCGGAAATAAAGCAACTCAAACCGTTACTGCAGGTCTCGGAGTGATGCAGGGGAATGCAAGTGACTTGTTAGCCGGACTGCCTTGGCAATCGGTCATGCAATCAGACCATGAGGCTTATCATTCTCCTCTTCGTTTGTTGATTGTTATCCAAGCGCCTAGACAGCATGTAGAACGGTTATTAAATAATGACCCAGTATTTCTGCAAAAAGTTCAAAATGGATGGGTTCGACTGGCTAGTATTGATCCAGAAGGATGTTGGGAAAGCTGGTAATGATGAATCTAAACATTTCTCAAATGGATTTGTTACTCAATATAAAAATGATAAACATAAGGAAGAGGTGTGTTATATGAATGTAGATAAAAAAGTATTATTTTTGACGGACATTGAAAACGGCTTGGAGCCTATTTTACAAGAAGTGACTAACACTCCAGCAGAAAATATGTTGACTATCCAAAGCTATGGTGCCGCTATCTCACATCCTTATGGAGAAATCATGAGGTCTGTTATTTTTGCGATTTACCAGGAAGATGTTGAGGAGGTCTTTGTAGTAGGAACAAAAGATAAACAGACTTCAACAGGTCATGGACTAACTCAACTTGAAACAATGAAAGATAAAATACAAACATTGGATTATCTCTTTCAAAATTGCAAGCCTGAATTTTTAGGCGGTACAGTCGATGAATGGCTAAATGAAAAAAGCAATGGTATTGAAAAAAGTGTTGATATCATTCGTCAACATCCACTGGTGCCGTCATATGTTAAAGTCAGAGGTTTAATCGTTGATCATAAGGATGGGGAATCCTCAATTGTGGAGGTTCCTTCTACTAAAACAGGTCAAGCCTTACCTGATCATTGCTTGTCATGATGGAGTGAAGTGGTCAGCTTCTACACCCATATATGGGGAGAAAGCAGATTTAAGGAGAATGTAATGGGCGCTAGTATAACTGATTTTGTCACGAAAACAATAGAGGAAATGAGCTCGTTTGATCGAGAAAATATGGAATGTATGAAAAAAGTAATAAGAAAAGCAATTCATTTTTATCATTTAAAATCTTATGAAGAAGTTGAGGAAACCCATTTAGGGAGCGTTCGATTTTTGCATGTACACTCTATGATGGAAGAAAATGTGTTATCCAAAATTGTAGCGGTCACAAGAAACGGCACAACTGATTTGGATATTGAAGGTGTATATGAAGGACATGTTGTAAGAGAATATTAATGAGACGAAATAACTAATAGAATATGCCAATTATTTTGCCAGGAGATGTGTTATATATGAAAAAAACGAAAGGTTCTATTGAATCAGAGATCAGTAAGTCCATTACGCAATGGGAGAAGGATTATCTTGGGCGTGGGTCTGTATCTGTTAAAACTGATATACTGCGGGATATGATCATCGTTAATTTAAAAGGAATTTTAACACCAGCAGAATATGCAGTTTGTGGATCAAAAGAGGGTATGTTATCTATCAAACAAACTCGTTCGGAGCTAGTTGAATCAGGGATAGAGGGTCTAAAGGATATTATCCTAACGATAACTGGAGAAGAAGTGAAAAGTTTTCATACCGATTTAAGCTCTCGGACAGGCGAACGAGTGATGGTATTTAAATTATGTAATGATCTTGAGAAAAATCTATAATATTTGGAGAGATAAAAAAGCAGAATGAGAGCAAAGTATATATAAAGCAGCGCTTTCTAATGGTCAATCTAACAGTAGATATGCGAAAGTTAAGTTCTGTAATACCTCCAACTGAACTGAAATAAGTCTTCAGATTTTTAATGTCTAAAAAGAAGTCAGTCATCAAAAACGAAAAAACGAATTGACATATCGGAATATAACGATATAATAAACGATATGGAACCCATTGAAGTATTCAAAGCCTTATCAAATGAATCAAGGCTGCAAATTTTGCAATGGCTGAAGGAACCTGATCGTCATTTTTCACCCCATGAAGGGATTGATATGAACACAATCGGGGTATGTGTCAGTCAAATAACAGACAAATTGAAAATGACGCAATCAACGGCTTCCCAATATCTCACTATCCTTTTAAGAGCCGGCCTGATTAAGGCTCAACGAATCGGAAAGTACACTTATTACAAAAGAGATGAAGAAGCCATTGGGAAACTTGCGGACTTTCTTAAAACAGAGATATAAAAATAAACATCAAAAGATGTTTATTTTTACGCCATACATATCGACATATTACGATGTGTTTATTTTTTAAATTAACATATCGATAATTCGTGATATGTTGTTTTAATAAAAATTAAGGAGTGAATGTTTATGTCAAACACCTGGAAAATTTATATGTTAGCCATTGTCAGCTTTTTAGTCGGAACTTCAGAGTACATCATTTCCGGTATTTTGGATCACATTGCGCATACACTCGGGATCACCTTGGCCGCCGCGGGCCAGCTCATTACGATCTTTTCACTTGTATATGCTCTTTTAACACCCGTACTCATGGCGTTGACAGCAAGTATGGATAGACGCAGATTGATGATTTATGCTCTCGGTTTGTTTGTGTTCGGCAATATCTTGGCCTTTGTTCTGCCTGGTTATGGTTGGTTTATTGCAGCGCGGATCATTATGGCGATGGGAGCAGGTGTGGTTGTTGTAACCGCATTAACGATTGCCGCTAAGATTGCGCCGGAAGGGAAGCAGGGCAGTGCCATCGCTACGGTCGTTATGGGATTTACCGCTTCTTTAATCATTGGTGTTCCGCTTGGAAGAATGATAGCAGTAGCATTAGGCTGGAAGTCTGTATTTGGTGCAATTGCTTTGTTGGGATTGATCGCAATGGCCGTTATATTCTTTACTCTTCCGCATACTGAAGGGGATAAACCTGTACCTTTGCTTCAACAGCTTGCTCTTTTCAGAAAACGGAAAGTGGCGATGGGATTATCAATCACTTTCTTCTGGCTTGGGGGATATTCTGTTGCTTATACCTATCTGTCACCGTATCTCTTGAACATTTCAGGAATTAGCGGCAAGTTGCTTAGCGGTGTTTTGCTTATATTTGGAATAGCCAGTTTGGTTGGATCAAAGTTTGGGGGATATAGCACCGATAAATGGGGAGTGCCCTTTACACTCGTTGGCGGGATGACATTGCATATCGTCACACTGATTCTGCTGTCACTTGTCACCCATTCCCATATCGGAGTGTTGGTGATTCTGATATTATGGTCGTTTGCCGCATGGTCTACCGGTCCGACACAACAATTTCACCTGGCCACAATAGAACCGGGAATGTCAGGTGTTTTGCTTAGCATGAATCAGTCAATGATGCAATTAGCCATGGCAGTCGGCGCAGGGATAGGAGGGGTTTTTGTAGAAAACGTATCATTGGCCTCGATTACCTGGATTGGTGCATTAGGGGTTATGATTGCAATTATTGCATCATTGATGATTTTTCATTCACAACCGAAACAGGCGCTAAAAGATATTAATCAATAATATACTGCTTTGTTTTACTGTTTAAAATTCAATGGGTTCATTTCGAAAGATCTAACATCCGCTCGTAAATACAAGCGGGTGTTTTTTTATAAGCTGTTCAAAGTCAGTCCATAAGCCTTCCAAGGGCCAACATCGTTCTGTATGTGTCGAAGGCGCACTGAAACTGAAAGAGATTTCTTAAGGCTTTGCCGACGGCGAGGTGAAGTACGGCACGATTGCCTTGCTCGAAAACTGGAAACACAAGAGCATGTAAACCTCAACATCCGCGTAAATGTCAAGGAAGTTGCCACTTGGGGAGTAAACACTTGCATCATCTCACTCAAAGGGCAGCCGAGATTCTTATAGTAGTATTACTGATACTAACTGACAAACAAGTTAACAGTAGTATATATGATGTCAAAATGGTCAGTTTGTTAGTCGTTTTATTAGCTCCTCACAGGAGTATTTACAGTGTTTGTGGTATTTGTAAGTTAATTGGAAGTTAAGGCGCTTACTGATATATCTTTGTGGAAAATATGCTGAGTATCTGTTATCAAACGAGAGAGGGGCTCTTTTATGAAATCAAATGGTGATGAATTGTCGTTGTCTGTTCAGAATTTAGCGAATACAAATGAGATCACAATTGTTCAAGCGATAGGGGAGCTAAAGAAATCAGGACAAGATGCAATACCTGTTTTGGTTGAGGCCTTAAAAGAGGAAGGTTCTTTGCGTAATATTGCGGCGGCCGTTTTAGGCGAGTTTGGGGAAGGTGCGGGTGAAGCAGCGGAGGAACTGTCATGTTTATTAAAAAGTCATGCCGAAGATACAAGGATGGCTGCGGCCATTTCACTTATGAGAATCGGGAAGGCCAGTCTGCCCTTTGTCATCAAAATCGCTCAAGAAAGTGAAGGACAATCTCGTTTTTGGGCATCCTGGTGTATTGCATGGATCGATCCTTCTTACATTGAACCGAAGATGTATGAATGCCTAAAACATGAGCATGAACATCCTTCAGGAATGGTTGCTCCGTTTGCGGCTGAAGAGGCATTAGGAAAGCTGATTGCTTTTCAGCTTAAAGATAAGGAGGATTGAAAGGATGAAAGCTGAACAAATAATAAAAGAATGGCCAATTCATTTGCCCTGGTTGAATCAATCACAGAATGATTTGACATTCTTGTCAGTATGTATGGCAAACGGTCCTTCCTATAAGCAGGAAGGTTTTTTTAATGATGAAATATTTTTTTATTAGTGGGTATATTCATCAAATGTTCTGCTATGCTCCAAATGTACACCTTTCCGTAAGGGCAAAGTCAAATATGAAAATAAAACTGTTCCAAGTTAATCAGTTATTTATTTTGATATCGTATCCTTTCAGTATCGCGGGAAAGGAGCATCATATGAAAACGTTATGGAAAGTCGTAAAAATCTTTTTTGGCAGCATAGGTGCTTTGATTTTGCTTGCAGCCGTCTCGGTCTTTATCTATCACCATTACCAGCTAAATAAGGAAGCAGCACTCCTTAAAGAAAAAGGCACATTAGTCGATGTTGACGGTAAAAAGATGAATGTGTATCAAGAGGGAAGCGGGAAGGATACGTTTGTGTTTATGTCTGGTTCGGGGATTGCTGCGCCTGCTTATGAGATGAAAGGGTTGTACAGCAAGTTTTCAAAAGAAAACAAGATTGCTGTAGTGGATCGTGCAGGCTATGGCTACAGCGACGTGTATGATGATGGCAGGGATATTGATACAATATTAGAACAGACGAGAAAAGCGCTTCTGCAAAGCGGGAATAAGCCTCCTTATATTTTAATGCCTCATTCCATATCCGGGATTGAAGCGATTTATTGGGCGCAGAAATATCCTGAGGAAATTAAGGCGATTGTTGCGATGGATATTGGATTGCCTCAGCAGTATGTCACGTATAAAATGAGCGAGATTGACAGACTGAAAGTGAGAGGGTTTCATCTGTTAACCTCGATTGGTTTTCATCGATTTATGCCTTCCGCAGTATACAATCCTGAGGTGATTCGGCAGTCATTTTTAACTGATGAAGAAAAAGAAATCTATAAAGCCATTAATTTTAAGCAATTTTTCAATGCTGATATGGAGCATGAGCTGTTACAGTCTGACCAAAATGGCAGCAAATCAGTAAATTTGCCGGCGCCAAAAGAAACTCCCGTCCTCATTTTAGATGCGGTCTCTGACCAAAATAGAAATTCAAAGTATGCCATACAAAACCGAAAAGATTATGAAGCGTTTGCGGCTCAATTTAATACAGCCGATATAAAGGAACTAAGGGGAACACACAGTATTTATTTATATCAGCCCGATCAAATATATAAACTTTCCATGGAGTTTATTAGAAAGGTTCGCTAAGATGAAGGGTTATAATATTTTAATCGTGGAAGACGATGTCATGATTGGTGATCTGCTGCAGAAGATTTTGCAGCGTGAGGGATATCATGTGATGTGGAAAACAGATGGAGCGGATGTGCTTTCGGTCATTCAGAAGGCAGATTTGGTCATTATGGATGTGATGCTGCCAGGTGAGGACGGGTATCAAATGTCTAAGAAAATTAAAGATTTAGGGTTAAACCTTCCTATTATTTTTCTGTCCGCCCGCAATGACATGGACAGCAAGCTTCAAGGGTTGAAAATTGGCGAGGATTACATGGTAAAGCCTTTTGATCCGAGAGAGCTGCTGCTGAGAATGAAAAATATGCTTGAGCATCATTATGGCACCTTTACGCAAATCAAACATTTGTATATTGATGCAGACACCAAAAAGGTATTCAATGGGAGTTTGCACCATGAAGTGCTGTTTACCGCGATTGAGCGGAAAATATTCTTTTATCTGTATGAAAACAGAAACAATATTTTAACAAAGGAACATTTCTTTGATTATCTATGGCAGCTTGAAGACAGAAATCCGAATATCGTGAATGTGCACATTAAAAAAATCAGAGCGAAAATTAATGATGTAGAGGGTGAGATCATTGAAAATATCTATGGAGAAGGGTATCGGCTGAATACCGTTGTGAAGAAATGAAGCTAAAGACAAAATATCAGCTGTTATTATGTACGGCCGTCATTAGTGTCCCGGTACTGTTGCTGGCGGTTAGCATTTTGATGTCGGTGATTTATGACAGCCTGTTTAAACCGATCAATCATGGCATGCCTTTTCACAGGTCTTTTGCGTATCCGGCAATGCTGGCCGTATTTTTATTATCACTTTTATTGTTAGCTTTTTTATTTTCAAAATCGATCCATTCTCTGCTACGTAAAATCAATCTATTGAATCAAACCATTCGGCATCTGGCGAGTGATCAAAAGGTGCCCGATAAAATAGAAGTGAAACGCGCTGATGAAATTGGCGAATTGATCAAGTCGGTCAACTTGTTAATTGAACGGACAACGTACCGGGAACTGGAACTAAGACAGAGAGAGGAAATAAAAAAGGAGCTGTTGCAAAAACTAAGGCATGATATCAATACACCTTTAACAGCTCTCAGGCTGCAGTTATTTTATTTGGAGAGCCAGTGCCAGGATCAAACCGCATTTGAATCTTTGTACCAGCAAATTGAATATATTGCGGAATTAACGAATGAATTCAATCATTACTCAGCCGAAACGTTAGAGAGTTCTTATATTGTAAATGACGAAGTCAATATTTCTGATCTATTAGAAACCACAGTGAAAAAGTGGGATTATTTATACAGTATCAATGGCATTGAATTGCAATTTAAGCCGTCAGGTCAAAGTTTGATATGGATGAGCAACAGTTTATGGATCCAAAGGTTATTCGATAACATTTTTCAAAATACGCTAAAGCATTCGAAAGCTGAAAAGCTGGAAGTCACGATAGAAAACGGAGCTGTTTCGATTCGCGATGATGGCATTGGATTTGATAGAGATCAAGATAGTAACGGGCTTGGGTTGAAGATTATTGAGGATATATGCCGGTTGCTTCATATTAGCTATGAGCTGCAGACAAATGAAAATGGGACTGCGTTTTTGTTTTCAAAAAAGTGATCCGGCTATGTTTTTCTTTCTTCCGAACAATTATATATAATAGGAAGCAGAAAAGGGGTGAACAGCATATGTTTAAAAAAATCATCAAAACGATCAAGTACCTCTCAAGCAGCTCGAGTGATCGCCATCGCAGACACCGGCATTACAGCAGCAGCCGGCGCCGCCATTACCGGAGCTACAGCAGCAGCTCTGGCAGAAGAAGACATTATGATCGTTATGGCGGCAGCCACCGCTACAAACGCCGGAGCTACAGCAGCAGTTAATCGCAAAAAAAGTTCTTGTTCCGCATTGGGACAAGGGTTTTTTTATGTCACTGATTGAATCGCACGCTTCAGGTCTTCGCGAATGGAAGCCGTGTGCTGATACTCTTCATCAATGCCCAATAATTTTTTCAACAGCAGGGTTACTTCTTTTGTCAGCGTTAATTCCTCCAGCCAAGTGGCGTTTTTCTTCTTTTTCCCTTTATATTGAGAGTACAGCAGGAACAACAGGGTTTCTCCGAGATCGAAGAAGTCATCCTGCTTTCTGAGCTTTAATTCCTCATCTTCTTCATGAGATAACTGTTTGGCAAGGCCGAAATCGATAAGATATACGTTACCGTGATTCATCATAATGTTTGGCGTTCTGATGTCAGTGTGAAAAATGAGACGTTCATGCAGGTATTCTACAATGTCCAGCAGCTGAGACATCAGCTGTAATGCCATCAGCTCTGTAAACGGCTGTTTTTGAAAAAATAACAATTCCTCTATATTATCGCCCTCGACCAGCTGCATGACATAGCAGGCTTGTCCGTCTATGATGAAGTCTTCTATGAAGGCCGGGATTTGCGGGTGGCTGATGCTTTTGAGCAGACTAATTTCCTGCTGAAATCGGACTCTTTCCTTTTGTTTTTTGGCTTTTGTCGGACGGAGCTGTTTTAAGACGTACGGTGTTTGCGTATGGATATCGGTGCACACATAAACCAAGCCGTAGCCGCCCATGCCGAGGCATTCTTTGATTTTGTATTGGTTGTTCAGTATGACGCCGTTCTTCAGTGGGCGGTCAAATAATAGCTTTTTTAACTGTTTTAATGCCATTTGCGCTGCACTTCCCTTGGTTGTACTGATTATAGTTTATCAAAACAATTGCATCTTGGGCTAAGTCTATTCTATGGAAGCTTAGCATAAAAAAGAGCCGGATCATGGAATCTGAGCCAGCTCAGTATGACATTAAAACTGCTTTGTGACATCGTATTGATAATCTATTTTTGCCTTTACATTACTCATCGTTGATTTCGCAGTCGCTAATGTATTGTATTTAAAACTCCATACCTTTGCCACACTGAGTTGGTCTGTTAATGATATATCATAAGATCCCGAAGTTGAGCTATTCACAAGAGCACGGCGCCATTCGCTGTTTTCACTCGTCATGATGATATGTCGTGTATTTCCCTGGCTTGGTGTTTGAGTAGCGGTTGTTTGGACTCTTGTTACAGTGGCATCACGAGGAATTCCTGATTGGTTTGTTAAGTCAAGCTTGATGACGCTGGAGTCAGAACCTGAGGGGCTAAGGCTTGTATTTCCTTTATTTTCAGCCACGCCGCTGAATTGGAACGTTCCGCTGCCGGATTTGATCCGGTCTTCAATTGAAAGTGTGAAATACATGTTTCCAGTATAGGTGCCGCGGGACACTTTCACATAGAATGTATCAGTGGTGTTTTGGGCGTCGGCGTTTGCATAAATAAAAGAAGAAAATGTATTAGGATTAATGACTTCTGTGCCTTGCGAAACAGGTACTCTGTTCTTATCGTAAATTTCGATTTTCATCCCTGTGTACGCACTCTGGTAGGTACTTCTTACGTATACTTTTTCTCCCTTATTGGCTGTAAATGTGAAATAGGCTTCATCTTGTCCGGCTTCCAGTATCGTTGTGTCTATATTCTTATATTTCCAATATCCGATTGGGGCTGCTGTATCAAATGAATTGTTCCCTGTAATGGCAGTGATTCCGGCTGCGGAAGCAGAATAAGTACAAGTAAATAGAACTGACAGCATGAGAGCGAATTGAATGATCCATTTTTTAGCCATGAGAAAACCTCCTTTTTTTTCCATCATACATAATAAAGTTTCAAGTGTAAATAAATGTTTTAAGAGGTTAATATATACAAGAGATTTGCCGATAAATAGAGAGGAGAGAATTATTCAGGAGGGAATCGAATGCGTCTGAATCGTCAATATATCCGCACCCAGCTCATGGCACAGAATATCACAAAAAAGGTTTCGGCTGATAAAGGCAGGAGTACATCTGCAGAGGTGCTGGAAAAGGCATACAGCCGGCTTGAGACACGGCCCTCTGAGAAGGGAATCGATCAGCTCAATTACTCAAAAACCAGTGTAGCGGGGAACAACGGGACTTTCAGTAAAGTGTTTCAATCAGCAAATGACCGAACAGTGAAAGACACAGGGGAAGAAGCTGTGATTCGATCCAATAATCCTTATGAATCTGAGAGCGATATCCGAATCAAAATTCTAGATGAAAAGTACAGCCGGCTGAATGCGATAAACAAAACGAAGTCCGATCCTTTAGGTTATATAAAGGATAAGTATCAAAATTTGAAGTCTCCTTATTTCAGAAGTGATCTGTCAGCTGCAGAAAGACAGGCTGCTTACGATAATGAAACAGAATGGCTATTCAAAGGAAAGGCGCAAAACTATAACCTCCAGGATGCAGCGTTTCGCAATCTTACGTTTAATGGGGAAGTGGAATCCGAGAATGCAAAGGTGTTCCAGCGAAGCCAAGTTAACCAACAGCTTCAAGTGCTCCTGAATCGGAACCATATTCAAATCCCGGCGGGTACAGAACTTACGTTTACCATTACACCCATCGATTATAAGGTAAAGGTGAGCGGAACAGACGACAAGGAGCTCATCGGTCAAATTGAGCGATTGCTGCAATCTGGAGACAACAGCAAAGAGCTGTTTTTACATATCTTGAAAAGCCAGACCAGCGATTCAGCACAATATTCCGAAGCGGCGTATCAAAAGTACCAAGCAGTTCGTGAGATGTACGAAGTCACAGGCTACCATTTGAAGGATTTAGAAGTTGTCGATGGCCGATACATCACACCTGACGGACGAGATCTATTAGAGGTATATAAAGAAAAACTTGAGAATGATCCTATGCAAAAACAAACTGCTTCCTATGCTATATCTCACTATGGTTCACAGCTCAGTAACATTGCGAAAATCGGGTATGATGCCATCCCTGATTTCATTCTGTCAATTGGCTACAGGAATGGGTCTTTGAGAGATTTGGGGCAAAGCAAGGGCTATGGGACAGGTGATACAGAGTGGCTTAAAACATTAAAACGTCAAACCGGCGTGAATTATTAGGTAAGCTGTTCATCGTGAACAGCTTATTTTTTTATGCCCATCTCTTAAAAGCAGCTGTATCATGCATCGTTTTCAATATTGTCATGATTTCATTATATTCATATAAAAGATTTTAATTAAAGTGATAGATCAAACCCATTGAATGAAAGTGTTTACCTGAAAAAAACAATTGTATTTTCCAGAGAAATTTATTATGATGAAATAAGTAATTTTGGAGATTATCTAACAATTTTATGATTGAATTTTCTGATATTTGTAGCTTAATAAGAAATGAAGAACGTTTTGGAGGCTGGCCGGCCTTGATCCTATTTCGGTTGAGCTGTACATGTATTCGTTTTTAAGAGGAGGAAGTGGAGTGGAAAATAAAGAATTGAAGAGGGGTTTGAGCGCCCGTCATATTCAGATGATTGCCTTGGGCGGTACGATCGGTGTTGGTTTATTTATGGGTTCTGCCAGCACGATTTCATGGACTGGCCCTTCTGTCCTTCTGGCTTATGCGATTTGCGGAATTTTTATCTTTTTTATCATGCGTGCAATGGGTGAAATGCTGTATGTGGAGCCGAGTACCGGTTCTTTTGCAACATTCGGCCATAAATACATTCATCCCCTTGCTGGTTATATGACGGCGTGGAGCAACTGGTTCCAGTGGATTATCGTCGGCATGTCAGAAATTATCGCAGTCGGTTCTTATATGAAATATTGGTTCCCGGATTTGCCTGCTTGGATACCTGGTATCGTAGCTATGGCAATTCTCGGTGCGGCGAACTTAATTTCTGTTAAGTCGTTCGGCGAGTTTGAGTTTTGGTTTGCGATGATTAAAATCGTGACGATTATCTTAATGATTATTGCCGGAATCGGGATTATCTTCTTTGGCTTTGGCAACGGCGGAGATGCTATCGGTTTGTCTAATCTGTGGTCTCACGGAGGCTTCTTTGCGGGCGGTTTCTCAGGATTTTTCTTTGCATTGTCTCTGGTTATTGCGGCTTATCAAGGGGTTGAGCTGATCGGGATTACTGCCGGAGAAGCAAAGGACCCGCAAAACACGCTGCGCAACGCGATTCAAAGCATTATTTGGCGTATTTTGATTTTCTATATCGGTGCTATTTTTGTGATCGTGACGGTATATCCTTGGGATGAGCTGAATTCACTTGGAAGCCCGTTTGTGTCTACGTTTTCTAAAGTTGGAATTACAGCAGCGGCTGGCATTATTAACTTTGTCGTTATCACGGCGGCGATGTCAGGCTGCAACAGCGGGATATTCAGCGCGGGACGTATGCTTTATACATTAGGTGTCAATGGACAGGCACCGAAATTCTTTGCGAAGATTTCTCGCAATGGTGTGCCGCTGTATGGCACAATCGCGGTGCTGATCGGATTAGCTGTCGGCGTTGTGCTGAACTATGTTGCGCCGCCGAAGATTTTCGTTTATGTATACAGCGCAAGCGTGCTGCCGGGGATGATTCCTTGGTTTATCATTTTGATCAGCCACCTCGGATTCAGAAAAGCGAAGGGCGCGGCGTTAGATAAACATCCGTTCAAAATGCCGTTTGCACCTTTCACAAATTATTTGACGATTGCTTTCTTGCTGATGGTTCTTGTCGGCATGTGGTTTAATGATGATACTCGGATATCTTTAATTGTAGGGGTTATTTTCTTAGCTCTTGTGGTCATCAGTTATTATGCTTTTGGAATTGGGAAGCGCGTGCAGGCGGATCTTACAAAAAGAAATCAAGCAGCTGAATAATACAGGAAAAAGAGACATTGATTGATGTCTCTTTTTTCATTTTTTACGTATGGATTTTTCTCATTTCAGCAACCTATAGGATATAGAACGCAAAGGAAAGGTGCTTATACTATGGATGTTACACTCGGTTATTTGCGCGAATCACTTTCAAATCATCTTGAAAACGAAGTCTGTCTGCGGATTTGCAAGAAGATGCTGGCGAAGCGCTATGCCAATGAAGAGGAGTTTGTAAAGGATTTGGATGACGATGAGATGTCATATTTGAATCAGGTGCTGGAAAAGGAAATTAAGTATGCCCAAGACGAACAGGATCAAAAACGGGCCAAGGAATTAAATGAGGTGTATGAATTACTGCTTTGAGAAAGGCGGGAATGAAATTGGGTGCGATTGAACGAAGCGGATATACGTTTCAGCCGGAGTTTAGTGTCGTCCGGCAAAATGGGGCGATCCACGTGTATCATCATGGAGAATTTGTTGAAGAAATTGAATTCGAGTTTAACGGAAATTACCCGGGTCATGATTTGATTGAAGAGCTTGTGAATCATTATTGCTTTGAGCATGACATTTAAGAGCCCTGTACGTTTGCAGGGCTCATTCATTTATGAAGTGATCAGGCCATATTTTTTTAGAATATCAATTGTGATGTTTTTGGCTGTTGTACCGGAGTCATCAACATTTGTGACAAACGTATAGGAGCCGTGCTCTGTTTTGATGAATCCGACAAACCATCCTAATCCCATGTCTGTCAGGCGGGTTCCGGTTTTACCGTAAAGCGTATAATGATCTCCTTCTTCTTGAATCATCATGCGTTTGACCGTTTTCATGACCGTTTTGTCAAACGGGAGATTCTCTTTGTAAAGCTTCTCCATAAAGGCTTCTTGTTCCAACGGAGAAATTGTCAGAGAGCTTTGCAGCCAAAACTGGTCGATTCCGCCGCTGATATCTTCGTTTCCGTATGACAGGGTATGAAGCCATGTTTTCATTCTTTCCTCGCCGATGTCCCTCGCTAATGCCTGGTAATACCAGATGGCAGATTCCCGCATGGCTGAGCCAAGTGTATGGTCGCGGTTCCATGATTCGAATTCGCGTTTGACGCCATCCCAGCGTTTGACATCATATTCATCCCGGACGGCTTTTACCTGCAAGCCGATTATGGCATTGGTCACTTTAAAGGTAGATTGAGGAGTTTGTCTTTTGTTGGCCCGTTCCTTGTTGTAGACAAATGTCTTATCCTTTTCTAGATCATGAAGGATGAAGGTTCCGTCAGTATCCTTGAACTCCTTATCCACATCCATTCGGCTGACATTCAGGTGTTTTTTTGTTTCATTGGCGGGCGCTTTTGCATGAACGGACAAACCTCCTGTCACGGCAATGACGAGCACAAGAAAAGCATATATCCATTTCTTCACTTTGATCTCCCCTTTGTTTTGATCATCTATCTTTTCTCCATTTCTGCTTTTCTACCTTTAAAAGTAATGAAAAAATGCTTGGAGACAAATACTGTAATGGGGTTTATCTTCGTGAGATAACGTGAAAACAGAAGTAAAAAAGGAAGGCAGGGTTGCGGGATGAATGAGCAGATTCCACATGACAAAAGCCTCGATAACAGTGTGGCTTTGATGCGGGAAGGATATTTGTTTATAAAGAATAGAAAAGAGCATTACCATTCGGATTTGTTCCAGGCACGCTTGCTTGGAAAAACATTTATTTGTATGAGCGGCGCGGAGGCTGCGAAGGTATTTTATGATACCGAACGGTTTCAGCGGCAGGGTGCTCTCCCGAAACGAGTGCAGAAATCGCTGTTTGGCGTCAATGCAATCCAGACAATGGATGGCGACGCTCATATTCATCGGAAGCTGCTTTTTCTGTCATTAATGACACCGCCCCATCAAAAACGGCTGGCTGAGCTGATGACAGAGCAGTGGGAAGCGGCTGTTACAAGATGGGAAATGGCGGATCAGGTTGTGTTGTTTGATGAAGCAAAAGAAATCTTATGCCGGGTGGCTTGCTATTGGGCGGGTGTTCCGCTGAAGGAAACGGAAGTGAAAGAGAGAGCGGACGATTTCATCGACATGGTAGACGCGTTCGGTGCTGTGGGACCGCGGCATTGGAAGGGAAGAAGAGCGAGACCCCGAACAGAAGAGTGGATTGAAAAAATGATTGAAGAGGTCCGCGGCGGCAGGCTGAAAACTGAAAATGGTTCAGCGCTGCATGAAATGGCTTTTTATACGCAAGAGAATGGGAGCCGGCTTGATGCCCGCATGGCAGCCATCGAGCTCATTAATGTGCTGCGTCCGATTATAGCGATAGCTTACTTTATTTCGTTTTCAGCGTTGGCGCTGCATGAACACCCGAAGTATAAGGAATGGCTTCGTTCTGGAGGCAGTCAGGAAAGAGAAATGTTTGTGCAGGAGGTGCGCAGATTTTATCCGTTCGGACCGTTTTTAGGAGCCGTTGTCAAAAAAGATTTTATATGGAATGATTGTGAGTTTAAAAAGGGTGCATCAGTGCTGCTTGATGTGTATGGAACGAATCATGATCCCCGTATGTGGGACAAGCCTGATGAGTTCCGGCCTGAGCGATTTAAAGAGCGGGAGGACAATCCGTTTGATTTCATCCCTCAAGGCGGGGGCAACGCGGAGAAGGGCCACCGCTGTCCGGGGGAAGGGATTACCATTGAAGTGATGAAAGCGAGCCTGGATTTTCTCGTGAATCAGGTTGAATATGACGTGCCAACACAATCGCTGCATTACAGTCTTGCCAGAATGCCGTCATTGCCTGAAAGCGGTTTTGTGATGAGCAGCATTAGACGGAAAAGCTAAATATAAAAGCTCTCTTCCTTTTCGAAGAGAGCTTTTTGATTACTTCTTTTTTTCATCGTAGTATTGAACAGGATACATGGAGCCTTCGGATACCATTTTGTTGTCCTCAATGTCATGCGGGTGCGGGTGACCGGCTTTATCGACTGGGAACGTTTCCATGTCCGGTTGTTTTGTTATCTTCATTTTCATGCTGTGAATGAATTCTCTTGCCTTTTGGCGGTTTGACGGGTCTTTTAATAGATAAGAAGTGATGCCGACAGTTGAAACAGCGAGACCGGAAAGTAACAGCTTTTGTTTCATGGTAATAACTCCTTTCTATTTTAAAAATAATGTTTCCTGTATCATTCCCGTTCTGCTTAAGGCTAAACCTCTGTGTATTTTATCAATTGTTTTACAGTAAATTCTATTTTGGGTGAAGCTAGTTACTAAATTCCTATATTGGAAGGCGAGATACATTGATTTTTTATTATTTTAGTTATCATTCGATAAATATTGACAAAGTAAAGTAATCAGAATAATAATATAACTTAGCAACAGAATGTCATCATACATGAAAGGTGTTTACGATATGAATCAGTTACATCGAAGAATGGGAACGTTTGCCCTTATGATGGTCGGGCTCGGGTCGATGATCGGGTCAGGCTGGTTATTTGGGGCGTGGCGCGCTGCCCAAATTGCGGGGCCTGCTGCTATTATTTCATGGGTTATCGGCATGATTGTTATTTTATTTATTGCTCTTTCTTACAGTGAATTAGGTTCTATGTTCCCTGAGGCAGGAGGAATGGTGAAATATACGCAATATTCACACGGTTCGTTTATCGGATTTATTGCAGGCTGGGCCAACTGGATTGCAATTGTATCCGTTATTCCTGTTGAAGCTGTAGCCTCTGTTCAATATATGAGTTCGTGGCCATGGGAATGGGCGAAATGGACAAGCGGTTTGGTGAAAAACGGAACGCTGACAGGAGAAGGATTGGTGTTCGCTTCTGTTTTGCTTCTGATTTATTTTCTGCTGAACTACTGGACAGTCAATTTGTTTTCGAAAGCGAATTCATTAATTACAATTTTTAAAATCATTATTCCAGGACTGACAATTGGCGCTTTGCTCTTTGTCGGATTTCATGGAGAAAACTTTACAGCGGGCCAAAGCATTGCACCGAATGGCTGGGCAAGTGTTCTGACTGCGGTTGCAACTTCTGGTATCGTGTTTGCGTTTAACGGATTTCAAAGCCCGATCAATATGGCGGGAGAAGCCAAAAATCCTGGGAAATCGATCCCGATTGCGGTTGTCGGTTCTCTGTTAGTTGCAACAGTCATTTATGTGCTGCTGCAGATTGCTTTCATAGGAGCGGTGAATCCGTCTGATATCGCTCACGGCTGGAGCCATCTTAATTTTAATTCTCCTTTTGCTGATTTGGCGATTGCATTAAATATTAACTGGCTTGTCATCGTATTATATGCGGATGCTTTTGTGTCACCTTCCGGAACAGGTATTACGTATACGGCGACGACTTCCCGCATGATTTACGGAATGGAGAAGAACAAATACATGCCGAGCGTGTTTGGCAAGCTTCATCCGATTTACGGCGTTCCGCGCCAAGCGATGTTTTTTAACTTGATTGTTTCGTTTATCTTTTTGTTCCTGTTCAGGGGGTGGGGTGTGTTAGCGGAAATTATTTCTGTAGCCACGTTAATTTCTTATATCACCGGCCCGGTTACAGTGATGACATTGAGACGGACAGGGAAGGATTTGTACAGGCCTCTTCGATTAAAAGGCTTAAGCGTGATTGCGCCGCTTGGATTTATCTTTGCGTCGCTCGTGCTGTATTGGGCGCGCTGGCCGTTAACAGGGCAGGTTCTGTTTATTATTTTGATCGGACTTCCGATTTATTTCTATTACCAGGCCAAGGCGAAATGGAAAGGATTTGGCCAAAACTTTAAAGGTGGCATATGGATGGTGTTTTACCTGCTTGTCATGATGATGATTTCCTATTTGGGCAGTGACAAATTCGGCGGTCTGAACGTCATTACGTATGGCTGGGATATGGCCTTGATTGCCTTTGTATCGCTCGGTTTCTATGTGTGGGCGCTGAAGAGCGGATTCAAGACAGAGTATTTGAAAGATGCGAAGGAGATTAATAGCCAGCTGGTAAGCGCACAGTCAGAAGCTGCTGCGGGAAAAGAATAAATGAAGAAAAACCTTGCGCTGTGGGCGCAAGGTTTTTTCTTTTAATAACCCTTTTTTACTTTGTGGAAAAGGTCAGGATAGTTGGTGAACACTCCTGTCACTCCCCAGTCCAGCAGGCGGCGCATATCTGCTTCTGTATTGACTGTGTAAGGATGCAAAAGCAGACCGTGGCTGCGGATCATGCGGACATTTTCTGCATTCAACGCTTTATAATCCGGACCTGCGCCGACAGCGTAGGTTTTGATTTCCTCCAAATCAGCATCTGTCATTGAAGCTATCTGCTTTGCTTCCATCAATTGAACAGTCGGCAGGTTAGGCTGTAATTGATGAATTTTTAACAGGCTTTCTTTGCTGAACGATTGGATGATCACTTGGCCGCGCTTGGAATGCTTGCTTAGCAGTTTATGCTTCTGTAAGGAAGCGATCAGTTTTTCCTCCATGCCTGGATAGGTGTCAGGCGATTTTGTTTCAATGTAATAGTTCGCATGTTTGCCAAAACGGTTTAATACCTCTTCTAATGTAGGAACTTTAAGGCCGGCGTACTGCGGCTTCGCTTTTGCCGGGTAAGCTTCATTAAACCAAGAGCCGGCATCAAGTTTCTTAATCTCCGCGAGCGTATGATCCTTCACCCAGCCCGTGCCGTTTGTGGTGCGGTCCAGTTTTTCATCGTGCATAACAATGAGTTGCCCGTCTTTTGTCATCTGTAAATCCAACTCAATATAATCGGCTTTCATTTTCTGAGCGGTTTCGTAAGATAGGATCGTGTGCTCAGGCACATATGCGGAAGCCCCTCTGTGCGCGACTGTCAGGATACGGTCAGGAGACAGCAGGTTTCCTTTTGAGGCTGCTGAAACTGGTGTAACCATAAACGACAGCAAACCAAAAGATAGCAGAACCAAAGCTAGTAATCTATTTTTTCTCATCTTTTCTTCCTCCTTATGAACAAGCAGTAACAGCTTTTATGTTAGAAAACGGATGTAAATGGCATGTTGGAAAAATATTAATCTTTTATAATCTTTTCTTAAACATGCTCCGCCCGTTTTCCCGTATTCCATGTCAAAGCCAAGAACACGATGGCCAGTATACAAGATGAGATCAGCATGATGAAGCCGCCGTTCCAATCAAATCGGTCAACGACAAATCCCATAATCGCGTTTGCGAAAGCAGACCCGCCGATGTATCCGAAAAACCCGGTCAAACCAGCTGCAGTTCCGGCTGCTTTTTTCGGAGCAAGATCAATGGCTTGCAGACCGATGAGCATCACAGGCCCATAGATTAAGAAGCCGATGCTGATCAGAGCGATGTTGTCTACCAGCGGATGGCCGGCCGGATTCAGCCAGTACACCAATACGGCAATGAAAACACCTGCCATAAACAGAACGCCTGCCGGTGCGCGGCGGCTCTTAAAGAAGCGGTCGCTGATCCAGCCGCACAGGATCGTTCCCGGTATGCCGGCGTATTCGTAAAGGAAATACGACCACCGGGAGTCTTCAGGAGAGAACCCTTTGGCTTCTGTTAAGTAAGTAGGCGCCCAGTCCACAACGCCGTACCGCACAAAGTAAACAAATACGTTTGCAAATGCGATGTACCAAAGAAACTTATTATTAAGTACATATTGAAAAAGGATTACTTTTGTCGTTAATTCTTTTTCTTGATCTTTGAAAGCGTGTTTTGGATAGTCGTTCCGGTACTCTTCAATTGGCGGAAGCCCGCAAGATTGAGGGGTATCCCGCACCAAAAGGACAATTAAAAATGAAATCAGAATCGCAATAATGGCAGGGAAGAAAAATACACTTTTCCAAGTGACAAACATAGCAATCCCAAGAGTGACAAGCGGAGCCAGAATCCCGCCGCCAATGTTGTGAGCGACATTCCAAATCGACATCTTCGTGCCGCGTTCACTAATAGAAAACCAATGGGCCATCGTTCTGCCGCATGGAGGCCAGCCCATTCCTTGGAACCATCCATTGATAAACATAAAAATAAACATGATGGTGACGCTCGAAGTTACCCAGGGCATAGAAACAAAAAGAATATTAACAATTGCAGATAAAAATAAGCCTGTCGCGAGAAAATACCTCGGGTTGCAACGGTCGGACACCATGCCCATAATAAATTTACTAAAGCCGTACGCAATGGATACGGCGGCCAGCACCAATCCAAGCTCGGTTTTTGAAAAACCTTGTTCCTGCAGATAAGGAATGGCAAAAGCAAAGTTTTTCCGCAGCAGGTAATAGCCTGCGTAGCCGATAAAAATACCTAAGAATACTTGCAGCCTGAGCCGTTTATAAGCTGCATCCGTCTTTGAATCATCCAGTCTCTCAATGTGCGGAGCCGGTTTAAATAAGTGAAACATCAAATCATCCCCTTTGCTGTTTGTGTTGGATGTGTGGCGTGCCCTCCTTCTGAAAAAACAAAAAGAGCCAGAAAACACCCCCTTGTCAAAAGGGGTGGAATTCCTGGCTCTCCTCATCTCCATCCAAGCTATTAACTTATCGTGATAGCGCTTTCTTAAATTATCATAGTCTGGAGTGAATGTAAACGGGTAATTTTAAATTGTGTGAAAAGTAAATGTTATCCTTTTGGTAGTTATGTTTTTTTACAAATAACATAAAAATCTGGGGGGAGGCTGTTGCAGGTGGATAAATTAGATATCGCATTCGGCATTTTACCGTTAGCAATTATTGTGTTATCGGTCGCCGGGACTTATGTTTGTAAAAATGTATATATGATGCCGTTAGTTAGTTTGATCATTTCTCTCGTGCTTACGTTTACGGTTTTTAATCAATCTTTTTTGGGATGGGCCGTTGTCTATAGCTTGTTTTCGCTGATTTTATCGTATATTACATTGATGGTGTTGAGGAAGAGGAAGGCATCTGGAAAATGAAATTTTCCTCCGCTTTTTTGACATATCGTTGACTATGGCAACTATATGTGATTATAATTGCTTTAATCAACGATATAAGAAAGTGGGGAGAAGTTTGAAAACCAATGAATCAGCAACGGGCTTAAAATTCAGAAAGTTCAATCGTTTTTACACGAATGTTCTTGGCTTCCTTAACGAACACATTTATGACAGCCCGTTTTCCTTAACGGAGACACGGATTTTGTTTGAGATTTACAATACGTCAAATTGTACGGCGAAAGATCTTCAGGATAAGCTGGGGCTTGACCGGGGATATGTCAGCAGAATACTGAAACAGTTTGAAAAAGAAGATTTGATTTATAAAGAGAAGAGCAAAGCTGATGCCCGCCATCATTATATATATGTGACGGAAACGGGGGAAGCCATTTATAAAAAGCTTGAGAAGAAAGCGAATGAACAGGTTGAGCTGATGCTGAAGGAAATCGATGACAAAGAGCAGCACAAGCTTGCGATGGCTATGGAGGAGATTGAAGCCATATTGTCTCAGTCGCTCTCATCCAGGTCATCAGGCATTTCAATCAGAGATTATTATCTTTCGGATGATATTCACCTTCTCATTGAAAAGCAAAGGCAATTTTATGCAGAGACTCATGGCTGGGATGATACATTTTTAGCTTATCTCCATGAGACATTTGACGCGGAAATTGAAAAGATATGGATCGCGGAAAGCGGCGGAAAATTTGCAGGCTGTGTGGGATTGGTCAAACAAGATAAAAAGACGGTGCAGCTGAGATGGTTCTTGGTTGATGCCGCGTTTCGAGGCAGAGGGCTGGGCACGCAACTGCTTGAGCATCTCGTTACATATAGCAGAGAGAGGAAGTTTGAACGGATTTTTCTTTGGACAGTGAGCAGTATGGCTGAAGCCCGCCCGCTTTACGAGAAATTTGGATTCAGACTGAGTGAAGTGAAAGAAGAAACGCCATTATGGGGACAGCATCTGACAGAAGAACGATGGGATTTAGAGCTGTCATGAAAAGACTCCACTATGCTTGGATCATCGTTTTTATCACCTTTTTGATTTTATTGGCCGTACAAGGTGTGCGCCTGTCGTTTGGTGCGTTTGTCGAGCCTTGGGAGCGGGAGTTTTCGCTGGATAGGGGCACCATCTCGCTGATTTCAACGCTGAGCTTTATTGTTTACGGGATATCCCAGCCTGTGATCGGGCGGCTTGTGGACAGATGGGGCGCACGGGCAGTTTTATCATGGAGCACGTTACTGACCGGGATCAGCATTTTCTCGACATGTTTTATCACTTCACCGTGGCAGCTCTTTCTGCTTTACGGGTTGGGGGTGTCACTCGGAGTTGGCGGAGCGTCGAATGTAGCAACAAGTGTGCTGGTGGTGAATTGGTTCAGCAAAAAGCGCGGCCTTGCCTTTGGAATCATGGAAGCGGGCTTTGGAGCGGGGCAAATGCTGCTGGTTCCCGGCTCGCTTATGCTGATCCATTGGTTTAGCTGGAAGCTGACGGTTGTGGCATTGGGGTTGCTGTTAATGGTCATTGTCCTTCCGGCAGCCCTTTTATTGCTGCGAAATCATCCTTCAGAAAAAAATGAAGAGCCGATCGGCGGGACTGCTGAGGAGGAGTTAGAAACAGGATCAAAAACCAAAGCAGGCTCAGTAACCGCGATGTTTCGTATGAAGCAGTTTTGGCTGTTGATCCTTCCATTTTTAATCTGCGGCTTTACGACCGTCGGGCTGATGGATACCCATTTGATTCCCTTTTCTCATGATCACGGTTTTTCTACGACTGTTACGAGCGCCGCTGTCAGTCTGCTGGCCGGTTTTAATATCGCTGGTATCTTACTGTCCGGAATCATAGCGGATCGGTGGAGCAGCCGGAAAATCCTCTGTTTTTTATATGCGGTGCGCGCGCTGTCGATTGTGATTCTGATTTACAGCCACGAACCCTACTTGCTTTTAGGCTTTGCGGTTCTGTTTGGATTGGTGGACTTTGCAACGGTAGCGCCGACGCAAATGCTTGCCACCCAGTACTTTCAGAATTACTCGATCGGCCTCATGATCGGCTGGCTGTCACTTGCCCATCAAATTGGCTCTGCCCTCGGAGCGTATGTGCCCGGCGTCATTTATACCGTAACAGGTGAGTATACGCTGGCTTTTTATTTATCGATTGGAATGCTTGTGCTTGCAAGCGTGATGAACGTGATGCTGAGGGAGCCTGCGGCGATGAATCGTGACAGTGCGCCTGTGATGGAGAAGGTATAAGAGAGAAAAAGCATCTCTGGCGAGGATTATTCAGAGATGCTTTTTTTGTATTTTTGTTCTAATACGAAGTCGATCATACCGACAATGCGGGTGTTTTCGGCTTTTTGTTTGAAGTTTTGGGAGATTTGAATTCTTTTAGCATTTGCAAAAGATGCAACAATCCAAAACAAGCCGATTAACGCAAACAACATTTGTATAGACATGGCTATTAAGTCATTATAATGAGTGCTGAAAAAAAATATATATAGTGTTATTAATGTGACGGAAAATACGATTTTAATAGAATGCTTGAATGTGAGTTCAGGTTCAGTTAAGCACATTTTCATTTGATTTAATGTCAATGAATCTTGTTTCATAAGATATGTCAATAATTCATTATCATTATTTCTGACAGGAAACAATTCAGTTTCAATTTTTTTGACTGTTTTCCTATAAGTTTGCATATCAACTTTCATGTAGAATCCTCCTTGAAAATAAATCCATGAATACTCATAGAGTATTCATGGATTATAAAACTATCTAAAAGCTGCTAATAACGAACCGAACAGTACTGCCGCTGCTCCTGCCTCAGGTGCTAAGAGTACTAAAGCACCAATACCTACAACTACAATAATACCTGTACCTACCAGCAGCATGTTGTTTACAATAGTATCCCAATTTGGTGTGTATACTTCTTCTTCCGAATCTGGTAATCTAAAGTGCTTCTGTTTTATTTTAAACGTAATCGTAGTCGTAAGTCCAGTTGTAGCACTGTCACCTACTGGAATATCAGGCGTATAGATTTTAAATTGAATATTTAATGATTGAGCAGTTGGATTTACATAAACCTCCAGATAACCATTACGTACTGACAAGCTGAGACTGTTTAAAAGGTTTTGATAAGAATCAATTTGTGACGCAGTGAGAGACGTTTGGGTATCGCCCAATAAACCCGTGATATAGGCACCTGGTTTACCATTTGTAATGGTAATTGTGTTTGGTGAGCCTTCACTTGGTATGGTTGCCAGAAGTGATGTGGATAGAATAATATCCAACTCTGGTGATGTGAAAATGGTTTCTGTCGTATCAAATTCAAACATCGCGTTTGCGAGACCTGATAGATTTTCTAAAGCTGGAATGGTAGATAAAATGTCTGTCAGTGTACGCAGTCTTGCATCATATACCGGATCAGACGGTGGATTTACATGGCTTACTCCAGAGTCTTTTCCTGAAAAGCCGTCTTTATCAATCCCGATGCTTCCAGAACCGCTTCCGATTGTTCCTTCATAAAATTGATCAAAGGCCCAGTTGTTTGGCATCGGATAGCCGAGATTGCCGCTGAAGCCAGTTGACATATTTGCTACAAAACTATACTTTGTGAGTCCTGCTTCTTGGGTTCGGATACAAATATTTCTTGGTCCGTATACGCCTATTTCGTATTTAGGCGCAGTAGAAAATGTCTGCATTTTCGCAAAAGCTGACTTGATTTCCTTGAAATAAGGAATAATTTTATCTGTTACTTCATAATCGTAGGCATCAAAATCGACAGCAAAATAAATGGTCGTTCCGGATGGGAAGCCTAGTCTGCGAGCTGCTGATGCCGCACTGTAAGCATCTCTTGTTCCTTGGTCTTTTACAAAGTAAGAAGATTCATAGCCGCCGTCTTGATAAATCGGAAAGACCTTTAATCCGGCATCAAAAATAACTGCAAGTTCTTGAGATGTCAGGGCTTTTGATGTGAGGCCGCTGCTTGTCCGCACATTTCCGGTTAAATATCTGCCAACTGTTTTATAACCGTTATTCCGCAGTGTTTGGGCTTTTTCTGCAGTAATAATAGTAGCGGTGTCACAAGCTGAAGCGGCGCGTGTTGTGTCTCCTGAGCTTGATAATAAAGCTTTAATGGTCGGCATGTCTGCATAACCTGTTTGCGGCAGGCACATGAACTCTTGAAATGCTTTAACGGCTGAAACAACACCGACGCCATATTTGCCGTCAAACTCACCAGGGTCGAATGATTTTCCGTTGCAATAAAGGGCGTACTGAACAATTAAAATAAAGCCTGTTCTTGAATCACCGGGAGTTAAAGTAGGGCATAAGCTTGTTGTGCCGTTTCCGAAAAATCCATTGGCGACACTTGTGCTCATACCTTCTTCTTTTTGCAAAGCATAAATAAGGGCCTTGTTGGTATCGCGGGCATACAGTCCGTCACAAGGCATTAAACCGATATAGTCATTGTAGTCCCGGTTTAAGTTTTGTTGAATCTGACGGATTCTTGAATCGCCCCCAGACACTAGTTTAAAAGCGCTCATGTCCAATAAGGCTTTCATAATCAAGGTGGTGACAATTCCGTCCTGAGTTGTCAGTCCTGCAGCTTTCTGAAACTCCTTCACCGCATTTTCTGTTTTTTCGTAAAAGACGCCTGTAAAACCGCCGGGATTAAAGCCTTTGCACCATAAAGCCCCCTGTAAAATAAAATTCATGTTGCTTGGTTTTGAATCTGGAGCTTGGCGTTTAAGAGGCTTAAATAAGCGCTGTGTTGTCGGCCCGAAGTTATCAGCTGGCTCTGAGATACCTAGTTCAATTTGAAGCGCCCGAGTCAGACCGTAGATCGTATCCCACCCAGTTTTCCCGCTTTCTTCTACTGGGTTATACCCATGTTTGCCCCTGTACGTCTCATTCAGCCACTGCTGTGTGATTAAAACCATTTCATCCATTTCGATTCCTCCTTCTTTAGATCGCGTTCATTTATAGGTGGCAAACGTAGGACGAGTTTAAAAAAGGATGCCAATACGGCATCTTTAAAACCCGTTCCTCTTTCCATTTCGCTTTCAGCTCTGAAAAGTAGAGTCCTAGTGTAAGCGCCCCTCCAGAAGAGCAATCCGTGTCATTTTTTCCTGCAGAATCAAGATAGAAGAGATGATTGTGATAATCGGCATCATGTAATTATAAGCGCTAAAAGGAGAAAGCAGATGGTTTTCATTACCTGCTACTAAACTTATGTTTCGCCATTAGCCAATGGCATTTCTCAGGGAGGATTGGGAGACATTTGAGGATTCAATAGGCGTCAGTACTCATCCAGTTGCCGCATAGCAGAGGAACAGCTCTATGAGGCAGGATTTACAGGGGTTGCACCATTTTTCAGCGCTTATGCCATTGGCGGGTGGTTTGCGGGTAAGCGGATTGACACCATTTTAAAGAGAGTGAGATGATTGATGAAAAAATGGAGGAGAGATGAGAGATGCAGCCAGAAGATATTGTCCGAAGCGGTCCGAATCAATACATATGCAAACAAGGAATTGTAAAAGAGCTGCCGGCATTTGTGAAGGAATGGAAGCATCCTGTTGTTGTAACGGGCATCAAGTCGTATGAGGCGTTTCAAAAGTATGCTGCGATTCCGCCAGAGTGGAGAGTGATTCAGCATAAAGGGTACAGCTCGCCTGAAGCAATAAGGGAGATTGCGGAACAAGCGGCATCTGCTGATCTCATTATCGGGATTGGCGGCGGAACAGTGTTAGACACGGCAAAAGCTGTTGCAGATCATATGGATATCGAAGTCATAACTGTTCCGACAATCCCTGGAACTTGCGCGGCAAGCACGCCGCTGAGCGTGATCTATGATCAAGAAGGCAACTTTATCCGAGTCGATTATCATAAACGTTCCAGCTATTTGACACTCGTTGATCCGTTATTGCTGCTTTCTTCTCCTATCGAATATGTCAAAAGCGGAATTGGCGACACGCTTGCGAAGTGGTATGAAGCGGAAGCCATTATCAGAAATACGAAGGAGCCTGTTTCATTAATGGTCGAAGCAGGGCTTAGGCAGTCTGTCTATATTCGTGATCTTTTGCTGCAGGAAAGCCTTAAGGCTGTTGAAAGCCTTGAGAGAGGGGAAGCCTCGGCTTCTTTCACAGCTGTAGCAGAAACCATTATTACTTTGGCAGGAACTGTAGGCGGTTATGCCGGACGCTTCGGCAGGATGGCGGGTGCCCATGCGGTTCACAACGGTCTGAGTTTTATCCCGGAAACCCATCATGTACTGCACGGACAAAAGGTGGCGTACGGCATACTGATTCAGCTTGCGCTTGAGAAGAGAAATCAGGAAATTGAAGAGCTGATTCCGTTTTATCAGCAGCTTGGCTTTCCGGTGAAACTGAGTGATTTAGGCATCTATAAGAATCAAGAGCATGCGAAGAAAGTTGTTGCGGCTCACGCGTGCAAGCCGGAAGAATCGTTATGTTTGATGGGTTCTTTTTGTGAAGCGGATGTTGTGGCGGCAATTAATGTATTGGAATCATAAGCTAAAATAAGGGTTTTCTTATTTTAGCTTTTTTATTGCGAAATTTATTTTTTGAATATTTCAGTTATAATGGTTTTTGAACAGATAGGAGGGGCAAAGATGTATCAATCAAAGAAGGTTTTATTGTTAGGCTCAGGTGAACTGGGGAAAGAAGTTGTGATTGAAGCCCAGCGTCTCGGGGTAGAGACGGTGGCGGTAGACAGCTACGAGCATGCTCCGGCGATGCAGGTGGCGCATAAAAGCTATGTCATTGACATGCTGGATCGTGAGCAGATCAGACACATTATTGAGAAAGAAAAACCTGATTTGATTGTGCCTGAGGTTGAGGCGATCGCGACGGATGAATTGCTGAAGCTTGAAGAGGAAGGGTTTCACGTGATCCCAAATGCGCGTGCGGCGAAGCTGACGATGGACCGGGAAGGCATCAGGCGGCTTGCGGCAGAAAGGCTCGGGCTTGCGACGGCAGGCTATGAATTTGCGAATACATATGAAGAATTTGTACAGGCTGCAGCTCATATCGGCTTCCCTTGTGTCGTCAAACCGTTGATGAGTTCTTCGGGAAAAGGCCAAAGCGTATGCCGCTCAGAAGCGGACTTGGAGAGCTGCTGGGAGACGGCGATGGAAGGCGGACGAGTGAAGAACGGACGCGTGATCGTCGAGGAGTTTATCCCGTTCGAATCAGAAATTACACTCTTAACTGTGCGTGCAGTGAACGGTACGGTATTTTGTGCGCCGATCGGCCATGAGCAAAAGGATGGAGACTATATCGAATCATGGCAGCCTCATCATATGACAGAGCAGCAAATTGAAGAGGCGAAGCATATTGCGAAAGCCATTACTGATGAGCTTGGCGGGTACGGTCTGTTTGGTGTTGAGCTTTTCCTTGCGAAAGACAAGGTGTATTTCAGTGAGGTGTCTCCTCGACCGCATGATACAGGTCTTGTGACGCTGGTGACGCAAAATTTGTCGGAATTCGCGCTGCATGTTCGGGCGATTCTCGGCTTTCCGATTACAGAAATCACACAGCTTTCTCCAGGCGCCAGCCGGCCCCTCAAAGCACCGGAAGAGTCAGCGGATTACACTGTTGAAGGTTTGGAAAACGCGCTGGCAGTGCCAAATACACAAGTGCGCGTGTTTGGAAAGCCGATAACGAAGGTCGGACGCCGTATGGCGGTTGCGCTTTCTGCGGCTGACACTGTTGGAAAAGCGCGAGAGAACGCGAAGAAAGCGCTGGATCAACTATCGATTCAATAAACATGAAACAGACGGGCCTTGTCTTGATACATGGCCCGTTTTTTTATCATCCCGCCAAAAATTGTATCATAAGAATCAAATTCTTGATTATAATGTAAAAGTCTTCCAATGAAAAGGCTGGTTGACACAAAAGGAGGGGGATGACTAAAATGAGAGTAGTCTCAAGATTCAGAAAAAAATGCTTTGCAGGGTTTACGATTTTGTGTTTGGCAACGGCAGCGGCGGTATCTTTCGGAACGCCGGCAGAAGCGGCGGAGAACCCGCAAACCTCTGTCTCCAATACGGGAAAGGAAGCTGAAGTCAGCAATAACCAGACGTCGAAAGCGGAATTGGTTTCTGATCCTTATGAAGGAACCGGAAAAACAAGCAAAACATTACACGAGCTCATAGAATCAGAAAAAAACATTAAATCCTTAAAGCCATCAAGTGTAATTGGATCTGATGAACGCGTCAGAATTTCAGGCACTACGTCATTTCCTTACAGAGCAACGGTTCAGCTATCTGTCAAATATCCCAATACCTCAAGCACTTATGGATGCACAGGCTTTTTAGTGAACCCGAATACTGTGGTAACGGCCGGACATTGTGTGTACAGCCAGGATCACGGGTGGGCTTCTTCGATCACTGCTGCGCCGGGCCGCAATGGTTCATCGTATCCATACGGCACTTATTCCGGCACGATGTTTTACTCCGTTAAAGGATGGACGGAAAGCAAAGATACCAATTATGATTACGGTGCAATAAAACTAAATGGTTCTCCTGGCAACACGGTTGGCTGGTATGGTTATAGAACAACAAACAGCAGCAGCCCCGTCGGCCTCTCTACATCAGTTACAGGATTTCCGTGTGACAAGACTTTCGGCACCATGTGGTCTGATACAAAGCCGATTCGCTCTGCGGAAACGTATAAGCTGACCTATACAACTGATACGTACGGCTGCCAAAGCGGCTCGCCTGTTTACCGCAATTATAGTGATACGGGGCAGACGGCCATTGCAATCCATACCAACGGAGGATCGTCATATAACTTGGGAACAAGGGTGACGAATGATGTATTCAACAATATTCAATATTGGGCAAAGCAATAAATACGGTAAACTGGCCGTTTTCATTTCTATTTTGTTTTTATGCGGATGCAGCTCTCAGGCGCATTCAGATTCTGCTCAGAAAGAAACAACGATTCCTGTGACCCTTCATGTGGAAGACGATGCCGGGTTACCGATGGAAGGCGTTCAAGTAACGATTGTCAAAGCGCCGGCATCAGATCAGGAGCCGAATACAGAGATCGGTGAGATTCTCGGTTTGACAGACAAAAACGGAGACATCACATGGGATACCGGGAAAAAGGGTGACTATTCCATCGCCTTGACGAAGAATGAAACGTCTGTGACACATCAAGTGTCATTAACAAAGGACAAAAAAGATAAGGTTATTCCATTAGTCTTTAAAGAATAGACGGTTTTCCTTCAAGTTTAGGAAGAGCGTCTTTTTTTTATTGATCTTCGTATATGATCAAACTATATACTGGAAAATTGTTATATGAGATAATAAGAATGGGTATTTTTTCTTACAAGAAAGGGCAGTCTCCTTTCTCTATATATAAATGAAAGTCGGAGGAAAAAGAAAAAGATGAAACAGGATTCGATGCAGCTTGCCGCGGCTGAAGGCGGTACATGCTTTTACCAGGCTTATGATGAAAGCCTTTCTTTGTGGCCGATTGATTCGGAAGCTTTCTATGTTTCTACTCGTTTCGGAAAAACACATATCATGGCAAGTGGGCCAAAGGACGCACCTTCGCTCGTACTGCTTCACGGGGGGCTCTTCAGCTCTGTCATGTGGTATCCGAATATCGCCGAGTGGAGCGGTCAATATCGTACATATGCAGTCGATATAATAGGAGACAAAAATAAAAGTATACCATCAGCCTCTCTGGATACGAGAGCTGATTGCGCTCACTGGCTGAAAGATGTTTTTGATTCGCTTGGACTTAAGACAGCACATCTGGCCGGGTTTTCCCTTGGCGGGCTTCATACAGTGAACTTTCTGCTTGATATGCCTGAAAGAGTGGAACGAGCGGTTGTCATGAGTCCTGCTGAAGCGTTTATATCATTTCATCCGGATGTCTATAAATATGCCGCAGGCCTTAGTGAGCCGAGCGGGGCTGATGCTTACATCAAGTGGCTGACAGCTGACCGCTATCAGCTTCATCCCATACTGCAAAAGCAGATCAAGGCTGGAGTCAAGTGGCAGGATGAGAAAAGAAGCCTGACACCGAAAGAAAATGGCTTTCCCTACGTGTTCACAGACGCGGAGTTAAAGTCAATCACGGTTCCGATACTGCTGATGTTCGGCGAGCATGAAGTGATGTACCATCAGCAAATGGCTTTAGAAAGAGCTTCTGTATTAGTCGCGGGGATTCAGACGGAAATGGTCAAGAATGCGGGACACCTGTTACCTCTGGAGCAGCCGGACTATGTCAATAAACGTGTAATGTCATTTTTAGGCGAAAATGAAATGAGTACATAAATTGAAAAGACTGGCATTCATTGTTCAAAAGGTAACAAATGTTGTATAATAATAGAATTTGAGTGCTGCTTTTTTTCTGGCAGTCTATGTTATCATGTTTAATAGAGAGATTTTTCCTGTAACGCTGATTCGATATACAACGTCGTGTTGATATAAGGTTTTTTTCAATTGGAGGTTTGGTTACACTGTGAATTATATACCCAGTATGATTACGATAGGAAACTTTATTTGCGGGCTTTTGGCGGTTCATTCCTTAATATTTCACAACATCCATTCAGCAGTGATTTTCATTTTTACCGGCATGTTTCTCGATTTCTTCGATGGAATGGCTGCTCGTAAGCTGAATGCTGTATCTGATATGGGGAAAGAACTGGATTCATTTGCGGATCTGGTCACATTTGGCGTGGCGCCATCCATGCTCGCCTACAGTGTCGCTTTATATGCCTTGCCGTTTATCGGGATACTATGCGCGCTGGCTTACAGTATTTGCGGAATGCTTCGGCTCTCTAAATTTAATGTTGAACAAAGCAAGCTTCCGACGTTTATCGGAATGCCGATTCCATTTGCGGCAATGTGTCTCGTCATTTTATGCTTTGTGAATAACCCGATTCTGCTGGCGCTCGGCACATGCGGGCTGTCTTATTTAATGGTGAGCAAAGTGAAATTTCCTCATTTTAAAAAACACGCAGCAGAAAATCTGGAGTCCGAAAGATGGAATTAGTGCAGCAGCTGATAGCGGATTATGGTTATCTCGCTATTTTTTTAATGCTTGTTCTTGGAATTATTGGATTGCCGATACCCGACGAAGTCATGATGACAATCGTCGGTTATTTTACGCATATTGATGTGCTGAATTATGAGCTTGCCATTTTTATCAGCTTTGTCGGAGCCCTGTTAGGGATGATGATCAGCTACATGATCGGCAGAAAGGCCGGGCGTCCGTTTATCGATAAGTATGGCAAATGGGTCGGTTTGAAAGAAAAGAGAATGCTGAAAGTAGAAAAATGGATGAAGAAATACGGACCGTATTCTCTTATATTAGGTTATTTTATTCCAGGCGTCCGGCATGTGACGTGTTACTTTTCGGGAATCGGCAAAATGGAGCTGAAAACGTATATCGCGTATGCAGCGATCGGCGCCTTTTTGTGGTGCTTTATTTTTATTACAATCGGAAGGGTTATAGGGATTATTCATGTTTAATACGGCTGTAAAGATTCTGTACCGATCATTGATAGAACTGACAAACCATCGATTATCATCCTGCCTGATCAAAGGGTTTTGCGAATCGAAAATCAGTAAGCCGGTCATTCCGCTCTTCTCTAAACACTTTCAGATTAACTGGAATGATGTAGACGGAACGGCTGCTGACTACGGTTCGCTTTCCGAATTGTTTATTCGGAATATTAATTTGGAGCGGCGCCCTGTTTCAAAAGAGGCGCATGCTGTGGTCAGCCCCGTTGACGGTGTCGTTCAGACGATAGGGACTATCAATCATAATCAAACCTTTACGGTAAAGGGAAAAGACTACTCATTTGCTGAATTGACCGGCTGTAAAAGCGCTGATCATCAATACAACGGTGGATATTTCGTCGTGCTGTACTTAAGCCCGCGGCATTACCACCGTTTTCATTCCCCGATCAGCTGCACATATCAAAAGCTGGCAGAACTCGGGAACCGTTCATACCCGGTGAATCAGTTAGGATTAAAATACGGAAAAGATGTACTGTCGAAAAATTACCGAGTTGTTTATGAGTTGAATAGCGGCAATCGAAACGTGCTGATGATTCCTGTCGGCGCGATGAATATTAACTCCATCGTGCAGACCAGCACAGGTGATCAATTGAAGATCGGCGAGGAGCTGGGGTACTTTTCATTTGGTTCAACCGTCATTTTGATCTTTGAAAAAGACGCGTTCCGGCCGTCTGCTGATGTAACAGAAGGCCAAGAAGTCCAAGTCGGGCAACTGTTAGGTTATGGAGAGTAAAGAAGAGGAGCTCGCAAATGGAAGCGGCGCCTCTTTTTTTGAAGAAAGGTGAGAGTGATGGAAAAACAAATCGTCAGCTGGATCACACATTATCAGCAAACCGGAGATGGAGCGGCTCTTCACAAGGTGCAGGAAGCGTGCTGGCCGATTGTGGAAACAGTTCTGCAAGAGGCGGCAACTGATGCAGAGCAAGTGAACGATTTGCGCCAAAAAGGATTGGAGCGGTTTCCATTCATCATCAGCAAATACCAATCGGATGTGCAGCTTCCGGTTGAAACGTTTTTGAGAAATACGTATCGGTTTTATTTTCATCAGGCAATGAAAGGCTCTTAAAAAAACGGCTTCTATCAGCAGAAGCTTTTTTTTATATATAACTGAAAAGGAAACTTTTTCTATAACTATCTCGTAACTACTAGAGAACCTAGCAGAAAAGGAGAGATAGAATTGAAACATAAGTTAGTAAAAATGACTTTGCCGCTGCTGATCGTCTGTCTGGCGTTTTCTTCTTTTGCGGCGCCCGCCCGTGCTGCTTCTGAAGAAAAACATCGGGATCGCTGGATTGAACGGAATGCCCATCCGCTGGATTCTTCCGATGCTTCAAACAAAGATCTTCGATTTCTGAAGAAAGTGCTGAAAGGAAAACGAATCGTCCAGTTAGGAGAAACCACACATGGCTCAGGTGAGATGAATGCAACAAAGGTCCGCATGATCAAATACCTCCACGAAGAACTGGGATATGATGTACTGGCCTTTGAGTCTGGCTTTCCCGAAGCAAATGCATCCTACCTTCACATGGATCAATTAACCCCGAAGAGCATGATGAAACAATCCATTTACCCCGTATGGCACACAGAAGATGTGGTTGAACTGTTTGATTATATGAAAGAGCAAAAAGAGAAAGGTGATCCGCTTATTCTCACTGGATTTGATATTCAAAGCCTGAAGAATTCATTCGACGGTGCTGCGAATCAATGGGTAAAGGCGGTGGACCCTGAAAAAGCCGAGCTGCTTTCCCAATCAGAAAATGATTTTTTCAGCTTAGTGTCAAACAGCAAAACGATGGAAGAATTTACGCAAAAGAAAGAAGCGCTTGTGACAAACTACAGGGAGCTTATCAAGTTCGCTGACACACATGCTTCAACGCTAAAAGCGCACCTTCCGAAAGAGCCGAAAGCTTATGAGATCTTTGTGCATTCCCTTCAGCTGAGAATTGACGTAATGGAAACATACATGCTGGAAGAAATGAAAGAAAAGCTAATGGATTATCCGGAGAATATGGAGGATTTTTCATTCTTTATGAGAGACCGCATGATGGCTGAACAATTTCAGTGGGTTGCAGAAACGCTTTATCCAAAAAAGAAGATTATCGTCTCGGGGCACAATTACCATCTTCGCAAACAGAATACCAAAATGATAAAGGACTGGGTACAGCTAAACGGACCTAACATGGGTGATTATTTGCCTGAGCGGCTGAAAAAACAGACCTATACCATTGGAATCTATGCGTACTCTGGAGCCAGTCTGGATAGCTCCGATAATAAGACCGTTAATCCGGTAACAAGCCCGCCGCCGGCTGGAAGTCTTGAAGACTTGCTGAAAGCTGCGAACCATCCATCGGTCTTTGTTGATTTTCTCCATACCAAAAAAAGCAAAGGAACTTCATGGATGTATACGCCGCGTACAGCGCTGTATTGGGGTTTCAAGGAGGAGCAAATGATATTGAAGGAACAATATGACGGTGTGATTTGGCTGGAGCATATAACGCCTTCTGTTATTATAAAGTGAGGAAAGAAGATCCCCTGTGTAAACACACAGGGGATTTTTACATATCGCAAAAATAATCAAAACATGTAAGGCGGGATCTTTTATTCTGAAACAGAAAGGAGATTAAAGTGTTCCATGTATTATGAAAAAGCTGTTCAGCAAACCATTGATTGGCTTGAATCACATTTGCATGAGCCGATATCTGGCAAGGATATTGTAAACGTATCAGGCTTTTCTAAATTTCATTTTCATCGGATTTTTCAAAAAGAAGTTGGCATGTCGGTTGCTTCTTATATACGTTTAAGACGCCTTGCGAATGCGGCAGCTGCTTTGCTTTATACAGATGTTCGCATTATCGACATTGCCTTGCATTATCAGTTTGAATCTCAAGAGGCGTTTACTCGGGCATTTAAAAAAATGTATCACATGCCGCCGGGAGCATATCGAACATTTATGAAACGTTTTACTGCAAAAAAGGAGGAATCTTGGATGGAGAAAAAAATGAAGGGCTGGGTATTAAGCGGTAGTCATCCATTTCAATTTGAAATAGGGGTTGATCGAGAAAATGTGCATCAGGGCAAGGCGTCGGGGTATTTAAAATCAACAATGGTGCAGGACATCGGGGAATTTGCGACGATGATGCAGCAATTTAAGGCGGACCGTTATCTCGGGAAAAGATTGCGTCTATCATGTTTTATCAAAACAAAAGGCGTAAAGCATTTCGCATCGCTTTGGATGCGGGTTGACAGTGCGGCTGAAGATGTTCTTCAATTTGATAATATGAGCAACAGGCCAATTACAGGAACAACCAATTGGAATCATTACGCTGTTGTTTTGGATGTTCCTGAAAATAGTGCTGTCATTTCATTCGGCGTTCAGTTATCGGGACCAGGCCAAGTGTGGATGGATCATGTTGTTTTTGAAGAGGTAGATGAGAGCGTTCCTTCAACAAATCTTGAAATGCCGGGAGAGCTTTTAGATGAGCCTGTTAATTTATCGTTTGAGGAAGAATTATAAGTATAGTTATCTGAAAAATACATGTGATTTTATTAGTAAATGAATGGAAAATACTATTGTTTTTCCCCGAACCCGCTCGCCTCCTGGGTTTGTAAGAGTTTGGATATTTTTATCAGTCTGGGCGGATGTGTTCATCTTTGAGGTGTTTTCCTGTATGATATAGTAAGAGTGTGCATAACAACTAACTATATCATTGAACAGGGTGTTTATATCATGGAAAAACAATACAGAGTATTACTTTACTATAAATATGTTCCGATTGAAGAGCCGGAGGTGTTTAGAGAGCAGCATCTGGCTTTTTGTAAGGAGCTTGGTTTGTTAGGCCGTATTCTTGTATCAGCTGAAGGGATTAACGGTACGGTATCCGGTACGTTTGAGCAGACTGAACAATATATGCAAGCCATGAAAGCTGATCCACGGTTTGCGGATATGGTGTTCAAGATTGATGAAGAAGAAAATCATGCGTTCAAGAAAATGTTCGTCCGTCATAAAAAAGAGCTTGTGACGCTTCGCCTTGAGGATGATGTGGATCCGAATGAAACAACAGGAAAGCATTTGAAGCCTAAAGAATTCTTTGAAAAGATGCAGGATCCTGATACAGTCGTCCTTGATGCGCGTAATGATTATGAATATGATCTCGGCCATTTTAGAGGAGCTGTCCGTCCTGACATCGAGGCGTTCCGTGAATTGCCAGAGTGGATCGAAGAAAATAAAGAGATGCTTGAAGGCAAAAAGATTTTGACATACTGCACGGGCGGCGTGCGCTGTGAAAAATTCTCAGGCTGGCTGATGAAGCAAGGCTTTGAAGATGTATCACAGCTTGACGGCGGAATCGTCACATACGGAAAAGATCCTGAGGTGCAAGGAAAGCTTTGGGACGGCCAATGCTACGTATTCGATGAAAGAATCAGCGTGCCGGTCAACCGTGTCGAGCATGTCATTGTCGGAAAAGACTACTTTACAGGTGAACCGTGTGAACGGTATGTCAACTGTGCAAATCCATCATGCAATAAGAAAATCATATGCACACCGGAAAATGAATACAAATATATGCGCAGCTGCAGCCACGAATGCCGCACGAACCCAAGAAACTTATATGTACAAGAACACAATATGACGGCGGAAGAAGTTAGCGCCAGACTTGCAGCGATTGAAAAAGAAGAGCACGCTGCTGCTGAATAATATGGAAAGAACACCTCTCATGCAGAGAGGTGTTCTTTTTTTACATGCTTTCCGTTTGTCCGTTTGCGGCGGCCCATTCTTTTTGGCGGAAGGCCTTTTCCCATTTAGAAACCACGATGCAGGCGACCGCGTGTCCCGGTACATTAACACCTGTTCGGGCCATATCCATGATGCGGTCCACGCCTGCAATAATGGCGACGCCTTCGGCAGGCAGCCCCACAGCGTTTGCAGTCGCCAAAAGAACGACAAGGGAGCCCGACGGAACAGCGGCGATGCCTTTGCTGGTCATGACAAGCACAAGCATCATGAGAAGCTGCTGTGACAGCGTCATGTCTACATTGAAGGCCTGTGCCAAGAATATACAGGAAACCGATAAGTATAGGCTTGATCCGTCACAATTCAGCGATAAGCCGGAGGGAACGACAAATGATACCACCCGTTTCGGACAGCCGTATTTCTCCATTCGATCCATAAGCTGAGGAAGAATGGTTTCGGTGCTGGTTGTGGAAAACGCAATCAGAAACAGATCCCATATCATTTTCAGCACTTCAAAATACTTAAAGTGAAAAATGAGACCAACAAGCGGAAAGAGGACAAAGAGGATCAGAAACAGACCAAGAAAAACAGTACCGACTAATTTAAACATGGGGAGGAGGAGTTCGATGCCATATTGGCCTACAGAGGCGGCCATTAAGGCAAGCACGCCGATAGGAGCGGTCACCATGACGATTTGCGTCAGTTTAAACATAATCTGAGCGACCGATTCAAAAAAATTCATCACTGGTTCAGAGGCTTTGCCGATGCCAGCGGCGGCAACACCGAATAAAATCGCAAAGAAAATGACAGCGAGTAAATCGTTTCTGGCCATGACATCAATAATGTTTGTCGGGATAATATCGAGGATCATTTGTTTGATATCCACGACTTTCTCTGTATAGCCGGAAAGTTCATGAATATCTTTTTTCGCTAAGTGAGAAAGATCCAGCCCGACGCCCGGTTTTAAGACATTTGCCAATAAAAGTCCCAGGCCCAGCACCAAAGTGGTGATCACTTCAAACCAGATAATGGTCTTTACGCCGAGGCTGCCCATCTTTTTCATACTTCCGCTTCCAGCAGCTCCGATGACAATGGTAGAAAATACAATCGGCACGACAATCATTTTAATCAAGCGGATAAATCCGTCACCGACAGGCCTGAGCGCCATTCCGAAATCAGGAAAAAAGTGGCCGATTACTGCGCCGATAGCCAATGCGATTAAAATTTGAAACGCGATAAATTTTTTCAAATGAATCCCCCTTTAGAATGATATGATGAGGCTTATTCATACCATTCGTGAATCAAATGCAAACCCCTTTTTTAAAAATTTATTTTGATAGCGCTTTCATTATGTTGGATAAAAAGTCCCCCGCGTCAGGGGGACTTTTTTACTTCATGTTCATACGGTTCATTTGTTCCTCAGATACATTTGTGAAAATAATAGGCGTTATGGCGGAAGCAGCATGCTGCTTAATGTAATTCAGTTCAAAGGTTAGAAGCAGTTCGCCTTGTTTGACGGTTTGGCCGCTCGTGACATGAGCTTCAAAGCCTTCTCCGTTCAGCTTCACCGTATCAATGCCGACATGAATCAACATTTCCGTGCCGCCAGCGCTTGTAAAGCCAATGGCGTGCTTTGTCGGAAATATCGATACAATCTCGCCGTCAGCGGGGGCAACGACTTTTCCTTCTGTTGGATCAATCGCGAAACCCTCACCCATCATTTTTTCTGAAAATACCTGGTCAGGCACGTCGGATAGGGAGAGTTTTTCTCCTTGTATCGGATATATAAAAGACTCTTCGGCAGGAGGCTCCTGCTGGGTCTCGGCTTCAGCATCAAGCGCCGCGGCGGCAGCCGGGACACCTCCAGCTATAATCGTTTTGATATCATCTTTTAAAGCATCTGACTTTGTGCCGAAAATCGCTTGGAAGTTGTTGTTCACTTCTAACACACCTACCGCCCCAAGCTGCTTTAGTTCGTCTTTGTTTACTTGGCTTGGCTGATGAACGGTGACACGCAGCCTTGTAATACATGCGTCGAGGTTGGCGATATTTTGCTGGCCGCCCAGCGCCTGCAATACGTGGAAGGCGAGCTGGTCTTTTGAAACAGGAGATTTGGCTTCACTTTGATCATCTTCATCTGCTTCACGGCCGGGTGTTTTCAGATTCCATTTCAAAATCGCATAACGGAACAAATAGTAATAAATGAAGGCGAAGACGATCCCGACAGGAATGACGACCCAGCCGTTTGTCGAAAGCCCGTAATTCAGCACATAGTCAATGCCGCCGCCGGAGAAGGTGTAGCCGTGACGGACATGGAACAGATCACACACGACAAAGATGATGCCGGCAAGAATAGAGTTTATTAAATAAAGCACAGGCGCGACGAACAAGAAAGCAAATTCAACTGGCTCTGTAATTCCAGTGAGCATAGACGTAAGCGCTGCTGAAATCATGACGCCGGAAATCATTTTCTTTTTTTCGGGCCGCGCGGTATGGATGATGGCAAGCGCGATTGCCGGCAGACAGAAAATCATGTAAGGGAAATCGCCCATCATAAAACGTCCCGCAGTCGGGTCTCCGGCGAAAAACCTTGTCAGATCGCCGGTTACGGTATTGCCTGTCGATGGATCTGTGTATTCGCCCATCATAAAATAGAAAGGTGTATAAAAAATATGATGCAGTCCAAAAGGAATCAGTAAGCGATAGATTGTTGCATAAAAGAACAGGCCGACCGTTGAATCGGCAATTAAGCTGCTGGCGGCGTTAATTCCATTTTGAATTAGCGGCCAAACAAATGAGAAAATAACGCCGATGACCAATGAACTGACCGAAGTAATAATCGGGACAAATCGTTTTCCTGAGAAAAATCCAAGGACGGGGTGCAACTCTATTGATGAAAAACGCTTGTACAAATATGCGGCAAGCAGCCCGATGATAATGCCGCCGAATACCCCCATATCAATCAGATGCTCGGCCCCTTCATAAGGAGGCTGAAGGCCGAGTAGTTTTCCCATGTTATCCAGGGTGACGGTTAAAATCAAGTATCCGATGACAGCGGCAAGCCCGGCTACTCCTTCGCCGCCAGCTAAACCAATCGCGACACCTACGGCAAAAATCAGCGGCAGGTTATCGAATACAACGCCGCCCGCATCCTTTATAATAGGAATGTTAAGTAAATCCTTGTCACCGAAACGGAGCAGCAGACCGGCTGCCGGCAGGACGGCAACCGGAGTCATCAAAGCGCGGCCGAGCTGTTGCAGAATTTGAAATGCCTTTTTAAACATAACAGTCTCCTTCTATTTGTTTTATAAGTTCTTCAGTTTTTGAGCTGCTTTTTGATCGGCGATAACGGTTACATGATTGTGTTTTTGAAGAATCGAGGCCGGTACGTCCGGCGTCACAGGCCCTTCAGCCATTTTTCGGATCGCGTCCGCTTTTTCCTCGCCATTTGCTAATAACACAATGTGTTTACTGAATTCCATGATCGTTTTTATGCCCATTGAAACGGCAAGCCTCGGCACAAGTACAGGATCGCCGCCGAAAAATCTGGCATTTGCCTGTATCGTGCTTTCAGACAGCCTGACGATTCGTGTCCGGTCCTCAAAATCAGAGCCGGGTTCATTAAAACCAATATGGCCATTCGAGCCGATGCCAAGGATTTGCACATCAATGCCTCCCGCCTGGCGGATAAGTTCCTCATACACTTTGCACTCAGCCTCAAGCTGGGGATTGTCTCCTTGCGGGATATGAATATGGTCAGGCTGAACATTGATATGCTGAAAAAGATGCTCGTGCATAAATTTGTTATAACTTTGTGGATGAGATGGAGACAGGCCTGCGTATTCATCCAAATTAAATGTTATAACCTTTGAAAAATCAATTTCGCCTGCCTGATAGTCTGAAATGAGCTGTTTGTATAAGCCGATCGGCGTGCTGCCGGTAGCCAGACCAAGAACGGCATCTTTCTTTGCCTGTACATATTCCTTAATCATGTTAGCGCTTAACTTACAGAGATCTTCATAATGATCAGCAACGATGATCTTCATCTGACACCCCCTCAATGAAATAGACAAGCATCATATTTGTTATGATCAATTTATGATATTTGTCATTACGAATTTAGCACCATCGCCATAAAATTGTCAACGTTATTTTCTGAAAATTTGTTACAAAAGGAAGTACAAATCTTTCAAAATAGGAATGCAGATGGTATTATGGTTTCATTCAAAAAGATCGGTTTACATACAGAATGGGGAGGATGAAATGGCAGCTTTATATTCTGTTATCAAATTTAAAATCATTGAATTAATCAAGTCGGGCAAATATCAGGCGAATGATCAGCTGCCGACAGAGAGCGAGTTTTGCGAGCAATATGATGTCAGCAGAACAACTGTAAGGCTGGCTTTGCAGCAGCTTGAACTTGAAGGATATATTCAGAGAATCCAAGGAAAAGGAACATTTGTATCGGCAGCTAAAATCCAAACGCCGATTCCGCATAAGATTACGAGTTTTGCAGAACAAATGAGGGGGCTGCGTTCTGAGTCAAAAGTGCTTGAACTTGTGGTGATCCCTGCCGATCATTCCATAGCCGAGCTGCTGAAAATGAAAGAGAATGAGCCTGTTAACAAGCTTATCAGAGTCAGATACGCCGAGGGTGAACCTTTGCAATACCATACCTCATATATACCTTGGAAAGCGGCACCGGGATTAGCGCAGGAAGAGTGCACCGGATCTCTGTTTGAATTATTAAGAACAAAATACAATATCGAAATCAGCAGGGGGACGGAATCGATCGAACCGATTTTAACGGATGAAACGATCAGCGGGCACCTGTTAACCAATGTTGGAGCGCCTGCATTTTTATCGGAATCCCTCACCTATGACAAAAATGAAGAAGTAGTAGAATATGCACAAATTATTACACGAGGAGACCGAACGAAATTCACCGTAGAACAGTCATATCAATCGTAAAGCAATGGGAGATAAAGAAAACGCTTTATTGTTTTAGGAAGTGATGAGGAGGACTGGTTCTATGTTTCTATTGATGAATGAGAAAGTAGTGTGGGGGTCTGTCATTGCGGCTGTCATACTCTCTATGGTGTTTTATCCTTTTCTTCCGGCAGATATGCCGATTCATTATGATGTAACGAACAGCCCGGATTTGACGGTCAATAAGCTGGCTGGAACAGCTATTTTGCCGGCCTTGATGATTGTTTTTGCATTGGCGCGGAAGGTCAACTGGCAGTTAGGGATCGCGGTTTATATTCTGCTGATTGGTCATGCCGTCATTTTGTTTTTAGCAGTTTAACGAAAACAGCCGGAAAAATCTCTGGCTGTTTTTTCTTTAACTTCACCTTCATCTTACACTAAATGTAGTGTATAATAGCCGAAGACGATAAAGAATATTCTGACATTTATATTTGAGCCCTCTTATATCAAATGAGAACGGAAAACCGCCTGTAAAAAAGAAAGGCATTACCGATTTGCAGCTCAAAATTGACAGAAAATTTAAACAAATTCATCTAGAAAGGTGTGCTTATCAGTGAACAAGCTTATTGAACGAGAGAAAATCACATCAAAGAAGGAAAAACCAGACCCTTCATCCTTAGGGTTCGGCAAATACTTTACAGATTATATGTTTGTGATGGATTATGAGGAGGAAAAGGGCTGGCATCGTCCAAGACTTACTCCTTATGCACCGATTATGCTCGATCCATCCTCTTCTGTTTTCCATTACGGCCAGGCTGTTTTTGAAGGTTTGAAAGCATACAGAACTGAAGATGGCAGGGTGCTGCTGTTCAGGCCGGAGCAAAATATTAAAAGGCTGAACAGATCATGTCAGCGAATGAGTATGCCTCCTGTAGACGAAGAGCTGGTGCTGGAGGCACTGACGCAATTGGTCGAGCTGGAAAAAGAGTGGGTTCCGAGGGAAAAGGGAACGTCGCTGTATATTCGTCCGTTTGTTATTGCCACTGAACCGAGTCTCGGTGTAAAGGCGTCAAAAAACTATACATTTATGATCGTGCTTTCGCCTGTCGGCTCTTACTATGGCGATCAGCTGCAGCCGATTAACATCTATGTGGAAGATGAGTTTGTGCGGGCAGTTAATGGCGGAGTCGGAAATGCCAAGACGTCAGGAAATTACGCGGCGAGTCTTCAGGCGCAGCAGAAGGCGAATGAATTAGGCTATGATCAGGTGCTATGGCTGGATGCCATTGAAAAGAAATACGCGGAAGAAGTAGGGAGCATGAATATCTTTTTCGTCATAAATGGAGAAGTTGTGACTCCTGCATTAAGCGGAAGCATTTTGAGCGGGATTACACGAGCTTCTGCTATTGAGCTGATCAGAAGCTGGGGCATCCCGGTCCGGGAAGAAAAGATATCGATCGATGATATTTATGCAGCCTCCGCACGAGGGGAATTGACAGAGGTATTCGGCACAGGTACGGCTGCGGTTGTTACGCCTGTCGGCGAACTCAATATTCATGGAAGAACGGTGATTGTGAACGACAGGCAAATAGGAGAAATCTCAAAAAAGCTGTATCAAACGATAACTGACATTCAGCTTGGAAAAGTGAAAGACCCGTTTCATTGGACAGTGGAAGTATGAGGATAGAAAAAGAACCTGCCTTGGGGCAGGTTCTTTTATTTTGAATGGGTCATATCAGCGGCCGGACGGCTTTTGCGGTTTTTCGTGTAATACACCGCATAGCAGATGGCCATAAACGGCACACCGCAATATAACGCGATTCTTTGATTCGGATCAAAGGCAATGCCAATCACGGATGCCAGACATAAAAGAAATGCGGCAATCGGCACAAATGGGTACCAAGGCGTTCGGTATTTCAAATCTGTGACCTTGTTTCCCGCTTCCAAATAACGTTTTCTGAACATGAATTGAGAAGCGGCGATGCCCATCCAAACGACAACGACGGCAAAGCCGGAAATCGACACGAGTATAACGTACACCGTGTCTGGCGCAAATACGCTGGACAGTAATGACAGGATGCCGCCAATCATGCTGAACACCAGCGCGTTTAGCGGGATTCCCTTTGATGTCAGCTTTGCAAATGTTGGGTGAAGCGTCTGTTCTTTTGACAGTGACCAAAGCATACGGGACGAAGCGTAAAGTCCGGAATTAGCGGCTGACAGGATGGCTGTCAGAATGACAAAGTTCATGATGTCAGCTGCGTATGGTACACCGACTCTGTCAAAGACTGCAACGAATGGGCTTTTGATAACGCCCGCTTCTTGAATCGGAATCAGCCCTGAGAGTACAAAAATGGTTCCGATAAAGAAGAGTGAGAGACGCCAGACCGTTGTTTTAATCGCTTTTGGTATGGTCTTGTCGGGATCGACGCTTTCACCCGCGGCAATTCCGATCAGCTCAGTTCCCGAGAAGGCAAAGTTGACAGACAGCATGGTCATAAAAATGGGGACAAATCCATTCGGAAAGAGCCCGCCTTCCGCTGTGAAGTTGGACAGCATCGGAGCAGCGCCCCCGTCTTTGATCGGGATGATGCCGAACATAGCGGCGCCGCCTAAAAGAATAAATAATACAATGGCTAATACTTTAATGCTGGAAAACCAAAACTCTGATTCAGCGAAAAACTTGACTGAAAACGCGTTGAGCAAGAAAATCAACAAAGCAAAAACGGCGCTCCACATCCAAACAGACGTATCGGGGAACCAGCGCTGCATTAGCAGGCCTGCCGCTGTGAACTCAGATCCCAATGCAACGGCCCATGTGAGCCAGTACAGCCAGGCGACCGTAAAACCTGTGCCCGGCCCTATGTATGTTGCTGCATAGGTATGAAACGCGCCTGTCACTGGCATGGCTACAGACAATTCGCCAAGGCACAGCATGACCAAATAGACAATTCCCGCCCCGACTAAGTACGCAAGGATGGTTCCGGCAGGGCCTGCTTGCTGTATGGTATAGCCTGAGCTTAAGAACAGACCGGTTCCGATGACGCCTCCTAATGAAAGCATAAAGAGGTGTCTGCTTTTCATACTTCTCTGAAAGTTTGTCTCATTCTTGTTGTGAGCGGATTTCATCTTTTTCCAACTTTCTATACGGCGATTTGATGGCTTCCTAATAAAAAATCTCATGTCAGCGGGTGACACGAGATTCCGGCAAGCCGGCTTTTAGGTTAGAATATACAAACTATTCCGATAAGTCAAGTGGTTTTTAAAGTCCGGGCCCAGCCGGCAATTTCTTTAATATCCTCCGGTTTTGTCCGGCAGCAGCCGCCGATCAGCTTTGCTCCGTTTTCAAACCATATGCGCGCGCTTTGTCCGTAAGGCTCGCCGCATGCTGCGCCGTTCCATGTTTTAGTGTCCGGATCATACTGTTCGCCTGAATTCGGATAGACGATAATCGGTTTAGAAGTGTTCTTCTTTAGCTCAGCAATCAATGAAGGGATATGCTGAAGCGGAGTGCAGTTGATCCCGACCGCCGCCGCTTGGCTGTGCTGATCAAGCCATGACGCGCATTCAGCGGCAGGGGTTCCGTCACTGATATGCAGACCGTCTTTCGCGCTGAAGCTGAACCACGCATATGTTTCAGGAAATTCCTTCAGCAGACGGACAATTGCTTTTGCCTCAGTAAGACATGGAATCGTTTCACATGCCAAAACATCCGCACCGGCGTCAATCAGGGCTTTCATACGGGGGCGGTGAAATTCAGCCAGCTCATCCTCAGAGATTCCGTAGTTTCCGCGATACTCAGAGCCATCCGCAAGATAGGCGCCATACGGGCCGACAGAGGCCGCAATGATCGGTTTTGGCCGATTCAAGCGGTTACCTTTCTGTGCCCAAAATTCATCACGGGCTTCGGCCGCGATACTGACGGACATCTGGATAAGCCGGCGGGCTTCCGCTTCGCTGAGCCCGCGTGCGGCAAAGCCTTCAAACGTAGACTGATAGCTGGCGGTGATCGCACAGTCGGCGCCTGCCGTAAAATAATCAGTATGAACTTGTTTAATCAGGTCCGGCTGCTCCATCAGAATTTTTGCCGACCAGAGACTGTCATTCAAGTCGCAGCCTTTGCGCTCAAGCTCGGTTGCCATCGCGCCGTCTAACACGATAAGCGGGTATGTATCTAATAGATGCTGAATTGGATTCATAGGCTGTTCCGTTCCTTCTTTCTGATTTTTTGAAAAGATATGAAAATGGTAAAGGACGTCTTGATGTTTGTCAATCAACCGAAAGATAAAGGTGTTCAGATTCCATTGATCTGAACACCTTCTGCGTTATGATATTTGTTTGTTATGAGGATCAGCAGGCGTTTCTGAAAGCTCCCAGCATTCAATCCGCTCATGATCTTTTATGACATTTTTATAAAAAACGGGATCTTTGCCCGCTTTTTTCTGACGGGTATAGTCCTTGAGAGCCGCAAAAACCACCTTCGACAATAAGAAAATGGCGATTAAGTTGACGACGACCATCAAGCCCATAAACAAATCGGCCAAATCCCATACAAGCTGCACCTTGGCTACACAGCCAAACACGATCATTGCAAGCACGCCGATGCGGTAAACGAAGATCAGTTTTTTGCTTTTGTTCAAAAAGCCGATATTGGTTTCGCCGTAATAATAGTTGCCGATCAAGGCACAGAATCCGAATAAGAGGATCAGGATGGCGAGAAAGCCTGACGCCCATGGTCCGATATGGGAGCTGAGAGAGGCTTGAGTTAAGGCGATTCCGCTCAGTCCCGGTGTATGATAGGCGTCTGAAAACAGGATGATAAAGGCCGTGCTTGTACAAATGACCAGCGTATCAGTAAGCACACCAAATGCCTGGATCAGCCCTTGTTTTACAGGATGGCTTGTCGTCGCGGTGGCAGCGGCATTCGGTGCGCTTCCCATTCCCGCTTCGTTTGAAAAAATCCCCCGTCTGACACCTTGCATTAAAGCCGCTCCCAAAGCGCCGCCGGCCGCCTGGTCAAATCCAAACGCGTTTTTAACAATAAGCGCAAAAACGGCAGGCAGCTGGGTGATGTTTGTGAGAATCACGAAAAAAGCGACTCCGATATACAGGACAGCCAAAACAACAACAATATATTCTGCCAGTTTTGCGATGCGTTTGACACCGCCAAAGATAATCGTTCCAAACACAGCAATTAAAATGAGTCCAAGTGTCAGGCGGTTTGTGCCGAACGCGTTTTCAAACGCGAGACTGACCGTATTTGATTGAACCGAGTTAAAGACGATACCGAACGACAGCGTGATTAAAACGGCGAACAAGGCGCCCATCCATCTTTTGTTCAGTCCTTTTTCCATATAATAAGCAGGACCGCCGCGGAAGCCGTTTGCATCTTTCACCTTATAAATTTGAGCCAGTGTACTTTCGACAAAGCTTGACGCTGACCCGATAATGGCAATAATCCACATCCAGAAAATCGCACCGGGCCCGCCCAGCGCAATCGCAATGGCAATACCCGTAATGTTTCCGGTGCCGACACGGGCTGCCATGCTGATACAAAACGCTTGAAACGGAGAGATGCTGTTTTTCGACCGGGATGCAGCGCCTTCCTTTAACACCCTGACCATTTCCTTCAGCATGCGAACCTGCAAAAATTTAAGCCTGAACGTAAAATAGATCCCCAAAGAAAGAAGCAATACAATTAATAGCTTTGACCACAAAAAATCATTTGCGAAACCGACGATATGTTCCAGGAATTGCTGCATACAATCACCTCGTTTTTTATTTTAAAAAATGCTGAGTTCCCACTCCTGCGCGATGTGCTTCAGCAGCATGCCGCCAGTCAGGCTGTTGCCGTATTCATCAATGGCAGGCCCGTAAATGCCGATGCCGCATCCGTTTTGGAAAGGCTGCTCTCTTCTGGCGCTTGGAGGAACCAGCGCCATGATGCCGCCGGAGACACCGCTTTTGGCCGGTACCCCGACAAACGCCGCATATTTGCCTGAGGCGTTATACATGCCGCATGTCAGCATTAAAGCCTTGGCGAGCTTTGCCACATCCTTTGGAATCACCTGCTGGCGGTGAATCGGGTGATAACCGTCATGAGCAAGGATCAGGCCGATCAATGCAATGTCTTCTGTCGTGCCTTCCATAGCGCATTGCTTCAGGTAAACCTCCAGCGTTTCTTCCACATCGGCTTCTAAAAAGTTTGTCTCTTTTAAGTAGTAAGCCAGTGCTCTGTTACGGTGGGCGGTTTCCCATTCAGACCGGAAAACTTCCTCATGTATTCTGGGCCGTTTCCCTATTAATGTTTCAATGACAGAGTACAGATACTCCAGCCTATCGCGGGCTGTCTCTCCCGGAAGAAGCGAGGCGATTGTAATGGCGCCAGCGTTAATCATAGGGTTAAACGGTTTTCCGGGCTTGTGCATTTCAAGACGGATAATTGAATTAAAGGCGTCACCTGTCGGCTCGACATCGACGCGGTCAAGCACATAGGGAATGCCGCGGCTCATGCACGCAGCGATAAAGCTGATGACTTTTGAAATGCTTTGCAGGGTAAAAGGGACGTTCCAATCGCCGGCATGTATCATTGCTCCATTAGGCTCCAATATACAAATGCCGAGCTGTGAGTCATTAACTTTTCCTAACGCGGGGATATAATTTGCGCTTTGTCCATTGGCGGCAAAGGGGCGGTAATGTTCTACCCATTCATACAGCTGTGACGCCAGATTCTTTTCTTCCGGGCGTTCTTTTATCAGTTCTTTCATCAAATTCCTCCTATCTGTTTTTGCTATTGGGGACTGAGGCGGAGTAAAATCGAAGACAGGCGAGGCGTTAAACGCTTTCAAGAATGCGGAAAGGTATCATAACTGTATAATGGAGACTACAGAATCATACAAAATACGACAAAAATTTTTTGAAAATAAGCCGTTGGTTTTATAAAAAGCTTACATACTGGGTCGAAAGAAATTTGCAGGTTTTTTGTCCTTTCCTCAAAATAAAAAATGAGGATGTGATCATAATCAAACTGGAACGTTTTTTTGAGAAAGACGCATATATAATGGCGCTTATGCTCGTTACTGTGCCGCTTGCAGGCGAACTGAAATTTTATCCCCTCAATGAAGAGTTCCGAATCAGCTTCGGCGCGCCGGCTTTTTTCTTTTTCTTAGTGCTGCTGCGGCATGTGTCCGCTGTATTGCCGGGATTTTTGACTGGAACATCGGTTTTCGTATTTCGTGTTTTATTGGAATTATGGGACGGAAGACACGCAGGGCTGATTCCAATCCTGTATGATCAAGCGTCCGGCTTTTTCTTTTACATGACGTTTGCATGTCTGTTTTATGTGTTGCAGGCGAACCGCTATCGTGATCGGCCGGTAATGCTCGGTTTTTATGGATTTATGATTGAAATTGCTTCCGATAGCGTCGAGCTGGCCGTTCAGTTTCTTATTTTTCATACGGTGGTGACGCCTGAGAAAATAACGGATATCGCGGTCGTTGCGATTTCTCATACATTTATTGTCATCAGCTTTTTTAACGTGCTGAAGCTGTATGAAACGCAGTCCAGAGAAAAGCAGACAAGGCGGCAAAATGAGCACATGCTGATGATTGTGTCGAATTTATATGAAGAAACAGTGCATTTAAAAAAGACGCTGAAAACGACAGAGCACGTGACAAATGAATCCTATCAGCTCTACCGGGAAGTGAAGGGCAAGGACGATCAGCTCGGCGGCAGGATTTTAAGGCTGGCAGGGGAAATTCATGAAGTGAAAAAGGACAACCAGAGGATATATGCCGGGCTTTCGAAACTGATTTCTAATGAAAGTTTTAAAGATTATATGAATGCCTCGGACCTTTTCCGGCTTGTCATTCGAATGAATGAAAAGTACGCTGAATCATTGGGCAAACAGATCAATTTTCATTGTTCAATAGAGGGCGAGCATGACGATTATCATGTATTTATTGTTCTTTCTATCATTAATAATTTGACGGCAAACGCGGTGGAGGCGATGGGGGATGAGGGAACGGTCAGCCTGAGGCTCCGTAAGCCAGATGAGAGTATGATAGAATTTCAGGTGGAAGACAATGGTCCCGGCATTTCGGAGAAAATAGGAGATATTGTGTTTGATCCGGGCTTTACCTCAACGTATGACAAGTTTGGCACGCCCTCAACCGGAATTGGGCTTTCCTACGTCAAGGAAATCGTGACAGAGCTTGAGGGAGACATCAAGTTTCACAACCAGCAGCAAGGAGTGGTCTTTACCATCAGGCTGCCTGCCAGACATTTGATTCAGAAAGGATGAACGGATAATATGCGTTTTTTTATCGCTGATGATGACCGCGCGGTGCGGTCGATTTTAAGGCAGATCATAGAGGATGAGGACCTTGGAGAGGCTGCGGGTGAAGCGGAAGACGGAAGCCAAGTGGAAGGGCATATATTGCAATTTAAGCAGATTGATATTTTGTTAATCGATTTATTAATGCCCGGGCGGGACGGAATTGAGACCATACGCCGGATCAAGGACTCTTATTCCGGGAAAATCGTAATGATCTCACAAGTGGAAGCTAAAGAAATGGTCGGAGAAGCGTATTCTCTCGGCATTGAATATTTTATTCATAAACCAATTAACCGTATTGAAATTGTGACTGTTCTGCAAAAGGTGAAGGAACGAATCGAGCTTGAAAACTCGATCGGAGATATCCAAAACTCTTTAAGCCGGCTGGTCAACCGAACCGAACGGAAAGCACGGTCTCAGTATAAAAATGACAACAGCTTAAAAGAAGCGGGAACATTTTTGCTATCCGAGCTCGGTATGATGGGGGAAGGCGGCGCTCATGATATGATGGCGGTCCTTCAGTATTTAACTGAGCATGAACAATCTGAGCCTTACGAAAAAAATATCCCTTCTTTAAAACAAATCTTCACACAAGTAGCGGAACGAAAGCTTGGAGCTGCGGCATCACAAACGGAAATCAACCGCGAAGTGAAAGCCTCGGAACAGCGAATCCGCAGAGCCATTATTCATTCGCTGGACCATTTTGCCTCATTGGGCACAACTGATTTTTCGAATCCTAAATTCGAAACCTACGCATCAAAATTCTTTGATTTTCCGGTCGTCAGCCAAAAAATGAAAGAAATTCAATCCAAAGAGGCAAAACCCCTCGCACCTGCCAGAGTGAATATGAAAAAATTTATCCACGTATTTTTTTTGGAAGCAAAGCTTTTGAACGAAACGATGAAAGAAAGAAGTATGTGAAAAAACAGCCGGCTAGCAGCGGCTGTTTTTTTTTGTGCGGAAAAACGGGGGCTTTCAGCGTTTTTGTGAAAAGTCTGAAAATAAAGTTATTGACTTATTGTTTATTTGTCTTACAATTAAACAAAAGGATATGTTGAAAGGAGAGGATATGCAACCACATGATTTTAAAGCGCTTTCAAATGAGCTGTTTACACAAATGACAGGAGGTTTTGTACATGAGCCGTATAAGAAAAGCACCTGAAGGGATTTTAGGTTTTCCGGTTGCGCCTTTTAATACACAAGGAAAGCTGGAGGAAGAAGCTCTGTTTCAAAATATCGAGTTTTTGCTCGAAGAAGGCTTGGAAGCGATTTTTATCGCCTGCGGGTCAGGGGAATTTCAGTCCCTTAGCCAGAAAGAATACGAAAACATGGTCGAAGTCGCGGTTTCGGCTGCGGGAGGAAAGGTCCCGGTCTATACGGGAGTGGGCGGCAATCTCAGCACCGCGCTTGATTGGGCGCGTATATCAGAGAAAAAAGGCGCTGACGGCTATTTGATCCTTCCTCCGTATTTGGTGCATGGCGAACAGGAGGGGCTGTATCAGTACGCCAAAACGATTATTGAAAGCACGGACTTGAATGCCATTCTGTATCAGCGCGACAATGCCGTATTTTCTCTTGAACAGATCAAACGGCTGACGGAGCTTGAACAGCTTGTTGGTGTGAAAGACGGGGTGGGGAACATGGATTTGAATATCAACCTCGCCTATACAATCGGTGACCGCTTGGGATGGCTTAACGGAATGCCGATGGCTGAAGTGACGATGCCGTCCTACCTGCCAATCGGTTTTCACTCTTATTCTTCAGCCATTTCGAATTATATTCCGCATATTTCCCGGATGTTCTATGAAGCTTTGAAAAACGGAAACAACGATGCGGTGAAGGAACTCTATCAGCATGTCATTCTGCCGATCAACGATATCCGGAAGCAGCGGAAAGGGTATGCGGTGTCCTTGATCAAAGCCGGCATGGAGATTATGGGGATGAATGTGAGAAATACAGCCAGACCGCCTGTCGGGCCGGTTGAAAAAGAACACTATCAGCAATTGGAAGCCATTTTGAAGCAAGCGGCGGATCGTTTCCCGAAGAAGGCCGCGACGGTTTGACAAACATAAAAAGCATGAAAGGGGCAATGGGCATGTCTGTAATCACGGAAAAAAACACATATCTCAATTTTATTAATGGAGAGTGGGTCAAAGCTCAATCAGGCGATATGATCAAATCGGAAAATCCTGCGGATGTGAACGACATCATCGGCTATGTGCAGAGTTCAACGGCTGATGATGTGGACCGGGCCGTCGCCGCCGCTCATGAGGCGAAAACGGGATGGAGAAAGCTGACGGGGGCAGAACGGGGCCAACTGCTGTACAAAACAGCTGATATCATGGAGCAGCGCTTAGAGGACATCGCCGCATGTGCGACGCGTGAAATGGGAAAAACCCTGCCGGAAGCAAAAGGAGAAACCGCTCGCGGCATTGCGATTCTTCGCTATTACGCCGGCGAGGGCATGCGAAAAACAGGCGATGTTATTCCGTCTACTGACAAAGACGCACTGATGTTTACAACTCGTGTCCCGCTTGGTGTCGTCGGCGTGATTTCGCCGTGGAACTTCCCGGTAGCGATCCCGATTTGGAAAATGGCGCCGGCACTGGTGTACGGCAATACTGTTGTCATCAAACCCGCAACAGAAACTGCCGTTACATGTGCGAAGATCATCGCTTGTTTTGAAGAAGCGGGATTTCCGGCGGGAGTCATCAATTTGGTGACTGGCCAAGGGTCAGTTGTCGGCCAAGGCATTGCCGAACATGACGGGGTCAATGCCATTACGTTCACGGGTTCGAATCAGGTTGGGAAAATCATCGGGCAAACCGCTTTAGCGAGAGGCGCCAAATATCAGCTTGAAATGGGCGGGAAAAACCCGGTGATCGTAGCGGATGATGCTGATCTTGAAGCGGCAGCGGAAGCCGTGGTGACAGGCGCTTTCCGTTCAACGGGCCAGAAGTGCACCGCAACGAGCCGTGTCATTGTCCAAAGCGGAATTTACGACCGCTTTAAAGAAAAACTGCTGCAGCGCACAAAGGAGATCACGATCGGAGACAGCTTGAAAGAAAACGTTTGGATGGGACCGATCGCAAGCAAAAATCAGCTTGATAACTGTCTATCGTATATTGAAAAAGGCAAGCAGGAAGGCGCTTCTCTTTTGATCGGAGGAGAAAAGCTGGAGGATGGAAAGTATCAAAACGGATATTATGTGCAGCCTGCCATTTTTGACAACGTGACATCTGACATGACAATTGCCCAGGAGGAAATTTTCGGACCGGTCATCGCTCTGTTAAAGGTGGACACGATGAGGGAGGCTTTAGACATCTCCAATGATGTGAAGTTCGGATTAAGTGCATCTATTTTTACGCAAAACATCGGCCGTATGCTTTCATTCGTTGATGAGATTGAAGCCGGGCTTGTCAGGGTCAACGCGGAAAGCGCAGGGGTTGAGCTTCAGGCGCCATTTGGCGGCATGAAGCAATCAAGCTCCCACTCCCGCGAACAGGGTGAGGCCGCGAAGGACTTCTTCACGGCGATCAAAACCGTATTTGTGAAGCAGTAAAGGTGCTGGAAAGAGGCGCTTGTCTCTTTCCAAGCCTTATCACCAGCCAGCATATGATTCTCTACTTTGACAAAGGAGAAAATATTATGAAAAAAGACCATGCGAATGTTTCGCCGGCGGGCAAAAAAACATCTGTACGCTGGTTCATCGTATTTATGCTGTTTCTTGTGACGTCTATTAACTACGCAGATCGTGCGACGCTTTCGATTACAGGTGATTCCGTCCAGCATGACCTTGGACTGGATTCGGTTGCCATGGGGTATGTTTTTTCTGCATTCGGCTGGGCTTATGTCATCGGACAGCTTCCCGGAGGCTGGCTGCTGGATCGATTTGGATCAAAAACGGTTATTGCGTTAAGCATCTTTTTCTGGTCATTTTTTACGCTGCTGCAAGGGGCGATTGGATTTTTTACCGCTGGCACAGCGATTATCCTGCTGTTTGCGCTGCGCTTTTTAGTCGGGCTTTCTGAGGCGCCTTCATTTCCCGGAAACGGCAGAGTGGTTGCTTCCTGGTTCCCGAGCTCCGAACGCGGTACAGCTTCAGCCTTTTTTAACTCAGCTCAATACTTCGCAATCGTCATTTTTTCTCCTTTAATGGGCTGGCTCACCCACTCTTTTGGCTGGCATTCCGTCTTCGTAGTGATGGGGGCCGCGGGAATCCTACTGGCTTTTATCTGGTTAAAAACGGTATATGAACCGAAAAAACATCCGAAGGTCAACAAAGCCGAGCTTGCGTACATTGAAGAAGGCGGCGGGCTGATTTCAATGGATGACAGTCAAAGCAAGCAGGAAAAAGAATCAAAATGGCCGTATATCAAACAGTTATTAACCAACCGCATGCTGATTGGCGTGTACATCGCGCAATATTGCATTACGACTCTCACCTATTTCTTTCTCACATGGTTTCCGGTATATTTGGTTCAGGCCCGCGGAATGTCCATTCTTGAAGCGGGGTTTGTGGCTTCCCTCCCGGCGCTGTGCGGATTTGCGGGCGGCGTGCTTGGAGGCATCGTGTCTGATTTTTTACTGAAAAAAGGCCGTTCTCTCACCTTCGCGAGAAAAGGACCGATCATTGTCGGCATGCTGCTGTCTTGCAGCATGATTATCTGCAACTATACAGAATCAGCGTGGCTCGTCGTTGTAATCATGTCACTCGCGTTCTTCGGAAAAGGCTTTGGCGCCTTGGGCTGGGCTGTCGTGTCGGACACGTCGCCAAAAGAGTGTGCGGGATTAAGCGGCGGTTTGTTCAACACATTCGGAAACATCGCCTCGATTACGACTCCGATTATTATCGGCTACATCGTGAATGCCACAGGATCTTTTAATGGCGCCCTCGTTTTTGTCGGCGCTAATGCGATTGCAGCAGTCCTCAGCTATTTGCTGCTGGTCGGGCCGATCAAACGAGTCGTACTAAAGAAACAAGAGCAAGACCCCGATCAATCACTGCCTGTCTAATACTTATGAAAGCGCTTTATCAAAGGAGGATGACAGATGAGTTCACCAATACAGGAACAGGTTCAAAAAGAAAAAAGATCGAATATTCCATCAATTACTGAAATGAGAGTCATTCCAGTCGCGGGTCATGACAGTATGCTGCTGAATTTAAGCGGCGCCCACAGCCCGTTTTTTACCCGAAATCTTGTCGTCTTAACGGACAGCAGCGGGAATCAGGGTGTCGGCGAGGTGCCGGGCGGGGAAGTGATCCGCCGCACACTGGAGCTTGCAGAGCCGCTTGTTGTCGGAAAATCGATCGGTGCGTACCAGTCGATTTTGCAAACAGTCAGAAAGCAGTTTGGGGACCAGGACAGGGGAGGCCGCGGAATCCAGACATTTGATTTGCGCACTGCGGTGCATGTGGTCACAGCCTTGGAAGCCGCTTTGTTAGATGTGCTCGGCAAATTTCTCAATGAACCGGTTGCGGCTTTGCTTGGAGAAGGACAGCAGCGGGATGAAGTCAAGATGCTCGGTTATCTATTTTACATTGGTGACCGAAAGCGGACGACATTGCCGTATCAAAGCAATCAGCAGTCAGATTGCGAGTGGTTCCGCCTCCGCCATGAGGAAGCGCTGACTCCTGAGGCCGTTGTACGTCTTGCAGAAGCGGCACAAGAGCGCTACGGCTTCCAAGATTTCAAGCTGAAAGGCGGCGTATTGCGGGGCGAGGAAGAAATGGAAGCCGTCACCGCGTTATCAAAACGTTTTCCTGAGGCGAGAATTACCCTTGATCCGAACGGGGCTTGGCCGCTAGAAGAAGCTGTTACATTATGCAGAGGAAAGCATGATGTACTTGCTTATGCCGAAGATCCGTGCGGTGCGGAAAACGGTTATTCCGCACGTGAAGTGATGGCTGAGTTCCGCCGCGCGACAGGCCTGCCGACCGCGACAAATATGATTGCGACTGACTGGCGGGAAATGGGGCACGCGATTCAGCTGCATGCGGTCGATATTCCGCTGGCTGATCCCCATTTCTGGACGATGCAGGGTTCGGTGCGGGTTGCACAGATGTGCCATGATTGGGGGCTGACGTGGGGCTCGCACTCCAATAATCATTTTGACATCTCTCTTGCCATGTTTACCCATGTCGCGGCCGCAGCTCCGGGACGCATCACAGCGATTGATACCCATTGGATCTGGCAGGACGGACAGCGTTTAACCAAACAGCCTTTAGAAATTGTTAATGGCTGTGTGAAGGTGCCTGATAAGCCTGGGCTTGGCATCGAAATTGATATGGAACAAGTGGAAAAAGCGCATGATCTCTATCGAAAAATGAATTTAGGCGCAAGGAACGATGCAATTCCTATGCAGTTTCTGATCAGCAATTGGGAGTTTGACCGCAAGCGCCCGTGTCTCGTGCGATAAGTTTTATTCTAAATATTGTCATAACGAATATTTTGTCTTACAATTGAACAACTGAAGGGAGAGTTGTTCGTGTACGAAGGTTTAGAAGATCTGAAGGTGGATACAGTCAATCGGAAAACATTAGCCAAGCAAGTCATTGAACGGATTGTCCATTTACTGTCAAGCGGACAATTAAAGGCCGGAGATAAATTGCCGACAGAAATGGAGCTAATGGATATCTTACATGTCAGCAGACCGGTGCTTCGCGAAGCGCTTAGCTCACTAGAGACGCTGGGCGTTATCACGAGAAAAACCCGCGGGGGCACGTATTTCAATGACAAAATCGGGATGCAGCCTTTTTCCGTCATGCTTGCTTTGGCGACTGATAATCTTCCGGCCATTATTGAAGCGCGGATGGCGTTAGAACTCGGGCTGGTGACGATTGCCGCGGAAAAGATAAATGAAGAAGAGCTTGAGCGTTTACAAAAAACAATCGACGACATCGCCAGCAGCACTGACAACAATTATGGAGAAGCAGATAAAGAATTTCACCGAATTATTGCATTAAGCGCTAATAATCCCGTTGTTGAAGGAATGATTCAATCTTTGCTGATCACACATGCGAAAATCGACAGCCAGATTCCGTACAGGGAAAGGGATGTTACGGTTGAATACCACAAAAAAATCTACGACGCCCTTGCCAAAAGAGATCCTTACCAGGCTCATTACCACATGTATGAGCATTTGAAATTTGTCCGTGACAAAATTTTGAATGGAATAGATGAAAAATAATTGTTATGACAGCCGCAGTTTGACATCGGGATTTGCGGCTTTTTTTAAACCAAAATCAGAAAGCGTTTACAATATTGAGGAGTGATGTTCCTATGGTGATGAACCTCAGACAGAATCAAGCGCCTCTTTACATTAAAGTGAATGTAAAAGATAACACGGCGATTATTGTAAATGACGGCGGACTGAAAAAGGGCACTGTTTTTCCATGCGGGCTGATGCTTGAAGAAGATGTTCCTCAAGGCCATAAAGTGGCCCTAACCGATTTGAATCAGGGGGATGCCATCCTGCGTTATGGAGAAGTGATCGGATTTGCAGATCAGCCGATCAAACGCGGAAGCTGGGTGCGGGAAGCTTTGGTGAGAATGCCCGCCCCTCCGGAACTCCATGACCTTCCTATCGCAAACAAAGTGCCTGAACCGCTGCCGCCTCTTGAAGGCTATACGTTTGAAGGATATCGAAATGCTGACGGCAGTGCGGGAACAAAAAATATTCTCGGTATCACCACAAGTGTTCAATGTGTCGTCGGCGTGCTGGATTATGCGGTAAAACGGATAAAAGAAGAGCTTCTTCCGAAATATCCAAATGTCGATGATGTCGTGCCGCTTCATCACCAATATGGATGCGGCGTGGCCATCAATGCCCCAGACGCCGTGATTCCCATCCGCACGATTCAAAATCTGGCAAAGCATCCGAACTTCGGCGGAGAAGTGATGGTGGTCGGATTAGGATGTGAAAAGCTCCTCCCGGCACGGATTGCACCTGAGAAAAAAGATCACATCATTTCACTTCAAGATCATCAAGGCTTTGCGAATATGATTCAATCGATCATGGAAATGGCGGAGGAGCGGTTAATCAGACTCAACAGCAGAGTCCGTGTAACCTGCCCTGTTTCTGACCTGGTAATTGGCTTGCAATGCGGCGGCAGTGATGCCTTTTCCGGCGTGACGGCGAATCCGGCAGTGGGATATGCGGCTGATTTATTGGTTCGGGCAGGCGCAACGGTCTTGTTTTCTGAAGTGACTGAGGTGCGGGATGCGATTCACTTATTAACGCCGCGAGCTGTCAGCGAAGAGGTCGGACGTTCGCTGATCGATGAGATGAAGTGGTATGACAGCTATCTGAGGCGGGGGGAAGCAGACAGAAGCGCCAATCCGTCACCTGGCAATAAAAAAGGCGGTTTATCCAATGTGGTGGAAAAAGCGTTAGGATCGGTAGCAAAGTCAGGCACAAGCCCCATTTCCGGTGTGCTCGGGCCTGGGGAGAAGGCGGAGAAAAAGGGTTTGCTGTTTGCAGCGACGCCGGCAAGCGACTTTGTGTGCGGAACCCTTCAGCTGGCGGCAGGCATGAATCTGCAGGTCTTTACGACAGGCAGAGGAACACCGTATGGATTGGCTGCTGCGCCGGTGCTGAAAGTATCTACACGCCATTCATTAACAGAGCATTGGGCGGATTTAATCGATATCAATGCCGGGCGAATTGCTACCGGAGAGGCCAGTATCGAAGAAGTCGGCTGGGAGATTTTTCGGATGGTCTTAGATGTAGCGAGCGGCAGGAAACAAACATGGGCGGACCATTGGGGCCTTCATAATGATTTGTGTTTGTTTAACCCCGCGCCTGTGACTTGATTCATTTTTTATAGTAGATCAAAACTGGAATATGATGTAACATGGAGATCAACTACAATGAACGGAGGGGTTCCGACATGGCATTCAATAGATTCCGATTAATACGAATTCAATAGTGAACGACACTCGCCTGGATGCGGGGAATCGGGATGAATCTGCCTATGTATGTACCCTAATATTGTAATGAAAAGAGGGTGGCGATGCTGCCCTCTTTTTTTGTTCCTTAAAAACATCCCTTCTCTCTAACGACAGGCGGAATATGAGAAAGGGGAAAAGAGATGACAAACCCGAACGAAAGGCAGCTAATCACTGAGATTGTCGCGTTTGCACGCAATCAAGGTTTGACGGTTCACTCTGATAACGCTCAATTGAATGAAACGGGAATGGATTTTCAAGTTGTATTTGCCGAGGATGATACAGGTATGCCATGGGTACTGCGAAAACCGCGGCGAAGCGATGTTGTTGAAAGAGCAGCTTCAGAAGGCAGAACGCTTGCCTTTCTCCGCGCGAATCTCACAGCTGATGTGCCGGATTGGAAAATTCATACGCCGGAATTGATCGCTTACCCGAAGCTTAGCGGAACGCCTGCTGCTGGAATTGATTTGGAACAGAAACAATATGTATGGAATATGAATCATCAGCCGCCGTCAGACGATTTTGTTCATACACTTGCCGAAATACTGGCAGAATTGCATGGCATGAATCAAACATCTGCCGACCAATCCGGAATAGAAGTGGTGATGCCAGAAGATTTCAGGAAAATGACAGCTGAATCTATGGCTGATGTGAAGAATAAGTTTGGCGTATCTAAGCAGCTTTGGGAAAGATGGCAAACGTGGATCAATGATGATGCATACTGGCCCGGTTTCTCCGCGCTGATACACGGCGATCTCCATCCACCGCATATCCTTATTGATCAAAATGAACACGTCACAGGCCTTCTGGATTGGACAGAAGCGAAAGTCGCCGATCCAGCCAAGGATTTTGTCTTTTACCACATGATTTTCGGAGAAAAAGAAACAGCCCGTTTGCTTGAATGCTATGATCAAGCAGGCGGCCGTGTATGGTCAAAAATGCAGGCTCACATCTCAGAGATGCAGGCGGCGTATCCGCTGGAAATTGCCAAGTTCGCTCTTCAGACACAGCAGGAGGAGCACGTAAATATGGCTCTGGAAGCACTTGGCGAATCTAAATTGGATTAAGAATTGACTTCTGTAAATTGACGGAGTATTATAAATTTTACAAACGAAAGAACGGATTAACAATTGTGAGGAAGAGCAAGTAAGCATCAGTGAGCGGGGTTCAGAGAGTCGGTGGCAGGTGTGAACCGATCCTCCCCTGATGCCGAATGGGCTTCTGAATTGCTTTGCTGAATAGATAGTAGGCAATGCCGGGATGCTCTCCCCGTTACCAAGAGAGGAGTATCGAAACTGACGTTTTCTGTACTGATGAGCGAATGGCTTTTTAGCTGTTAATAAAGGTGGTACCGCGAGACCCTCGTCCTTTGATAGGACGGGGGTTTTTGTGTTTCTTAAAGGAGGTGACGGCCAATGGAAGAAGGCTGGTGGTCCATGTTTAATCAATGGGAAAGGAGGAATTCAAATGGTGATCGCAACTGATGATCTGGAGGTTGCTTGTCCGCATTGTGAAAGAGCCGGAGAAATAGAAGGCAAACCTTGCCCGGCATGCAGCGGGAAGGGCGTCATTCTTACCGCACAAGGAAATACGCTTTTGGATTTTATCCAAAAACATATGAACAAGTAAAGGAGAAAAACTGAGCTGAGCGGCTGCAGGTAAAAGCTGAAAACAGGAAAAAAAGAATAAATTTTGTAAAACACACATGTTTTTCAATTACAATAAGCGTAATGACATGTGTGTTTTTTTTGACTATGAAAAAGGTTAGGTGAGAGGATGCAGCGCATATTGCTTGTGGAGGATGACCATTCCATCAGTGAAATGGTGGACCATTATTTAACAAAAGAAGGCTTTGAAATCGTGCATGCTTTCGACGGTGCAGAGGGCATTCGGAGGTTTCAAGAGCAGGCGTACGACCTTATTCTGCTTGATATTATGCTTCCGGAGCTGAATGGAATGGATGTTTTAAAAATCATTCGGGAAAAAAGCAAGATTCCTGTTTTAATGATTTCAGCAAAAGACGGAGATGTTGATAAAGCACTGGGGCTGGGATTCGGGGCGGATGATTATATCGCCAAACCGTTTTCGATGATTGAACTGACAGCCAGAGTCAAAGCAGCGATACGGAGGGCGACGCAATATTCGTCGAGTGAACCGGCTGAACATCAGGTGATTCGTGTTCACCAGCTTACGATCGATATAGACAATGTATCCGTTCTGAAAAACGGCGAACCGCTTCAGCTGACGTCAACCGAATGGCAGCTGCTGACACTATTTGCAGCAAATCCTAAAAAGGTGTTTACGAAAGAACAAATCTATCGTTCCGTATGGAATGAGGAGTACTTTGGCGACCAAAACATCATTAATGTACATATGAGACGGCTGAGAGAAAAGATTGAAGATGATCCATCGTCTCCTCAATATATCAAAACATTATGGGGCATCGGCTATAAATGGGGAGAGTTTTAGAATGGCAGTATTAACGATTGCTGCTATCATCGCTTTAGCGTGTCTGAATGTCATTCAATATATGATGAAAAAGAACCGGGACAGGAATTTGACGTATACGGCAGAAAAGCTTAGCGCCATGCTTGACAACGAATCGGCCGATCAGGTTTTACTTCATACAGATGACCGTGCGCTCAGGAATCTGCTCGTCAACATCAATCTGCTCGCTGAGGATCATCAGCATATTAACGCCCGGTTTGCAAAAACAGAGCAATCCATGAGACGGATGCTGACCAATATGTCACACGATCTCAAAACACCTCTGACGGTCATTCTCGGTTATATCGAAGCCATCCAAAGTGACCGGGATATGCCGGACAGCGAGCGGGAAAGACTGCTTGAGAAGCTGCACCAAAAAACAAATGAACTCATCCAAATGATCCACTCTTTTTTTGATTTAGCCAAATTGGAATCTGAAGACAAACAAATCCCGATCACAAAAATACATATCAACGAAGTATGCAAACGAAATATCCTGCATTACTATGATGCCGTTCAGGCAAAAGGTTTTAACGCGGAGATTGATATTCCGGATACACCGGTATACGCGCATGCAAATGAAGAGGCGCTGGACCGTATCCTGCAAAATTTATTATCCAATGCGATTCAATATGGCGCGGTTGGCAAGTTTATCGGATTATCACTTTCTTATGATGAGACAAGCATTGCCATCTCCGTATGGGACCGCGGAAAAGGAATCAGTGAAACAGACCAGCAGCGGGTATTTGAGAGGCTGTACACACTTGAAGAATCAAGAAACAAAGCATTCCAAGGGAGCGGTCTCGGTTTGACGATCACGAAAAGGCTTGTGGAAAAAATGGGGGGCTCCATCTCTCTTCAAAGCAAGCCGTATGAACGGACAGCGTTTACGATTACATTAAAACGAATGACCTATTAACAATCGTAAGAATTTCTTAAGAATGAAGAAATAAAAATGACAGGGCCCGCCGCTACAATAGAAAACAGGAAAAAGAGGAAAGGAGCAACAACGTTGACTTACATCGTACAAACAAACAGACTGACCAAAACGTTTCAAGGCAAAGAAGTCGTATCAGATGTCAGCATGCATATCAAAAAAGGTGAAATTTACGGCTTTCTCGGCCCGAACGGAGCAGGGAAAACAACCATCATGAAAATGCTGACAAGTCTTGTAAAACCGACAAGCGGTGAAATCAATATCCTCGGAAACAATCTCACTCATACGTCATATGAGGTGCTTGGCAAGATCGGTAGCATGATTGAATATCCAATTTTCTATGAAAATCTGACGGCTATCGAAAATTTAGAGCTGCATTGTGCATACATGGGATACCACAATAAAAAAGCCATTCAAGAAGTGCTCGATATGGTGAATTTAAAACAGATCGACAAGAAACCCGTCAAAACATTTTCGCTTGGAATGAAGCAGCGCCTCGGCATAGCGCGCGCCATCCTCACCAAACCTGATCTGCTTATATTGGATGAGCCGGTAAACGGCCTTGATCCTGTCGGCATTAAAAAGATCAGAAACTTATTTCAAGTATTAAGCAAAGAGTATGGAATGACACTGCTGATCTCCAGCCATATGCTGAGTGAAATCGAACAAATTGCGGACACAATCGGCGTCATTCGTGACGGCAGACTGCTGGAAGAGGTGTCGATGGAAGATGTAAGGGGACAAAACACAGAATACATCGAACTCGTTACATCGAATCAGACAAAAGCCTGCTTTGTGCTTGAGAAAGAACTTCACATTGCCAACTTTAAAATCTTAAATGATAAAACCATTCGGATTTATGATGCTCAACGATCACAGGGTGCCATATCAAAAGCGCTGATTTTAAATGATGTAGACATTGAATCAATGAATAAAAAGTATACTTCACTGGAGGACTACTTCATCAGCTTGATCAACGGCAATCACATCAGTGCGTAGAGGAGGCGAGACCGTTGCTGAATTTGATCAGAATCGAATTAAGGAAAATGAAGATGGGATGGTATGTGAGAGGAGTTATCATTGCTAACCTGATTATCCTTGGCTTTATGTGGTTGGTCAGTTACATAGAAAAAGCGGAGGGCACTGAATCGTTCCAAAGCATGGATGATGCATTTCTCGTCATTGGCACTTTTGTCAGAGCGGTGTTTATCGTTTTTGGCGCTGTACTGATCGCCAAATTAGTCATATCGGAATATAAAAACAAAACGATTCAAGTGATGTTTACGTACCCGATCAGCCGGAAAAAACTGCTTGCTGCTAAGCTTAGCATCTCAGGCGGGCTGACGTTTATCACTATTTTAGTCTCAAATGCGTTCGTAGCAGCCGCTTTCTATATGCTGAATTCGATCTACCATGTCATTCCGGGAGAATTGAGCGCCGATGTCATTTCTCAGCATTCGGTAAAAATGGCGGTTTTCGCTTTTGGCGCCGCTGGCACCAGTTTAGTTCCCATCTTTTTTGGGATGCGTAAGCACTCTGTCTCGGCAACCATCATTTCATCTGTCGTGATCGTCATGCTGATGAGTTCAACAAGCCCGGGCCTGTCCATTTCTTCCATTGTATATATTCCATTATCTCTAGCTGCTGTCGGTTTGTTTTTTTCATACATGGCAGTCAGGAAAGCAGACCGGCAAGATGCTTAAATACGGAGTTGAAACAACATGTTGAATTTAATGAAACTTGAATTAAAAAAAATGAAATTAGGCTGGTATTACAGAGGCGCCGTTATTGCAAATCTATGTATTCTCGGATTTATATGCTTGATCGCATCAGAAGAAAAAAAACTCCCGCAGCCGGAGGTGATGACTGATGCGACATCCACGCTATTTTTGCTTGGAACGTTTGTAAGATCTGTATTTGTTGTTTTCGCCAGTGTGCTGATTGCCAAATTGATTATTAGCGAGTACAAAAATAAAACGATTACCGTCATGTTTACATATCCCATCAGCCGGAAAAAACTGATTGCTGCCAAGCTGCTGATTACAGGCGGACTGACGTTTATCACCATTATGGTGTCTGAAATTGCGCTTTCATTCATCTTTGCGCAAATCAATCAATATTATCAACTTACACCTGCGATGTTATCAGTCCAGACTATCGGGCAAGAGGTCGGCAGTATGGCGATATATGCCGCTTCGGCTGCGTGCTTGAGTTTTATTCCTTTATATTTTGGGATGAGGAAACGCTCTGTTCCGGCTGCTATCATTTCATCGGTTATATTGACGATACTGATCAGCCAGCAAAGCCCCGAGTTATCGCTGGCAACGATTATCTACATTCCGCTTTCTTTAGGTGCGATCGGCATCTTGATAGCGATTTGGTCTGTCCGAAACATAGACCGGGAAGATGCTTTATGATAGAAGGCCGATGCTGTCAGCACCGGCCTTTTGATTATGAATCTGTTCTTGTTTCAAGATAATGCTTTTTGCCAATTTCTTTGCTCATCATATAGAAATGGAAGCAATATTCACCGATGGCCATGGCGATTGCTCCAAATAGAGCCGCCAGCGCAATTTCTCCGCCAGTCATCCCCATAGAAAGCGGCATGCCCATCAGCCAAATCACGAGAAATGCCAAACCGAAATCAGCCAAAGTGGCGATCATATTGTTCCATCGGGGCAATACATAAAGGTCTCCAAGCAAATAAGAAATGACCCCTAACACAACCGTCATCAGCAGCGTATCACCAAACGTGAAACCAAAGCCAAGACCCAGCACCAAATACAAAACAATAATCGTCATAATACCTTTAATCGCGAGCGCTTTCACATGTGTCATGATAAGGTTCCTCCTTCTTTTATCTGATTTGTTATGTATGATTCCTCAAATACGGAAAGTTAAACATTACTTTGTGTTCTTTACAAAGCGTTTTCGGCTACAGGTGGAAAAAGGCTGAAGAACTGTTATGAATCAGGGGATGAAGCGGCAGCTGCCATGCCCGTGGAATCCGGGATTTTACCGGAGATTTCCTTGACGGCCAGATGTCCATTTTTCTTCTGCAATTACCGATCTTTATGGTTTGTGACAGCACCGGGAGAATAAATTTTAAAACTTCTCCTGTCCCTCCGTCATCACTCTTTGGGTATTGCAATATGATGAAAGGAGAAAAAGGGGAGGTGACGTGATGGCGGTTGTGAGAGCAACAAGCGCTGATGTCAACTTGATGGCACGGCTGCTCAGAGCGGAAGCGGAAGGTGAAGGAAAGCAGGGGATGCTGCTTGTCGGAAATGTTGGGATTAATCGGCTGAGGGCCAATTGCTCTGATTTTAAAGGCCTCCGCACCATCAGGCAGATGATTTTTCAGCCGCATGCGTTTGAAGCGGTGACCCATGGATACTTTTATCAAAGACCGCGGGAAAGCGAGCGGGCCTTGGCACGCCGGACGATAAACGGGGAGAGGTTCTGGCCGGCAAAATTCAGCTTGTGGTATTTCAAGCCGGGAGGAAACTGCCCGCCGACCTGGTATAACCAGCCGTTTGTGGCCAGATTCAAATCACATTGTTTTTATCAGCCGACGGGCGAAACATGTGAAAATGTATATAACACATTTTAAGGAGAGACGCCGTTCACATCTGAACGGTGTTTTTTCTTTAAAAAGTTATACCAATGGTAAATATTTCTGTGAGATAATCGGATAAAAGAACTACAGGAGATGACAAAATGGCGACAATTGACCTGCAAAAGAAGAGCGTAAAAATCGTACTGGAGAAAAAGCATTTAACCAAGGTGACGGCTCGTGTCGGGCTGGTGCTGGATATTACCGGTTCAATGAGAACGCTGTATAAAAACGGAACGGTTCAAAAAGTGGTGGAGCGGATTTTGGCTGTGGCTGATCAGTTTGATGATAACGGCCTGCTTGATGTATGGGTTTATGATAATGAATTCTCCCGGTTAAAGCCAGTCAATGAAATCGATTTTTCAGGCTATGTTGATCGCGAAATTTTGAATAATGAACTCTTGCATAAATTCGGGAGAAATGATGAGCCGCCGGTCATAAAAGATGTGTTACATAAATATGTTGTGGAAGAACCGAGTTCATATCCCGCTTTTATCGTTTTTATTAATGATGGAGGGTGTAAAAAATCCATCAAACCTATTATTGAAGCTGCCTCTGATAAACCGGTGTTTTGGCAGTTTGTCGGCATCGGAAACGGCAACTTCGATTTTCTTAATAAACTGGATACGCTAGAAGGGCGTGTTGTTGATAACGCAAACTTCCTGCATATCGAAGACATTGAACGCATCTCTGATGATGAGCTTTATGATGCGTTGCTTACTGAATTTCCATTTTGGCTGCAAGAAGTGAAGGAAAAAGGAATTTTAATAGAACAAGAGCCTGAAGCTGCAAAACCGGAAAAGAAGGGCTTTTTCAGCAGATTGTTTTCTAAATAACAGACAGCTTTTCCGAACACTGAGTGATTTTGCAAAATCGCTCGGTGTTTTTGTTTTTTTAAGATCATGTGAAGAAAAATGGGTAAAAAGGTCGGCTTGCAAACGACAGGATATGCAGAAAACACGCCGTTTTGCCAGCTGTCGGCATGTTTCGGCGAAAGGGCTGTGAATGAAGTCCTGTTTCCCATGTTCAGTGCTTACAATCCCTTCACACTTCTTCACAGCTAATTAACAATGGTTTCCTATAATGAAAGCGATCAATGAGAAGAGAGGGGATCTGGAATGGCAAATGACAGTCGTTTTGACGAATGGGTACAGAAATTGAAAGACGAAAGCTTTCAGAATAATACGTTTGACCGCCGCAAATTTATTCAGGGGGCTGGAAAAATTGCGGGGCTTTCTCTTGGGTTAACCATTGCTCAGTCAGTAGGAGCATTTGAAGTAAATGCTGCACCTAAGTTCTCTAGTTATCCGTTTACGCTCGGCGTCGCTTCAGGAGATCCGCTTTCTGACAGCGTCGTGCTCTGGACGCGTTTGGCGCCAGATCCGCTGAACGGCGGGGGGATGCCGAACCAGGTTGTGCCTGTCAAATGGGAAGTGGCAAAGGATGAGCACTTCCGCAAGATCGTAAGAAAGGGCACAGAAATGGCCAAACCGAGCCTCGCCCATTCTGTCCACGTGGAAGCGGACGGGCTTGAGCCGAACAAAGTGTACTACTACCGATTCAAAACCGGACATGAGCTAAGTCCTGTCGGAAAAACAAAAACACTGCCGGCCCCAGGTGCCAATGTGCCGAAAATGACCTTTGCCTTCGCTTCCTGCCAGCAATATGAGCATGGCTATTATACAGCCTACAAGCATATGGCGAAGGAAAAGCTTGATCTTGTCTTCCATCTCGGTGATTACATATATGAGTACGGGCCGAATGAATATGTATCGAAAACAGGCAATGTCCGCACGCACAACAGCGCAGAAATCATTACGCTGCAGGACTATCGAAACCGCCATGCCCAATACCGTTCAGACGCTAATTTAAAAGCGGCGCATGCGGCGTTTCCTTGGGTTGTCACATGGGATGACCATGAAGTTGAAAATAACTATGCCAATAAAATCCCGGAAAAAGGGCAGTCGGTTGACGCGTTTGTATTGCGCCGTGCGGCGGCGTATCAGGCTTATTATGAGCATATGCCGCTCCGCATCTCCTCTCTGCCGAATGGCCCGGATATGCAGCTGTACCGCCACTTTACGTATGGAAATCTGGCATCATTTAATGTACTGGATACACGCCAGTACAGAGATGACCAAGCCAATAACGACGGCAATAAGCCGCCTTCTGATGAATCGCTCAATCCGAATCGGACTTTGTTAGGAAAAGAACAGGAGCAGTGGCTTTTTAACAATTTGAGCAGCTCGACTGCATATTGGAATGTGCTGGCACAGCAAATCTTCTTTGCGAAGTGGAATTTCGGGACAAGCTCAAGCCCGATCTACAGCATGGATTCATGGGACGGTTATCCGGCTCAGCGCGAACGGGTCGTCAATTACATTAACAGCAAAAATTTAAATAATGTTGTTGTGCTGACAGGAGATGTACACGCAAGCTGGGCATCGAATCTGCATGTCGATTTTAATAAAACAAGCTCAAAAATTTTCGGGGCTGAATTTGTCGGCACCTCCATCACATCCGGAGGAAACGGAGCGGATAAGCGGGCGGATACCGATCAAATTTTAAAGGAAAATCCACATATCAAGTTCTTTAACGATTACCGCGGATATGTCCGCTGTACAGTAACGCCTCACCAGTGGAAAGCTGATTATCGGGTAATGCCATTTGTGACAGAGCCGGGAGCAGCCATTTCCACACGGGCTTCATTCGTTTATCAAAAAGACCAAACCGGATTGAGAAAGGTATCCTCGACAATGGTTCAAGGCGGAGTGAAACAATCCAATGAAGTCGAAGAGGATCGTTTCTTTGAGCACAACAAAGCCCATGAAAAACAAATGATCAAAAAACGGGCAAAAATCACGCATTAAGGAGTGAAACATAATGTTTTCAAACATTGGAATACCAGGCTTGATTCTGATCTTTGTCATCGCCCTCATTATTTTTGGCCCTTCAAAGCTTCCGGAAATCGGGCGAGCCGCCGGTCGGACTCTGCTGGAATTCAAAAGCGCCACAAAATCACTTGTGTCTGGTGATGAAAAAGAAGAAAAATCAGCTGAGCTGTCAGCGGTCAAGCAGGACAAAAACGCAGGCTGAGTGCTGATGAGGCAGACGCATGGTCTGCCTCTTTTTCTCATGAAAGGGAGGGCTTTTTTGAATGGATAAAAAAGAAACTCATCTGATTGGACATTTAGAAGAGCTTCGCCGTCGGATCATCTTCACACTTGCGGCTTTTCTTCTGTTTTTAATTACGGCTTTTTTGTTTGTGGAGGACATTTATGATTGGCTGATCAGAGATTTTGACGGAAAATTAGCTGTTCTCGGACCGAGTGAAATTCTCTGGGTATATATGATGCTTGCCGGCATTTGTGCGATTGCCGCTTCCATCCCCGTTGCCGCCTATCAGCTTTGGCGTTTTGTAGCGCCGGCGCTGACAAAAACGGAGCGCAACGTGACACTGATGTACATACCGGGATTATTCGCCCTGTTTCTGGCCGGCATCTCGTTCGGATATTTTGTGTTGTTTCCGATCGTTCTCGGCTTTTTGACACATTTGTCTGCCGGCCATTTTGAAACGATGTTTACCGCTGACCGCTATTTCAGGTTTATGGTGAATTTGAGCCTGCCGTTCGGTTTTCTGTTTGAAATGCCCCTTGTGGTGATGTTTTTGACAAGGTTAGGCATCTTAAATCCATACCGGCTGGCCAAAGCGAGAAAGCTGTCCTATTTTCTGCTGATCGTGGTGTCCATATTGATTACCCCGCCAGATTTTATTTCTGATTTTCTCGTGATGATTCCGCTGCTTGTCCTGTTCGAAGTGAGTGTCACACTATCAGCGTTTGTATACAAAAAGAGACTGACCAGTGAAGCGGCCGCCGCTTAGTGAAGCGCGCCGCCGGGTGACTTCGTATCCTGATCATATTGTGCGGCCGTAACAGCGGCGATCCTCAATGCTTTGACGATCATGTCGAGGCTGAGGCTCGGCGCTGTTTTGTCGATTGTTTGTTCCGGAATGTACGGAATGTGGATAAACCCGCCGTGAATGTGCGGAGACGTACGGTGAATGTGATCCATTAACCCGTAGAACAGATAGTTGCATACAAATGTGCCGGCCGTAAAGGAAACAGCCGCCGGAATACCGTTTTCCTTCATTTGATATGTGATGCGTTTAATCGGAAGCCCTGTCCAGTAAGCGGCAGGCCCGCCGGGAGAAATCTCCTCATCAATCGGCTGGTTTCCCTCATTATCCGGGATACGCGCGTCTGCAAGATTGATCGCGACCCGTTCCGGTGTCACCTGCATCCGGCCGCCGGCTTGCCCGACGCAGATCACGATGTCCGGCTGATGTTTATGAATCGCTTGCCGCAAAGTGTCAAGAGCGGTTCTGAACACAGTCGGGATTTGTGCCGAAGCGATGATCACCTGATCCGTTTCAAAGCCATTCAGCCGTTTCACCGCTTCCCACGATGGATTGACAGTTTCCTGATCAAAAGGGTCAAAACCTGTGAAGAGCACTTTTTTTCTCATGGCTGCCATCTCCTTTTTTCTATTATTCTATTGTTTATTTCTGGATTTTTCATCAAAATAATAAAAAGGAGTGAATCAGAATGGAACAATTGCCGCAGCAATACCGACATCTGTTCCCAACCGTGCAGAGCCGCATCATGCTTGCCAGCTGCTCACAGAGCGCGTTGGCAGAGCCGGTGTCAAAGGCGATACAAGATTATCATGACAGCTTGCTGCATAGGGGGACGAACTGGAATGAAGCGATTGACAAGACAGAGAGTGCCAGAAACGAGTTTGCGAGACTGGTAGGGGCTGAGCCGGATGAGATTGCGATTGTGCCGTCAGTTTCTGATGCGATGATTTCCGTGGCATCATCCTTGTCTGCTGTTAAAAAGAAACATGTTGTATACACGGAGATGGATTTTCCGGCGGTGTCTCATATTTGGCAGGCACAATCTGATTATAATGTATCTGTGATCCCTTCAATAGACAATGAGCTGCCGCTCGAACAATATGAAAGGTATATCACGGAAGAGACGGTGCTGACCTGTGTTCCGCACGTTCATTATCGTGACGGCTGCATTCAGGATATAAAAGCCATCGCTGCCATCGCCAAGAGAAAGGGATCGATGGTATTTGTAGATGCATATCAATCTGCCGGGCATATTCCTATTGATGTGAAAGAATGGGGCATAGATATGCTGGCGGCAGGCACCAGAAAGTATATGCTCGGCATACCGGGCATGGCGTTTCTTTATGTGAGAAAAGAGCTGGCGAACGAGCTGAAGCCCAAAGCATCTGCTTGGTTCGGGCGGGAAAACGGGTTTGGGGCGTCGTCTTATGCAGAAGGCGCGAGGCGTTTTCAAACAGGAACCCCTGCTTTTATAAGCGTGTATGCAGCGGCTGCGGCTTTATCGCTGCTGAATCATATCGGAATGTCCCGTATCCGCGATCATATAAAAGCAGTGAGTGCCGATGCGTTTCAATTTGCAGCTGAAAAAGGGCTGGAGCTTGCGGGGGCGCCATCGGTACAGCAGCCGGGCATGATTTCCATTCGGGATGAACGGGCATCTGAAACGGCGGCGTTACTAAAGAAGAAAAACGTGATTTGCGCTCCGCGGGACAATGTCATCCGTCTCGCTCCTCACTTTTATAATACGAAGAGCGAACTGCGTTATGCGATTGATGAAATGGCTGCGATTTTATCCGCGCGTTAAAAGCGATCACTTAAAAATAGATGTTCACCTCCTTAGGCGCCGCTCGCGTCTTGCTTGAGTGTGTTGTCCGATATAGGTATAAAAAACCCCCTGACCTCAAGATCAGGGGGTTTTCTTATTGATGATCAACCTTTACTCGTTTCAAAAAGAAAGCGGCAATTAAACCGATAATCGCAACAATCATCGCAAAGACAAATGCATGTTGAACGCCAGCTGTCAATGCCTGCGGAATGACTGCCGGATCGGCTGGATTTTTTACGCTGCTCATGTAGTCATGCTGACCGGCAGCCATGATGCTGACCGCAACAGCTGTCCCGATCGCGCCCGCCATTTGCTGAAGTGTGTTCATAATGGCAGTGCCGTCCGGATAAAACTCACGCGGAAGCTGGTTTAAACCGTTTGTCTGAGCAGGCATCATAATCATGGAGATCCCAATCATCAAACAGGTATGCAGCACGATAATCAGCACTGCTGTTGAAGCTGTCGTGAGATTTGAGAAGAGCCACAGAACAATAGTCACAATCAAAAATCCCGGAATAACAAGCCACTTCGGTCCGTATTTATCAAACAGACGGCCTGTGACAGGTGACATAAATCCGTTTAAAATACCGCCCGGCAAGAGAATAAGTCCTGAGGCAAATGCTGTTAAGACTAAGCCGCCTTGCAGATACATCGGCAGAAGCAGCATGGATGACAGGATGACCATCATGCAAATAAAGACCATAATGACGCCCAAAATAAACATCGGGTATCTGAATGCACGCAGGTTCATCATCGGCTGCTTCATCGTCAGTTGACGGATTGAAAATAGAATAAGGGCGATAACACCGACAATAAGTGAAACGATCACAGTCGGGCTGGACCATCCGCCAGAGCCTTCACCCGCGTTGCTGAATCCAAACACAATGCCGCCGAAACCGATCGTCGACAGAATAATAGACAGGACATCAATTTTAGGTTTTGTGATGTCAGACACATTTTGCATGTACAGGATACCGAAAATGAGCGCAAGCACAAGGAACGGAAGAGAGATCCAGAAAATCCAGTGCCAGTTGAGGTGCTCAAGAACCAACCCGGAAAATGTAGGGCCGATTGCCGGCGCAAACATAATGACAAGTCCGATTGTTCCCATGGCCGCTCCCCGTTTATGGGGCGGGAAAATCACCAAAATCGTATTAAACATGAGCGGTAATAAGAGTCCTGTTCCAAGTGCCTGAACGATTCTCGCCGCTAATAAAAATGAGAAGCTAGGCGCAAGCGCCGCAATCAAGGTGCCTATGATTGAAAAAATCAGTGACACAGTAAAAAGCTGTCTAGTTGTAAACCATTGCAATAGCAGACCTGAAACAGGAACAAGAATACCGAGCACAAGCAAATAGCCTGTTGTTAACCATTGAACGGTTGCCGCTGTAATGTTCAATTCCTTCATAAGATCGGTTAACGCAATATTCAGCGCTGTTTCACTGAACATGCCGATAAAACCGGCCGTCAGCAAAGATATCATAATTGGCATCACTTTATATTGCTGAGATGCTTTAGCTGCTGTTTCCAAATCTATTTCTCCTCTCGTTCATCTGAATGTATTCACTCAGCTTGTAGTAGTATGTCTCTTTTTTTATTTCTTCAACAGAGCGGGAATGCGGCTGGAGATATGAAGAAGCGGTGTGCTGTCTTTTGCCGTTAATGATAAAAGAATGCCGCCTTCAATCATCGCGTTAATGATGATGCTTGATTCCTTGGCATGGCTCTCGCTGTAACCCGACAGCTGCAATTTTTCCTCAAACACAAGGGACCACGCTTTGTAGGCTTCATCACAGGCTTTTCGCAAAGGCTCGCTTTTTAATGATGTCTCTGCCGCAAGCAAGCCGACGGGCAGGCCTTCAATGTCCTCTGTGCATGAGAATTGACAGGAGAGCTCCTTCAAAAAGGCTTGAATGCCTTCTGCGGGATCAGTACTCACGTCCATGCAGTCTGTGATTTTCTGGCGGATGTATTCCTTCATTTCATTCACGGCTTCAATTGCCAGCTGTTCTTTACCGCCGGGAAAGTGGTAGTAAAGAGAGCCTTTAGGTGCACCGCTTTCTTTAATAATCTGGTTCAGTCCCGTGCCGTAATACCCCTGCAGCTGAAAAAGCCGGGTAGCTGCAGAAAGGATTTTCTCACGAGAATCTCCATAGCTCATAACATTCCCACCTTACTGATTGCGATCATAAAATATAGTGACTGGTCTATTATCATGATTCACCCATCGAATGTCAAGATAAAGGAACTCGAATAAGAAAATAAAATGAGCATATAAAAAAGCTGAGAGATAACCTGACGCACATTTTGACTGAATAAATGAAATATTCAATTATTAAAAGGTGTAAAGACGTTACCAAACAAAAGGAGAGAAAACATGAATACACAACGATTCCTCTTACTGACCCTTTTTACCGCACTATTGCTTGCTTTTACCGGATGCTCACAATCTCCTGAAGCAAAAGAATCCCCAAAAGAAAAAACGCAGACACAAAAAGTTTCTTCAGCTTCTGCTTCCAAAAAAAATGACCTTCCAAATATCAAAATACTGGCGACAGGAGGTACGATTGCCGGAGCCGATAAATCAAAAACCTCTACAACTGAATACAAAGCAGGTGTCGTCGGCGTTGAGTCTCTGATCGAAGCGGTGCCAGAGATGAAGGACATTGCGAATGTCAGCGGCGAGCAAGTGGTTAACGTCGGAAGCACAAACATTGATAACAAAACATTGCTGAAGCTCGGAAAACGAGTCAACAAACTGCTTTCTTCAGATGATGTTGACGGTATTGTCGTGACCCACGGAACAGATACATTAGAAGAAACGGCTTATTTTCTGAACCTCATTGTAAAAAGCGATAAACCGGTTGTTGTTGCCGGTTCGATGAGGCCGTCCACAGCCATCAGTGCTGATGGCCCGTCCAACTTGTATAACGCAGTTAAAGTGGCAGGCGCACCTGATGCAAAAGGGAAAGGGACGCTCGTCGTTCTCAATGACCGCATTGCTTCAGCACGGTACGTTACAAAAACCAACACAACCGCAACAGACACCTTTAAATCAGAAGAAATGGGATACATCGGAACGATTGCCGATGACATTTATTTTCATAATGAAATGACACGCAAGCATACAAAGGATACTGAGTTCTCGATTTCCGGCCTTGATAAACTGCCGCAAGTAGACATTCTGTACGGCTACCAAAATGACGGAAGCTATCTGTTTGATGCGGCTGTGAAAGCCGGAGCAAAAGGCATAGTCTTCGCAGGATCAGGCAACGGATCGTTATCTGACGCAGCCGAAAAAGGAGCAGTCAGTGCGGTCAAAAAAGGCGTCACAGTGGTTCGCTCAACCCGTACGGGAAATGGTGTCGTCACACCGAACGGCGACTATGTGAAAAACGGCCTTTTGGCATCAAACTCCTTAAATCCGCAAAAAGCCCGGATATTGTTAATGCTCGCGCTCACCAAAACAGATGATCCTAAAAAAATCCAAGACTATTTTAATGAATATTAAAGAGAAGAAGGCGAAAAAGCCTTCTTTTTTTGCATTTTCGGGATCATAAACAGCTGAAATGTTCTCTCAACCTTAAAATTTCTTTAAAAATAAGTAAAATTTACCCTTTACTTAATTAATTTGCCAAAGTATTATAATTTAAGAATTTGTTACAAAAAAAGGAGGATATTATGAAACTTTTAAGAGGTAAGATCATTGCACTTGTAACAATTGTTGCGCTGTCAGTTACATCCATGTTTGCGATGCAGCCGTCAGCGAAAGCCGCTGAACATAATCCGGTGGTGATGGTTCACGGAATTGGCGGAGCTTCTTTTAACTTTGCCGGTATTAAAACGTATTTGGCATCACAAGGCTGGTCACGGGACAAGCTGTATGCTGTAGATTTTTGGGACAAGACAGGCAATAACTTAAACAACGGCCCAGTATTATCACGTTTTGTGCAAAAGGTATTAGATGAAACCGGTGCGAAAAAAGTGGACATTGTCGCTCACAGCATGGGGGGCGCCAACACGCTTTATTACATAAAAAAACTGGACGGCGGTAATAAAATTGAAAACGTCGTAACGCTTGGCGGCGCGAACCGTCTCGTTTCAAACAAGGCGCTTCCGGGAACGGACCCAAATCAAAAGATTTTATATACGTCCATTTACAGCTCGGCGGACATGATTGTTATGAACTATCTGTCTAATTTAGAAGGGGCAAAAAATGTTCGTATCAACGGTGTCGGACATATCGGCCTTCTGTACAGCAGCCAAGTCAACAGCCTGATTAAAGAAGGGCTGAACGGCGGCGGACAAAATACGAACTAATGAGAAACATAACCTTGAAGAATCCTATTCTTCAAGGTTATTCTGCTTTCAGCACAATTGTTTTCGCAGCCATATCATGAACGGTTTGTTTTTTCTTCGTAAATGCGGCTGTTAAATAGATCAGGCGGGAAAACACATGCACCCACGCTATCAGGTAACGGACAATGGCCTGAGGGAGGGAGATTTTCTCGTGTGTTTCATCTCTCACGATTTGCAGCCCGATGATTTTTTTGCCCAGCGTACCCTTCCAATTTGTCAGCGGCATCAGCAAAGGATACACAAGCAGCATCAATATGGCGACAACGATGACGCCAGCGGACCCGTCGCCAAACATAAATCCGGATGCTAAAATCACTGCGGCCGCAATGATCACGTCAAGCACAAGAGCGCAGGCGCGCAGCATAAAACCAGCTAGTTCCAACATAAACACTTCCTTAAAAATTTTAGATAAACACCTAACGATTGTAAAAAAGAAGGGCCTAAAGTGGGAATAGGTTATAAGTCTTAAATCACAAAAGTTGATGAAATAGTCATAGGTAAATTTACATAATGAACCAGGCTGTCACATTACCAAATTCTTTTTTAGCCCGAAACCAAGCCCTCAGAAGTTATTTTTGTTAAAATAGAAAAGTTACAACAGAATTCGGAGGGTTTATTGTGGGAAAAGTGAAAAGAAATGCCCCTTGCCCATGCGGCAGCGGTAAGAAATATAAAAAATGCTGCGGAAATAAAGTTGTCGACTTCCCGACAGAATTAGCGGCAAAAGAAGCAAAACAAATTCAGGAAGACTTAGTGGAGTATGCCTTCACAGTACATAGAGAAAGCATTTCAGGTTTTATCAACCAGCATGATTTTCTTTCTACTATGGACAGGCAGACAAAGGACATCAGTGTATTTAATTTAGGAATCTGGGGAATCTTCTTTCACCCGCTCGCTGGTGACAAAACGATCTTTGAAGAGTACCTTCAGAAAAAAGGCGATTCGATCACCCGCCCGAAAACACGTGAGATCGTTGAATCTTGGAAGAGCATGACGCCTGCTTTATTGCTGCTGAAGGATATGAAAGAAGCAGTTATTCATTTTGAAGATGTCATTACGAAAAAACAATTCGACGTGGAAATGGACGTCACAAGTCAAGACCTCCCTCCAGTGGGAAGCTTGATTCTCGGCTATCCGATTCATGAAGCGGAAAAAGCGGAATTCTTCATGCAGTTCACAATCTTCCCAGTGAAGAGAACGGAAGAGCTGATCAGCAAGGTGAAGACATATGCGGATGCTGCAGTGAAAAACGGCAAAACGCCGGAGGACTTCATGAAGCAGGAGTTCAACAACGTACTTTTCGCGCTGTTAGCTGAAAAAGATGAACAGCCGCAGCAAGCGGAGCCTGTTCAAGAAAGCAACGTTGAGTGGGCAAACGACATGGAGAAAGAAACAGCGGCGGCGATCGAAAAAGGCATGAGCGGAGATGAATATCCGAATGAGCTGATTCCGGCAGTCATTGACATTTGGAAATCGTTCTGCGAGAAAAAATCACCTGTCATCAGAAAGCCGGAAGCTTTTGCGGCGGCAGTTGAATATTATGTGAATGCAATCTCACTTAACGGCGCAACCGTTTCTCAAGCCAAACTGGCGAAAAAATACGGCGTAAGCGCATCAACGATTTCAAGCCGCTACAAAGAAATTGAAAGCACGCTTCAAGATGAAGCGGATCGCTTTGCACAATCATTAACATCTTAATGACGAACAAAAAACCTTGAAAAGCCAAGCTTTTCAAGGTTTTTTATTTTTGGAACGGAATTTTGATTTCTAAACGGAAGACAGGGTGGCGATATGTGAAATCAAGCTTGCCAAAAGCTTGGTTCACCAGCTTTTGGATCACATAAGTGCCGATTCCTTCATGAGTGCCGCTTTTCGTCGTATGGCCGAATGACTGATACAGTGTATCGAGCACTTTCGGTTCCATGCCGGGTGTTGTATTTTCACAAATCAGCACATAAAGCCCGCTTCGCAGTGTTGTCTCCAGCTTGATCTCCGCTTTCTCAGGGGCCTCTGCAGCGCTGTCGAGCGCATTTTCTAATATGTTGCCGGCCAGGCTGACCTGATCAGCGGGAGAGAAAGGGAGGGAAGAAAGCGGTGTATGCAAATGCAGTGAAACGTTCACATTCGAAGCGTTTGCTTTTTCCAGAAAGTCATACAGCACCCCTGCGATGTACGCACTCTCTCCTTTCAAAAACCGGTCATATTGACTGTACTGGCCCGCCCAATGTTTTATGTATGTTTGTGTGTCCGGCTCTGACTGCGCCGAGCTGAGCGCTGTGATATGCTTCATTGTATCGTGATTCCGGCTCCTGACATCCATCAGCATTCGATTGGCGTGCTGTTCAGCCTGAGTCAGCCGATCGATTTGTTCAAAAAGCTTTGTCAGCGAGCGGCACAGCCCGATGCGGAGCCATTCACACGTTGCGAATATCACAATCACAAGCAGCAGTGCCAATCCAGAGGGGGCGATCAGCAAAAACGCCGCCGACAGAATGTGAATCACGGCGATACATGAATAGAGCTGAAGCGGACAGCGATCCCGCATAGGCTTCGTTTTCTGTATGTATAAAACCGCTGCCGCCGCGCCTAAAGCAGCGGCGAGCCAAGAAACGGCTGTGCTGTGCGATAGAATGGCAGCCGACTGATAAAATAGGAAACTGAATAAAAACAAATAAAGACATTGAAACAGAGTTATCACAACCTGCGCTCCTCAAAAATAATAGTTTTGAAAATAATCAAGCTGCTGCTTGGTAATCATCGCTTTTTTAGATGTTCCCTCAAACGAAACCGTAAACGAATGCTTCGTATAAGCGGAAAAATGCTTAATGTAATGAATGTTGATAATAAAGGAGCGGTGCGAACGAAGAAAATCCTTCTCCGGCAGATCGCCTTTAATATCGTTTAATGTTTGATACGTTTGCACTTCTTCAGCTGTTGTCACAATCGTCGTCGACCGTCCTGTGCGTTCGGCGAAAATGATATCCTTCTTTTGCAGCACATGCATTTTAGATTTTTGTTTAATCAAAATCCGCCCGTTCAAGCTCGTTTCCGTTTTCTTTTTGAAATAACGTTCGAAGGAAGAGCTGAGACGATCGGCGTGGTACGGCTTCATAATATAGTCGTGGACGTTCAGATCAAATGCGTGAACCGCATAGCCGCTGTTGCCGGTGACGAAAATCACATCCACATCCAGCGAATGAGATCTGATTAAATCCGCCAGCTCGTAGCCTGACATGTGAGGCATCTCAATATCGGCAAGCAGAAGATCAATGTCCCCGTTCTTCACCCGGCTGTAAGCTTCCTCCGCCGAATCGGTGGCAAAGACAATTTCGACATCCTGCATTCTGGACACGATTGCTTCCAGCTTCTCTAAATCTACTCGATAATCATCGACTAGTCCGACTTTTACCATTATCATTCCCCTAGTTAAATAGAATCACCTTTATTTTATCCCATTTCGCGACATAAAAAGAACTCTTCGCGACAACTTTATCCAACAAATCCAGCTTTTCGTATATAGTCATTACTAGAAATAACAAAAAGGGAGATTGTGACATGATTACACTGACGGATTGCAGCCGCAGGTTTACAGATAAGAAAAAAGTAGTCAAAGCTGTGCGTGATGTAAGCTTAACGATTCAAAAAGGAGAAGTCGTCGGCATTCTCGGAGAAAACGGAGCCGGCAAAACAACGATGCTGAGAATGATCGCGACCCTGCTTGAACCGACACAGGGCACGATCGCAGTAGACGGCTTTGACACGGCCAAGCAGCCGGCGGAGGTCAAGAAACGAATCGGCGTCTTATTCGGGGGAGAAACAGGACTCTATGACCGGATGACTGCAAAAGAAAATTTACAGTACTTTGGCCGGCTGTACGGGCTGAACCGCCACGAAATCAAAGCGAGAATAGAAGATTTATCAAAACGGTTCGGCATGCGTGATTATATGGACCGGAGAGTGGGCGGGTTTTCAAAAGGAATGAGGCAGAAAGTCGCCATTGCTAGGGCGCTGATTCACGATCCGGATATCATTTTATTTGATGAGCCGACGACAGGACTAGATATTACGTCAAGCAATATCTTTCGTGAATTTATTCAGCAGCTGAAAAGAGAACACAAAACCATCCTGTTCTCCAGCCACATTATGGAGGAGGTGCAGGCGCTCTGTGACAGTGTCATTATGATGCACAGCGGAGAGGTCATTTACAGAGGAGCACTTGAAACACTATACGAGAGCGAACGCAGCGACGATTTGAACTACATCTTTATGTCTAAGCTGGTCAGGGGGGTTTCATAAATGGTAGGACAGATTTATAAAAAAGAGATGATCGATGCATTACGGGACAGAAAAACAATTTTACTGACGATCTTGGTTCCGATGATTACGATGCTGGGCCTTGTGTTTTTCTACGAAAGCATGCTTTCGGGCAAAGGGGAGCAGTACACGATCGCTGTCGGCCAGTCCCTGCCGTCTGAGCTGGAACATAAGCTGAATGCGATTGACGAAATCAATGTAAAGACATTCGCAAAACCTGAACAGGCGGTCGATGACGGCAAAGCGGATGTGTATCTGAACGTCCCGAAAGAGTTTGATTCTTATATCACCAGTATGACATCTTTTGAGGTTGACGTTTACGGCAGCTCGGTCGATCAAGGTTCATCAAATGCTATGCAGCTTGTGCAATCTGCCTTAGAGCAGTACAAAAATGAAATTGTGCAAGAACGTTTAACGAGTAAACATATTGACCACTCGGTGATCCAGCCGTTTTCGGTTCAGCAAAAAGAAGCAGATGAAGAGCAAGGCGTTTCCGCGATCATGCTTTCCGCCATTCTTCCGATGTTGCTTTTAACATCAATCGTTTCCGGTGCCATGCCGATCGCTCTTGATATTATTGCCGGAGAAAAGGACCGGAAATCCATAGAAGCGCTGCTGTTAACCCCGGTCAGCAGAAACAAAGTGTTAGTCGGCAAGTGGCTTGCGGTTTCTACCTTCGGGATAGCCTCTGGCGTATTGTCACTGATCTTTCTGATTCTGTGCACCGTCTTATTTACGGAAAAGTTAAGAACAGCCTTTCAGCTGGGAGATCACTTATGGGTCATTATCGGAGCTTCAGCTTTGATCATCGTGCTTTCTGCAATGCTGATCGCCGCAATGGAGCTTATGATCAGCATCATTTCCGGCACGGTAAAAGAAGCGCAGAGCTATATGTCTCTTGTCGTCTTTCTGCCTATATTCCCGATGTTTTTCATCTTCAATAAGGCGCCGAATCAAATCGATCTATCCTACTTTTTCATCCCATTCCTAAACCTGCACGCCTTATTTAAACAGCTGTTATTCGGGATGATAAATCCGGCTGCCATTCTATACACGTGCGGAACCATCGTCGTGCTCATCGCCATTTTCTTTTTACTGGCCAGAGCCTGCTTCTTAAAAGACAAATGGGTTCTGCCAAAATAAACTTGCAAAAGGAGAAATACACTTTCTCCTTTTTGTGTATGCTGAAAAAAGAAGGAAAATAGAAAAAGGATATCTAATACAGAAAGTGGAACCTGCGCTATTTTTCATCAAATCTTTTCGGAAGGAGAAGGGACAATGGATCAAACACGTGCACTTGGGCAAACGAATTTACAGGTGAAACGGATCGGATTCGGCGCAAATGCGGTCGGCGGGCATAATCTGTTTCCGAATCTGAATGATGAAACTGGCAAGGACTTGGTTCGCACGGCACTGGACGGCGGCGTGAACTTTATCGATACCGCCTTTATATATGGATTGGGGCGATCCGAAGAATTAATCGGTGAGGTTGTTCAGGAACGCGGTGTCCGGGATCAGCTCATTATCGCCTCTAAAGGAGCCCATAAAGAAGTAAACGGCCGCATTGAATTTGACAACAGCAAGGATTTTCTTCGCGGCGAGGTAGAAAAGAGCCTGAAGCGGCTGAAGACAGATTACATCGATCTGTATTATGTTCATTTTCCGGATGGCAAGACACCTCTTGCGGAAGTCGCGGGCACGCTGAAGGAACTGAAGGATGAAGGGAAAATCAAAGCGATCGGGGCTTCGAACCTCAATTATCAGCAATTGCAGGAATTTAATGCGGACGGCTATTTGGAGGTCTTTCAGTCAGAATACTCTTTAATTCAGAGTGATGCTGAGAAGGAGCTGCTCCCATACTGTGAAAAACACGGGATTTCCTTTATTCCGTACTTCCCGCTCGCATCCGGGCTGCTGACCGGAAAGTTTACAAAAGATGATGCCTTTGACGACAATCGAAAGAACAACCCGCAATTCCAGGGAGAAACCTTTATTCAAAACCTGAAAAAAGTGGACAAGCTCAAAGCGGTAGCTGAGGAAAAGAATGCGGAAACGGCTCATGTCGCCTTGGCTTGGCTGTTAACGAGACCGGCTGTAGACGCCATCATTCCAGGTGCTAAGCGCCCGGAACAGCTGAAGGCTAACCTAAAAACCTTAGATGTTGAACTGACGGATGATGAAGCAGAGTTCATCAGCAGGATTTTTAAATAAAAAAGGAAATAGCCCTGGGGCTATTTCCTTTTGATGTTTATTCTTTAATGAATGCTTCAACTAATTCTGCTGCTCTGTAATCGTCCATATCAAGCTGCCACTGGTCGATGTCATTTTTCTTCATTTTCACTTCAACTGTTTTTTCACTTGAAGCCGGGCCAAGCTTTTTGAACTCTTCTGGATAGACTTGAAGCGCGTATTTCACTGCCTCTTCATAGCTAGCACTAGAGTTTTTACTGTAGTAGTCTTTCACTTTGTCTTCGATACGGTCTGAAAGAGAAGATGCATCTACAGGTTTAACTGTGGCTTCAACAATTGCCTCGTCTTTAGAGATTGAAGTTGTTTTCGCTTGAATCGATGAGTTTTTGCTTAATCCCGCTTTAATGCCGTTCACGATATTATCAAGCGCTTTGCTGTCCGCATATGTGCTTGAAAGGCCTGATGCTGAGAGGTAGCCGTCTTTTGCTGACTCGTTAAAGTCGTTCACAATCTCATTTTTGTTAGCGCCGGTGATTTTTTCGAAATCTTTGTTATCTTTACCGAAAAGAAGGACATCTATATATGCCGATAAAGCTTTCGCAGAGTCTTGGAGCTGATCTGCTGTCGCAAGGATTTTTTTGTCTTTTCCATCAATTTTGAATGTAACTGATTTTGGCTTCTTATCACCGTAAGATTCCGGCGTATAATTCAGCTCGTATTTTTCGCCTTTATCTACAACGAAGAAAAGATTTCCTTCAACGGATTTGTCAGTGTTAATCGTGCTGCCCTGCAGCTTTTCGTTATAGTCTTCAGGATCTGTGTCAGACATTTTGGTATCACCCTGATACAAAGTGAAATCCATATTGTCTACATTAAGCGGTTCTTTCCCTGTGTTTTTCACAGCGACATTTACCTTTAACACGAGCTGATCATCTGAAGTTGACTTATCATACTGAGACGGAAGTGTATAAGAGACATCTTTGATCTTAACTTGAGCTATATCTGCGCTTTTTTCTGTTTCTGAATTTTTCTTCTCCGCGCTTGTTTTACTTCCGGAACAAGCAGCTGTAAACAGCATCAGCAGGAGAACAAGGAAAACAGCGTACGTTTTTTTCTGAAACATTCATTTTTCCTCCTCAAATGGTTTTAGGAAAGGGGAGTCTTTTGTCTTTGAGAATTGGATCTTTTTGAATGGATTGACATCATCCAGCCAAAAAAATCGGTTCTTTTCTCACGGTTTTACCCAGATTTCTGGAAACTCCGTCCTTCTTTGCGATTGATGACCTATAAAAAGTTGCAACGGAATTAATTTTAAGATTATTAGCTTTTATATTGAATAGGTTCATCATACTATTTTTGGTGAAAAATGTTCTGGTAAAACTGGAAAACACAGAAATTTGTGTATATTAGACTATTACTTTGTGATCAGTCGAAGGGTGACATTCGAACGAAGAAGGGGGCCGCCTTGGTGAAAAAAGAGGAATTGAAACAAAAAGCACTGGAAATCGGCCGTGTGCCGACACACTTAAAGCTGGAAATTGAAGATTATGGTGATGAACGGAAAAGGTCGTATTTTTGCTGGATAGATCCGCAGGATGAACACAAAGGGATCATCGTAGAGCTTGGACCGGACGGACAGCTGGAAGGGCTTTCTCGAGATGTTGAGCCTGAAAGCAGTGAGAAGCTGTCCGAAGACCAAATAGAGGATATCTTGATTCAGTTCGTGAACTCTCATTATCCTGAAGCTCCGTCTGCATTTGTCCGTGAAGAAAATGATGAGGCGTATGATGATAAAGTAAGGTTTTCATATGTTCAAATGGAAGACGGGCTGCCGCTTCCTATGAGCGGATTTATGGCTGATGTCTCCTTATCAGGGGAGGTGGTGTATTTTCGGTATTACGGGAAAGCGTGCAATATAATCAAGCCGGAACAGGTCGCAGATGAAAAAGAAGCACTGGCTTATTTCAAGAAAGATGTAGATGTCACTCTCCTGTTTGAGATCCTTCATCGCTCTGTCTACAAAAACGGAGACGATCAGCCGCATTTGGTGTATGAGTTTGAAAACGCGGGCATTGCTGTGCCTGCTGATTTGGTTCGAGAAGAAAAAGAATTTGATAATGACGATTACAGGGAGCGGGAAAGCTTTCCTCTCCCTTTATTCGAGGGCATTCACGAAAAGGCCGATCCTGGCAGCATGATCGGGGTCGAAAAAGGCTTAGTCAAAGAGCGGGAAACGGATCTAGGGGATGGGAGAATCGGGATCGTCTGGCGGAATCCGGATAATCCTGTGTATCAACCGGCGGATAAAAGCATGGACAGCTGGTTAAGAGGACGGATTCACCAAATGCTGAAAACCATCCATAACAAAGAAACCGGAAAACTTGAAGGTGTTATGTCGTTTATAGACGAAAAAGGGCCGTATACCGTAAGCGAGGAAGAGTGCGAAAAAATCGCCATTCGTTTTCTGTTTGCGTTGTTTCCGAATGCTGATCAATATTTTAAGATCAAATACGCTGAACAGGATGAAGAAAGCTCGTCAGCCGTCTTTACGTTTGACGTGCACTGTAACGGAGTTCCGCTTCGGTTTGGGCAGGTCAAAATCTGCGTCAGCCGCCAGACAGGACTTATTACCGTTTACATGGGACCGGACATTGACCCTGAAGTGCTCCAAGCGATTGACCCTGTTCCATCCATTTCACCGGAACAAGCCAAGTCTATCTTTTGGCGCCATTTTAAAGTCGAGCTTGGCTGGAAGAGAGAATACGAAGAAGATGAAGAAAACAGCTACCGGCTCGTCTACAACCCGGTATATCCGAGATTGATTGATGCCCATACTGGTGAGGCTGTCATAAGTGCATTGTAAACAGTCAAAAGTCACACATTTTCGGCGTGTGTACTGGCTGATGTATGAAAAAAGTAATAGAAAGGATATGGAAACCCAGTTTCCTTAATAGAAAAGGACCTTTCTTCACTTTAAAAGAAGAAGGGTCTTTTTATATAATAAACAAGGTTCTCTTTGTCGTAGACTCTTTGAAAGGATGACTTCATTGGTAAACAAACAGCTGAAAAAGAAGGCGCAAGAGATCGGAAATGTACCGCCGCATTATGAGCTTGAGATCGAAGATTATGCTCAAAAACAAAAGAAGAAGGGGCATGCATACTTCATTTGGAAGGACCCCGAAGATCCGGAAAAGCAAATTATCGTAGAACTCTCGAACGACGGTGCTTTGCTCACATTTTCAACAGCCGCCGGCCTCGAGCAGGACAAAAAGCTCCCAGATGCCGAGCTGAAGCTGACAGCTCTTCAGTTTGCCGCAGCCCACCATCCGGCCACATTTATGAAATTTCATTTTCAAGCCAAGGAAGAACGAGGGCATCACATCCGGTTTGTTTATACAAAAAAACAGCTGGGCCTCTCACTTCCTAATTCAGGATTTTTAATAGATATCACCCGCAGCGGACAGATTGTCCATTTTTTATATTACGGAGAAGGGAACAAAGCCGACATCCCAAAGGAATTCGTAGAGAAAGAGAAGGTCATTTCCCATTACGTCAATACCATGTCTTTACGGCTCATGTATGACGTCATTGATGATGAACAGTCGCCCAGACTCGTCTATGAACCGATTTTGCCCGGTTACAGCTATCCAGCGGATGTAGATGAAATCGTGCCTGACCAGCATATATCGGATGAAAGAACGGAAAACGGGGCGCCTCTCCCGCCGCTTGAAAAAAAAGAAGGAACCGATATATATGGAATGCTGGGATTTACCCCTGATATGAAAAAAGTCGGTGAAAAGGACTTCGGAGAGGAACTTGGAAGCACTTGGCGCAAAGGCAGTGCGCCGGAGCGAAAGGATTTAAGCATAGGAAGCTATTTTGCGACGAGAAATAAAAATACAATCAAAATGAAGACTGATAAAAAAACAGGAAAATTAAAAGCAGCTATTTCTTTTATGGAACTACAGGGTTCTGCACATTACTCAATGGAAGAATGCCAAGAGACAGCGCTTCAGTTTTTGTACGCGCTCTATCCGAGAGCTGATGAGTTTTTCAGAGTGAATCCAATCCGAATCGACGAACGAGGCAGGGTCCGCAATCATTTTTCTGTCTGGTATAAAGGAATACCGCTGCGGTTCGGTGCTGCCCGCATCATCGTCAACCCGGAAACAGGAAAAGTTGACGCTTTTATGGCTCCGGATATAGACCCAGAGCAATTAGAAACAATCAACCACAAACCGGATGTTTCAGCTGACGAAGCGAGAGAAGCATTTTTATCAGCGTTTGATGTGAAGCTGGAGTGGCAGCCTGATTTTTCAGCAGGCAGCCATCAGCATTATAAGCTTGTGTATAAGCCGATTTATCCTTCATATATTGATGCGCATAAAAGAAAAAAGAAGAGGCTGTGAGGTGTCTAGTCAGGAATCATCTGCAAGTGAGGGTAATCCTTGAACCGTTCCCAATCCCCGCCCCACTCAAATCCGAGTTTTTTAGCGATGGTGACGACCTCCAGCCAATCTGATTTCCCGTTTTGATTGCCGTCGTAATCCATATCCCATAAGATGCTGCCATCCTTTTTCTGAAGAGCGAAATCAATCGCCAAACCATAATTATGATACGATTCCCCTCCTTTTGCGTAGGTGACAATATTCCCTTTTTTTGTGCGTCCTTGCTTATATAATTCGTCTTGTTCCTTGAAGGATCTGAATCCTTCAGTAATCACGATCGAGATGCCTTTATTTGATGCGGCAGCCTTGAGGGTGTCGGCATTCTGCTTCACAATCGGATCAAGAGCGGAAGGAACAGGCCTGTCCTGCAGAGCGGTTTGAGCGTGCCATGCGTGCCGCACATATGAAAAACAAAGGTCCGCCACAAACAGGAGGCATAAGATGAAGGATGTTTTTGCTATTAATTTCATACCGGTCTCACTTTCTCATGAGGTGCTGAATGTTATGTTTTAAGCCAATGACTCTCTCTAAAAGAGAATAGCTATGATAAAATATAACATAAATAGTAGCAGGAGGAAGGAGGCAGATCATTGAGAGCAAAGATTCCATCTGAAGAAGTGGCGGTAAAACTAAACGAATGGTACAAACACATTCGTGCGTTTGAAGCAGATAAAGCAGAAGCGTTAAAGCAGGAGATCGAGTACGAATTAGAAGATATGGAAGAAAATCAGGATTTACTATTATATTTTTCTTTGATGGAATTTCGGCATCGGATCATGCTGGACAAGCTGATGCCGGTGAAAGACAGCGACACCGAGCCTCCGTTCTCTGACATGCTGAACGAAATTGAAAGCAATCAGCAAAAACTGACGGGCTTATTAGAATATTATTTTTACTATTTCAGAGGGATGTACGAATTTAAGCAGAAAAATTTCATTTTAGCCATCGATCATTATAAGCACGCCGAGGAAAAGCTGGAGTATGTGGAAGATGAGATTGAAAAAGCTGAATTTCTTTTTAAGGTCGCAGAAGTGTATTATCACATCAAACAAACGTATTTTTCGATGAATTATGCAAGCCAGGCGCTTGATATCTATACGAAATACGAACTGTACGGCCGCCGCCGTGTGCAGTGTGAATTTATCATTGCCGGAAATTTGACGGATGTCTACCATCATGAAAAGGCGCTCAAGCACCTGTGCAGCGCTTTGGATCATGCAAGGCAGCTTGAGGAAGCATATATGATTGCCGCCGCTCATTATAACGTAGGCCACTGTAAGTACAGCTTGGGAGATCTTAGCGAAGCGGAGGGCTATTTCAAGAAGGCCGCCGCCATTTTTGAAGAGCACAAATTTCAGCAGACCGTTCAAGCTGTATTTTCACTGACACATATCTACTGTAAAGAAGAAAAATATGACAAAGCAATAGAGACGTATCAACACGGGGTAAAAAGCGCGGCGGAATGGGCGGATGACATGTACTTAACAAAATTCCGCCTTATTCACGAGCTTTATCTTGGCAGCGGCGACAGGAAGGTACTCGAAGAATGCTTTGATCTTCTCGAATCCCGCCAGCTTCTCGCTGATGCAGAGGAGCTGCTGCTGGATGCGGCAGAACGCTTCAATCAGCAGCAAAATTATGAGTCAGCCGCTTTCTTTTACCGCAGGCTGATGGACATAAAAAAGACACTTGCCGAGCAGCGCTTCCAATAAGAGATGGCAGAGAACCGAAAAGGTTCTCTGCTTTTTTTATGCTGTTTTCAACCCGGAAAAATGGGGTATTTTCCAGATACACAATGGAAAATCAGAGGAGGACATCATTTATGTATAAAGACTTAATCGGGAAAACAGCCATCGTAACAGGCTCTTCAAAAGGAATCGGGAAAGCCATTGCGGAACGCTTTGGCCGCGAGAAAATGAATGTGGTGGTGAATTATCATAATGATCCGTCAGGAGCCGATGAAACAGTGGACATCATTAAGCAAAATGGAGGGAAAGCCGTCGCAGTCGAAGCGGACGTGTCAAAGGAAGAAGGGATTCAGGCGCTGATGGATGCCGCTTTAGAACACTTTGGCACGCTTGATGTAATGGTGAACAATTCAGGCTTCAACGGTACAGAAGCCATGCCGCATGAGATGAGCCTTGAAGATTGGCAAAGGGTCATTGATGTAAACGTAACGGGAACCTTTATGGGGGCAAAAGCCGCGCTCAATCACATGATGAAGAACAATATCAAAGGCAATGTGCTCAATATCTCAAGTGTTCATCAGCAGATTCCGCGCCCAGTCAATGTTCAATACTCAACTTCTAAAGGCGGCATCAAGATGATGACGGAAACGCTGGCGCTTAACTATGCAGACAAGGGAATTCGCGTTAACGCGATAGCACCGGGCACTATCGCCACAGAGTCCAACGTCGACACGAAAAAAGAAGAAAACAGACAAAAGCAATTGAAAAAAATTCCGATGAAAGCCTTCGGAAAACCGGAAGAAGTGGCGGCTGCAGCGGCTTGGCTCGTATCGGGAGAAGCGAGTTATGTCACCGGCACAACACTGTTTGTAGACGGGGGAATGACACTTTATCCGTCTCAGCTCGAGTAGAAAGAAAAAAACAGGGGGGAGTGCGGGATGAAAAAAGACTGGTGGAAGGATGCAGTCGTTTATCAAATATATCCAAGAAGTTTTCAGGACAGTAATGGAGATGGGATCGGGGATTTGCGGGGAATGATTTCCCGGCTGGACTACATAAAGGAGCTTGGGGCAGATGTGATTTGGATATGTCCCATCTACCCTTCTCCAAATGTTGATTACGGTTATGATGTGACTGACCATAAGACGATTATGGAGTCTTACGGCACGATGGAGGATTTTCATGATCTGCTTGACGAGGTGCATCAGCGCGGCTTAAAGCTTGTCATGGATTTTGTCCTAAATCACACCTCAGTCGAGCATCCGTGGTTTAAAGAAGCGGAGCTGGACAAAAACAGCAAGTACCGCAGTTATTACTTTTGGCGCCCCGGAACCGAAGATGGCCCGCCGACAGACTGGGTGTCAGACTACGGACGTCCTGTTTGGCAATATGAGGAGCACACTGGCGAATATTATCTGCACATGAATGCCGTCAAACAAGCTGATTTAAACTGGGAAAACCCTGACGTTCGCCAAGCGGTATATGACATGATGAAGTTTTGGCTCGATAAAGGGGTCGACGGCTTGCGTATAGACCAGCTTCATCTGATCTCAAAGAAAGAGTTCCTTCCTTCACATGAGGACTACGTCAATCAGTGTGCAGAACCGAAACCCTTCCAGCCGAACGGCGAACGCATCCATGACTATTTAAAAGAGATGACAGACGAAGTATTTTCACAATACGATGTCATGTCGGTCGGTGAGGTTGGCTCTGTCACACCGGAGGAAGGCTTGACATATACGGGAACGGATAAGCATGAACTGAATATGATTTTTCACTTTCAGCATATGGAGCTTGACCAGCAGCCGGGAAAAGAACATTGGGATCTGAAGCCCCTAAAGCTTTCTGATTTAAAATCTGTATTAACAAAGTGGCAGAAGACGCTTGAACATAAAGGCTGGAATACTCTGTTTTGGTGCAACCACGACCAGCCGCGGATCGTTTCCCGTTTCGGAGATGAAGGGAGATATCGCAAAGAGTCTGCGAAAATGCTTGCCACTGTCCTTTATTTTATGAAAGGCACGCCGTATATTTATCAAGGAGAAGAAATCGGCATGACAAACGCGCCGTTTACGAGAATTGAGGACTACAAAGATATCCAAACGATTAATATGTATCATAAACGGGTGTTTGAGAACGGCTATGATCCTGAAGAAGTGATGACTTCTATCTTGGCCAAAAGCCGGGATCACGCCCGGACGCCGATGCAATGGAGCAGCGGGAAGAATGCCGGATTCACGGACGGAACGCCATGGCTGAAGGTCAATCCGAACTATGCATCCATCAATGCCGAGGAAGCGGAAGCAGACCCAGATTCCATTTTAGCCTATTACAAAAAGGTGATCAGCCTGAGAAAGCAGTATGCAGATCTCATAAAAGGAAGCTACGATCTCTTGCTCCCAGATGATCCGCAGCTGTTTGTATACGTCAGAGAGAACGGCCGGCAAAAGCTTTTGGCGGTGAATAATTTTTCAAAAGAGCAGGCTGTATTCCAATGGCCGGAGTGCTGCAGCAAGGATCAGGCGTCCCTTTTACTCAGCAATTATAAAAACAACGGTGATATTGCTGATGAAATGGTGTTTCAGCCTTACGAGAGCAGAGTATATCTTTTGAACACAAGAGAATAAGAAGTCAGCCCGGCGCAGTTTGCCGGGTTTTTCAGTACATATATCCGCGCTGCACGCGGGAAAAATAAAAACATAGCGTCAACATAAAATTAATCTTGCAAAACGTAATGACTTCGGTTTATTATTATTAAGGATTACAAAATCGTTATCATTTTGATTTAAAGTCATTGTGAAAAAGAGGGGATATCGTTATGTTTAAAAAATGGAGCGGTTTGTTTGTGATTGCAGCGTGCTTCTTATTGGTCGCGGCATGCGGCAACTCATCAACGAAAGGGTCAGCGGATTCAAAGAGTGATAAACTGCACATTGTCACGACGTTCTACCCGATGTATGAATTTACGAAACAAATTGTGAAAGATAAGGGCGATGTGGATCTTTTAATTCCGTCTTCTGTCGAACCGCACGACTGGGAGCCGACGCCGAAGGATATTGCAAGTATTCAGGACGCAGATTTGTTCGTTTATAATAGCGAATACATGGAAACTTGGGTTCCTTCAACTGAAAAAAGCATGGGCCAAGATCATGCGGTTTTCGTAAATGCGAGCAAGGGCATCGATTTAATGGAGGGCTCTGAAGAAGAACACGAACATGAACATGAACATGAACACGGAGATCACGAAGAGCATGAACACAGCCATGAAATGGACCCTCATGTATGGCTCAGCCCTGTTTTAGCGCAAAAGGAAGTTGAAAATATTACTGCGCAAATCGTGAAGCAAGACCCGGATAACAAAGAATACTATGAGAAAAATAGTAAAGAATATATTGCAAAACTGCAGGATCTTGATAAACTATATCGTACAACCGTAAAAAAAGCGGCGAAGAAAGAATTTATCACACAGCACACAGCTTTTGGCTATTTGGCAAAAGAATACGGCCTGACTCAGGTTCCGATTGCGGGGCTTTCTCCTGAACAAGAGCCGAGTGCAGCTGACTTAGCAAAACTGAAAACGTATGCGAAAGAGCATGACGTGAACATTATATATTTTGAAGAAATTGCATCCTCCAAGGTTGCAGATACACTGGCCAGTGAAATCGGCGCGAAAACAGAAGTGCTGAATACGCTGGAAGGCTTAAGCAAAGAAGAACAGGATAAAGGTATAGGGTACATCGACATCATGAAGCAAAACCTCGATGCCCTGAAAGATTCACTATTGGATAAATAAAAAGATAGTGTGCGCCGGAGGGTGCACACTATTTCTTTGTGAGAAAGGAAGATTGACATGAATCTCGTCTCATTGAAAGATATCGTTTTTGGCTATTCCCACACGCCTGTGTTGGATAAAGTATCTCTTGATATTGAAAGCGGCGAGTTTGTCGGCATCACAGGTCCAAACGGCGCTTCTAAATCAACGCTGATAAAAGTGATGCTCGGCATGCTGAAACCGTGGGAAGGCAAGGTAACAATCAGTAAAAAGAATGCAGAAGGAAAACGTCTGACTATAGGGTATGTCCCGCAGCAAATTTCTTCATTTAATGCAGGTTTTCCGAGCACCGTGCTTGAGCTTGTCCAATCCGGCCGGTACACAAAAGGGAAATGGTTTAAACGTTTGAATGAAGAAGATCATATCGAAGTAGAAAAAGCCCTGAAAATGGTGGAAATGTGGGAGCTTCGCCACCGGAAAATCGGTGACTTGTCGGGCGGCCAGAAACAGAAAATCTGTATTGCCAGAATGCTTGCCAGCAATCCCGATCTCTTAATGCTGGACGAACCGACGACAGCGGTTGATTATGACAGCAGAAAAGGGTTTTACGAATTCATGCACCACTTGGTGAAAAATCACAATCGCACAGTTGTGATGGTCACTCATGAACAAAATGAAGTACAGCAATTTTTAGATAAAGTGATTCGATTAGAGAGAGGAGAAAAAGGCGGATGGAAATGTTTGACTTGGAATTCATGCGACGAGCTTTTCTAGCAGGCGGCATGATCGCCATCATGGCCCCGATTTTAGGGGTATATCTTGTGCTTAGAAGGCAGGCCTTAATGGCTGACACACTCTCGCATATTTCACTGTCGGGTGTTGCCATCGGCTTTTTCCTCAGCACCAATATTACCGCGGCGAGCATAGTCGTTGTGACCGTCGGCGCGGTCGGAATTGAATACATGCGGCGGGCATACCGGACATACTCGGAAGTGTCCATTGCCATCTTAATGGCGGCGGGTTTGTCCTTCGCGATGTTTTTAATCAGCCTTTCGAAAGGCGCCGCCAATATGAGCATTGATCAGTACTTATTCGGGTCGCTCGTGACGGTTAACCAGCAGCAGGTCTATATTATCGGCATCATTACATTGTTGATCCTGCTCTATTTTATCGTGCTGAAAAGGCCGCTCTATCTGCTGACATTTGATGAAGCAACAGCCAAAACGTCCGGAATCAATACAAACATTCTGTCGATGTCATTCAGCATTGTCACTGGTCTTGCGATCTCAGTTATTATTCCGATTATCGGCGTACTGCTCGTATCGGCACTGCTCGTATTGCCGGCAGCTTTCGCCATTAGAATCGCAAAAGGCTTTAACATGGTATTTATGTCAGCCATACTCATTTCCTTATTCAGTGTATTTATGGGACTGACGTCATCTTATCAGCTCGGCACACCGCCAGGGCCTTCCATTACCCTGCTGTTAATTGTTCTGCTCCTGATCGGATTTGCAGTTCAGGGGATATGGACGTTTATCAAAAAAGAAACCCAGCGTAAAAAAGGGCACAGATAAAAATAAAAAGCAGTTTTTCCTTTGGGAAAAACTGCTTTTTTTATAGAAATAACCCGGCAAGACGTTCATATGATTCTTTTTTCGCCTCAAAATCAAACACATTGCAAAGAACCATAATTTCATTTGTTTCATAGCGGTCCGCCAGCTCTAGAAGCTGCTGTTTTACAGTGCTTGGAGAACCGATGACCATGCGCTTTCTGTTTTCTCGTATTTGGTTTTTATCTGATTCAGTATAGTGGTATGCTTTCGCTTCCTCAATGCTTGGCACCCTGCTGTCCAAGCCTTTCCCGACGCGAAGAAGCCACAAATCCTGGCTTAACGCGAGCTCCTCTGCCTCTTCATCTGTTTTTGCGCAAATGACAAAGATCGTAAACAGTGCGGCCGGAGATGTGAAATGGGCTGATGGCTGAAAGTTTTCACGATAGATACGAAACGCGCTTTCCCCTCGTTCAGGGCTGATAAAATGCCCAAACACATATCCGATTCCCTGATGGGCCGCTCGCCTTGCGCTGTTCTCCCCTAATCCAAGCACCCAAAGCTCCGGTGCTGTGTCAATAAGAGGAGCCGCTTTGATCCCGGCATACGGATGCCCGGCGGGAAGCGAATCGGTCAGAAAATAAGAGACATCCTGAAGCTGTCTGTTAAAATCGGTTAAGCTTTTTTTGATGCCGTCGGTTAGTGCGAGCCGGGTTTTCGTCGTTCCGCCCGGCGAACGCCCGAGACCAAGGTCAATCCGGTTCGGATACAAGGCCTCAAGCTGGCGAAAGGTCTCGGCCACCTTAAACGGGCTGTACTGAGGCAGAAGCACACCGCCAGACCCGACACGAATCTTGTTTGTGTGAGCCGCGATACGGGCGATCATAATTTCCGGTGCCGTGCTTGCCAGTCCTTTCGTGCTGTGGTGTTCGGCAAACCAATAACGCTTATAGCCCCATTCTTCACTTCGTCCGGCCAGCTCGACCGAATGCTGAAGGGTTGTCACGGGGCTTTCTCCTTTAGAAACAGGTGCCTGATCAAGTATGCTTAAATGAATCAAAAGGCCGCTTCCTTTCCGTTGCTTTTTAGAATGTGATACAAGAATAGGCAAAATGACTCGCTCACGTCAAATGGTTTGTTTGAGATCCGCCATTCATATGATTTGCAAAACATATATCAAATATGGGAGATTTTTTTCGAGGATTTTCGTCAATTATTCTTAACTTTTACGAAACTTTGATATAATAAAAAACGTATATATTAATAATTTACGGCATACTCAAGTTACGTTTGTACGTAAAAATAAATGTGACTATATTCACATTTCGATGATTAGGAGTGAATCGTGTGGCAATTTCTTTAGAAAAAGGTCAGCGAATTGATTTAACAAAAGGAAAAGCGGGTCTGTCAAAATTGATGGTCGGTCTCGGCTGGGACCCGGTTTCATCAGGCGGCGGCTTTTTTGGAAAGCTGCTCGGCGGAGGCGGACCAAATATTGACTGTGACGCATCAGTGCTGATGCTGGAAAACGGCAAATTCACTGATAAGAAAAATGTCATTTATTTTGGAAACCTGAAAAGCCGCTGCGGCAGTGTCAAGCACACAGGTGACAACCTGACAGGCGACGGAGCGGGCGATGATGAGCAGATTTTAATTGATTTGGCGAAAGTGCCTGCCAACATTAATAAGCTTGTATTTGTTGTGAATATTTATGATTGCGTGAGAAGAAAACAGGATTTCGGCATGATTCAAAATGCTTTTATCCGTGTTGTTGATCAATCGAATCATGAAGAAATGCTCAAATACAATTTGAAAGACAATTATGCAGGCAGGACAAGCCTGATTACCGCTGAAATCTACCGCCAGGACGGCGAATGGAAATTCGCGGCGGTCGGCGAAGGCACAAACGATACGAGATTAGAAGATATTGTCAACCGGTACGTATAAAAGAAAAAGGAGTGGATGAAACATGGCAATTTCATTGGCAAAAGGACAAAAAGTAGATTTAACAAAAACAAATCCGGGTCTTTCAAAGGTTGTTGTCGGTTTAGGCTGGGATACGAATAAGTATGACGGCGGTCATGACTTTGACCTTGACTCAAGTGTATTTCTTTTAGATGCGTCTGGAAAATGCGCAAGTCAAAATGATTTTATTTTCTATAACCAGCTTGAAGGCGGAAACGGTTCAGTTGTTCATTCAGGCGATAACCTGACAGGTCTTGGCGAGGGTGATGACGAGAATGTAAAAGTCAATCTCAGCGCCGTACCTGCGAATATCGACAAAATCTCATTTGTTATCACGATTCACGAAGCGGAAGCGCGCAGCCAAAACTTTGGACAAGTGTCAAACGCGTTTGTACGCATTGTCAATGAAGAAACAAATGAAGAGCTTATTCGTTACGATCTTGCGGAAGATTTCTCTATTGAAACGGCAATTATCGCTGGAGAGCTTTACAGACACAACGGCGAATGGAAATTCTCTGCTATCGGCTCAGGCTACCAAGGCGGTCTTGCCCGCATCGCAACAGACTACGGCTTGCAAGTCGGTTAAGACATATTACGAAGAGCAGAAAGGAGAGAGGCAGTATGGCCATTCAATTAGCAAAAGGACAGCGTGTTGACTTAACGAAAACAAACCCGGGACTCACAAAAGCGGTGATCGGTTTAGGATGGGATACAAATAAGTACTCAGGCGGACACGATTTTGACCTGGATGCTTCAGCCTTTTTAGTGGATGCGCATGATAACTGTGTGAATGATCTCGATTTCGTCTTCTATAATAACCTTGAGCACCCGAGCGGCGGTGTCATCCATACGGGTGACAACCGCACCGGTGAAGGCGACGGAGATGATGAGCAGATCATCGTTGATTTTTCAAAAATCCCTGCTCACATTGAGAAAATCGGCATCACAGTTACAATTCATGACGCGGAAGCACGCAGCCAAAACTTTGGACAAGTGTCAAACGCGTTTGTACGCGTTGCAGATGAAGAGACTCAAAATGAGCTTCTTCGCTTCGATTTGGGAGAAGATTTCTCCATTGAAACAGCCGTTGTCGTATGTGAGCTGTACAGACACGGAAACGAGTGGAAGTTCAATGCGATCGGCAGCGGTTTTTCCGGCGGCCTTGCTTCATTATGCCGGAACTACGGTTTGCAGGTGTAAGCGAGTGACAAATAAAGCAGTCACCGTTTTCAATTAATAGGAGGAAAAAACTTGGAATTTTTACATCACATCATGTCTACGTATGCTTCATTTTTCGATTGGAAAATGTGGGGGGAAGTTCTGACTGATCCGGTTTCTTGGGGTCTGATCGGTTCCCTTGTTGTGCTGGAAGGCCTTTTATCGGCCGATAATGCGTTAGTTCTTGCAGTTATGGTGAAACATCTTCCGGAAAAACAGCGTAAAAAAGCGTTAACGTATGGTTTATTCGGAGCGTACATTTTCCGATTTATATTCATCGGACTCGGTATGCTTCTCATTAAATTCTGGTGGATCAAAGTGCTTGGCGCGCTTTACCTGGCTTGGCTCGTCATTAAGCACTTCTGGATCGGCGAAAAAGAAGAGGAAGCAGACGGTATTAAGAAAAACTCTTGGATGGTCCGTACATTCGGTATCTTCTGGGCAACTGTTATTTCAGTTGAGCTGATGGACCTTGCCTTTTCTGTGGACAGCATCTTGGCCGCGTTTGCGGTGTCTGAAAAAGTATGGGTTCTTTTGATCGGCGGTATGCTGGGTATTTTAATGATGCGTACAGTCGCAAAAGTATTCCTTGTGCTGATCGATAAAATCCCTGAGCTTGAAAACACAGCATTCGTGTTAATCGGAATTATCGCGCTGAAAATGGCAGGGAGCGCTTTCCATTATGAAATGCCGCATTCTGTATTCTTCATTATCATTATCGCTGCATTTGCGGTAACATTTATCATTCACTATATCAACAAACAAAAGCAGGTGCGCGAACAAACAGCTGCGTCAAAAGAAGAATAAAACAAAACAAGGAGGGAGTTTCATGTCCTTCCTTTTTTGTTACAGAAAAGAGGGTGACTGGTTTGCGGTATTTCCACTATTTATCAGCGCGTCAAGAAGAGCATGTATTTTATCAAGTGCCGAAACAGGTCACGAAAGAGGCGCCTAAAAAATGGCTTGAACAAGCGCTGGGAGCCCTATTATATATGCCTGCAACCCGCCACGACATAGCCGCTATGATTACTGAACAAAAGTACGAGGATCTAACGTCCGTTGTTTTCTGCTTAGAGGATGCGATTGGGGATCATGAAGTCGAGCAGGCTGAACATAATCTCAATATTCAGCTTGAGCGCATAGAACAGGCGATTCAGCAAAACAAAATAGAACCGGATAATCTTCCGCTCATGTTTGTAAGGGTGCGTTCTCCGAAGCAGCTGCAGGAGCTGGCGGGCCGCTTGAAGCGCTTTCTTCATTTGTTAACCGGTTTTGTGTTTCCGAAATGTTCGGGAGTGAACGCCCGTGACTATGCGGAAACGCTGGAAAACATCTCTCGCGATAGGAGAGCGCCGATTTATGGAATGCCGATTTTAGAAACGCCCGATTTGCTTTCTAAAGAGACGCGGCCGGAGGCTTTCGGAGAGCTGAGTGCGGTTCTGCATCAATATCAGGACTTGATTTTAAATGTGCGAATCGGTGCGACTGATTTGTGCGGGTTATACGGCATCCGGAGAAAGCCGGGGCAAACCATCTATGATATTCGCCTGATTTCCGATTTTATGGCGGATGTCATCAATTATTTCGGCAGGACGTTTGTCGTTTCTGGATCGGTCTGGGAATATTTCCAGACAGCGCAAAAGCCTCACCTTCTGTCAGCGCACCAGCCTTCTGAGCTGAATGAGCATGTCAAAGGTTTGGTGAAGGAAACAGAGCTTGATATCGCTAACGGGATTCACGGGAAAACGGTCATTCACCCGTCTCAGCTTAAAGCGGTAAACAGCCTGTATGTTGTATCAAAGGAAGACTATATGGATGCGTTAAGCATTATTCATCACGGAAACGGTTCAATCGGTGTGATGAAAAGCCATTTTTCCAACAAAATGAATGAGATGAAGCCCCATATGAAATGGGCTGAGAACATCATAATAAAATCAGAAATCTATGGGGTGTATCATGAAAACCGATCTTTCTCCGATTTGCTCAACGAACAGCAAAACACTTCAAATATTGGACAATATGGCGGTTGACCTGTCGGTCACTGACAATCCGCTTTCTATTCCGGAGCAAGTCTTATTTGAAATGGCGGCGCGTGTAAACAAAAAAAGGGGTTTTTTATTTGTCAGCAAAGTGCTGGGAAAGCATATTCCAGTTCATCCGCTGAAGCCGCTTTTGGCGTCAGGGCTGCTTGCTTTGGAGTACGCTGAACGAAAAACGGGCCGTGAGCTGAAGGAGAAGGCCGACATTCTGAACGGTTTTCTTTCAGGAACGGACAGCGGGCTTCGGGCTGCTTATCGAACGTTGCAAAAGCAGCGTATTGCACTAGAGGAGGCGCCGCTTGTGATCGGGTTTGCGGAAACGGCGACAGCCCTTGGACACGCGGTTTATGACTGCATTGAGAATGCGTCGTATGTCCATACAACACGTGAACTGATACGGAACAACGAGCCTTCCATTACCTTTGTCGAGGAGCACTCCCATGCGACCGACCAGCTATGCTATGCGGAACCTCATATGATCAACAACGATTGCCCGGTGATTCTCGTGGATGATGAAATCACGACAGGAAAAACCGCACTGCATATCATTCGGGATATACAATCGAAGTTCCCCCGCAAAGAATACGCTGTTTTGTCTTTATTGGATTGGCGCACTGAGGAGCACAAACAAGCTTATGCTGAAGCGGAACGGGAATTAGGGGTTACCATATCAACAACAGCTTTACTGTCTGGGCGCATTTCCTTTAAAGGAGAGCTTTTGTCAGAGTCCTCCTATGATTACAGACCGAAGCCGCAGGAATCAGCAATAAACAGAACAGACATCGACTTGTCCGGCTTCTTTGCATCCTTACCTTATCAGCCGGCCATATTCGCAGACGAGCATTTTTATGTGAAGGAAACAGGGCGGTTTGGCTTAAAGGCGAGTGACAGGCAGGCGGTTCACGAGGCCTGCCGCCTAGCTGCGCAGCATGTGGAACAGTATCGGAAGGGGAGAAGAACGCTTGTGCTTGGAACGGGAGAGCTGATGTACATTCCTATGAAAATCGCAGCGCATCTTCAGGGCTCCATTTCCTATCACTCTACTACCCGCAGCCCGATTCACCCTGTTGTCAAAGCGGGCTATGCTGTGCAAAACGGTTATTCATTTATGAATCCCGAAGATGAGGCGGTTCGCCATTTTATCTATAACCTCCCCGCCGGAGCGTATGACGAGGTCTTTTTCTGTCTTGAAAAGACCGTTTCGGATGAGGCGTTACAGCCAATTTTTCATATATTCAAAGAAAAAGAAGTGCCGCATATCCACATTGTAACCCTTTCACGAAAGGTGTGATCTGAATTGACTGAGATAATTGACCAGATTGGGAGCTATCCGAAGGAGGATGTCACCTTTCTATTAAAAGATTTGTCCGCTGTTTCGATTGAAAAAAGCACGGAAGAACGGGAACGCTCGATCCAAAGCGGCACCCATTACTCAGAGATGCTGCCGATCGAATATAAGCCGACAGATGAATATATGAAACTGTTTTATGCCTCGCTTGAAGATAGTAAACAGAAGGTTGCGTTAGCGGCCGGAGCTGTAGCGGAGCAGCTTTTCGCCAAACACGGTGAGCATATGGTTTTGTGCAGTCTGGCAAGGGCGGGCACGCCGATCGGTGTATTGATCAAACGGTACATCAAGATGAAGTATCACGTCTCAGTTCCGCACTACAGCATATCGATTATTCGGGACAGGGGAATTGATGAAAACGCCTTGCAGTATATGCTGAAGCATCATCCAGACGGAAAAATCGCCTTTATCGACGGCTGGACAGGCAAAGGCGCTATTACTAAAGAACTGAATCGATCCATCGAACAGTTTAACCAGCGCTGGAATACGAGACTTTCCTCAGAAATTGCGGTGCTTGCCGATCCGGGTGATTGCGCGGACATCTACGGAACGAAGGAGGATTTTCTGATTCCGAGTGCCTGCTTGAACTCTACGGTCTCGGGTCTTGTCAGCCGCACGGTCTTAAATGAAAAATGGATCGGGCCGGATGATTTTCACGGGGCGAAATATTACCGTGAGCTGAGCGAAGAGGATGTTTCTGTATTCTATATTGAAACGATAGCCGAGCAATTTCCGTCTATTTTTAAAGAAGCAGAACGTCTGGCGATTGGCTTGCAGCGCGTACGTATGAAACCGGCTTGGGACGGCTTGGCTTCCATTGAGACGATCCGAAAGCAATTTGGCATCAGCAATACGAACCTGATTAAACCTGGTGTCGGAGAAACGACCCGTGTGCTTCTTCGCAGAGTGCCTTGGAAAATACTGATTCAGCCTGGCGCTGAAGAAACGCTGAAACATATTCTTTTACTGGCAAAGGATCGGGGAGTGCCTGTAGAAGAATACGAGAACATGTCTTACAGCTGCTGCGGGCTGATTCGTCCGGCGGAGAAAAGCCTATGAACGCGTTTGCCAGCGATTTAGACAGAACATTAATTTATTCAAGGCACATGATCGGCACGCCCGATAAGGAAGCCGGGATTGAGCTGATTGAAACATTAAATGGGCGGGAGCTTTCCTATATTTCCTCAGCCGTAAAAGAGCACTTAAATCAGATTCAGAAGGATCACTATTTTATCCCCGTCACCACGCGTACAAACGAACAGTATAAGAGAATCGGATGTTTCCAGCAGGACATTGTGCCGGAATATGCGGTGACAACAAATGGCGGGTGCATCTTAAAAGACGGCGAGCCTCTGAAAGAGTGGGACGAGCTGATGAAAGAGGAGCTGGCGTCGTGTCTGCCGATCGAGGCCATACTGAGGGAAATCGCAGGTCTCTCTTTATCAGAGGCGGTAAAAAGAACCCGAATCGCCCATCACTATTTCGTGTATCTCATTTTACATGAGGAAAAAATACCGTATATCGATATATCCGCTGTGAAAGAGTGGGGCGCCGATAAGGGCTGGCAAGTATCTCTGCAGGGGCGGAAGCTTTACTTTATTCCCAATCCGCTTAATAAGTGGAAAGCAGTTGAATACCTGAAATCCAGGCTCTCTCTTGATGAAATCTATACGGCTGGAGACTCGCTGCTTGATCTTGAACTGATCCGGGAAGCCGATTTTGGCATCGCACCCGCGCACGGAGAGGTATTGAGTCACGATCCGGAACTACGCAAAACAATTGCAAGCGGCATGCTGGCGGGTGAAGAAATCACAGCGTCAGTTTTATTGCAAATATCCAAATTAAAACACGTGTAATATACACAAACAAACCAGAAAGGAGGATATGATGAGACAAGAAGAGCTAATCATTCATAAAGCTGTTCCGGCCGATGGTGATTGGAAAAGCATGCTGTTTCAGCCATTGCCGGAGCGGGATCACTATGAGAATGAACAAGGTCTTGCTTTTTCGAGGCTTGCCGTGCAAATACTGGGCACGCCCATTGATGAGACCGACTACTTTAACGAGCTGTATGAACTTTCTGTAAACGATCATATTTATGTCCTGAGCGAAACACTTGATAAAACAATTGCACCCGAAACCTTTCAGGCGCTTCAGCATATTCATTCCATCAACCAGAAGGAAAAAGGCCTTTCGGTCAGCCGCTTTGTCGCCTTTCTGGACGGGGAACAGCTGATTGCGAAGCATTCCAATTCATTGTTGCACCGCCATTTAAGAAAAGCACTGATGACGCTTTTACATACCTTTGCCGAAAATCATGAGCAGGGGCTGAATCATCCTGATTTTCGCAGAGTGCTTCTTGATGTTTCAAAGTTTTCCTTGAACCACCTGAATCCTTGGCTGGAAAAAGCCGATATAGAGCGGGAGATGCCGAAGGTGGTCTGGTATGGAGACGCGACGAAAAGCCAGCTGTATTTCTTATATTATTTGATGCTTGTCGGCTGTGATGTTCTATTGTTCCATCCGGCGGGAACCGATCAGCTGACGCTCGTTGACCCTAAGCAGGAGCTAAGCTTCACGGAAAAGCTTCCGGATGTTTCAGATCTTCAGCCATTCCCGAAAGAAAAACCTGACCGTAAATCAACGGTGGCGTATCGATCGACAAAGGAAATTGAGCATGTGCTGAATCACGAGGAATCCATGCTGTACAAGCCTTGGCAGTTCAGAGACCACACACCGGTTTCCGTGACGCTGAAAACGACCTATGATGAACTGTTTTTAATTGCGAAAGAACGTGCGTTTATTCGCCCGAATTTCAAAGCCGATAAACATTCGATCGATATTCCGAATGTGTTTGCCAAAATTATGGGTGTGTCGAAGGACAATAAAGAATATTGGAACAGACTTCATACAATGGCGGACTATCCAGAAACGGAGATGGTTCGAAGCTTTCCGTTAACAGAAGAAATCAAATCAAACTATCAATTTCATTACAGCCACGCGCTTGATCATGAAGGAAACATCGATCCGGACAAGCTGATCGCAAGCAATGTGTGGCAGTACAAACAGCTTCCGGCAGGCATTCAGACCGCGATCGCCAAAACGATCTCGAGAATGTGCAGACACCCGCGGCTGAAGGCATTGCAGCAGGAACAGGTCAAGGATGTTCAGATCTACTTGTTTAAACAAACAACAAACCTTCCTGCTAACCTGCTGAAATTGATTCAAATGTTCGACTATGCGCAGACTGTTCCGAAACTGGTGCTGTATCATACGGAAATGAACGGTGAGCTCACACGATCAGACGCCGCAGCCCTGCTGTTTTTAAATGAAATCGGCATTGATATCGTCATTTATAATCCTCCCGGACATCAAGACATTGAGCATTATATTGAAGAGGATCAGTATGATATCCACTGGCTGGACGACATGGTGTTTCAGCAGGACTATAAAGAGCCTTCGCTCGTGAAAAGGCTGTTCAGAACGATTACCCAAAAGTAAGGAGAGAAGAAAAGCATGACAACAGAAAATCAAAATCCGCTTGTTCTCGATAAAAACGAAGAAATTTCTCAGCAAAAGGCAGACGATATCCGCCTGCAGCTCCGCCAGGAACCAGAGGTGCAGCGCCTCGCCCAGCAAATTGACGTGAAAAACCAAATGGAGCTGCTGGAGTATGGAAAGGAGCCGGCTGTTGAAATTTCCAAGTTCTCTGACCGCATCTTGGGAATGATGAAAACAACAAGCGTGACAGACTCAGGCACAATGCTGACTCAGCTTGGAAAAATCATGGACCGCTTTGACAAAAATGATTTTGACGAGCCCAAGGGACTGATGGCCAAAATCTTCAAACGCGGCGGCAGCATGATTGAGAAAATCTTTAAAAAGTACCAGACGCTCGGCGGAGAAATTGAAAAAATCAACGTTGAGATTTCCAAATATAAAGATGAGATGACAAAAACAAACTACACGCTCGATGAAATGTATGAAAACAATATCAACTACTACATGGAGCTTGAAAAATACGTTGTTGCCGGTCAAATGAAGCTGGAAGAGATGCAGTCAATCCTACCTTCATATGAAGAAAAAGCGGCAAGCGGAAACCAGCTTGCGCAAATGCAGCTCGATACGCTGCGCAACGGCATTCAGGCGCTTGAGGAACGCGTGTATGATCTTGATATGGCGCGAATGGTGGCGCTTCAAACCGCACCGCAGATCCGACTGCTCCAGCGCGGTAATGCTAAGCTGATTGGGAAAATTAACTCCGCTTTTATCATCACCATTCCGATTTTCAAAAACGGCATTATTCAGGCTGTTACGGTGAAACGCCAAAAGCTTGTGGCTGACTCTATGAGCGAGCTTGACCGCCGGACAAATGAGATGCTGAAACGCAATGCGGAGAACATCTCGAACCAGAGTGTTGAAATTGCCAGAATGGCCGGCAGACCAAGCATTGATATAGAAACGATCGAATCCTCCTGGAACACGATTGTCAGCGGCATGCAGGAAACAAAACAAATCGAAGAAGAAAACAAACGCCTTCGGGAAGAGGGCGCAAGACGAATTGCCCAGCTGCAGGATAATATTAAAAAAGCAGCATTACAGCAATAAAAAGACCCCCGCTTGTGAATCATAAGCGGGGTTTTTGATTGACATCAATTAGGTAATGACAATGTGTAAAGACAGGTGTAAACTTAAACGGTAATCATTTTGCATATCAGAGGTGTTGGCTATGGGAAAACAACAGCCTATATCCCAGCGTAAGCTGCTGGGTGTCGCCGGTTTAGGGTGGCTGTTTGATGCAATGGATGTCGGAATATTATCGTTTATTATCACCGCGCTCCACGTGGAGTGGAATCTTTCGCCTGAAGAAATGAAATGGATCGGAAGCGTAAATTCCATCGGCATGGCTGTGGGTGCGTTTTTGTTTGGATTGCTGGCTGATCGAATCGGCCGCAAAAAAGTATTTATCATTACTCTTTTATGCTTTTCAATCGGAAGCGGTATATCAGCTTTCGTCACAAGCTTATCGGCATTTCTCATTCTGCGTTTTGTAATTGGGATGGGACTTGGCGGCGAACTGCCTGTCGCTTCAACGCTTGTTTCGGAAGCGGTTGTGCCTGAAAAGCGGGGCCGGGTCATTGTGCTTCTCGAAAGCTTTTGGGCTGTGGGCTGGCTGGCAGCGGCGCTTATTTCTTATTTTGTCATTCCAAGCTTCGGCTGGCAGGCGGCTTTGCTTTTAACCGCACTGTCGGCATTTTATGCGCTGTACTTGCGGACAGGATTGCCTGATTCGCCAAAGTACGAATCGCTTTCTATGAAAAAGAAATCGGTGTGGGAGAACGTGAAAAGCGTTTGGGCGAAACAGTATGTACGGCCGACGGTAATGCTGTCGATCGTCTGGTTCTGCGTTGTCTTTTCTTATTATGGGATGTTTTTGTGGCTGCCGAGTGTGATGCTGTTAAAAGGGTTCAGCATGATTCAAAGCTTTGAATATGTTCTGCTGATGACGCTTGCTCAGCTTCCGGGCTATTTTTCGGCTGCGTGGCTGATCGAAAAGGCGGGCCGGAAATGGATACTGGTTATTTATTTGATCGGAACAGCGGGAAGCGCGTATTTCTTCGGAACGGCAGATTCCTTAGGTCTGCTGCTGACGGCTGGAATGCTGTTGTCCTTCTTTAATCTTGGCGCGTGGGGCGTGCTGTATGCCTATACACCGGAGCAATACCCAACATCGATTCGCGCGACAGGTTCAGGAACCACAGCGGCGTTTGGAAGAATCGGCGGCATTTTCGGCCCGCTGCTCGTCGGAACACTCGCCGCCCGCCATATTTCATTTTCAGTGATTTTTTCAATCTTTTGCATTGCCATTTTACTGGCGGTCGCGTGTATTTTGATTATGGGAAAAGAAACGAAACAAACTGAGCTTGAATAACAAAAGCACCTCATCATGAGGTGCTTTTTACATGGAAACCGGCAGCTTGCGGTTTGTTTTTTCTGCTTGTTTGATAAAGGGCCATAGACAGGACAAATAAAATCGCCGTAAACGCCGTGACAGCCCCAAAATGATGCGTGTTTTGATATAAGAGTCCGGCAAGGCATGTGCCGACAGTGGTTCCTGCATACATAGCCGCATTGGAAAGAGATGCAATCGTTCCGCGCGCGTTCGGTGATATGGATTGGAATATCCCCATCATTAACGGAAAAATGATCCCCGCTATAAAGAAAGTCAGAAAAAAGCTGGTTTCTACAATAAATAAGGTAGGGAAGAAAGGAAGAGAAAAATAGAGCGCGCCCATCAGCAGCATGCCGCTGATTAATGTCTTAAACGTTCCGAGCTTTGATGCAATTTTGCTTCCTATAAGGCTTCCAAGCATATTTCCCAGCCCCAGTACAAGCATCGCGGCGCCGATTTGGGATACGGTTAGATGATAATCTGCAGAAAGCCAGGTGCCGAGAAAGCTGAACGTGGCGAAATTTCCTGTTTGAAAGAGAAAATAAGCAAGCAGGATCATCGATGTTTTTGGCAGTGAAAACAGCTCACGATAAGGGCTGACTATAGATGAACGGTGTGCTGCCGCTTCTGTAGGACGAATATCTGGCATGGCCGCCGCCAAAATGAACAGGAGAACCAGCGAGCCTGCTGACAGAACGAAAAAGGGCGTGTGCCAAGTGAAGGAAGCCAAAAATCCGCCGATCGGAAGCCCGAGCATTTGTGAAGCCGCTAATCCTGCTGTTGCAATCCCCATGCTTTTTAACACTTTTGAGGCATGGACGATGACAGGGATGGATGCCCAAATTTGAGGCGTCACAAACGCGGCGCTGACACCGGCGGCAAAACGGAATGCACACATGGCGGCAAAGGAGGGAGCGATGCCGCATAAAAACGTGGAAAGGATAAAGCCCGCAAGCCCCGACAGCATCACTGTTTTCCGATTAAAGCGGTCAGAGATCGGACCGGCTGCCAAAGCAAACAGCGCATAACCGAGCGCATAAGCACTGACCATCCAGCCTGACAAATCAGTGGAGACATGGAATTGGTCCTGCAAAAGCGGGAGAAGCGGTGAGAGCAAAAAGGTATCTGTGCCGATGACAAACATTACACTGAAAAAAAGCCAAATAAGTTTCAATTTTAACACTCCTATAGTTTTATGATTTTAAAACTATGAGACAGATATGTATATAGAAAACCCTTTTTAGAGGGTCTCCAGAAAGCCAGGCAGGTATGTTTGAAAGGTGTCTTCACGCAGCCTGACATATTTTGTCCGTGAATCTTTTCGCGTTGCAGTCAATCCCGCTTCACGCAGCGTTTTGAAATGATAAGATGCTGTGGTTTTGACGATATTGCATTTTTCACCTACTTCACCGCAGCTGAGTTCTTTTCCGCTGTAATAAAGCGTACGAATAATTGCAAGCCTGGATTCGTCAGACAATGCTTTGAATATGTGAGCTCTGATATGGTCTTCTGATTGTTTCATAGTCATGAAACTATAATACATTACATAGAGATGAAAAAGCAACTTATTTTTCCAGTAAAGGAGCTTGAAGTCATAAGAGGAAGAAGGATTTTCGGTTCAATAAAAGCGTTTTCAATTTAAAAAAGGCTTAATTTTACCTGTAAAATACAATAATAAAGGAGGATTACCGAGTATTTAGAAGCATAAATAAGGTCTTGGGGTCACAGGGATGTTTATCATGAAATGGTACAGAATAAAAGAGAATATGCGGTTTGTGTGTGTTGTTACATAAATGGTACGGTAATAAAGATTGCTTAATATGGAGGGAAAATATGAGTGTAGATGAGAAACCGATTAAGATAAAAGTCGAGAAAGTCTCTAAGATTTTTGGGAAACAAACCAAGAAAGCAGTTCAAATGCTTGCCGACGGAAAAAATAAAAAAGAGATCCTGAAAGCAACCGGATCAACCGTTGGGGTTAACCAAGCAGATTTTGATGTATATGATGGTGAGATATTTGTCATCATGGGTCTATCAGGGAGCGGTAAATCAACTTTAGTACGGCTGTTAAACCGGCTTATTGAACCGACTGCCGGAAAAATTTACATTGATGGTGACATGATAACAAATATGTCTAAAGACCAGCTCCGGGAAGTCCGCCGGAAAAAAATCAGTATGGTCTTCCAAAAGTTCGCTCTGTTCCCGCACAGAACGATACTTGAAAACACAGAATACGGACTGGAGCTTCAAGGTGTAGACAAACAGGAGCGGCAGCAAAAAGCGCTTGAGTCGCTTAAACTTGTCGGACTTGAAGGATTTGAACACCAATACCCTGATCAGCTTTCGGGCGGAATGCAGCAGCGTGTCGGCCTCGCCCGCGCTTTGACGAATAATCCGGACATCCTTCTGATGGACGAAGCATTCAGTGCGCTTGATCCATTAATCCGTAAAGATATGCAGGATGAGCTTCTGGATCTGCATGATAATGTCGGAAAAACGATTATTTTTATTACGCACGACCTGGACGAAGCGCTTCGCATCGGCGACAGAATCGCTCTGATGAAGGACGGAAATATCGTTCAGATCGGCACGCCGGAAGAAATCCTCATGAATCCGTCCAACGAATATGTTGAGAAATTCGTTGAGGACGTTGATTTGTCTAAAGTATTAACTGCCGGCCACATTATGAAACGCGCTGAAACGGTGCGGATTGATAAAGGGCCTCGCGTTGCGTTAACACTGATGAAAAACCTAGGGATTTCATCTATTTATGCAGTCGATAAACAGAAACAATTGTTAGGTGTCATTTACGCAGCAGATGCGAAAAAAGCAGCCGAGTCTGATTTATCCCTTCAGGATATCTTGAATACGGAATTTACGACTGTACCAGAGAATACGTATCTGACTGAGATTTTTGACGTTGTGTCTGACGCGAATATTCCAATTGCGGTTGTAGATGAAAAGCAAAGAATGAAAGGGATTGTCGTAAGAGGCGCGCTGATTGGCGCACTTGCGGGCAATAACGATTATATCAATGTTGAAGGCACTGCTGAGCAAACACAAGATCCTTCTGTACGGGAGGTGAAGTAAATTGGATAGACTGCCTAGAATACCTTTAGCAGACATCATTGACCGTTTTGTTGACTGGATTACGATAACGTTTGGCGGATTCCTCGATGGAATCGCAAATGGCTTGGCCATTTTTGTAAACGGGATTGTAAGCGGGCTTGGATTTATACCTTCTATTTTGTTAACGATTATTTTCGCAGCTCTTGCATGGTGGATCAGTACGAGAGGAATTGCGCTGTTTACTTTAATTGGCTTTCTCGTTATTGACTATTTAGGATATTGGGACCCAATGCTGCAAACGTTAGCGCTGGTTGTCACGTCCGTCATTATTTCGATTGTAGTCGGTGTGCCGATCGGAATTTGGGCATCTCAGAAAGAAACGGTTCGCCGTATCGTAACGCCTATCCTTGATTTAATGCAGACAATGCCTGCTTTTGTATATCTTTTGCCGGCAATTTTCTTCTTTAATATCGGTGTTGTGCCGGGTGTTGTTGCGTCTGTTATCTTCGCAATGCCGCCGACAATCCGTATGACGGTTCTCGGTATTAAACAAGTGCCTGCGGATCTGATTGAAGCAACTGAAGCGTTTGGTTCTACAACAGCTCAGCGTTTGTTTAAGGTTCAGCTTCCGCTTGCAACAAAAACCATTCTTGCCGGGATCAACCAAAGTATCATGCTTGCATTATCAATGGTTGTTATCGCAGCAATGGTCGGTGCGCCTGGACTAGGTTCAGAAGTATACAGCGCCGTTACACAGCTGAAAACAGGGGTCGGTGTAGAAGCAGGTATCGCTATCGTTATCGTTGCGATTACGCTCGACCGTATTACACAAAATATTAAAGTGAAGAAGAAAAGCAGGGGGAATGCCTGATGTTTAAAAAAATCATCGGTATCGGTGTTTCCGCCATGCTGGCACTCTCACTTGCGGCTTGCGGACAAGAAAACGACGAAAATGCGTCCGCGGCTGAACAGGTGAATAAGACGATCATCGGGATTGACCCCGGTTCAGGTATTATGAGCCTGACTGATCAAGCGTTGAAGGATTATAACCTGGACGACTGGACACTGATTTCATCGTCAAGCGCTGCAATGACTGCTACGCTCAAAAAGTCATACGACCGTAAGAAACCAATTATTATCACAGGATGGACACCGCATTGGATGTTCTCCAGATATAAATTAAAATATCTCGATGATCCGAAAAAAACTTACGGCAGTGCTGAGGAGATTCATACGATCACCAGAAAAGGCTTCAGCAAAGAACAGCCGAATGCCGTTAAGCTTCTGAGCCAGTTTAAATGGACGCAAGACGACATGGGTGAAGTGATGATCAAGGTGGAAGAAGGCGAGAAACCTTCCAAAGCCGCTGCTGAGTATGTGAAGAAGCACAAGGATCAAATCGCGGAGTGGACCAAAGGCGTGCAAAAGGTCAAGGGAGACAAAATCAACCTTGCCTATGTGGCGTGGGACAGTGAGATTGCAAGTACAAACGTTATGGGCAAAGTCTTAGAAGACTTGGGCTATGACGTGAAACTCACTCAGGTAGAAGCTGGTCCGATGTGGACGGCGATTGCGACGGGAAGCGCGGACGCATCCCTTTCCGCATGGCTGCCGAATACCCATAAACCATACGCTGTCAAATATAAAGGCAAATATGATGATGTAGGCGTCAGTATAACTGGCGTGAAGATGGGTCTTGTTGTGCCTCAATATATGAAAAACGTCAACTCAATTGAAGATCTAAAGAAATAATGAAGAAAGCAGCCTGTTCGCAGGCTGCTTTTTTGATTTAAGAAGCGTTGGCTGATGCGAGTGTATCGGCTTTTTGGAACGTTTTTAACACGGCGTTTGCTAAAATGTGAATCCCGGTAAACATCGCGTTTCTGTCAAAGGTCATATGCGGGTGATGGAGTCCTGGCTGAAGTCCGCAGCCGAGGCCAAGCATGGTCGTTTTAAGGTTCGGCACTTTCACAGAATAAAAATGAAAGTCTTCGCCGCCGGTTGTCACAAGCGGTTCATCGAGCTGATCAGCTCCGATAACGTCTGTGATTGCTTCAGCCATAATGCCTTCAGCTTCTTTATTTTGTGTTGCCGCTGGAAGGCTGTGTTCCTTGTGAAGTTCAATTTTCGCATCGAATGCCGCGGCAGCCGCTTCGCAGGCTCTTTCTGTTTCAGCGATCAGCGTCTCCATGGCTTCATTTGTTTGCGCCCGCAGGTCAAGGCTGAAGGTCGCTTTTCCGGGAATGATGTTAGAGCTGTCGCCGCCGGCTTGAAGCTTTGTCATTTTGACAGTGTGCGGGATTTTCGGATCGATGTGAATCAGCCCCAGCTTATGGACGAGAAATGCCGCGATTTCGATGCTGTTTTTGCCAAGATGCGGCCGTGCGCCATGAGCTTCCTCTCCGATGATTGTGCCTTCGATGTGCTGGCTTGACCCATGCAGAATGGATGGGGCGCAGCGTCCGTTTTGGGTTTCCTGAATTGGACGGACGTGGACGCCATACAAATAGTCGACGTCATCAAGCACGCCTTCCTCTATCATTTTCAGAGCGCCTCCGCCTTTTTCTTCTGCTGGCTGAAAGATAAAACGGATCGTTCCGCTCGGAAGCTGCGGCTGTTTTTTCAGCAGCATTAACGTACCTAAAGCCATTGTCATATGCGAATCATGCCCGCAGGAATGATTGGCGCGAAATGTGCCGTTGACCTCCTGCCATAATGCATCAATGTCAGCGCGGACAGCTACAACAGGCGAACCCGAACCTATTTCGCCGACAACTCCGGTACAATCTGAAAACGTGCGCGTGCGGCACCCTGCATCTTCGAGTTTTTGTTTAAGAAATTCAGTTGTCTCATATTCTTTCCAGCTGACTTCAGGGTTGGCGTGAAGATGTTCAAAGATGTGCATTACGGTTTGTTTCATTTCTTCTGAGAGTTTTTGCATGGGAAGAAAAACCTCCTTCATTCCTTTTTTTTATATTGAAACAGGTAGATAGGCTGTTTATAATATAGCACATATTTATATTTTTCAGAATAATAGATATTTTCTAAAAAGAGGGGATGGATCGAAATATGAGTATGCCAGCAGCCGAAACACAGCCAAAGAAGAAACGCACCGCCTTTAACATGCCTGACGCCTATGTCCTCTTATTTATCATCGCTTTCATTTGCGCCGTTGCTTCGTATATTGTGCCGGCGGGAGAATTTGACCGTGTGACGAAAGGGGAGGTTACCACTGCGGTGCCGGGAAGCTACCATTCAATTGAACAGTCTCCGGTCAGCCTGATCAGCTTTTTCACTTCTCTTCAGGATGGAATGGTGGGATCAGCGCCTATTATTTTTCTGATTTTATTCACAGGCGGCACGATCGCTATTTTAGAAAAAACAGGTGCCATTAACGGACTGATTTACAATGTCATCAGCAAGTTCCGCACAAAGCAATTATTATTTATTTGTATTGTCGGTGCGTTGTTTTCTATTCTTGGAACGACTGGAATTGTCGTGAATTCAGTGATCGGATTCATCCCCATCGGCCTTATTGTCGCACGCTCCTTAAAATGGGATGCGGTCGCGGGCGCGGCTGTTATTTATATTGGCTGCTATGCCGGGTTTAACTCTACCATTTTATCACCGTCCCCGCTTGGCTTATCGCAATCGATTGCGGAGCTGCCTCTGTTTTCGGGGATCGGCCTTCGTGTGGTCATATACTTATGCTTTTTGGTGTCTTCTATCATTTATATCTATTGGTATACAAGAAAATTAAAGAAATCAAAGGATGCCAGTGTGTTAGGCACAAACTGGTTCCCGGCGGCAGGATTGAGCGATGCGAATCAAGAAGAAGATAAGTCTGTGCCGTTTACCGTTCGCCATAAGCTGATTTTGGGAGTGGCGGGTTTGTCGCTGATCGGATTTTTGTACGGCGCATTGAAGCTCGGCTGGTCAGATTCCCAAATGGCTGCGACGTTTATTTTTATTTCTGTCCTTGCCGGATTCATTGGAGGGCTTGCGGCAAACGATATTGCCAAAACTTTTATTACCGGCTGTCAGAGCCTTGTATACGGTGCGCTGATTGTCGGGATGGCGCGGAGCATTTCTGTCATTCTTGAAAATGGGAAGCTGCTGGATACAGTCGTCAATGCTTTGGCTTCGGTTTTGGACGGGTTCAGTCCGATGGCCGGCGCAATCGGCATGTATATCGCCAGCGCCCTGCTTCATTTTCTCATCTCTTCAGGATCGGGCGAAGCGGTTGTGTTCATTCCGATTCTGGCGCCGCTCGCTGATTTGATGGGCATCACGAGACAGGTCGCGGTGGAAGCGGTTATGCTTGGAGAAGGGGTCGTCAACTGTGTGAACCCGACGTCCGGCGTTTTGATGGCAGTGCTTGCCGCCAGCGGAATTCCGTACGTCAAGTGGCTTCGGTTTATGCTGCCGCTCGCTCTGATTTGGTTCTTAATCGGGCTTGTGTTTATTTGTATCGGTGTCCTGATCAATTGGGGGCCGTTTTAAACATTGCTGCCCGCCGGCTTGTACGGCGGGCTTTTCATTTATTCGTTGCAGAAGCGCAGGCTGTTATTGTAACATGTAAGCCATAAGCCATTCGTAAAAGTGCGGGAGGAAGGTCATGAATAATCTGCATAACAGACTTTCAGGCGTGAATGGGAAAAATAAGAGAGTAAAAGAAAAAGAACAAAAGATCTGGTCGGATATCGGCAAGTTAGCCGGGGCGTTTGCGCTCCTGGATGTGATCATCCGCGGCATTATGTTTGAATTTCCGTTTAAAGAATGGGTCTCGAGCCTTGTGTTTTTGTTCATTATCATCTTATATTACTGCATCAGGGCATCAGCTTCTGGAATGCTGATGCCGAGAATAGACACCGAGGAAGAACTGCATAAACGGGTGAAGCAGCAGTTCATAGAATCAATAGCTGTCGCCTTTGCGGTAGTGGTGCTTACGATGTATGACAGGGGAGTTCCCCATACATTCTTCGCTTGGCTGAAAATGTTTCTCCTATTTATCGTCTGCGGCGGCGTTCTGTTTCTGCTTCGATTCGGAATCGTGAAGCTGTCTTACAGAAGAACGGTAAAAAAGGAGTTTAAGAAGAAATCATCATAGAGATGGTTTCTTTTTTTGTTCATAAATCAGACAATATCTCCACTTGCTGTTTAAGAATGTAAAATGGCTCTATCAAGTTGTTTTGATAGAGAGAGTATGATAGCTTAAAATGTAAGCGTTAACAAAATTCTCCAGTCTTCACATTCGTCTGAAAGGAGGAAGTGGAAGGATTGAGTAAGAGGGATTTCTGACTCCGCAGTAAGTCTTCAGAAATGAAAAATGAAATAAGGAGTGTCCAGAATGTCTAAAAAACGATTAAATACCTCTTTACTGCCGTTATTCGCTGGATTATTATTGCTGTTTCATTTGGTTCTGGCAGGGCCGGTGGCTGTAAATGCAGAGACCGCGAACCAATCAAATGAATATACAGCGCCATCAATAAAGAGCGGGACCATTCTTCATGCTTGGAATTGGTCGTTCAACACCTTGAAAAATAATATGAAGGATATCCATGATGCAGGATATACTGCCATTCAGACGTCTCCTATTAATCAAGTAAAGGAAGGAAATAATGGAGATAAAAGCATGGGGAACTGGTACTGGCTTTACCAGCCGACCTCTTACCAGATTGGCAACAGGTATTTGGGTTCCGAGGAAGAGTTTAAAGAAATGTGTGCGACGGCTGAAGAATATGGCGTGAAGGTTATTGTCGATGCCGTCATCAATCACACAACCAGTGACTATGCTGCGATTTCAAATGAAATTAAAAGTATTTCAAATTGGACGCATGGAAACACACAAATTAAAAATTGGTCCGATCGAAGGGATGTCACGCAGAATTCATTGCTGGGGCTTTATGATTGGAATACGCAGAATACACAAGTACAGTCATATCTGAAACATTTTCTGGAAAGAGCATTGGATGACGGTGCTGACGGATTTAGGTATGATGCGGCCAAACATATAGAGCTTCCGGATGACGGTGATTTTGGCAGTCATTTTTGGCCGAATATCACAGATACATCTGCAGAATTCCAATATGGAGAAATATTACAAGACAGTGCTTCCCGAGATGCTGCATATGCGAATTATATGAATGTTACAGCATCAAACTATGGGCATTCCATAAGGTCTGCTTTAAAGAATCGCAATTTTAGCACATCGAACATCTCCAATTATGCATCTCATGTATCTGCGGACGATTTGGTCACATGGGTGGAATCGCATGATACGTATGCCAATGATGATGAAGAATCTACATGGATGAGCGATGATGATATTCGTTTAGGCTGGGCGATTATTGCTTCTCGTTCAGGAAGTACACCCTTGTTTTTCTCCAGACCTGAGGGCGGCGGAAATGGTGTAAGATTCCCTGGGAAAAGTCAATTAGGTGATCGCGGGAGTGCTTTATTTAAAGATCAAGCCATCGCTGCAGTCAATACATTTCATAATGCCATGGCCGGACAGCCTGAGAAACTCTCTAACCCGGATGGAAACAATCAGATATTCATGAATCAGCGCGGCCCTGAAGGTGCTGTTTTGGCAAATGCATCTTCATCACCAGTTTCCATTCATACTTCAACGGATTTACCTGATGGCAGCTATGATAATAAAGCCGGGGATGGTTCGTTTAAAGTAACAGATGGCAAACTGACAGGTACAATCAGCGGCAGAGGTGTGGTTGTGCTTTATGCGGAAGATACCGCAAATGTACCTAATGTCTTCCTCGAGAATTATCAAACAGGTGTAACCCATTCTTTCTATGATGATCAGCTAACGGTAACTCTGCGTGCCGACGCTCATACCGCAAAAGCTGCTTATCAAATAAATCATGGTGATGAGACACAGTTTAAGGACGGGGATCAATTAATGATCGGAAAAGGGGACCCGTTTAATACAACATACAAGGTCACTTTAACAGGAACGAACAGTGATGGAGCATCTGGGACAAAAGAATATACTTTTGTAAAAACAGACCCATCTTCTGAGAAAAGAATAGGCTATCAAAACCTAAATAATTGGAGTCAAGTTAATGCATATGTATACAAGGAGAATGGGGGGCAGGCAATAGAATTGACCGGATCTTGGCCGGGAAAAGCAATGAGTAAGAATGCAGACGGCATTTACACTCTGACGTTATCGGCGGATACTGATACAAAAAACGCCAAAGTGATTTTTAACAACGGCAGCGCCCAAGTACCTGGCCAGAACCAACCTGGTTTTGATTACGTGCAAAATGGTTTATATAATGACTCTGGCTTAAATGGTTCTTTGCCCCATTTAGTCCGGACATTTCGTTAACAACAATACCCTAAAGTGAACAATCGCTTACTTTATCTGTTTGGAGATCACCATGTATAGACTCCGGCAATGTCAGATCGATGCGTCACAATCATGATAAATAATGAGCATTCACATTGCCCGATACAATGCTTTTTGAGGAAAGCAGCGAAAGAAACTAACAAACATTCCTTCTTTGTCTTGCGATTCTCATGCTGAAAATCACTCAAGAAAACGGTAAGAAACTATCATAGATAGTTTCTTTTTTTGTTCATAAATCAGACAAATCTTTTCTCTTGCAAAAGTTTGTGAAATGTTGCACAATATAAATGTGAAATACTTCACAAACAAACACCAAAGATAAACAAACACTGGAGGATGAGGATAAATGATGAATGAACGTGTAAATAAAGTAGCTTTAATCGGAGCGGGTTTTGTTGGAAGCAGTTATGCATTTGCGTTAATTAACCAAGGGATCACAGATGAACTTGTGGTCATTGATTTAAATAAAGAAAAAGCAATGGGCGATGTAATGGATTTAAATCACGGAAAGGCGTTTGCGCCGCATCCGGTCAAAACATCTTTCGGAACATATGAAGACTGCAAGGATGCTGATATTGTCTGCATCTGCGCCGGCGCAAACCAAAAGCCTGGTGAGACACGCCTTGAATTAGTAGAAAAGAACTTAAAGATCTTCAAAGGAATCGTCAGTGAAGTCATGGCGAGCGGATTTGACGGCATTTTCTTAATCGCGACAAATCCGGTTGATATTCTGACGTATGCAACATGGAAATTCAGCGGTCTGCCAAAAGAGCGAGTGATCGGAAGCGGCACAACACTTGATTCTGCGAGATTCCGTTACATGCTGAGCGAATACTTCGGTGCAGCGGCACACAACGTGCACGCTCATATTATCGGCGAACACGGCGATACTGAGCTTCCTGTCTGGAGCCACGCGAATATCGGCGGAGTGCCGGTCAGTGAACTGGTTGAGAAAAACGAAGCATACAAACAAGAAGAGCTTGACCAGATCGTGGATGACGTGAAAAACGCCGCTTATCATATCATTGAGAAAAAAGGCGCGACATATTACGGGGTAGCCATGAGCCTTGCGCGAATCACTAAAGCGATTCTTCATAATGAAAACAGCATTTTAACAGTCAGCACATATTTGGACGGACAATACGGAGCAGATGACGTGTACATCGGAGTGCCGGCTGTCGTCAACCGCGGCGGAGTCGCTGGCATCACTGAGCTGAACTTAAATGAGAAAGAAAAAGAGCAGTTTAACCACAGCGCCAACGTGCTCAAAAACATTTTGAAACCGCATTTTGCAGAACAAAACGTCAACTAGAACGCAACTATAGAGTAAAGGGCTGATTGTCAATGTGGGAGCAGTTGTATGATCCGTTTGGAAACGAGTATGTGAGCGCACTGGTTGCGCTCACACCGATTCTCTTTTTTCTCTTAGCTTTAACCGTTTTTAAGATGAAAGGCATTCTTGCGGCATTTCTGACCCTAGCCGCCAGCTTTTTGGTTGCCGTATGGGCATTTCATATGCCAGTTGAAAAAGCCGTTTCTTCTGTTTTATTAGGCATTGGAAGCGGTTTGTGGCCGATCGGCTACATTGTCCTGATGGCAGTGTGGCTCTATAAAATCGCTGTGAAAACCGGGAAGTTTACCATTATTCGTTCCAGCATTGCCGGCATTTCGCCTGACCAAAGATTACAGCTATTATTAATCGGTTTTTGTTTTAACGCATTTTTGGAAGGTGCGGCCGGCTTTGGTGTTCCGATTGCAATTAGTGCGGCGCTGCTCGTCGAACTTGGCTTTAAACCGTTAAAGGCGGCGGCGCTCTGTTTGATTGCGAATGCTGCCTCTGGAGCCTTTGGCGCGATCGGGATACCGGTGATTACAGGCGCGCAAATTGGAGACTTGTCTTCTCTTGAGCTGTCTCGGGCATTGATCTGGACACTGCCGATGATTACTTTTCTGATTCCGTTTTTACTCGTGTTCTTATTAGACCGGATGAAGGGAATCAAACAAACCTGGCCTGCCTTGTTGGTTGTCAGCGGTATATATACAGCGGTTCAGACGCTGACAATGGCTGTGCTCGGACCGGAATTAGCTAACATTTTGGCGGCGCTGTTCAGTATGGGCGGGCTTGCGCTCTTCCTGCGCAAGTGGCAGCCGAAACAGATTTACCGTGAGCAGGGAGCTGAAGAAACCGGTGAGAAAAAGAGATACAGCGCGGCAGACATTGCCAAAGCGTGGTCTCCTTTCTACATTTTAACTGCGGCGATCACCATCTGGAGTCTCCCTGCATTCAAAGCGCTTTTCCAAGAAGGCGGGCTCTTCTATCAGACAACGCTTTTGCTCAAGATGCCTTTTCTGCATCAGCAAATTATGAAAATGCCGCCAATTGCCCCATCTGCCATGCCGCTTGATGCGATTTTTAAAGTCGATTTGTTATCGGCGACAGGTACAGCGATTTTAGCCGCAGTCATCGTTACAGGACTGTTCAGCAAAAATTTCTCTTATCGGGATGGCTTCAGTTGCTTGAAGGAGACAGGGAAAGAACTGTGGATGCCGATTGTCACGATCTGCTTTGTGATGGCGTTTGCCAATCTGGCCAACTTCGCGGGGCTCAGCTCTTCCATCGGGCTGGCACTGGCGAAAACAGGTGATTTGTTCCCATTTGTCAGTCCTGTGCTCGGCTGGATCGGCGTGTTCATTACTGGCTCAGTTGTCAGCAATAACGCTCTGTTCGGGCATTTGCAGGTTGTCACCGGAGCACAGATCGGTGCCGGTTCTGATTTGCTGTTAGCCGCAAATACGGCGGGCGGGGTGATGGCGAAGCTCGTTTCTCCGCAATCTATCGCCATTGCCGCTGCCGCGGTCGGCCAGACAGGGAAGGAATCAAAGCTGTTTAAACGGACAGTGATGTACAGTCTGATTCTGCTATTGATCATCTGCATATGGACGTTTATTCTTGCAAGATTAGGTGTTTAATAGAAAAAAGCAGTACACTCGAGGTGTACTGCTTTTTGTATTAATTTGCTTTCTTCGTCATTTCCTCAGTTGTTTTGACTCTTGTTTTTCCCATAAACAAAACGGTAATCGCCGCGAGGACAATTGGAATCAAAGCAAGTAAAAAGACATATGTGATGCTTGATGACATGGCGTCGATGATCCGGTTCAGAATCGCAGCAGGGATCTGTGATCGTGTGCCGGCTTGGAAAATCGCCTGTGGATCACCGATATTCTGCGGAGCGCCTGAGCCGGCGGAGCCTTTTATCCCGCTGAAGGCATCGCTGAGCTGGTTTGTGAATACGTTCGTCTGAACCGTGCCGAAAATCGTGACGCCGAGCGTCATGCCGAATGATCGTAAAAATGAATTCGTGGAGTTGGCCGTTCCCCGAAAACGAGGTTCAAGATCATTCATGGATGCTGCCGGGAGAAGCGAGAAGTTAAAGCCTACGCCGAAGCCTGAAATCATCATAAAGACAGTCAGCCATACGCGCGCTGTGTCCGGCGTCATATTGGAAAGCAGCAGCATGCCGATAAAGAAAGATATGACAGAAATCAGCATCAGATTGCGGAAGCTTGCCTTCGTTTGGAAGATTCCGCCGATCATACTTCCGATCACTGATCCGATCATCATCGGTGTCAGAATGAAGCCTGCGCTTGTCGCTGAGCTGCCGTATACCGCCTGTACGAAAATCGGAATAAACACTGCTAAAATAATGAATGTTCCGCCATAAAGAAAAGCGAGAATCTGCGCTGTGGCAAACAAGCGGTTCTTAAACATCCAGAAGGAGATAATCGGTTCTTCCGCTTTTCTCTCCACAATAAAAAAGGCAATAAAGAAAACAGCGAAAATGATAAACAGGCCAATGATTTGAATCGAATTCCAGTCGTATGTTTTGCCGCCGAGCTCAAGCGCGAACATCAGGCACACAATGGATACGACTAAAGTAATCGCGCCGCCCCAATCAATTTTCTGCTTTTTATGCTCCAGCGATTCTTTGTAATAGCGAATGATGAAAAACAATGACAGTGCACCGATAGGGACGTTGATGTAAAACACCCAGTGCCAGCTGATAGAGTCTGTGATAATAGCGCCTAACAGCGGGCCGAGAACACTTGATAATCCAAATACAGCGCCGAACATGCCTGACATTTTTCCGCGTTTTTCCGGCGGAAACAAATCAAAGATAATCGTGAAGGCAATCGGCAGGAGCGCTCCGCCCCCAATCCCCTGAATGGCCCGGTAGATGATCAGCTGGTTCATTGTTTGTGCGATTCCGCATAATGCCGACCCGATTAAGAAAAAGATAAGTCCAAACAGGAAAAAACGTTTTCGGCCGTACATGTCGGAAAGCTTGCCGTAAATCGGCATTCCAGCCATCACCGCTACCATGTAGGATGCAGTTACCCATGCAAATTTATCAAAGCTTCCAAGATCAGCCACGATGCTGCCCATCGCTGTGGCAACAATTGTATTGTCCATTGCCGACATTAAAATGCCCAGCAAAAGACCGAGAACCACAAATTTAGTGGAAGGATTTTTTGCGGCTGTTGTATCCATTTATTCTACCTCCTCTACCTTTTCTAAGTAAGGTTTGATATCATGATAATAGTTTGATTATTAATTATCTCGATTATCAAGATAAATTTGATTTTATAGGGAGGACTGTCAGTTGTCAACAAGAGATTCCAGAAGTGAGTTGGAAAAGACTTCCGTTAAGCTTTTTCGGAAATTGGGCACAAGAACGGTTCTGTTTCATCAGGCAGCCGCTCAGGCTCTCGGTCTGTTTCCCACCGATTTGAAATCAGCTGACATCTTAAATGAAGCGGGGCCAATGACGGCCGGTGAACTGGGGAAAAAGACGGGACTCAGCACGGGTTCCGTTACGGCGCTTGTTGACCGCCTCGAAAAAGCGGGGTATGTGACGCGCGAAAAGGATCCGAACGACCGCAGAAGAGTGATTATCGTGCCTTTAACCGCTTCTAAACAGCATGTGAAGGATTTGTTCCGTTCACTGTCAGAGTCGACGATGGATCTGTGCCGCGAGTATACGGAGGAGGAATTGGAACTGATTTTCGGTTTTATCGGCAAAGCCTCCGATATTATAGAGGAAGAGCTTGACCGCTTGAAACAATAGGTGATTTTTGTGCATAGCTTGGCCCGTTCCCGAATAAATTGTACAAGTTGAGTAAGAGAGGGGAGTACGGGCCGGTGAACATTTTTTTGAGTTATATTGTGCTGGGGCTGTCCTTGTCTGCGCCTGTGGGACCTGTCAATGCGGCGCAAATCGATAAAGGCATTAAAAACGGGTTTTGGCATGCGTGGATTTTTGGTTTAGGCGCCATGACAGCTGACGGGCTGTACATGCTTTTCATCTATTTCGGTCTGTCACAGTTTTTGACCGCTCCGTTTGTGAAAACGTTTTTGTGGCTCTTTGGCTTTTTTGTACTGACCTATACCGGTATTGAAACGCTGAAGAATATCAGGGAAGCGATAGACGTACGCAGCTCGAAGGGGAAGCCGTCCTACAGAAAAACATTTGCCTCGGGTTTTCTCATCTCATTGTCAAATCCATTGAGTATCCTCTTTTGGCTTGGGATTTACGGGAGTATTCTTGCAAAAACGGCGGAGGCTTACAATATGAGTCAGCTTCTCATCTATAGTTCCGGCATTATGATTGGCATTTTAATCTGGGATTTTTGCATGGCGATCGCAGCCAGTACATTCAGGAACCTGCTTCACGAAAAGCTGTTGCGGGGATTCACCGCGATTGCTGGCATATCCTTGCTTGTATTCGGTTTTTACTTCGGTTATCAAGGCATTAAAGAGTTATTGGGCTGATTCAAAAAGGACAGTCACCTGCCGCCTTCCGTTTTAATATAGTATCCAGATGATACTGGAGGTGGATCAATGGTGAAAGGGATTTACACCAAAAGTTTTCTGGAACGGAATCAAGCTGAGTTCCCGGAATGGCAAAGAATCGCTTTTGAGCTATTAGCAGAAACTTTGGCGGATGACGCGGATACGTTCCCGTGTATTCCCGGCCGTCAGGCATTTCTGACTGATCAGCTTCGCATTGCCTTTGCAGGAGATCCCAGGGAAAACGGTACGGTGGAGGAACTGGCGCCGCTGCTTGCGGAGTATGGGAATATCTCGCGAGACACCGGGAAGTATACGTCATTGGTTGTGTTATTTGATACACCGGAGGATTTGGCTGAGCATTATTCCATTGAAGCATATGAAGAGCTGTTTTGGCGCTTTTTAAATAGACTGAGCGAACAAGATGAAAAAGAGTGGCCGGCAGATATTCCGGCCGATCCAGAGCATTATAAATGGGAGTTTTGTTTTGACGGCGAGCCGTATTTTATTCTGTGTGCAACGCCGGCTCATGATGCGAGGAGAAGCCGAAGCTTTCCTTATTTTATGATCACGTTCCAGCCAAGATGGGTGTTTGAAGATCTAAATGGTTCAACCACATCTGGCCGAAACATGAGCAGGCTGATCCGATCCCGTTTACAGGCTTATGATCAAGCTCCGATTCATCCGCATTTAGGCTGGTACGGAGGAAAGGATAACCGGGAATGGAAACAGTATTTTCTCCGGGATGATGAAAAACAGGTATCAAAATGCCCGTTTTCATATTTAAAGAACATGTTTAACAAAATGAAATAGTTCACGAGCTGGCAGGGCGGTCTTTGTGTCCCTGCTTTTTTTGATAGATCAAGGTGACAACGGCAATGACAGCTAAAAATCCCAAGCTGACAAAAAATCCGGGTCGGCTTGATTTTTCAAACAGCGTGCCGGACACAGCCGCCGCGATCAGAATTGTCGCCAGATAAATTTGCGTTTTCGCCATGGCTGCCGGATCGGTCAGCTTTTTGCTGGAGAACAGGATAAACAGCCAAGTGTATAAAAGCATAAGCCCGGCCGCTGTTGTCATGTGCTCATATATATTTTTAGGCAGCACTAAAGACAGTACGATAGACACGATAAGCCCCGCAAATGTTAATCCGAGCGCGGGCCAGCATATTTTTTTGCCTTCTTTTAGAGTAAAGCATTTCGGCGCGTCGCCGTCATCGGCCATCGTACAAAGCAATGTTGTCACGGCAAAGAGTGAAGCGACAAGGGTCGAGAAGCCCGCGATAATAAAAATGCCGTTAAAAATATCAAGGATCACTTCGAGATGAAATCCTTTTAAAGACGTAATAAACGGGCTGTCCTGTTCTGTAAACTTGTGTAAAGGAACTAGTAGCAAAGCGAGCCCGATTGAAATGATATAAATAATCGCCAGCGTTGCCAGCATCAGCTTTCCTGATTTTGAGGCTTCCTCCGGCTTCTTTAAATGAACCGTCATGAGCCCCATGACTTCAATGCCGCCAAACGCGTAAAATGCATAAATCAGGCCTGTCCACAGTCCCATAGCTCCGAATGGGAAAAATTCTTTCGTCTCATTCGGAATCTGCACCTCCGGCTTTCCGCCTGATAATATGCCGCACAAAGCCAGAATGGCAATCACGATAAACATGAAGATAGCGGCTGTTTTGATAACTGCCAGCACGTTTTCTGTTTTTTCAAAAACAGAAAGTCCGGTAAAAATAATGAGAAGCCCAAGTACAGCATAGATGGAAGCAAATACCCACAGTGGCACTTGAGGAAACCAATGCTTCGTAAATAACGAAATGGCTGTCAGCTGGCTTCCGGTAATCAGCATTTCAGATGACCAGTACACCCAGCCATTGCTGAAGCCGGCCCACCTGCCGAACGCTTTTCTCGCATATGAACAGAACGAGCCCTTTTCAGGGTGTTTTGCCGAAAGTTTGGCAAGCTGTTCGAATACAAAATAAGTGCCGATCGCTCCAATTAGAAATGAAAGCAGAACGGAAAATCCGCTTTTCACAATTGCGATGCTGGAACCGAGAAAAAATCCTGTTCCGATTGTGCATCCTATCCCGATTAATGAAAGCTGCCACCAAGCCAGATTTCCTTTTTCTTGGTCTTTTTTTGTTTGACTCATTTACATTCAACCCCTTTTATCTAAGGTTAGATTGCAACCCGCGCAAGGCTTATATGCATCGGATTTTTGCCTCTTTTTACATGGAGGCGATGGTAAACGCTCATACTAATAGAAAAAGGAGCGAAGCGGATGACACAGCAATATATCGTTCAGCCGAAGAAAGGGCTCGGCCTGAAGCTGAAAAAGGGCCAGATTTTGAAGGTGGTTGATGTAGAGGGGCAGCAGGTTGCTGATTTTGTGGCGTACCACGCAAAGGATTTTTATGAGCATCTTGATCAGGGAGCGACCATTGATGCCAATCATTCCATTCATGTGAAGGTCAACGATCATATTTACTCTAATTTGTATAAACCGATGCTAACGCTCATTGAGGATACAGTCGGCAAGCATGACTTGCTTCTGCCGGCCTGCCGTCCTGACATGAACAGGCTGTTATACGGAAAACAAAAGGACGAGTTCCAGGATACGTGTTATGACAATATGAACCGGGCGCTTGAGCAGTTCGGCGTGCCGAAGCCGCATATGCATTATCCGTTTGCGATTTTTATGAATACCGTTCTGGATGAGAAGGGGAATCTGTCTGTGGAAACGCCGCTGTCAAATGCCGGGGATTACGTCAGACTCAGAGCGGAGATGGATTTGGTTGTCGCGTTTTCTTCCTGCCCGATTGAAAAAGGAAAGTGCAATGGCGACAGTGTGACGTCCATACGGGTTGAAGTCAGCTGATCTCTCTTATTCACTATGAAATAAGACCTGTGCTATAGTTAATATGGATACATAACAGTCATGATTCATTTTCATTGATTCGGGGAAATGAACAGTAAGAAACAAGCGAAAATGTACAGGAGGAATGATTGGGATGAGCATGCAGGAAAAGATTATGCGTGAATTACATGTGAAGCCCTCAATTGATCCAAAGCAAGAAATTGAGGACAGAGTCAATTTTTTAAAACAATACGTAAAGAAAACCGGCGCTAAAGGACTTGTGCTTGGCATCAGCGGCGGACAGGATTCAACACTTGCGGGAAGACTTGCTCAGCTTGCGGTGGAAAGCATTCGCGAGGAGGGCGGAGACGCTCAATTTATTGCGGTCCGTCTTCCGCACGGCACACAGCAGGATGAAGATGACGCCCAGCTCGCTCTGAAATTCATCAAGCCGGATAAATCATGGAAATTTGACATTCAATCAACAGTCAGCGCTTTTGCGGATCAATATCAGCAAGAGACAGGCGATAAGCTGACAGACTTTAATAAAGGAAACGTAAAAGCGAGAACCAGAATGATTGCTCAATACGCGATCGGCGGCCAAGAAGGCCTTCTTGTGATTGGAACAGACCATGCGGCCGAAGCCGTGACTGGTTTCTTTACGAAATACGGTGACGGAGGCGCAGATCTCCTGCCGCTGACAGGCTTAACAAAGCGTCAGGGAAGAAGCCTGCTGAAAGAGCTGGATGCACCGGAACGCTTATACTTAAAAGAACCGACTGCCGATCTGCTGGATGAAAAGCCGCAGCAGTCTGATGAAACTGAGCTTGGCATTTCCTACGATGAGATTGATGATTATCTCGAAGGAAAAGAAGTATCGGCAAAGGCGTCAGAAGCGCTGGAGAAACGCTACAGCGTGACGGAGCATAAGCGCCAGGTCCCAGCTTCTATGTTTGATGACTGGTGGAAATAATATGATAAAAGCCCACTCTTGGAGTGGGCTTTTTATTTATTGATCCATTTGCATGTATCAGGGACATGATTTCAAAACGTCTTTTATTTGATGCGGATATGATTCAGCTTCACCATCAATCTGTCAGTGAATCTTCGCAGGCTGCCTCTCGAATCAGGATCAAGCGGCAGATTTGCTTGGGCAGCGATCGTTTCTGCGACCTGCTGAATAGACATTTGGTCTGTATGGAGATGTTCTGTGAAGAGGCTATCAGACAGGCTGTTGATGCAGCGGTCGATTTGTTTTGCGGCCCAGGAGTTTTTTCCTTCCGCTCTGGTGCGCAGGCGTTTCAGCAATGTTTCCTTTGAAGCCAGCAGGGTAAAGTGGTGAATGGTCCGGCCATCCTGTCTCAGCCTGCCGATAATGTCATCGAAGTATTGATCATTCGTAATGGTCATGGGCACAATGATGATGCCCTGATATGTATCTGACAAATAGGAAAGCATGCTGTAATTGAATTCCCGCCACAGATGGTAGCTTTGAAAGTCATCTTCAGCGATATCCGGCGGTATCATCGAACGCATCGCAAATCCCATCTTTTCAGGATCATATACGTAAGACGATTTCAGCCTTCTGTGCAGTTCAAACGCTGTTTGTGTTTTTCCGGAACCGAAAGCCCCATTTATCCAAATGATCATCATGATATCCCCCTTTTTGTTTATGATACAAAAAAAGACCCTTCGATCGAAGAGTCAGCGGGAAAAAACAGACGTATATTCGCGGAGCGATTCCTTTATATGCGTAAAGGCATGTTCTCCAAAATACTCAAGAGAAACAAAACCATCATATTGTCTGTTCATCAGCTCTTTTAAAAATGCTTTTTGATCGAGATCTCCTTGAAAAATCGGAGTTGGCTCGCTCAGATACCAGTTATCAAAGTTCCAGCGGTAGTTTTTCAAATGGATATGGCTGTTCGTATGAAAGGTTTTTTCTAAAGCGGGCAGCTGGTCAATTCGGTTCACGTGCAGATTTGACCCGTCAAAAATCGTTCGGAGTCTTGGATGGCCGACATCCTTCAAAAATGTTAAAGCAGCTTCAGGTGTATCGGCATACGTATCATAGTGAATTTCCAGACCGATATTCACCTCATAGCCGTCTGCCATTTGCGCAGCCTGCTGGAATTGTTCAACCGCACGCAGCCATTTTTCCGGTGACGTTCTGTTTGACGCCTGATTGCCGGCAAATACGCGAATAAGCGGGCTGTGAAGCTGTCTCGCCGCCCGAAGCCCTTTTCTCACTGCTTCTTTTGTCTCTTCTTCTCCTTGTGTCACAAAATCGGTGTATAAGCTGACCGCGGGCACCTTCAGTTTATGCTGCAGCAGCAGGGTATAAAGGCCGTCCAGCGGCCCGAAGTCCTGTTCATACTGTTCGATGTGGCCGTACCACAAATCAATCCCGTCAAAGGACTGCTCCTTCGCAAAGGAAATGACGTCCATTACATTTTGCTTTTTACATCCGGTTGTACAAAAGCTTATTTTCATCTCACATCCCTCCCGTCATCTTTTTCCCTGTTGAAAAACGGATAAACGCAGAGGGAGGAAGGACGTTTAATCATTTAATGCTTTTTTGCGTCGAAGTATTAAATTATTTCTGAAAATGTTGTACAATGAATGTCATCCGGAAAAGAAGGTTATTGAACGCAAAAAAGAAACGGAGCCGACTGCTCAAAAACGACGTTTCGTCATGTTACATCTTTTATTCTGCATCACGGAGGTCATTGCGTTTTCTTATGTTTTATTGTAGGAAAGCTTAATGAAATAGAGGACGCCTGAGCCGGTATCTATATAAATATTCGCAAAATCAGCATATAATGAAGATAAACTTTCATTCCTTAGGAGGATTTCGCCGAAGATGAACGCTAAACGAGCCATCCCAGTAAGAGAAAGAAATATCGTCCTGATTGGATTCATGGGTGTAGGAAAAACGACAATCGGCCAATTGGTCGCTAAGAAATTATATAGAGATTTTATCGATATTGACCAAGAAATCGAAAAGGATTTCAACATGTCGATCCCTGAGATGTTTGAAAAAAAAGGTGAGGACTTTTTCCGTAAAACAGAAAAAGAATATATCCTGAATCTATGCCACCATACAAGATTTAAAATTGTCTCACTTGGCGGAGGCTCTTTTAAACAAGAGGAAATCAGAAAGTGCTGTCTCGAACATTGTCTGGTGCTTCACCTCGATCTGTCTTGGGAGAACTGGAAGCAGCGCGCGGATTTGCTGATCGAAAGCCGTCCGGTGCTGCATAACCGGTCAATGGATGAAATGGAGCAGCTGTTTAACGAGAGAAAAGTCATCTATGACAAGCACAATTCAAAAGTGGAAACAGACAACCTTGCTCCTGAAGAGATTGCAGATTACATTGTGGAGACGCTAAAAATCGGTTGGGATCTTTATCAGCCAATGTAAAAGCCGTGCGGTAGGGACTGACCCCATAAGATGAGACAAATAAAAAACACCTTCAAGTTTGAAAACGGATAGTTGTTATCCGAAATAAGACTTGGAGGTGTTTTTTGTATGGGAACAAGAATGAGTTATCCGATTGAAGTCAAACAGAAGGCTGTAGAAATGAGATTGGCAGGCGTGCCTATGAAAGAGATCATGCAGGAATTGAATATCAGGAATAAGACGCAGGTTCAGACATGGGTTAGATGGCATAAAGCTGGGGATACACATCGATTTGAACAGCCTGTTGGTAAGCAATACACTTACGGAAAAGGTCCGGAGTATTCTTCCGAATTAGAGAAACTGCAGGCAGAGAACCGTTATCTGAGACAACAAAATGAAGTTTTAAAAAAGTACAACGAATTGGAAAGGAAGTTGATAGCCAAACGTCAGTCGAACTTGTAGAAGTATTGCACGGCACAATGACCGTACAGAATATCTGTGTTCATTTAGGTATCTCACGAGCGTCTTATTATCGTTGGAAGAAGAACCTGATGAAAGATCATCCCAAGCGCCATTTGGAAAAACAAATCGGCACGTTGTGCCGAGAGCACAAGTATCGATATGGATATCGAAAAATTACAGCTATATTAAAAAAGGAAATGCGTATTAACCATAAAACGGTTCAGCGTATCATGCAGAAAAATCAGTGGCAGTGCCGGGTTAAGGTGAAAAAGCGCAAGAAGAATGGGCAGCCATATGCCGTGGTTGATAATATATTAGATCGAAACTTTCAGTCCGATCATCCTCTTGAAAAACTAGTAACGGATATCACGTATTTGCCTTATGGACAGAAACAATTGTACCTTTCCAGTATATTGGATGTATACAATGGAGAAGTAATTGCTTTCACGATTGGAGATAAGCAGGACACAGACTTTGTCTTAAACACACTTGATCAGCTGCCAACACTGCCTCAGAACTGCGTGTTACATAGTGACCAAGGATCTGTGTATACATCTTATGAGTATCAGAAAGCTGTTAAAACAAAAGGCATTACCATGAGCATGTCCCGCAAAGGGACGCCCGCTGATAATGCCTCCATCGAATCGTTTCATTCCTCACTAAAGTCTGAAACGTTCTATCTTAACAGCATTAATCGAACCACGACCGCCATCGTAGAACGCACTGTCAAAGAATACATTTATTATTATAACAACATTCGTATTCAAACGAAACTAAACAGCCAATCACCGATAAGCTATCGGCAATTGGCTGTTTAAAAGGTGTTTTGATCCCTGTCTCAAAAACGGGGGTCAGTCCCGTATGCACGGCTTTTTTTATCGCTTCACGCCTTGGATCAATATCGCTTTTAAGCAAAAGGATTCAGGCTTTCCGTTTTGATTCAATTCGAGGCAAAAGGTGTCACGGGCTTCGTCAGACGCGTTGTTCAAATGGCTGATGATACGCTGTTCCCGATCGTCGGGGGTTCCGCCTCGTTTGATCCAGCTGTTGTATTCAATCGGCAAATTCCACTTTTGGATTTCTTCATAGCCAAGCTGGTTGGCCGTAAACATTGACTGCCATTCCGATAATGAACTTTCGCGTACGTGAGAAGGATCTCTGAGCCGGTTCAAATCATTGACAAACTCATCAAGATCAGGAGCTTCAGGCGCATAGTGATCGACCAGGAAAAACCGCCCGTTCTTTTTCAGCACGCGTGCAACTTCACTGACGGCTTGATGAACATTGGAAAAGTGGTGAGCCGCATATCGGCAGGTGATGACATCAAATGAATCGTCAGGGAAAGGAAGCTCCTCTGCCGTTCCTTTCTGAAAGTGTACATTGCCAGCGCCTTTTTCTTTCGCAAAAGATGAAGCAACGTCAACCATTTCTTGCGTCGCATCAATGCCGATGCATTCTTGGACGTAAGGGGCAAAAGCCAGCGCTGTATGGCCCGCTCCCGCTCCGACATCAAGCACTCGCTGCTCTGCACGGCATTCCGCAGTTTTGATCAGCATCGCTAAATCTTCACCCTCAGCAAATACCTTCTCATCACGGTACATCTCAGCATTTTTCGAAAACGGAGTTTCATTTGGCAAGTGAACCATCTCCTTCATTTTTGGTGGTGATATGGATTATGTTAGCAATGTCTGTTATGATTCGTCCAAGGTATAAAAATGATGAATTCGATAGTTTCAACCTATGGAGGCTGAAATGGATATTAAAGTGATGGAATATGCTGCGGAAATTGCCCGCCGACAGAGCTTTACAAAAGCGGCGAAGCACCTTCATATCGCCCAGCCTTCTCTCAGCCAGCAAATCAAAAAGCTGGAGATGGAACTTGGGCTTACTCTTTTTCACAGGTCACACGGCTCTGTTACGCTGACACCGCACGGCCGCCGTTTTATTGAAAAGGCTGAGGACATCATTCGATCAAGGGATGACTTGCTGCGGGAGATGCAGGAGCGTTCTCAAGGACTGGGACACAAGCTTTCGATCGGAATTCCGGCTGTAACAGGGAGATATATTTTTCCTCCGCTGCTGAAGCAGTTTTTGGCGCGTTATCCCCGTGTGGAGGTTCAGCTTATCGAAAAAGACCCAGCTGCCTTAGAGGAGATGACGGCAAAGGGTGAGGTTGATCTTTCTGTTTTATCCTTGCCGATCGAGGATGAGAGGCTCTCCATCGAACCCTTGCTGACGGAGCCGATCGTTCTTGCCGTACCAAAGGAAAAACAAAGGTGGATGCCGCCCGAAATGACTGCACTGATTGATAAAGCGCTGGAAAGAGAGGGGAGCCGGCCGCCGTGCGTGCAGCTTGAGATGGCAAAGCACGTTCCTTTTATTTTGCTGAAGGAGGGCTACGGTTTTCGCCGGACGGTACTTGACCTATGTGCGGAAAGCGGCTTTAAGCCACACGCGGCGTTTAAAACGAGCCACATCGAAACCGCGCAATCCCTTGTGGCAAACGGTTTGGGGGTAACACTGGCGCCAAATATGGTCAAAAGAGACAAAGACCCGGGTGTCATCTATTTATCTCTTGAATCCGCGCCTTCACGCACTCTGGTTTTTGTATTTTTAAAGAACCGCTATGTCAGTCTGACCGCTCAGGCCTTTATAGAACTGAGCCGGGAATCGGTTAAACAAACGTTTGATCAAGAAGAGTGAATTGGTGTTCAAGGATAGAAGGATATACATCACAAGATCAAATGCACGTCGAGGGATTGAATCAGAAAACAGATGTTAAAAAATTTAGAAAATAGATTCAAAACGTGATAGTATAGAATAAACTAAATCTTATTAAACAAAGGAGAATAATCGGAAATGCAACTATTCGATATGCCGCTCGACCAATTGCAAACGTATAAGCCTGACAAAACTGCCCAAAAAGATTTTTCTGAGTTTTGGAAATCCTCTTTGAATGAGCTTGCCAAAGTTTCAGCAGTTCCTGACTTACAGCCGGTTGATTATCCTGCTGACGGGGTAAAGGTATACCGCCTCACATATAAAAGTTTTGGAAATGCCAGCATTGCCGGATGGTATGCGGTGCCTGACAAAGAAGGCCCGCATCCGGCGATCGTGAAATATCACGGCTACAATGCAAGCTATGACGGAGACATTCATGAAATGGTCAATTGGGCGCTGCACGGATACGCTGCGTTCGGCATGCTTGTCCGCGGCCAGCAGGGCAGCGAGGATACCAGTATTTCTCCGCACGGACACGCATTGGGCTGGATGACGAAAGGAATTCTTGATAAAGATACATACTACTACCGGGGAGTTTATTTGGACGCCGTCCGCGCGCTTGAAGTCATCAGCAGCTTTGATGAAGTCGACGAAACGAGAATCGGCGTGACGGGCGGAAGCCAGGGCGGAGGCTTAACCATTGCGGCCGCGGCTCTGTCAGATATTCCGAAAGCCGCTGTTGCTGATTATCCTTATTTAAGCGATTTCGATCGGGCCATCGATGTGGCGCTTGAACAGCCGTATCTCGAAATCAATTCCTTCTTCAGAAGAAATGGCAGCCCGGAAACAGAAGAGCGGGCCATGAATACACTAACGTATTTCGATATTATGAATCTGGCTGACAGGGTGAAGGTGCCTGTACTGATGTCGATCGGGCTGATTGACAAGGTTACGCCGCCTTCTACTGTGTTTGCGGCCTATAACCATCTGGAGACAGAAAAAGAGCTGAAGGTGTACCGCTACTTTGGGCATGAGTATATCCCTGCCTTTCAAACGGAAAAGCTTGCGTTCTTTAAGCAGCATCTTAAAGGCTGACAGACGTGAAGAGCCGCCGCATCATCGGGCGGTTTTTTTCTGCAAACAGCCGGAATGAGAAAAGACGGGAGACGAATATATATGAAACAAAGAATCATTGATGAACTAAAACGAATTGAGCAGGAATACAGCGTTAAAATCGTGTATGCCGTTGAATCAGGGAGCCGTGCTTGGGGATTCCCGTCGCAAGACAGCGATTATGATGTCCGCTTTATTTATGTGCCGAAAAAGGAGTGGTATTTTTCAATTGAGCAGGAGCGGGATGTCATTGAAGAGCCGATCCACGATTTGCTGGATATCAGCGGCTGGGAACTGAGAAAAACGCTGCGTCTTTTCAAAAAATCAAACCCTCCGCTGCTTGAGTGGCTGTCCTCAGACATTTTGTATTACGAAGCTTTTACGACCGCAGAGCAGCTGAGAAAGCTGCGAAGCACAGCGTTTAAGCCTGAAGCCAGTGTGTATCACTATATCAATATGGCAAAAAGAAACGTCAAGGATTACCTGCAAGGGCAAGAGGTGAAAATCAAAAAGTATTTTTACGTGCTGCGGCCGATACTGGCGTGTAAGTGGATTGAAAAGCACGGAACCATTCCGCCGATGGATTTTACTGTTTTGATGAATGAATTGATTACGGAACCCGAACTGAGAGCAGAGATGGAAACCTTGCTTGAGCGCAAAAGAAAAGGTGAAGAACTGGATCTAGAAGCAAGAATTCATGTGATTCACCAATTCATTGAAACGGAGATTGAAAGGATTATGGAAGCGGCGAAAACGCTGAAAATCATCAAAAAAGATATCACTCCTGAGTTGAATCGTCTGCTTTTGAATACTGTTGAAGAAGTGTGGAATGATGGAGGAAGCTGATGTTTCATGTCGCTTCCTCTCTCCATATTTCGACAGGAAGTCCCCCGACTTTCTAACTATCTGATTGTGAGAAACCCACAAAAATAATCAGAATCTTTGTATTTTGAGAATATTGCGAACGAAGGTTTTGTCCATTTACAATAAACTCATACAAATACTTCTTAGATTGCGGGGTGTTGAGGTTGGAAGTGATCACAAGAGATTTTTTCTTGTTTTTATCCAAAAGCGGCTTTCTCAATAAGATGGCGAGAAACTGGGGAAGCCGGGTGGCAGCGGGTAAAATTATCGGCGGGAATGATTTTAACAGTTCAATCCCGACAATTCGACAGCTTAACAGCCAAGGCTTGTCAGTTACTGTCGATCATTTAGGCGAGTTTGTGAACAGCGCCGAGGTCGCAAGGGAACGCACGGAAGAATGCATCCAAACCATTGAGACCATTGCGGATCAGCAGCTGAACTCACACGTTTCTTTAAAGATGACGTCTTTAGGTCTCGATATAGATATGGATCTGGTGTATGAAAATATGACGAAAATCGTCCAGACGGCCGAGAAGCATAAAGTCATGGTCACCATAGACATGGAAGACGAGGTCAGATGCCAGAAAACGCTTGATATTTTCAAGGATTTCAGAAGGAAATACGAGTATGTAAGCACGGTGTTACAGGCCTATCTGTACCGGACGGAAAACGATATTGACGATTTGGATTCTTTGAAACCGTTCCTTCGTCTTGTAAAAGGAGCATATAAGGAATCAGAGAAAGTGGCTTTTCCGGAAAAAAGCGATGTCGATGAGAACTACAAAAAAATCATCCGAAAGCAGCTCTTAAATGGTCACTACACAGCGATTGCGACACATGACGATAAAATGATCGATTATACAAAGCAGCTTGCCAGGGAAAACGGCATTTCCAATGACATGTTTGAATTCCAGATGCTGTACGGCATGCGGTCGCAAACCCAGCTCAGCCTCGTAAAAGAAGGTTATAACATGAGAGTCTACCTGCCTTACGGAGAGGATTGGTACGGCTACTTTATGAGACGCCTGGCAGAACGTCCGTCAAACATTGCATTTGCTTTCAAAGGAATGACGAAGAAGTAAAAAAGGAGAGATTACAATGACAACACCTTACAAACATGAACCATTCACAAATTTCCAAGACCAAAACAACGTAGAAGCGTTTAAAAAAGCGCTTGCGACAGTAAACGAATATTTAGGAAAAGACTATCCGCTTGTCATCAACGGTGAAAGAGTGGAAACAGAAGCGAAGATCGTTTCCATTAACCCGGCTAATAAAGAAGAGGTAGTCGGCAGAGTCTCAAAAGCTTCTCAAGAGCACGCTGAGCAAGCAATTGAAGCTGCGGCTAAAGCCTTTGAAGAGTGGAGATACACGTCTCCGGAAGAAAGAGCGGCTGTCCTGTTCCGCGCGGCTGCCAAAGTCCGCAACAGAAAGCATGAATTCTCCGCTTTGCTCGTGAAAGAAGCAGGGAAGCCTTGGAACGAGGCTGATGCTGATACTGCTGAAGCGATTGACTTCATGGAATATTATGCACGCCAAATGATTGAACTGGCAAAAGGAAAACCGGTCAACAGCCGTGAAGGCGAGAAAAACCAATATGTATACACGCCGACTGGCGTAACAGTCGTTATTCCGCCTTGGAACTTCTTGTTCGCGATTATGGCGGGAACAACAGTAGCACCGATCGTTACCGGTAACACAGTTGTTCTTAAACCTGCGAGCGCAACGCCTGTCATTGCTGCGAAATTCGTTGAGGTTCTTGAAGAATCCGGTCTGCCAAAAGGCGTTGTCAACTTTGTTCCTGGAAGCGGAGCGGAAGTCGGTGACTACCTTGTTGATCATCCAAAAACAAGCCTTATCACGTTTACAGGATCAAGAGAAGTCGGTACGAGAATCTTCGAACGTGCGGCAAAAGTTCAGCCAGGCCAGCAGCACTTAAAACGTGTTATCGCTGAAATGGGCGGTAAGGATACAGTTGTAGTGGATGAGGATGCGGACATTGAATTGGCGGCTCAATCCATCTTTACATCTGCATTCGGCTTTGCGGGCCAAAAATGTTCTGCGGGTTCACGTGCTGTTGTCCATGAAAAAGTGTATGATCAAGTATTAGAGCGCGTTATTGAAATTACAGAATCTAAAGTAACGGCAAGCCCTGACAGCGCAGATGTTTACATGGGACCTGTCATTGACCAGGGTTCTTATGATAAAATTATGAGTTATATTGAGATTGGAAAAGAGGAAGGCCGATTAGTAAGCGGCGGCACTGGTGATGATTCAAAAGGATTCTTCATCAAACCGACGATCTTCGCTGACCTTGAACCGAAAGCAAGACTCATGCAGGAAGAAATTTTCGGGCCTGTTGTCGCTTTCTCTAAAGTATCAAGCTTTGATGAAGCATTAGAAGTGGCCAACAATACTGAGTACGGTTTAACGGGAGCGGTGATCACAAACAACCGCAAGCACATTGAGCGTGCAAAACAAGAATTCCATGTTGGAAATCTGTACTTTAACCGCAACTGTACAGGAGCCATCGTCGGCTACCATCCGTTCGGCGGCTTCAAAATGTCCGGCACAGATTCAAAAGCCGGCGGTCCTGATTACCTGGCACTGCACATGCAGGCAAAAACAATCAGTGAAATGTTCTAAAGCGGGACTAAATGGGCATCCTCCCTGCGGGGGTGTCCATTTCATCCATATACTATAAAAAAGAGGAGGAAGTGCCATAGAAAACACACAGCTGATTATTTCAATTTGTATTTATATGGCGGGGATGCTGCTGATCGGCTACTTTGCCTACAAACGTACGTCAAACCTGACGGATTACATGCTGGGAGGACGTTCCTTAGGTCCGGCTGTAACCGCTCTCAGTGCGGGAGCTGCCGATATGAGCGGCTGGCTGCTGATGGGGCTTCCGGGCGCCATGTTTTCAACTGGACTAAGCGGCGTTTGGATTGTGTTCGGGCTTTGCCTTGGAGCATGGGCAAACTGGCTCTACGTCGCGCCGCGGCTGAGAACATATACAGAAAAAGCGGGGAATTCGATTACGATTCCCGGATTCCTTGAAAATCGTTTCGGAGATCAAACAAAGCTCCTCAGACTGTTTTCAGGAATTGTCATTTTAGTCTTTTTCACATTTTATGTATCGTCCGGAATGGTGTCCGGCGGCGTCTTATTCAACAGCATCTTGGGGATGAATTATCACACCGGCTTGTGGATTGTGACTGGTGTTGTTGTCGCGTACACCCTGTTTGGGGGCTTTCTGGCTGTCAGCTGGACAGATTTTGTTCAGGGGATCATTATGTTTGCAGCACTTATTCTCGTTCCTATCGTTACGTTTTTCCACACCGGGGGAATAGGTGAAACAACTGCTGAGATCCGCTCTGTGGACCCTGATATGTTTAATATTTTTAAAGGAACCAGTGTTCTTGGCATCATTTCATTGTTTGCCTGGGGCTTGGGCTACTTCGGCCAGCCGCATATCATTGTGCGCTTTATGGCGATTACGTCTGTCAAAGAGATCAAAAGAGCGCGCAGAATCGGAATGGGATGGATGATTCTTTCGGCAGCCGGCGCAGTGCTGACAGGTTTGGGCGGAATCGCTTATTACCATCAGCGGGGCATGACATTGAAGGACCCGGAGACGATTTTTATTCAATTAGGAAACATTTTGTTCCACCCAATTATCACAGGTTTTCTGATTTCTGCGATTTTAGCGGCCATCATGAGTACGATCTCTTCCCAGCTGCTTGTCACATCAAGCTCTTTGGTAGAGGATTTGTATAAGTCGATGTTCCGGCGCTCAGCTTCTGATAAAGAACTGGTGTTTTTAGGGCGTCTGGCTGTGCTGGCTGTTTCAATTGTCGCGTTAGTTCTGGCATGGGAGAAAAACAATACCATCCTTGGATTGGTCAGCTACGCGTGGGCGGGCTTCGGTGCATCTTTCGGACCGGTTGTACTGCTCAGTTTATTTTGGAAACGAATGACCAAATGGGGGGCACTCGCCGGCATGATTGTAGGGGCAGCGACTGTAATCATTTGGGCGAATGCCGGTCTTTCGGGCTTTCTGTATGAAATCATACCTGGTTTTGCTGCGAGTCTATTATCTGTCTATATCGTCAGCGTATTGACGCAGGCTCCGTCACAAGATGTGACAGACCAGTTTAAAGACTACCAAGATACGATGTCACAATAAAGATCGAAAGGAGGAGGAAGGGGATATCCCTTTTTCCTCTTTTCTCCTTTTAAGACCGCTGTTTTTTCTTTTGGAAACAAACGTATTTTTTTCTATACAAAAAGACCCCGTATGGATATGATTAAAGTAAAAAAAGTATAGGAGAAAAAAGGTATGGAAGAGCTTTTAGAGAGAGTTTTTTCATTTTCAGATGTTGATAAGCTGATTGACTTTATCAGCTATGAACTGCAAAAACCAGTGATACTGGAAAGCGCGGATTTCTTTTTGTTAGCCTACAATTCTTACTATATTAACCATTTTGATTCTGCGAACCAGCAGACTATTTTTTCAAAAAAATGTCCGGTTCAGATTTTTGAGAGGTTTTTGAAGGACGGGATCATTGAAAAGCTGAAAACAGAACCTGAGCCTTTTCGCGTCAATAAAATTGAGAGCATTGGGTTAAATCAGAGAGTAGTCGTGAGTGCGAAGCATAAAGGGGAAGTCATGGGCTACATCTGGATTCAGGAACTGGATCGTGATCTGACAGACGAAGAGCTCGATTTTTTGTACGAGACCTCCTTCCATGTCGGAAAAATTATTTATAAAGCGAACAAGCTGAAACAGGAAAAGGAAGAAAGAGCTGAGGACCTCATCAAACGGGCTATCTATCAGCAATTTATTTCTGAAAAGGAGCTCAGGCGCGAAGCTGAGAGAATCAACACCGTGCTGCCTTCTGTGTTTTCAGTTGTCATCCTGCACGCCGCGAATGGGGATGGGGAAGCGGTGGAAGATTTAAAGGAAAATATCAGGTCTTACCTGAATTTGCGGGATAAAGTCAGTCATGTCTTAACGATAGAATCCAATATTGTCATCGTCGTAGCGAGTTTTTCCCAAAAAAGCTCCGCCTCCTCAGCAGCTGCTGAATTCATTAACAAGCTGTTAACACATTTTCACTTTCAAAAAATTCCTACCCCTATCTATATCGGTATCGGAAACGAATATGACCACATCTTAAAACTTGGCAAAAGTTATACAGAAGCATTGGAAGTCATTAAAGCCGCAGAAATAACCGGTAACCAGGAAAACATTCCATATGAATATGAGAAGCTCGGTATTTATCGTTATTTAGAAAGCATTGAACAGAAAAATGACTTTTTGGAATACGAGAATAAGGATTTGGCTTTACTAAAAGCGAAAGACCAAGAAAGCAGCACCGAGCTGCTGAAGACGCTGGAAATCTATCTCCTCAACAACTGCAAAACAAAACCAGCCGCAGCACAGCTGTTTATTCACCAAAACACATTAAATTACCGCATCAAGCAGATTCTTGAAATGACATCCATCGATTTAAGCGATTTCAGAACGCGATGCCAGCTCTATCTTGATTTGATGCTGATGAAAAAGAAATAAAAAAAGAAACCAGTACTTGTACTGGTTTCGTCTTCAATTAAAATCCTCTGTAAACATACGGATCATCAGGTTTTTTAATGGTGTTCCAGTCCGTCACTTTCACGACAGGGAGGGTGGATTTGAATGGCTGATAGTATTCTGAGGACAAAGTGCCTTTGATATGAATCCATTCATCATCCTTAATATCCATGTCCTTCGGAAATTCCACAAGCATCCCGTAAACGCCGGAATCAGCGATACAGTGAATAATGCCAAACCGCAATACGAAAAGCTGGTTTTTGTTAATCGCGTTTCCTTTATACGCAAATCCATGAAATTCAATCGTACGGCCGAGAAATTCACCCGGATAGTTATAAATGGTTTCCATACCCTTTAAGAAATCATCATCGGTCAGAGAAATCTCTTTTTTACCAGAATATTTTTTATACAGCTGTTTCATCTGCTTGTCATAGCTGTCTTGCGCATAATAAAGGCTGGCATCAGGCCGCAGATACTGGGTTTGGGAGTAGTGATCTCCGCTTTCCATGGCCTTAAACGAGAATCCTTTCGTTTTGACGATGGATGAGTCAAGCGTCGCAATCGGAAAAAAGATGCCTGACACCAAAGGGAAAACAAAAACAAGATAAATAAAATACCGCTGATAAAATGGTTTGTTTTGTTCATGGTCATGATCATGGCCGCAGCCGCAATCATCGTCATGATGATGCCCGCCTTTTTCAGGCGATTTGATAAATAAATACGCTTGAACAGCTGTCAAAATGGCCAGCAGGAAGATCGCAATAAAGGAAAGATAGGCATATTTCATATTGATATATTTTGTTAGATTTCCTGAGGTGTGCAGATGATAAAAGAAAAACGTAAATCCCATCAGCACCAATAGACGAAACATCCAATCACCCCTTTACCAGTAGTGATCCCGCTAAGACGATCACGACAATATACGTAATCAGCAGGAAAACAAATCGTTTTTTGAAGGCCGCGAGCATCATCAAGAGATTCTTAATATCAACCATCGCACCGAAGACGAGAAAGGCGATGAGCGAGCCTAAAGAAAATGTGCTGCTGAAGGAAGATGCAATAAATGCATCCACTTCTGAACAAAGCGACAAGACAAACGCCAGGCCCATCATCACGAGGGAAGATGATACATCATTCTGTCCGATCGCAAGCAGAGTGGATGTTTTGACGTACGTCTGCATCGCAGCTGCGATAAAGGCGCCGATGATTAAATATTTCCCCACGGAGAAAAATTCATCAATGGCGTGACGCAAGGTCCCTCCCAGCTTTTGCAGCAGGGTGTGGTGATGATGATGGCGATGCCCGGGTTCATCAGGCTTTAAAAGCTGGTTATCCTTAAATTGATAGGATAAGATGATGCCGATGATCACCGAAACGGCCAGCGCCAGCCCGCCCCGGTAAAAGACAACGCTCCATCTATTCCCGAATGCAATATACGTAGAAAACAAAACAATGGGATTGATGATAGGAGCAGTCAGCATAAAAGCAACGCCTGCATGAAGAGGAACCCCTTTTAGCAGAAGCCGCCTCGTAATCGGGATAATGCCGCATTCGCAGGCGGGAAATAAGATGCCGGCAAGCGCACCAAATAAGACTGCGAGAAACCGGTTTTTCGGCATGATCCTTGCAATCATTTCTTCAGAAACAAACATTTGAATAATTCCGGACAGAATGACGCCAATCAGAATAAACGGAATGGCTTCTATTAAAATACTGATAAAAATAGAATTCAGCTGAAGAAAAGACGATTGTGCTGTCACAATAAAACCTCCGCTCATGGTAAGCTGCCTCTGATTATATCACGAAAAAAGGCACTGATTGTTTGACGGAAGAGGAGGAAGGATCGTTTCACCTTGTATAGGATTCTAAGAAATCCAGTGGTGAACTGCGGCACCTTTGCAGCAAACATCCTGCGAGGGAATTATTATTCAGGGCCGGCAAAATGGTTGAACACGGACTCTGGAAATATGATATACTTTGTATTGATATTCATTCTCAATTAAACGATATAACGTTAATGATAGATTTGGAACGGGAGGCAGGACGGATGGCTGAAAATCAAGAGGTGTATGACGTCACGATTATAGGCGGGGGACCGATCGGGCTGTTTACGGCTTTTTACTGCGGCATGCGGGAGCTGAAAACGAAAGTGATCGAGTTTTTGCCGCGGCTCGGGGGAAAGGTGTCTTTATTTTTCCCTGAGAAAATCATTCGCGATATTGGCGGGATACCGGGGATTGCCGGGGAGCAGCTGATCGAACAGCTGAAGGAGCAGGCGGCGACGTTTGACCCTGATATTGTGCTGAATCAGCGAGTGACCGGATTTGAGCGTCTGGATGACGGAACCATGGTGCTGACTAGCTCTGAGGGGGAGAAGCACTATACAAGAACCGTTATTTTGGCTGTCGGAATGGGCACGCTGGAGGTCAATGAGTTTGACAGCCAGGATGCAAGCCGATATGCAGGAAAAAATCTTCATTATAAAGTGGAGAAGCTTGATGCGTTTAGAGGCAAACGGGTTGTGATTTCTGGCGGGGGAGATACTGCGGTCGATTGGGCTAATGAGCTGGAACCGATTGCGGCGTCTGTTACTGTCGTGCACCGCAGGGAGGAATTCGGCGGACTGGAAAGCAGCGTGACGAAAATGAAGCAGTCATCTGTGCGGGTGCTTACTCCTTATCGGCTGGAACATCTCAGCGGCACTGAAGAACGCATCGAAAGCGTCACCGTTTGTCATGCTGAGTCTGGACATACCGAGGAAATCGAGCTTGATGAGCTCATTATTAATCACGGGTTTAAAATTGATCTCGGCCCGATGAAGGATTGGGGTCTCGAGATTGAAGAAGGCCGGATTAAAGCTGACAGACATATGCGGACGAATCTTCCGGGCGTGTTTGTTGCGGGGGACGCGGCGTATTATGAAAGCAAGCTCAGATTGATTGTCGGCGGCTTTACGGAAGGCCCGACTGCCGTCAACAGTGCGAAATCTTATCTGGACCCTCAGGCGGAAAATATGGCGATGTATTCCACCCACCACAAAAAATTGGTTCATAAATAAAAAAGCCCTTTGGAAAAGGGCTGTATCATCAGCTGTGGAGGAGCTTTTTCTCCACTTGCTCATTTTGTATAAACGCAAATAATTGCTCTTGGTCTTGTACGGCAGTAAACCCATATGCAGCGGCGGGCGCGCCATCGCCTATACAGATGACAGGGGGGCGGCTTGCTGACGGTTCTGGTGAAATGCCGATTTCTTCTCCTGCGCTGATCAATTGCTGAGCGGACTGCTTGCCGGGGCAAATGATCATGTGCAGAGGAGACTCACTGATCGTCCGTTCGGTCATTCTGGTGAATCGCTCATCTATGACGTTTTCATGGGTGATATAGCACAAACAGGACTCTGATTTCTGCATTTCTTCTACTGAATGACGGCTGCCGACAATCAGCTTTTTAGGTGAATTGTGATGGTGCGCGGATATGATGAAGCCGCGTTTTATAAGCTCTGCCTTTCCTGCTTCTGACGCTGCACTCAGGCGTGCGGTCAGCTGGCGAATGTCGATTCGTTTGGACGCGAGCGCTTGAAAAAATTCGCTAACCGCACGGCGTGATGTGAAGAAAATATCCTCAAAGGTGCTGATCTGTCCTAGAATATCCTCGTTGGCAGGCATTTTTTCAGTACGCCATTTTGGCCATTCGATGACATCGGCACCATAATCGCGCAGCTTGTCTGCCAGCGTATGCTCATCTTCGCCATGAGTGACTATCATCATATGCTGCCCGATGAATGGTTTGCTTTCAAACCAGCTGTGTGTTTGAACGTTTACAATATCACCGATGACGATAATGGCGGGATTTGTGATTTGCTGTTCCTGTATTTTTTGATGGATATCCTGCAGCGTTCCTTTTACGCTCCGCTGGCGGCCCCACGTTCCCCATTGAATCACGATGACAGGGAAAGAAGGAGATTTTCCGTACGCGATGAGCTGCTGGCAAATAAATGGAAGGTTTTTGACACCCATGTAAAACACAAGCGTTTGAACGCTTCGGGCAAGCCCTTCCCAGTCAAGGTTCGGCTTTCCTTTTAAGGATTTATCATGTGCGGTAATCATGGCGAAAGACGAAGCGAAATCCCGGTGCGTGACGGGGATTCCCGCATACAGCGGCGCTGCGATTCCCGAGGTGATGCCCGGTACCATTTCATAGCGGATGCCATGCTGGTGGAGAGCGTCTGCTTCCTCGCCGACTCTGCCAAACACGCTGGGATCTCCGCCCTTTAAACGGACAACAGTTAATCCCTCCGACGCTTTTTCGATCAGCAGGGCATTGATCTCTGCTTGTTTCATAAAATGGCGGTCCGGCAGTTTTCCGCAATAAATGAACTGGCAGTCTGGTGATGCGTATTCGAGCAGCTTTGGGTTTGCGAGCCGGTCATACAAAATGACATCCGCTTCCTCCAGCGCCTGTTTTCCTTTTATGGTGATGAGCCCTGGATCTCCAGGTCCGGCGCCCACAAAATATACGATTCCGTTTTTCATGATCATGTCATCCTTCCGTCACTGTAAAAAATGAAGGATCACTTTGAAAGTGATCCGGTCTTTGATCAATATACGAGATAAACGTATTCTCCTTCGATCAGCGTTTCGTATGTTTTGACACAGCCGTGATCCGGCTCTTGAACGATTCCGTCTTCCAAGGAGATTTTCCAGTCGTGCATCGGACAGAAGACATATTCGCCGCTGACGATACCTTCTGCAAGGACGCCGCCCTTATGGGGACAGCGGTTTTCAATGGCGCGGATGCTCCCGTTTGAAAGCTTAAAGACCGCAAGCTCCTTATCTTCAATATACACTGTTTTTCCTAATTGTTCAGGCAATTCTTCGATTTTTCCGATACATACTTTTGTGACGTCTTTGTTCACCATGTCCATTCCTCCTCAATGTTTGTTTCTGTCATTATGATGTGGTCACGACATTTTCAAATAATTCTTTAGAGGTTTGTTTATCTTCCAGGAAGTCCTTCCACGGATCTTTGTGGACAGAGAGCGTTTCATTCATTCGGTCGTTCAGCTCCAGCCGTTTTTCCGGATCGTTTAAAATATCTTGGACATGGGATAAACCGACGCGCTCCAGCCATGCGGACGTGCGTTCTAAGTAGTTTGCGGTTTCCCGGTAGTATTGAAGATAAGCGCCTGCGTATTCCAAGACTTCTTCATTTGTTTTCACCTTCATCAGCAAGTCGCCGGCACGCAGATGGGTTCCGCCGTTTCCGCCGACGTAAAGCTCCCAGCCTCCGTCGATGCCGACAACGCCAAGATCTTTAATGCCGGACTCTGCACAGTTTCGCGGGCAGGCAGATACGGCCATTTTCACTTTATGAGGCGTGTTGAGTCCTTCAAATTTTTTCTCAAGGTCGATGCCTAAGGCCATGGAGTCTTGTGTGCCGAAGCGGCAGAATTGTTCGCCTACACATGTTTTTACCGTGCGGAGTGTTTTTCCGTACGCGTAGCCTGACGGCATATCAAGATCGGCCCATACCTTTGGCAGGTCTTCTTTTTTCACGCCGATCAAGTCAATACGCTGGCCGCCTGTCATTTTGACGAGCGGGATCTCGTATTTGTCGACGACATCAGCGATTTTGCGAAGATCTTGAGAGTTGGTTACACCGCCGTACATCCGCGGTACGACAGAGTAGGTTCCGTCTTTTTGAATATTGGCGTGCATCCGTTCATTAACAAAGCGGGATGTTCTGTCATCCTCATATTTGGACGGATTGATCATGCCTAAGTAGTAGTTCAGAGCCGGACGGCATTTGGAACAGCCTTCTGGCGTTCTCCAGCCGAGCACGTTCATGACTTCTCTTGTATGTGACAGCCCTTTGGCTTTGATTTCTTCGACTACCTCGTCTCTCGACAATGAGGTGCAGCTGCAAATCGCTTCTTTTTGGGCTGATGCGTCAAAGTCTGATCCCAGCGTATACTGAAGGATGTCTTCTACGAGCGGCTTACAGCCTCCGCATGAGCGGGACGCGCCGGTGCATGCTTTGATTTCATCTGTTGATGAACAGCCCTGTTCCTGGATGGCCTGAATAATTGCTCCTTTTGACACGCCGTTACAGCCGCAGATGATTTCATCATTGCTCATGGCAGCGGTCAGACTTGTGCCGGCTTCTTGGTTGAGAGGCTGTAAAATTGAGATTTTAGAGGTTTCAGAGATATCTGCTTCTTTTTGAATCATCGAAAACAGGCGGTTGCCCTCACTGCTGTCGCCGAATAATACGGCTCCGACAATCTGATTGCCTCGCAGCACGACTTTCTTATAAATGCCATCCTGTTCATCAAAGACCTTAATCGCTTTTTTCTCGTCTGATTCGTTAAAGTCACCGGCAGAAAAGACCTCGACTCCTGATACTTTCAGTTGAGTGGAGAGAACGGAGCCTTCATAAGGTTTCGTTTCAACACCGCAGATATGTTTAGCGAGCACTTTCGTCTGTTCATAGAGCGGCGCCACGAGTCCGTATGCGATTCCTCGGTGCTCGGCGCATTCACCGACCGCATAAACGTGCGGGATTTCGGTTTGCATATAATCGTTGACAATGATGCCGCGGTTGACTGGAATTCCGCTTTCGGCCCCAAGCGCTGTATTCGGACGGATGCCGACGGCCATGACGACCAAATCGGCTTCAACACTTGTGCCGTCTTTGAATCTGACGCCCTCGACCCGGTCATCTCCGAGAATTTCTTCTGTTTGCTTTTCAAGCAGAAAGGTCATTCCTTGTTTTTCTAATTCGTTTTGCAGCAGGCGTCCGGCCGTTGCGTCAAGCTGGCGTTCCATCAGGAAGGGAGCGAGATGGATAACGGAGACTTCCATACCGAGATTCAGCAAACCGCGCGCAGCTTCTAAGCCAAGCAAGCCTCCGCCAATGACGGCTGCTTTTTTATATTGTTTTGACGCGGCGAGCATCGTGTCTGTGTCTTTTATGTCCCGGAAAGCTGTGACGCCTTTTTTGTCTGCACCCGGAATCGGCAGGATAAAAGGGACAGAACCCGTAGCCAGGATCAGTTCATCATAAGGCTGTATTCTGTCTGCATCGGTGATGACGGTTTTGTTTTCGGTGTCCACTTTAATAACTGTTTCATTGGTATACAATTGTATATTGTTTTCTTCGTACCAGTTCCAATCGTTTAACGTAATATCTTTGATATCTGTATCGCCTTGCAGCACTTTTGACAAAAGGATTCGGTTGTAGTTGGGATGCGGTTCGGAGCCAAAAATTGTGATTTGAAATGCGTCTTTTGAAACATTCAGTATCTCTTCAATGGCCCTTACCCCGGCCATTCCATTACCAACAAGAACTAGCTGTTTTTTTCCCATCAGATGATCCGCTCCTTATCAATGTTTTTTCCAGCGTAGCACAGCGAAAAGAAATATTTAAGATGCATGTTATAAAATGTAACAAAAAATACGAAAATTTCTAAAAATTTTATGAAAATTTTAAATAGGTCTGACTCGGACGGCGCATACCTTAAAACCGGGCATTTTACACGCTGGATCTAGGCTGTCGCCAATCAAATCATTTACGTTTTGGGCATCCGCCCAGTGGATGGGAACAAATACTGTGTCTTTTCTGATGTGTTCTGACCATTTGCTGCGGACGGTGATGCTTCCGCGAGTAGATTCGATGTTCACGAGAACGCGGTCTTCGATATTGTAGGCTGCTGCTGTTTTCGGATGGATTTCCATAAATGATTCAAAATGTCTTGCGGCCAAAGAGGCGCTTTTTCTCGTTTGGACACCTGTTAAATAATGAGACATAACCCTTCCGGTCGTTAAAAACAACGGATATTCGGCGGTCGGCTTATCTTTTGGAACAACGGGTTCGTTTGGGATCACACTTAATGCCGCTTTTTGATCCGGATGTGCAAATGAGTCCTCAAATAAGCGCCCGGTTCCGGGATGATCAGGCTCCGGACACGGCCAGTGAATCCCGCCTTCTTGTCTGAGCCTGTCATATGTGATGCCGGAATAATCGGCGATTCCGCCGCGGCTCGCTTCTCTCAATTCGTTAAAGATATCCTCCGCAGACGTGTAGGAAAAATAACGGCCTTTTCCGAGAACGGACGCGATTTTGCAAATGATCTGCCAATCATGCTTTGCTTCTCCCGGGCAGGGGCGGCTCGCTTCCCTCAATGTCACGCGGCCTTCGACATTTGTCATCGTGCCTTCGTCTTCTAAGTAAGAGGATGCGGGCAAAATGACATCAGCGAATTTCGCAGTTTCAGATAGAAACAAGTCGATCGCAACAAAGAATGTCAGTTTCGACAGCGCCTGTTTGACAAGGTTGGCATTTGGGCTGGAGACTGCTGGATTGGAACACATTAGAAACAGCCCTTTAATGTCTCCATCGTTGATTTTTTCCATCATTTCATAGGCTGAGACGCCTTTTCGCGGGAGCTCATCCGGATTGACTCCCCACACTTTTGCAATATAAGCCCGATGTTCTTCGTTTTCAATGGAACGGTAGCCGGGAAGCTGATCTGCTTTTTGGCCATGCTCTCGGGCGCCTTGCCCATTGCCCTGGCCGGTGATCGCTCCGTAGCCCGAGTAAGGCTTGCCGATTTTTCCTGTGATCAGCACCACATTTAAGAAGCCTTTCACAGCTGCGGTTCCGTCGGTTTGCTGTTCAATGCCGCGGGCTGTAAACAGCATGCCGGACGTTTCCTTGGCAAACTTCATAGCGGCCTTTCGTATTTGCTCTAAAGGAACACTTGTCTGTTCGGCGATGTCTTTCAGATTTAAAGCGCCGGTATGCTGTTTGAGCTCATCAAATCCGTTTGTGCGCGTGCGAATGAAGTCTTCGTTTATCAGCTGTTCGTCTATGATGATTTTGACTAAACCGTTGGCAAGGGCTGCGTCTGTTCCGGGTTTGATTTTCAGATGAAGGTCAGCTATTTTTGTCGTCGCTGTTTCCCGGGGGTCAATAGCAATGAGATAAGCCCCGTTTTCTTTCGCTTGTTCAAAATACGGCATGATGGTCGGCTGGCATTCCGCGATATTGGTGCCGGCCAAAATGATCACTCGGGTGTGGGGGATTTCCGCTAAGGGATTCGTCAAGCCTCTGTCTGCTCCGAATGTTTGGTTGGCTCCGGTTGCTGCGGCGGACATACAGAGCCGGCCGTTGTAATCGATGTATTTTGTCTGTAAGCCGACTCGTGCGAACTTTCCTAACAGATAAGCCTCTTCATTCGTAATCGAGGCGCTTCCGTAGACAGCCATCGCATCATGACCGTGTTTGTCTTGGATCAGGGTGACTTGCTCTTTTATATAGTTCAGCGCTTCAGCCCAGGAAACAGGCACAAACTCACCGTTTTTTTTGAGCAGCGGCCGGGTGATGCGGGAGGAGTGCAGGGCATGCTGGTGGGCGTTCATCCCTTTCAAGCATAAACGGCCTTGTGTCGTGGGATTGTCGATGCCGATGGCTGTATACTTTTTCCGTGTGACGACGGTTTGTTCCACAAGCTGCATTTTGCATTGCATGCTGCAAAACGGACATTGGGTGTCGTATGTTTTTTCTGATTGGACGTCTTGCTGTTTTTCGCGGAAATATCTAAGCAGTCGTTCAGTCAAAATGCCTCATCCTTTCTTAAGTGCGCCAGCCTGTATAGGCTGATCTTGTATCAATGACAGGTCAGTTTGAAGGTTTTCCAGCAGCTGCGTCCGCAAATCCTGTTCAAATAATACCTCTCTGATATGAATGATGCCGAGGCGGTCAATCCACTGATGAACCGCTTCTGCGTAGTGAGCCGTTTCGCGATAATACTGAAGAAGGCCTTTCATCATAATGGCAGTATTTTCTTCGCTATCCGTCACACAAAACAGCATTCCGGCACGGGCATGCCCTCCCCGGATGCCGCCAGTGTAAATGTCCCAGCCCTCTTGTGTTCGAATGGCGCCGATATCCTGTATAGCAGCGGCGGTGCAGTCTTTTTCACACGACAAGCTGATGGATATGTGATCGGGCATGGAAAGCATGTCAGTATGTCTTTCGATATGGCTTGCCAGCTTTTGAATAGAGCGATCTTCCCCGCACGTACATGCTATGACACTTTGCAGCGAGCGGCGGTGCTGATGAGTGAAAACTGGCATGTGCAGTTCTTTTCTGATGTTTGCAAGGTCATTCGGCCGGATTCCGGAAAGCTTCAGCCTCTGGCCGTGAGTTATTGAAACATTGGGGATGCCGTATGTCTCGATGATGTTTGCGATGTTTCTGAGTTCCTTTGCATTTGTCAGCCCGCCGTACATTTGCGGAATGAGGGTGCATGTATCCTTGGGCGATGTTTCAGGAGACTGGATATACCCAGGCTGCAGCAATTCCATGTAATAGTGAAGCGCCGGAACACAAACGCGGCAGCCGTTTTTCGTTTTCCAGCCAAGCTGATTCATTGCCTCAGCAGGATCGGGGAAATGACATCGGTGCAGTTCGGCGATGACTTCATCTTCCGTCAAATCAGTGCAGCCGCAAAACGAAGGCTGGCCGGCTGGTTCTGTATATTCGCTGCTTTCCATGTATTTCAGAAGGTCTTCAACGAGCGGCTTGCAGCCTCCGCAAGAGCCGGATGCTTTTGTGCACTGCTTAACTTCTTCGACCGTTGTTAAGCCTTTCGTGTGCACCGCTTCTTCAATCAAACCTTTTGTCACCGAGTTGCATTGGCAAATGGGTTCAGTGGGAGGCATGGATGCAAATGAAATGCCGCTTTGATCCGGTTCGATCAGCTGCTTTTTGACAATGGAAATGTCTCTTTGTTTAAGCAGGCTGTCGAGAAGCCGCTGTTTATCACGTGTGTCTCCGAATAAAATTACACCAGCCAGTTTGTCGTTCTCAAAGAGGACTTTTTTGTAGCAGCCGGCATGTTCATCATGAAGCTTAATGCTCGTCGTGCCTGCGTCTTCGTGCACCTTTCCTGCCGACCACACATCAATTCCCGCTATTTTTAGGGCTGCAGATTGGGCAGAGCCACGATATCCTTCACATGGAGCGCCGCAGATGTGTTGAGCGAGGACTTTTCCTTGTTCATAAAGAGGCGCGACCAATCCGTATACCATTCCGTTGTGCTCGGCGCATTCCCCGACGGCATACACATTCGGTTTGCTCGTCTGCATGAATTGATTGACGATGAAGCCGCGGTTTGCGGCGATTCCTGCTGATGCAGCCAATTGGATATTGGGTCTTACACCAGCCGCCATCACAATCAAGTCTGCTTTTATCGAAGTTCCGTCTCTGAACCGGATACCATCTGCCCGGGAGCCTCCTGTAATGGATGCTGTGTCTTTCTCTAAAAGAAAGGTTAAGCCTTTTCGTTCCAGCTCAGACTGCAGCAGACGAGACGCTGTTTGATCGAGCTGTTTTTGCATAATGCTGGGAGAGTGGTGAATGACGCTGACATCCATGCCCAGATGCCGCAGGCCGACAGCCGCCTCAAGGCCTAATAAGCCGGCGCCGATGACCGCTGCTTTTTGATAACGTTCCGCCATGCTGATAAAAGCTTGGCAGTCTTCTATTGTCCGAAAGCCGTAAACACCTTCTTTGTCTGTCCCGGGTATGGGGAGAATATGAGGGGAGGAGCCTGTTGCCAGAATCAATTTGTCGTAGGACAGGCTGCGTTTTTGATCTGTGATGACTTGCTGCAAGTCTGTGTTGATTTGAACGACTGTTTCTCCTGTGTAAAGTGTAATGCCTTGCTTGGCGTACCATTCACTGCTGTTCAGCACAATGTCATTGAGCGATGCCTCCCCCTGTAAAACGGAGGATAAGAGAATGCGATTATAGTTGGGATGCGGTTCGCTGCCGAAAATGACAATCTCAAACATGTCACGATGAAGCTTTAATATTTCTTCAATACAGCGAATTCCGGCCATTCCGTTCCCTGCTACAATTAATCTTTGTTTCTTCATTTGCCAGACCTCCTTTGCCTCAGCTTGTAAGTTTTTCTCCTATCAAAAATTATGGCACAATGCTCAGTTAACGCATTAAACGTGTCACATTAGCTTACACATGTCTTTTCCGAAAAAATAAGGTCATATATTCTTAATTCAGAAAATTGAAATTTTTGTAGGGTCAAGAAAGGGGAATGTTATGAAGCTGTCGGAACTGAAAACAAGCGGTCACCCGTCCACTTTGCTCTGCTCGTTTTTATACTTTGATGTAAGTTTTATGATATGGGTTATGCTTGGGGCGCTTGGTGTTTATATTTCTCAGGATTTTGGCCTGTCTCCCTTTGAAAAAGGGCTTATCGTGGCTGTGCCGATTTTATCGGGATCTGTGTTTCGGATCATATTAGGCGTATTAACGGACAGAATCGGGCCGAAAAAAACAGCTGTGACCGGAATGCTGGTGACAATGATCCCGCTGCTTTGGGGAACTTTTGGCGGCCGTACGCTGACTGAGCTTTACGCGATCGGCATTCTGCTTGGCGTGGCAGGCGCGAGCTTTGCTGTTGCGCTTCCTATGGCAAGCCGGTGGTATCCGCCTCATTTGCAGGGACTGGCGATGGGGATAGCCGGTGCGGGTAACAGCGGCACCTTGTTTGCGACACTGTTTGGCCCCCGGCTTGCAGAGCAGTTCGGCTGGCACAGTGTGATGGGAATTGCGCTTCTTCCTCTGATCATCGTCTTTATTCTATTTGTTTTCATGGCGAAGAATTCTCCTGAACAACCGGCGCCGCAGCCGCTCAAAAACTACTTGCAGGTGTTCGGACAAAAGGAAACGTGGTTTTTCTGTCTGCTGTACAGCGTTACTTTTGGAGGATTTGTCGGGCTGTCCAGCTTTTTGGCGATATTCTTCGTCGATCAATACCAGCTGTCAAAAATTCACGCGGGAGATTTCGTCACATTATGTGTAGCAGCGGGCAGTTTTTTCCGGCCTGTAGGGGGCTGGATTTCAGATCGAGTCGGGGGCACGAAGGTTCTTTCTGTTCTGTTTGTCATCGTGGCTCTTTGCATGGCCGGAGTCAGCAGTCTGCCGTCTCTTTCAATGGTTATCATCCTTTTATTTGTCGGAATGATGGGACTCGGAATGGGCAACGGAGCAGTGTTTCAGCTCGTCCCGCAGCGCTTCCGGAAAGAAATCGGAATGGTGACGGGGATCGTCGGCGCAGCAGGAGGCATCGGAGGGTTCTTTCTGCCAAACATTTTAGGGTCATTAAAACAGATGACAGGCACATATGCCATCGGATTTATCACGTTTTCCTGTATCGCATTGCTGGCGTTTGTGCTTGTGATTGCCGCAGGATATTACTGGAGAAAAAGCTGGAGCGCGGAAAGCAGCCCGGCGGATGTTTGATGTTGGATGGGAGACACGCGATTGCGCGTGTCTTTTTTTGCTGTTTTCAACTTTCTCTTGATTTTAACTCGTGAAACAATCAGAATAAATAGTAATTATTACGATTTAAAACGGAAGGAGTTTTCTGATTGGAACAACACATTCTGCTCCCGGAAAAAACGGAGCGTCTTCGATATTTTGGGTCGGTCAGTCCCGTGAAAGGGCAAAAGCCTGTGGAAAAGGAGAACATGAAGGATCTTCAGAATATCAGAAAAGACTATTTTTTTGATATTCAGCAAGTAGGTGTCACCAATGTGTCTCACCCGGTCACTGTTGCCTCAGCGATGAAGCCTTGTCAGCAAACGACAGCAGCGAATTTTACCATGACCGCCAGCCTGCAGCGGAATCAGAAAGGCATCAATATGAGCCGATTAACAGAGCAGCTCCAACGCTATCATCAAAACGGCTGGATTCTCACATTTTCTTCTCTTCAGCAATTTACGAAAGAGCTTGCAGAAAACATGGATCAAATCTCGGCTTGCGTCGAAGTGCGGTTTCCATGGTATTTCGAAAGAAAGAGTCCAATGCTTGAGAAAGCGGGGCTGATGCATGCTGAGATGTTGATGTCTGTCACCTATCACGAAGATCAGCCGTTTAAACAGCGGGCCGGTATCTCGGCGAAAGTAACGACTCTTTGCCCTTGCTCTAAGGAAATCAGTGAATACAGTGCCCACAATCAGAGAGGAACGGTCAGCATTTTGGCCGATATTCATCCGGCGGCACTGCTCCCAGTCGATGTCAAAGCCGATTTGCTTCACGTTGCAGAATCAAATGCCAGCGCGAGACTGCACCCGGTGCTAAAGCGGCCGGATGAAAAGGCCGTAACGGAAACCGCATATGAAAATCCCAGATTTGTTGAGGATCTGGCCCGTCTCATTGCAGCAGACTTATATGAGCTTGAATGGGTGTCGGCCTTTGATATTGAATGCAGAAATGAAGAATCAATTCATCTGCACGATGCCTATGCGAAGCTTAGGTTTTCGAAACAGGAGGAATGACTATGAAACTTTCATTCTTATTAATTGCTGTTTTTGCGCCGGCAATTCTGCTGTCAGCCTGTTCTTATCATGCGGACGAGAAAGCGGGAGCTCAAATGAAGAAAACAGACAAACACATAGCGGCAGAGAAAACAAGCATTGATTGGACAAAGCCTTCCGGCGGAGAATACCCCGATATCAAGCAGCTGAAAAATGTCTGGATTGATGTGGACGTGAAACAGCAGAAGGCTTATATCAATGCCGGAAGCAAAACCATCTATACCATGATCGTTTCATCAGGACTCGATCAAACCCATGATGATTCCACACCGAAAGGCACATTTCATATCGAGCCTGAACGGGGAGAATGGTTTTTCTCTGAAGGATATCAGGAAGGGGCGGAATACTGGGTCTCATGGAAAAACCATGGAGAATTTCTTTTTCACAGCGTACCCATGACAAAGGACAAAAAAGTCATTGAAAAGGAAGCAAAAAAATTAGGGGCAAAAGCATCCCATGGCTGTATCAGACTATCCATTCCAGATGCGAAATGGATATACGAAAACATACCTGAACACACAAAAGTTGTGATCAGCTGAATAGAAAGCAGTTGACAAAAAGGAAAAAAGAACATACGATTTAAATCGTAATAATTACGTTTTGTTCGGAAAGGAGTTACTCCTATGTATAAATGGCTTATCATCGGCGGCGGAATTCAAGGGTCGACCTTGGCTGTGTATCTGGTGAAGAGCGGAAAGGTGTCTATCCATGATCTTGCGGTCATTGATCCTCATGAACAGCCCCTTGAGTGCTGGAAGCGAAATACGGCCCGCATTCGGATGAATGATTTACGCTCTCCATCGGTCCATCACATGGATACCGAGCCGTTCAGCCTGCAAACGTATGCGGATAAAAGCCAGTGGCCGGAGGTATTCTTCGGGAGGTATAAGCGCCCCTCTTTATCGCTTTTTAATCAGCATTGTGAAACTGTATTGGATGAGATACATATTGATCAGGCGTGGAAGACAGGCATGGTGACAGACTTGAGAAGAAAAAACGGATTGTGGGAAGTGAGGACAGATGCCTCCGAAACAATCAGGGGCGAAAGAGTTGTACTAGCCATGAGTTTTTCACAACAGCCTTGCTGGCCGGAGTGGGCACAGCCATTTCAGAATGACGGCATTTATCATGTGTTTGACAGGGATGTGCAAGGGTTAAAACAGGAAGGCGTAAAAGCGGCAGTTGTGGGCGGAGGGATCACGGCGGCTCATTACGCCATAAAGCTCTCAGATGACGGGCGCGACGTGACGATGTTCGTGAGGGATCCGTTCCGCACCTATGATTTTGACAGTGATCCGGGCTGGCTTGGCCCGAAGTATATGAAAAGATTCAGCAAAACGTCAGACTATCAAAAGAGAAGACAATGGATCACAAATGCCAGACATCGCGGCTCCTTCCCGAAGGACATCTCAAGAAAGCTTGCTGTCTATAGAGAAGAGGGCAGGATAAAGGTCATTCAGGATGAAGTGATATCATGTCAAAAAACAGCTGACGGCCGGCTGCAGATACAGCTGAAGAAAAATGAATCGTCATACACATTCGAACATATCGCGCTGGCAACAGGCTTTGCCTCTGACATCAGCCGATTCGAGTGGGTTCAAAAAGCAGCGCAAGCAGAGCAATTGCTTTTTGCCGGCTGCGGCTTTCCGATTGTCGGCAAGGATTTGCAATGGGGAACGGGTTATACGTGATGGGTGCCTTTGCGGAACTTGAAATCGGGCCGACAGCGAGAAATATTTCCGGGGCGCGAAAAGCGGCATTCACCATTACACATACGGCATTTAAATCGTAATGATTCTATTTTGAGAGGGTATGATCACAATGAAAAAAATTCCGGTTACAGTACTAAGCGGCTATCTTGGCGCGGGAAAAACAACACTGCTCAACAGCATTTTGCAAAATCGCGAAGGCTTAAAAATAGCCGTTATTGTAAATGACATGAGCGAGGTAAACATTGACGCGGGGCTGGTCAAGCAGGAAGGCGGGCTTTCCAGAACAGATGAAAAGCTAGTGGAAATGTCAAACGGCTGCATTTGCTGCACACTTCGCGAGGATTTGTTAGTCGAAGTGGAGAAGCTGGCAAAAGACGGACGGTTTGATTATATCGTAATCGAATCGACGGGAATCAGCGAACCGATCCCGGTGGCCCAGACATTTTCTTATATTGACGAAGAGCTGGGAATCGATCTCACCAAGTTTTGTGAGTTAGATACGATGGTGACAGTGGTCGATGCGAACCGTTTTTGGCATGACTATCAGTCGGGTGACAGCCTTCTGGACCGCAAAGAAGCACTTGGGGAAGAAGACGAAAGAGAAATTGCCGACCTGTTAATCGATCAAATTGAGTTTTGCGATGTTCTGATCTTAAATAAATGTGATTTAGTCAGCGAGCAAGAGCTTGAACAGCTTGAGAAAGTCCTTCGCACCCTGCAGCCAAGGGCTACATTCATTCGTGCTGTCAAAGGGAACGTCAAGCCGCAGGAGATTTTACATACGGGGCTATTTAACTTCGAGGAAGCGAACGGATCTGCCGGCTGGATAAAAGAGCTGACGGCAGGCCATGCAGCCCATACCCCGGAAACCGAGGAATACGGCATTTCTTCATTTGTTTATAAAAGACGGCTGCCATTTCATTCAACGCGCTTTTATCACTGGATGGATCAAATGCCTAAAAATGTTGTCCGCGCCAAAGGTATTGTCTGGTGCGCATCGCATAACAGCCTCGCTCTTCTGATGTCCCAAGCCGGCCCGTCCGTAACGATTGAGCCGGTATCTTATTGGGTGGCGGCAATGCCGAAGCTTGAGCAGGAGCAAATCAAACAGCAGGAGCCGGAAATATTAGAGGATTGGGACCCGGAATTCGGCGATCGTCTGACGCAGCTGGTGTTTATCGGAACAGACTTGGATGAAGACGCCATTACGAAGGAGCTGGATCAATGTTTGCTGACTGAATATGAGTTTGATTCCGATTGGTCGCTGTTTGAAGATCCATTTAAATGGAAGCTGAATCAATAGGAAAAAGCCGTCTCCTGCGGAGCGGCTTTTTTTAATGAAACGTTTGTTTAAAGATAATGCGCGTATTTCTTCTCAAGGATATTCTGAAAAGCCGCCGCTACGGAGCAAATGGCCCAATAAATGAGCGCGGTCAGAATATACATGGTCATGTAATCAAACTCTCGGCCCCCAATAATTTTCGCATGCTGGAGCAATTCCGGCACCGTAATCATCGCGGCGAGCGAGGATGCCTTGATCAAATCGAGCAATACATTGGCGAGCGGAGGCAGCGCAATACGGATCGATTGCGGCAAAATGATGCCCCTCATCGTCTGCCAATAGGAAAGACCGAGCGAGGATGCGGCTTCCCACTGCCCTTTTTCAACGGATGAAATGGCTGAACGGTTAATTTCCGCAATATAAGCGGCGCTGTTGAGGCTAAAGCCGATCAAAGCGGCCGTAACGGCAGAAAATTCAATGCCGATATAAGGGAATCCAAAATAAAGGATAAACAGGATCACCAAAATCGGAACGCCGCGCATAAAAGAAATGTAAAGACGCGCCGGCCATCTCAGCAGGGCAATCTTAGACATTCTGGCGAGTGATATAAACAGCCCGATTACCGTTCCCGCAAACATGCTGACAAAAGAAATAAGCAACGTGTACCCTATACCTTTTATGACATAAGGAAACGATTCAATCGCCAGCTGTGTGTTGAAAATATATTCCCACTGAATGCTGTACATCATGGCGTCTGATTACAGGTCAACGTCTTGAACGTCGATATCCAGTTTCTTTGATACATCCGCTTTATTAAAGAATTGTTTCGACAGCTTTGTCAAAGTGCCGTCCTTGCTCATCTTTTTCAGCGTCTCGTTCATTTGTTTCTGAAGCTCAGTATTGCTTTTTTTCATGACAAGGGCCTGTTTGTTCGGCATGTACTTGATGTCAGGATGGATCGTGATGTTAAGATCCGGAAATGCCGCAAGTGCCAGTGTCTGCAGGTAATAGTCGTTTAAGATGACATCAGTGCGGCCGTTGGCAACATCTTTTAAATACTGCTCGTTGGTCGCGTTATCATAAATGACTTCTTGTGCGCCGTATTTTCTGGCAACGTCCATATAGACAGTTGTCGCTGCGCCAGCCGCTTTTTTCCCTTTTAAATCTTTCAGTGTTTTAATCCCTGATAAATCATCTTTTCGGACAATGGCTGTGCCATATGAATATTTATAAGGAGAAGAAAACGCGAACTTCTTCTCGCGGTCCTTTGTCACATCTATATCATTGGCGGCAGCGTCAACCTGGCCGCTGTTCACCGCTGTCAGCATCCCGTCGATGCCCATTTCCTTGAACTCGACTTTGAGCCCGAGACGCTTAACCGCTTCTCGAACAACTTCAACCTCATAGCCTGTCAGTTGATCCTTACCTGAATCGGTATCATGATAGGACGTAGGATAAAGTGTGCCGGACGTAGCAACGACGATTTTTCCTTTTTCTTTGATCTGCTCCCAGCCTGTATGCTTGGAACCGGCTTCATCTTTGCCGGAACAGGCTGCCAGTATAAGAAAGAAAGCCATTGTAAAGCTAAAGATAACGGCTTTTGATTGCTTACATGATTTCACCTATGTTTCCCCCAATCTGTTAATCAACTAAAAAGATAGCATTGAACATAAGGGGTTGCAATATGTTGATGGCGTTTTCAAAAAGTTCGAATTGTGTATACAAATGAAGCTGCGAGTTTAAAACCAGCCGGGAAGGGAAGGAGTCATAAAAAAGGAGTTGGCCAAGGATGAAAGCACTGACATACCAAGGGAAAGAGCATGTGGAAGTGAAAGAGGTTGAAGCTCCACGGATTCAGGATGCAAGAGATGCTATTATCCGCATTACGGCAACGGGTATTTGCGGCTCTGATCTTCATTTGTATAAAAACGGGATTCCGGCTGCGCCGGATTATATTATCGGACATGAACCGATGGGAGTAGTTGAAGAGACCGGAAGCGAGGTTCAATCACTAAAAAAAGGCGATCGTGTCGTGATTCCGTTTAACATTGGGTGCGGCGAATGCTTTTATTGCAAGCATCAAATGGAGAGCCAGTGCGACGAATCAAATCCAAACCCGCATACCGATGCCGGCGGTTTATTTGGTTTCTCTGAAGATAACGGCAATTTTCCCGGAGGGCAGGCTGAATACTTGCGGGTGCCGTTTGCTGATTTTTCATCCTTCAAAGTTCCTGCCGACAGTGAGCTTAAGGATGAACAGGTCTTGTTTCTATCCGACGTGATGCCGACAGCATATTGGAGCGTGGAGCACAGTGGAGTGAAAAAAGGCGATACCGTCTTGATTCTGGGAGCGGGGCCGATTGGATTAATGGCGCAAAAATTCGCTTGGATGAAGGGAGCGAAACGCGTCATCTCCGTTGATCAAGTTCCTCATCGCCTGGAGCATGCAAAACGGACAAACAGCGTGGAAACGTTCAACTTTACAGAACATGATGAGATCGGGAAGCTTCTTTATAATGAAACGGACGGCGGAGCGGATGTCGTTATTGATTGTGTCGGAATGGACGGGACCCCGCTGTCGAAAGAAAAAACATCTGAAAAGCCGAACCAATTCGGAACCATCAGCCCGATTCTCACCGCGTCTGAAGCAGTCAGAAAGTTCGGCACAGTTCAGCTGACAGGGGCATATATTTCTCAAGCGGACGGTTTTCCGCTCGGCGATTTCTTCACCCGCAATGTCTCTGTCAAGATGGGACAGGCACCCGTCATTCATCTGATGCCGATGCTGTATCAAATGGTTGAGCAGCAAGAAATTGATCCTACTGATATCATTACGCACAAATTAAGTCTTGCTGATGCCCCTAGAGCATATGATATATTCGATAAGAAAGAAGACGGCAACATCAAAGTCATATTGAAACCATAATGGGGGAGTTACATGAAGAACTATAAACCGGCCGGATTTTGGATCAGACTAGGAGCTTCATTACTGGATTACATTATTGTCTCGGTGCCCCTTTTGCTGATCTATTGGCTGATCACAGGAAAAGACCCGAACGACAGCATGATTATCAGCCTGGTCGTTTTGCTGTACTCTATTTTGCTGCCGGTATTTTGGCAAGGTTATCTCATCGGAAAAAGGATTTGCGGAATCAGAATCGTAAAAAAAGATGGGTCACAGGTCGGCCTGGTTACCATGATTATGCGAGTCATCATTGCCGGACTGGTTTACGGCATAACCTTCGGGCTTGGCTTAATTGTCAGCCTTTTTATGATTGGGCTGAGAGAAGACAAACGGACGCTGCATGATTTTATCGCAGGAACATACGTGACTTACGCATCACCGGGAGAAGAAGAACTATATACGGACGAACAGATCAGAAAGAGCGAATAGTGGTTCGCTCTTTTTATTTTGTATACATAAAAAACCAAAAAGAAGCAAAATATATGAAAAAAGCTAGGAGGAATAAACTGGATGAAAAAAGTGAAAGTCAATATCATCGGAATGCTCATTGCCGCGGCTGTTATTTCTTTAACTGGCACAGCTGAAGCAGCGGGAAAACAGAATCAGCAGCCGCCTGCAAACGTTACACTGACTGAACAGCAAAAGAAAGAAATTGAACAGCTGGAAGCAGACATATTAAAAAAACGCAAGGATGTCATCTCAAAGTATGTAGAATACGGAGTTCTGCCTAAAGAAAGAGGAGATCACATCAAAAATCACATGGTCAAACACTTTGAAATGATGAAACAAAACGGCTTTGTTCCGAAGCCTCATCCTCATCCGCATAAATTTGAAAAGAGACATTAGGCTGTAAGCATCCAATTAAGGTTGGGTGCTTTTTCATTACCGTTAAAAAGAATATACTGACAATATAATATATAATTTGGAATATGAGAACGCATTCTTATGGCTCAAAAGATTTTACTTAATATATTCATTTAACGCGAGAGGAGAAGCTATGTTTTTAAAAAGAGTAACACTCCTTAGAGATAAGATCCCGTCCTTTAACAGATACCCATTCACTATCCCTGCTGTAAGTCAATTACACGACATTTCATTTACCAGAGAAGTGACTTTTTTTGTCGGGGAAAATGGCTCGGGGAAATCGACGTTGCTTGAAGCAATTGCTGATAAGTGTGAATTTAATACAGCGGGCGGCAGCCGTAATAATATCTATGAATTGCAGGAGTCAGACTCTCATTTGGGAGATTACATACGTTTATCATGGCTTCCTAAGATCACAAATGGTTTTTTCTTAAGAGCAGAATCGTTTTATCAGCTTTCTCTTCATCTTGATGAAGTGGAACGGGATGCTCCGCAGCCATATCTCTCCTATGGTGGAAGGCCGCTGCACAAGCAATCGCATGGTGAGTCTTTTATGTCGCTGTTCCAACATCGTTTTAAAGGAAAAGCTATTTATCTTTTAGATGAGCCTGAAGCTGCTCTTTCTCCCGCGCGTCAGTTAGCTTTTTTGAGAGTCATACACGATTTAGTGAAGGGCGGAAATGTACAGTTCATCATTGCCACTCACTCCCCAATTTTGCTGGGTTATCCGAATGCTGACATTTTCAGCTTTGACGGGGGCAGTATTCATCATACAGAATACGAAAGCACTGAACACGTCCAGTTAACAAGATATTTTCTTGAACAAAGAGAGAAAATATTAGCTGAGCTGTTCCGGGATTAACATCGTGTTGCTATGAAACGCGTTTCATAGCCTATGATAGGCTTATCAAATATTTCAGGAGTGATTAACACAATGATCCATCAACATCCAGAATCTTTTCCGAAACATTTTTTATGGGGCTCGGCTTCAGCAGCTTACCAGGTTGAAGGAGCTTGGAACGAAGATGGCAAAGGCCCTTCTGTATGGGACGTGTTTACGAAAATCCCCGGCAAAACGTTTAAGGGCACCAATGGTGATGTTGCAGTTGACCATTATCACCGTTATAAGGAAGATGTCGCTCTGATGGCTGAGATGGGGCTGAAGGCATATCGATTCTCTGTCAGCTGGCCGCGTATTTTTCCAAAAGGAAAAGGAGAAATCAATGAAGCCGGTCTGGCATTTTACGATAACCTGATTGATGAATTGCTTTCTCATAACATAGAACCGGTTTTGACTTTATATCACTGGGATTTGCCTCAGGCGCTTATGGACGAATATGGCGGATTTGAGTCGAGAAACATCATAGAGGATTTTAATCATTACTGCATTACTCTTTATAAACGCTTTGGGCAGAAAGTGAAATATTGGGTAACGTTAAATGAACAAAACTACAATTTTAATCACGGCTTTCTAACAGCTATGCATCCGCCTGGCGTGAAGGACAGAAAACGATTTTACGAAGCAAATCATATTGCGTTTCTGGCAAATGCGAAAGCCATTGAGTCCTTCAGAAAATATGTGCCCGAAGGCAAAATAGGACCAAGCTTTGCTTATTCTCCCGCATACCCTTTAACCAGTCATCCAGAGGACATTACGGCATTTGAAAATGCTGAAGAATTTATGAATAATTGGTGGCTGGATATGTACTGCTGGGGAACCTACCCGCAAATTCCTTTCCGCTATTTAGAAAAACAGGGATGGGCGCCGACAGTCGAACCGGGTGATATGGAGCTGCTTGCCAAAGGGAAGCCGGATTTTGTAGGTGTCAACTATTATCAAACGATTACTTACGAACGAAATCCGCTCGACGGTGTCTCAGAAGGGAAAATGAATACGACGGGACAAAAAGGGACCAATCAGGAAACAGGGATGCCGGGACTATTTAAAACTAAGAAAAATCCTAACCTAACAACGAGCAACTGGGATTGGACGATTGATCCGGTAGGATTGCGTATCGGGCTTCGCCGTATTACGACACGTTATCAGCTTCCTGTGTTTATTACAGAAAACGGTTTAGGAGAATTCGATAAAGTTGAAGAAGGCACTATACATGATGATTATAGAATTGATTATTTGCAATCGCATCTTGAGCAATGCAGACAGGCCATTAGTGATGGAGTCGATTTGATTGGATATTGCAGCTGGTCATTTACTGATCTGTTAAGCTGGCTGAACGGTTATCAAAAAAGATACGGCTTTGTTTATGTGAATCGTGACGAAGAGAATGAACATGACTTAAAACGATTGAAGAAAAAAAGCTTTTATTGGTATCAGGATGTCATTAAGACAAATGGAGAAAATGTATAAAGAGTCCCTGAGAGTATTCCTCTCAGGGCTTTTCATTAGACGGAAACAGCATCAATGATATAAGTGTCAGCGTGCAGATCTGACAGCTCAGCCGGCACAGTGTAGCATGTGAATTGATAGTCTCCTTTAGGAAGGTCAAAGGACAGCCTCTTGGACATGATGCTTTCAATTTCAATTCCGTCTGTTGTGACGTGAAAAGGAACAGTCACTTTTTTTTCATAGGATGCAACTGTTTCTGAACTGTTAAGGCGTAAAAGAATATATACCTTTGAATTTCGCTGTGCCTCAAACGAAATGGCTTCGTCCGCTTCCGCATATCCTTTTTCAATCGCTTCATCTGTCCAATCGATGACAGGCGGTGCGGAACCCTTTTGAAATACAGTAAATTGATGATATGAAATCGTCAGTTCTTGCGGCTTCCATGATTTGATCAATGTGCTGTTCCTCCTCTTTTAACTGTTTACTGAATCGTAAATAAAACCTTTGTGCCATCAGGGTAATCGGTCAGCTGATGCCCGACCCAGGAGCCTGCGCCGCGATTGTCAGCGGGAGAAATATATTCTACAGAAGCCCCTTCACCGCCTTCTTTGCACATGGCCATTGGCCATTCATCTCGGTCATACCCTGTTTTGGAAGGTACGTCTTTTAATGATTGTTCGCGGCGTTCCTCAGCTCCGTCTCTGTCTATGGTGCACACATCTGAATGCCCCTCACTTATTGCGTCCTTGATATGATTTGCTGTCTCAGGATAACGCTCAGAAGGGAAGGCCAGTGTTTCGTCATATTCTTCTGTTTGAGACGTTTTTTGATCGTCTGAGAAAAAGTCTCCCTTAATCAGGCCAACAGCTGCAGCTGCTATGACGACTATTACGAGAAGTAAAGTTTTTATAATGTCCATTCGTGATGATCACCTCCCGCGTCAGCAACTTTAAAACTGCTCCAAGAGTAATGCAGAAAGGGCTGGGTGTAAAGATTAAAATTTTTTGTTTTGCCTTAGGTTTATTGCAGAAATCGTAATTTTAGCAGATCGAAATATTCATTTTAAAAAAATAACGTTATCAAATTGAAATATTGATACTAGATTATAGGCTGTTTTCAGGTTGATCAATCATTTTAAATTGACTTATGATACTCGTAAGCTCTTCAGCCAATTGAGATAACGTTTCTGAGGCTGCAGTAATCTCTTCCATTGCGGCAAATTGCTCTTCTGTTAAAGCTGCCGCCTGCCGGGTACTCTCTGTTGATTCTTTAATGTCTGTTGTATTGGCGGCAAAGGATTCATTGATTTTTTGCGTACTTGCTGAAATGTTGGTAACAGATGCTGATAAATCGCTGATTTCCGCAGTGATTTCATCTGTTGCGGCTGCAATTTCTTTAAATGCGTCTCTGGTGCGGTGAATCATGTTTACACCTTCAGCAGCTTCTGTTTTCACATGTTCAACAGACTGCGCAGATTCAGTCATATCATTTTTTATCTCAGCGATTAATTTGGAAATCTGTCCGACAGACCGTTGAGATTCCTCTGCTAATTTGCGAACTTCATCAGCAACAACGGCAAAGCCTTTACCGTGTTCTCCTGCTCGGGCAGCTTCAATTGCTGCATTAAGAGCAAGCAGGTTTGTCTGATCGGCAATTTGGGTGATAACGGATAAAATTTGTTCAATTTGTTTAGAACGACCGTCCAGCTGCTGAATGATCTCTCCGCTTTTTTCAATCGAATGGTGAATGGTATCCATTTGTGCCTGAACATTTGAAATTTCATTTTGGCCAATGTCTGCTTTTGATTGCGCAAGCTGTCCTTTCTCAGCAATGGCAGCAGTATTTGAAGAAATATGCCGTATGTCAGCTGTTGTTTGCTCCAGTGATTTTTCACTGTTTTCGATTCGTGTGATTTGATGTTTGGCACCGTTTGCAATTTGCTGAACAGCTTCTGTGATCTTTTCGGAGGCTTGATTGGTTTCTTCTGCTCCGGCTGAAAGCTGCTGAGAGGCTGATGCAAGCTGAAGGGCGGATTGCTGTACCGTTTGGATTGTCTGATTCAGCTTCATTCTCATCTTATTATAGTAGACACTTAGTTCTGCTAACTCATCAGCGGACTTGTCTGAAACTTCTATTGTCATATCTCCGTTTCCGGCGCTTTCAAAGGCGTATTTTAATACGTTCAGCCGACGGTTGATTCTTCTGGTGAAAAGCAAAACAAGGATGACAGATATAATAATAACTACAGCAAGAACGATAGCGAATTGAGTGAACAGCGATTGGGTAAGCGATGCTAAAATGCTTTGATTGGCTCCTGTATACAGCATACCGATAATGTTGCCTTCCTTATCTTTTAAGGGCATATATGCTGTTTGATAAGAGGAGCCTGCCACATCTGCTTGTCCGTAGAATTGCTTCCCGTTTTTTAAAACAGCGTCAGTGACCTCAGCAGAAGCTTGAGTGCCGACAGCTCTTTCGCCGTCTTTCATTACGTTGGTTGCGACCCGAGTATCTCCTTGGAAAATCGTTACGGTGTCACCTGTTTTTTTGCCAAGCAGATCAACAATTTCTTCATTTCCGTTTATTTGTGTCTCGCCTTTATACAGCTTATCGTTTTTTACCTCCCAGTTCCCTAAAATCACGTCGTCAATATACGTGCTGCTTAAAGCAAGATCGCCTTTTGCTTTTTCAGTGGCCATTTTTTTCATGCTGCTTGTAATGTCTTTTAGCATTACGGCGCCGACTGATAGAGAAAACAATAGAATAACTGCGAAGACCAAGCTGAGAATTTTAGTTCCAAGCTTCAGCTTTATTTGTTTTTTCAACATAATTCCTCCCTCTGTTTGTTTGTAGGTCATATTACTTATCGGGTTTTTCGGTGTAAAGTTTTATTTTAGGGGATATTAAAACCGGCCTGATCTCCAGGCCGGCTGTGTGACGCTATTCAAGGTTTGCGTGGTAAGTGAACATGGTTTCAGAATCGAGTCCTTTTTTCTCCATGAGTTTTAAAATTATTGCATCATAGAACAGCAGCAATGTTTGCTCAAATAATGAACCCATTGGTTGCATCGTTTTATAGCTTCCGTTTGACTGGTCTTTAGGAGAGCCAGGCATTTTGACGATGAGATCCGATTGTTTTCCAATGCTCGAATCCGGATTGATGGTTAAAGCGGCAACAATTCCGTGTAAGCTTTTTGCTTTAGCTGCTGTATGGATCAGGCTCTTTGTCTCGCCTGATCCTGAGCCGATAATGACGAGGTCTCCTTTGCGGAGCGGCGGAGTGAGAACCTCACCGGCAATATGAGCGTTAAAGCCCATGTGCATCAATCTCATCGCGAAGGATTTTGCCATCAGGCCAGACCGCCCCGCGCCCGCAGTGAAAATTTGATTGGACGAAAAAATGTGATCGGCAAGCTGATCAGCTTCTTCATTAGAAATATAAGCCGCTGAACGGTGTAATTCATTGAGAATTTCCGTTACGTATTCAGTCGTTTTCATTTTATTTATCCTTGGGCAATAAGCTGTTTCATTTTTGAAGCTGTTTCTGCTTTATCGGCTGCGCTTGTAATTCCGCCCCCAACAATGACAAGGTCAGGGTTTTGTTTGATCACTTCTGGCAGTGTATCAAGTTTGATGCCGCCCGCAATTGCGGTTTTTGCGTTTTTTACGGTATTTTTGATGGTCGTTAATTCTTCGAAAGAGTTTTTGCCCTCTGCTTGAAGATCATAACCAGTGTGGACGCAGATGTAGTCAACACCGAGTGCGTCAATTTCTTTCGCACGGGATTCAATATCTTTCACGTTAATCATGTCCACTAAGATTTTCTTCTTCTGTTTTTTGGCTTCTTCTACTGCGCCTTTAATTGTTGCATCGTCTGTAGCCCCTAAAACGGTGATGATGTCAGCTCCAGCTTCCGACGCTTTCATAATTTCGTATCCGCCGGCATCCATGATTTTCAGGTCTGCCAGGACCTTCAATTGCGGAAATGTTTCTTTTATTTCTTTAACGGCTCTAAGGCCTTCATTAATGACAACCGGTGTTCCGATCTCAACCACGTCGATGTATTGTTCTACTTCTTTGACAAGCTCGATGGCTTCCGGGATATTTACTAGGTCTAATGCCAGCTGTAATTCCATTGTTGATCCACTCCCTTATTCGAATTATTTTTCATTCTATAGGTTCCCTCTTTAGCTGAGAAGTAGGCACTTTGAAGTCAACTAGTTACTTTGAGGATACTGTGAGAAGGGGCAATCAGATTTCTTTCGCTTGGTTTTATGAGTGAGTATAATGAAAAAGAGTCTGCCAAAAAGTAAGTAAGTGATGATACGTATCTAACATACAAAAAGGATACTAAGGGGGGATTTCTTTTGAGCCGGATGGACGACAAAAGGTTTAATTGTGAGAAGGAATTAACGCTTGCGGTGATCGGTGGCAAATGGAAAATGCTCATTTTGTGGCATTTAGGAAAAGAAGGCACAAAACGTTTTAATGAATTGAAAGCTTTGATTCCTGATATTACGCAGAAGATCCTCGTGAATCAGCTGAGAGAGCTTGAGCAGGATATGATTGTTCACAGGGAAGTGTATCCGGTTGTCCCGCCGAAGGTTGAATATTCCTTGACCCCGCAAGGAGAAAGCCTGATGCCTATTCTTGATGCCATGTATGAGTGGGGGAAAGGCTATATGGAATTGATTGATATCGACAAAAATGTCATTAAGGAATCGTTGTAAGGCGCTCTTGGCTAAGGGTGTCTTTTTTTTGCCTGTTTTTCGGTTTTTGCGCGGTAAACATATGGGATGTAAAGATTGTAAATGGCTTTCAACAATAAATGGGAAATAGCGTGAGAGTGCATTTTAAAAATTTTTATTTTTCTGTAAATAATGTTTAGTGGAAATTATTGCGGTATCCCGCAAAAATATCCCAGTGAATAAACTGGAATCTTTTCGGTATCCCGCATGAAACTTTTCACCCATTTTTCGGTGATAAAAACATTTTTTTCATTTAAAGTGAACGTTAGAAAGGTTAAAAATATTGAAAACAATGAAGAAATAGGCAAAAATGTTTCACTTTAGGGCAAGAGGGCTTGCGGTCTTTATCTGCCTGTGCCTGACACCGCAATCAATGCTTACGGCTGGCTATTTTTAGGTCGCTTTGTGTTTTTTGTTTAGATGCAACGCTTTTGAGAAGTAGTACTTTTGGCTTTTTGAGCAGTTAGTTCATTAGATTCAAAAGCTGTCAAAGGATACGAAATAGAAATAATCCTGCACATGTTACAGATTATTGAAGATTAGGGGAGGTAAGATAATATGGAAATAACTTTTTATCCTTTAACGGATGCTCAAAAACGAATTTGGTATACAGAAAAATTTTATCCTCATACGAGTATTTCAAATCTTGCGGGGATTGGTAAGCTGGTTTCAACTGAAAAAATTGACTGGAAGCTTGTGGAGCAAGCGATTCAAGAGTTTGTCCGCAGAAATGACGCAATGCGCCTTCGTTTGCGTCTCGATGAAAATGGAGAGCCCGTTCAATATATAAGCGAGTATCGGCCTGTTGATATAAAACATACTGACACCACCGGAGATCCGAATGCGATAGAATCTATTTCACAATGGGGCCGGGAGGAAACGAAAAAACCTCTGCCTCTGTACGATTGTGATTTATTCCGTTTTTCCCTGTTTACCATCAAAGAAAATGAAGTATGGTTTTACGCAAATGTTCATCATGTGATTTCTGACGGGATCTCCATGAACATCCTCGGAAACGCCATTATGCACATTTACTTGGAATTAGCAGGCGGATCAGAAACAAAAAAAGGAATCTCGCATTCATTTATCGATCATGTTTTGTCTGAACAGGACTATGCTCAATCGAAGCGGTTTGAAAAAGATAAAGCGTTCTGGAACAAGCAATTCGAAAAGGTGCCTGAACTCGTTTCCCTGAAACGGAATGCTCCTGCAGGCGGAAGTTTAGATGCTGAGAGATTCTCTCAAGATGTGCCTGAGGCGCTGCATCAGCAAATTTTATCCTTTTGTGAGGAGCACAAGGTCAGCGTTTTATCGGTATTTCAATCGGTGCTTGCAGCCTATTTGTACAGAGTCAGCGGCCAGAATGATGTGGTTACAGGAACATTTATGGGCAACCGGACAAATGCGAAAGAGAAGCAGATGCTCGGCATGTTTGTTTCTACGGTTCCGCTTCGGGCAAACATTGACGGCGGACAGGCGTTTTTTGATTTTGTTAAAGACCGGATGAAGGATTTAATGAAAACTCTTCGCCATCAAAAGTACCCGTATAATCTTCTCATCAATGATCTTCGTGAAACAAAAAGCTCTGTGACAAAGCTGTTTACGGTTTCTCTTGAGTATCAGGTGATGCAGTGGCAGAAAGAAGAAAATCTTGCCTTTTTAACTGAGCCCATTTTCAGCGGAAGCGGATTAAATGATGTTTCGATTCATGTGAAGGATCGATGGGATACTGGGAAACTTACAATTGACTTTGACTACCGTACTGATTTAATGACGCGCGAAGAAATCAAAATTGTTTGTGAACGCATGATGACATTGCTTGAGAACGCACTTACGCACCCGAATCATACGATTGATGAATTGACGCTGATTTCTGAGGCGGAGAAAGAGCGGCTGCTATTGCGGGCTGGCGGTGAACCGGTCAATTACCGCAAGAACATGACGATTCCGGCGCTGTTTCAAGAAAAGGCTGAATCGCTTGCTGATCAGCCCGCGGTTGTGTTTGAAAATCGAGCATTGTCCTATCGAACGTTACATGAACAATCATCACGTATTGCCAGTGTGCTGAAAGAGAAGGGTGTCCGTGCAGACAGCCCGGTTGCCGTTTTGCTCGAACGCTCTGAACGAATGATCACGGCCATTATGGGGATTTTAAAAGCCGGCGGAGCCTATGTGCCGATTGACCCCGAGTTTCCGGCAGAGCGCATCCAATTTATTTTGGAGGACTGCGGTGCGGATTTCGTCTTGACTGAATCGAAGGTTGCGTCTCCAAGTGCATCTGCTGAGCTTATTGACTTTGATCAGGCGATTGCAGGCGGTACAGATGCTATTTCGGATGTCAATCTGAACGCTGGTGATCTTGCCTACATTATTTATACGTCGGGAACAACCGGACGTCCAAAAGGAGTGATGATCGAGCATCGCCAGGTTCATCATTTGGTTGAATCTCTGCAGCAGACCATTTATCAGAGTGAGAGTCAGACCCTGCGGATGGCATTGCTTGCGCCGTTCCACTTTGATGCGTCAGTGAAACAGATTTTCGCGTCGCTCCTTTTGGGACAGACCCTTTATATTGTACCGAAGAACACGGTGACGAATGGCGCTGCTCTTGCTGAGTATTACCGCAGATACGGGATTGAGGCGACGGACGGAACACCGGCCCATCTGCAAATGCTGATTGCTGCGGGAGATTTGACTGGTCTTAAGCTCAAACACTTACTGATTGGCGGGGAAGGTCTTTCTTCTGTTGTGGCGGACAAGCTTCTGACATTGTTCAAAGAAGCGGGTGCCGTTCCTCGTTTGACCAATGTGTACGGGCCGACTGAAACGTGTGTGGATGCTTCCGTTCATCCGGTCCACCCGGACAGTTCAGTTCAATCAGCGTATGTGCCAATCGGTAAAGCACTTGGGAATAACCGCTTGTATATTTTGGATCAAAAAGGCCGTCTGCAGCCGGAAGGCGTGGCGGGCGAGCTTTATATCGCGGGTGACGGTGTAGGACGAGGCTACTTAAACCTTCCGGAATTGACAGCTGAGAAATTTTCACAAGACCCGTTTGTGCCCGGTGACAGCATGTATCGTACCGGAGATGTGGTGCGCTGGCTTCCAGATGGAACGATCGAATATTTAGGAAGAGAAGATGATCAGGTCAAAGTTCGCGGATACCGCATTGAGCTTGGAGAAATTGAAGCCGTGCTTCAGCAGGCGCCTGATGTTGCCAAAGCTGTCGTCTTGGCGAGGCCTGACGACCAAGGGAATCTTGAGGTTTGTGCGTATGTTGTGCAAAAGGGGGGAAGCGAATTTGCTCCAGCACGTTTGCGGGAACACGCGGCAAAACAGCTTCCTGACTATATGGTGCCGGCTTACATCACAGAAATCACAGAAATCCCGCTCACACCAAGCGGTAAAGTTGACCGCCGCAAGCTGTTTGCGCTTGAGGTAAAAGCGGTAAGCGGAACAGCTTATACCGCACCTCGAAACGAAATGGAAAAAGCAATCGCTGAGATTTGGCAGGATGTGCTGAACGTTGAGAAAGCCGGGGTCTTTGACAATTTCTTTGAAACGGGCGGTCATTCATTGAAGGCCATGACGCTTTTAACAAAGATTCATAAGGAGACGGGCGCTGACATCCCGCTGCAATATGTGTTTGAGCATCCGACCATCGCCGCTCTTGCTGAGGCGGCCGAGCGTAAAGAAGGCAGGACGTTTGCGGCAATTGAGCCAGCTGAAAAACAGGAACATTACCCGCTTTCTTTGGCGCAGCAGCGGACGTATATTGTCAGCCAATTCGAAGATGCGGGAGTCGGATATAACATGCCGGCGGCAGCTATTTTAGAGGGGCCTTTAGACATTCTAAAACTGGAACGCGCATTTGACGGATTAATCAGCCGCCACGAGTCGCTGAGGACGTCATTTGTGCTTGAAGGCAGTACGCCGAGACAGCAAATTCATGACAGTGTTCAGTTCAACATCGAGATGATTGAAAGAAGCGGCCGCTCAAATGAGGAGGTTATGACTTCTTTTGTCCGCCGGTTTGACTTATCGAAAGCGCCGCTGTTGAGAATCGGATTGATGGAGCTTGAAGAAAACCGTCATATGCTTCTGTTTGATATGCACCATTTGATTTCTGACGGTGTTTCCATCGGCATTATTTTGGAGGAACTGGCACAGATTTACCGCGGTGAACAGCTTCCTGAGCTCCGTCTTCAGTATAAAGATTACGCCGTCTGGCAAAGCGCGCGGGCTGCTGAGGGATACCAGGAGGATCAGGCGTATTGGAAGGAAGCCTTTGCGGGTGAGCTTCCAGTGCTTCAGCTTCTATCCGATTATCCGAGACCGCCTGTCCAAAGCTTTGAAGGAGACCGGGTTTCCATCAAGCTGGATGCGGAGTTAAAGAATCGCCTGTATCGTTTAGCTGAAAAAAATGGAGCCACACTTTATATGGTCATGCTGTCAGCCTACTATACGCTCCTGTCTAAATATACCGGGCAGGATGACATCATTGTCGGCACTCCTTCAGCGGGCAGACATCATTCTGATACAGAGGGCATTGTCGGCATGTTCGTCAATACGCTCGCGATTCGCAGCGAGGTGAAGCAGGATGAGACCTTTAACAGCCTGCTCACACGTGTGCGCCAGCAGGTCCTGAATGCTTTTTCTCATCAGGATTATCCATTTGAATGGCTTGTTGAAGACCTGAATATACCGCGTGATATCAGCAGGCATCCATTGTTTGACACGATGTTCAGTCTCCAAAACGCAACGGCGGGCATTCCGGCTGTCGGCGATTTGACATTGTCGATTCATGAGACCAATTTCAACATTGCCAAATTTGATGTAACGGTTCAGGCAAGAGAAACGGACCAAGGCATTGATCTTGATTTAGACTACAGCACCAAACTGTTTAAACGAAGCACGGCAGACAGGCTGCTCACGCATTTTGCGCGGTTGCTTGAAGATGTAGCGGCTGAGCCTGAGAAACCAATTTCTGAATACAATCTTCTTTCTGAACAGGAAGCCGCTTCACAAGTTCAGCAGTTTAACCCGGAAAGAACGCCTTATCCGAAAGACAAAACGATTGTTCAGCTGTTTGAGGAGCAGGCTGCCAAAACGCCGGATCGTCCGGCACTTCAATATGAAGGACAATCGCTCACATATCGTGAGCTGAATGAACGGGCCAACCGTTTAGCGCGCGGCATTCTTTCAATGGGAGCAGGCGAAAGCAGGACAGCGGCCGTCCTATGTGAACGGTCAATGGATATGATTGTGTCAATCCTGGCGGTATTAAAATCCGGTTCGGCTTATGTACCGATTGATCCGGAACACCCGATTCAGCGGATGCAGCATTTCTTCCAAGACAGCGGAGCGAAAGTGCTTCTCACCCAGAAGAAATTAAAGGCGTTAGCGGAAAAAGCGGAATTCGAAGGCGTCATCGTGCTCGCTGATGAGGATGATAGCTATCACGGCGATGCGCAAAACCTCGCTCTGCCGTTTGATTCGGCGGCTATGGCCAACCTGACATATACATCCGGTACGACAGGAACGCCAAAGGGGAATATCGTGACACATGCCAATATTATGCGCACGGTTAAGCAGACGAATTATCTCAGCATTACGGAACAGGATACGATACTCGGCCTCTCAAACTATGTATTTGACGCATTTATGTTTGATGTGTTCGGTTCTCTTTTAAACGGCGCGAAGCTTGTCATCGTTCCGAAAGAAACAGTTCTGGACATGGCTCGTCTTTCTCGTGTCATTGAGCGGGAGAACATCAGCATTCTCATGATCACGACAGCTCTGTTCCACCTTCTTGTGGACTTGAATCCGACATGCTTGTCGACTTTGCGCAAGATTATGTTCGGAGGAGAACGGGCTTCTGTAGATCATGTGAAAAAAGCGCTGCAGACCGTTGGAAAAGGCAAGCTGCTTCACATGTACGGCCCATCTGAAAGCACGGTTTTCGCGACGTATCATCCAGTTGATGAATTGGATGAGCACACGATGTCCGTTCCGATTGGAAAACCGGTCAGCAATACGGAAGTATACATTCTTGACCGCGCGGGACATGTTCAGCCTGCCGGCATCGCCGGAGAACTGTGTGTCAGCGGGGAAGGCCTCGTGAAAGGCTATTACAACCGACCTGAACTGACTGAGGAGAAATTTGTGCCGCATCCGTTTAAAAAAGGCGAACGCATGTATAAAACAGGTGACTTGGCAAGATGGCTGCCGAATGGCGATATCGAATTTATCGGAAGGATCGACCACCAGGTGAAAATCCGCGGACAGCGCATTGAGCTCGGAGAAATTGAGCACCAGCTGCAAAGCCACGATCGTGTGCAGGAGAGCGTTGTGCTTGCTGTCGATCAAGGTGCGGGAGACAAACTGCTTTGCGCGTATTTTGTCGGACAGGGTGAGATTACAGCGCAAGAGCTGAGAGAGCATACGGCAAAGGATCTGCCGGCTTACATGATTCCTGCGGTATTTATCCAAATGGACGAGCTGCCTCTGACCGGAAACGGAAAAATCGACCGTCGGGCGCTTCCGCTTCCTGACGCCAACATCTCAAATGGTGTTTCATATGTTGCGCCGCGCAATGAAATAGAACAAAAAGTCGCAGACATTTGGGCACAGGTGCTTCAGGTTGAACAGATCGGCATCTATGACCAATTCTTTGATATCGGCGGACACTCGTTAGCGGGCATGAAGATGCTTGCCGTGATTCATCAGGAACTGGGCGCCGAGCTTTCTCTGAAGGATCTTTTCCAATCACCGACTGTTGAAAGCTTAGCGCAGGCTATTGCCGCCGCTGAAAAAGGAACAGCGATCAGTATCAGACCGGCAAAGAAACAAGAGACTTATCCTGTTTCTTCTCCGCAAAAACGGATGTACGTGCTTCAGCAGCTTGAAGGAGCGGACACAAGCTACAACATGCCATCGGTTCTGCGTCTGAAGGGTCATTTGGACGTTGAAAGGCTCAAATGCGTAATGAATCAGTTAATGGAGCGCCATGAAGCCTTCAGAACAACCTTTGAAATAAAAGACGGAGAAACGGTGCAGCGAATCTGGGATGAAGCAGCGTTTGATATGGCATATTTCGAAGCTCCAGAAGAAGAGACCGAGCGGATCGTTTCTGAGTTTATCCGTCCGTTCACACTCGACCGGCTGCCGCTGTTCAGAATGGGGCTGATCAAGCTTTCAGAAACTGAGCATCTGCTGCTGTTTGATATGCACCATATTATTTCCGACGGAGCGTCTGTCGGCGTGCTGATTGATGAACTCTCGAAGCTGTACGACGGAGAAAGCCTTGAGCCGCTTCATATTCAATATAAGGATTATGCCGTGTGGCAGCAGCAGTTTATTCAGTCCGAGCTGTACCGGAAGCAAGAGGAGCATTGGCTGAAGGAGCTTGAAGGAGAGCTGCCGGTGCTGACTCTTCCAACTGATTACAGCCGTCCTGCGGTTCAAACGTTTGAGGGAGACAGGATTGCATTTTCATTAGATGCAAGAAAAGCAGATGCTCTTCGCAAGCTTGCGAAGGAAACGGATTCCACATTGTATATGGTTCTTCTGGCATCTTACAGTGCGTTTTTATCAAAATTGAGCGGGCAAAACGATATCATTGTTGGCTCGCCGGTAGCCGGACGCTCTCAAGCAGACATCAGCCGCGTCATCGGCATGTTTGTCAATACGCTGGCGCTGCGCACGTATCCGAAGGGCGATAAGACGTTTGCGGATTATCTTGGCGAAGTGAAAGAAACAGCACTTAGCGCATTTGAAGCGCAGGATTACCCGCTTGAAGACCTGATCGGAAAAGTTCAGGTTCACCGTGACACAAGCAGAAACCCTTTATTTGACGCAGTATTTTCTATGCAAAATGCGAACATTAAAGATTTAACGATGAAAGGGGGCGAGCTTGAACCGCATCCGTTTGAGCGGAAAACGGCCAAGTTTGATATCACGCTGACAGCTGACGAAACCGGCGAGGGGCTCACATTTGTTCTTGAATACAATACGGCGCTGTTTACACCGGAAACGATTGAACGATGGAAGCAATACTGGATTCAGCTTTTAGGAGCAGTAACAGAAAATCCAAACCAGCCGCTTTCCAGCCTGTCACTCGTCAACGAAACAGAAAAACAAACGCTTCTGGAGGCATGGAGAGGGAAAACACTGCCTGTGCCGACAGACAAAACGGTTCATCAGCTGTTTGAAGAAACGGCTCAGCGCCACAAAGACCAACCGGCTGTTACGTATAACGGGCAGTCATGGACGTACGGCGAGCTGAATGCGAAGGCGAACCGTCTGGCGCGGATTCTGATCGACTGCGGCATCGGCGCGGATGAGCGCGTCGGCATTCTCACAAAGCCGTCGCTTGAAATGTCCGCTGCGGTGCTCGGCGTCTTAAAGGCAGGAGCGGCATTTGTGCCGATTGATCCTGACTATCCGGATCAGCGGATTGAATATATCCTACAGGACAGCGGCGCGACGCTTCTCTTGAAACAGGAAGGCATCACAGTGCCGGACAGCTACACGGGCGAGGTCATTCTTCTTGACGGCAACCGCACGATCCTGCCGCTTGATGAAAACGATGAGGAAAATCCGCAGACCGACACAACCGCGGATCACCTTGCTTATATGATTTATACGTCAGGAACGACCGGACAGCCGAAGGGTGTTATGATCGAGCACCATGCGCTTGTGAACCTGTGCTTCTGGCATCATGACGCGTTCGGCATGACGGCGGAGGACCGCAGTGCGAAGTACGCGGGCTTCGGGTTCGACGCTTCTATTTGGGAGATGTTCCCGACCTGGACGATCGGCGCTGAGCTTCACGTCATTGATGAAGCGATTCGCCTTGATATCACCCGCCTGAATGATTATTTCGAAACGCATAACGTCACAATCACGTTCCTGCCGACGCAGCTGGCGGAACAGTTCATGGAGCTTGAGAACACATCACTTCGCGTCCTCTTGACCGGAGGAGACAAGCTGAAGCGCGCAGTGAAAAAGCCGTACAAGCTCATCAACAACTACGGGCCGACCGAAAACACTGTCGTTGCGACGAGCACAGAAATCAATCCGGAGGAAGGCTCGCTTTCCATCGGGCGCGCGATCGCCAATACGAGAGTGTACATTCTCAGCGAAAGCCATCAGGTTCAGCCGGAGGGCGTGGCCGGAGAGCTTTGTGTGGCGGGACGCGGACTGGCGCGCGGCTATCTGAACAGGGAAGACGAAACCGCGAAGCGGTTTGTCCCCGATCCGTTCGTGCCGGATGAACGCATGTACAAAACAGGCGATTTGGTGAAATGGACGAACGGCGGCATCGAATACATCGGCCGGATCGACCAGCAGGTCAAAGTCCGCGGCTACCGAATCGAGCTGTCAGAAATCGAAGTGCAGCTGGCCCAGCTGTCTGAGGTGCAGGATGCGGCAGTGACAGCTGTAAAAGATAAAGGCGGCAATACAGCGATCGCGGCGTATGTCACACCGGAAACCGTCGACACAGAAGCGCTGAAGTCAGCGCTCAAGGATACCCTGCCGGACTACATGATCCCGGCGTTCTGGGTGACATTAAACGAGCTTCCGGTTACCGCAAACGGCAAAGTAGACCGCAAAGCGCTGCCGGAGCCGGACATCGAAGCAGGGGGCGGAGAATACAAAGCGCCGTCCACTGACATGGAAGAGCTGCTTGCCGGCATTTGGCAGGACGTGCTCGGTATTTCTGAAGTCGGTGTCAGCGACAATTTCTTCTCGCTCGGCGGAGATTCTATTAAAGGAATCCAGATGGCGAGCCGCTTGAACCAGCACGGCTGGAAGCTGGAAATGAAGGATCTCTTCCAGCACCCGACGATTGAAGAACTGACACAATACGTGGAGCGTGCCGAAGGCAAACAGGCAGACCAAGGCCCTGTGGAGGGCGAAGTTATCCTGACGCCGATTCAGCGCTGGTTCTTTGAAAAGAATTTCACGAACAAACACCACTGGAATCAGTCGGTCATGCTTCATTCTGCGAAGGGCTTCGATCCTGAACGGGTTGAAAAGACATTACAGGCACTGATTGAGCATCATGACGCGCTTCGCATGGTCTACCGCGAGGAACAAGGGGAGATCGTTCAATTTAACAAAGGGCTTGATGCTGTCTCTGTTCACTTAGAGATCACCAAACTTGAGGGGCAGGCTATAGATCATGAAGACCGCATAGAGAGAGAGGCGGAGCGTCTGCAAAGCAGCATCAATTTGAAGGAAGGCGGCTTGTTAAAAGCAGGCTTGTTCCAAGCAGAAGACGGAGACCACTTGCTGCTTGTGATTCACCACTTAGTGGTTGACGGTATATCGTGGCGGATTTTACTGGAGGATTTCGCTGCGGTTTATACACAGCTGGAGCAAGGGAACGAGCCGGTTCTTCCGCAGAAAACCCATTCGTTTGCGGAGTATGCAGAGAGATTACAAGACTTCGCAAATTCCAAGGCCTTTTTGAAAGAAAAAGAGTATTGGAAACAGCTTGAAGAACAGACTGTCCCGGTGAAGCTTCCGAAGGACCGCGAATCTAGTGATCAGCGAATGAAACATACAAAGACAATCGAATTTTCGATGACTGCTGAAGAGACAGAACAGCTTACCACCAAGGTGCATGAGGCTTATCACACAGAAATGAATGATATTTTGCTGACGGCATTCGGATTGGCGATGAAGGAGTGGACAGGTCAGGAGCAAGTGAGTGTTCATTTAGAGGGGCATGGACGTGAAGATATAGTAGAAGACCTGACCATTTCCCGGACAGTCGGCTGGTTTACGAGTATGTTCCCGATGGTGCTGGATATGAAGCACGCGGATGATCTGGCTTATCAGCTGAAGCAAATGAAAGAAGACATCAGACATATCCCGAATAAGGGAGTGGGCTACGGCATTTTGCGCTATTTGACGGCGCCGGAGCATAAAGAAGATGTGGCGTTCTCCATTCAGCCGGATGTCAGCTTTAACTATTTAGGTCAGTTCGATGAAATGTCGGATGCAGGTTTATTCACGAGATCAGAGCTGCCGTCAGGACAGTCATTAAGCCCGGAAACGGAAAAACCGAACGCGCTTGATGTTGTCGGATATATTGAAAACGGAAAACTGACGATGTCACTGGCCTATCACTCTCTCGAATTTCATGAAAAAACGATACAGACATTCAGTGACAGCTTTAAGGCCCATCTTCATAGAATCATTGAACATTGCCTATCTCAAGATGGCACGGAACTGACGCCGAGTGACCTTGGCGACGACGATTTGACGCTGGATGAGCTTGATAAATTAATGGAAATTTTTTAATAGAGGTGGCATATGAGCAAAAAATCGATTCAAAAGGTGTATGCACTTACACCGATGCAGGAAGGAATGCTGTATCATGCGATGCTTGATCCGCATTCTTCCTCTTACTTCACACAATTAGAGCTTGGCATTCAAGGTGTTTTTGATCTGGAAATCTTTGAGAAAAGCGTCAATGAACTGATCCGGTCATACGATATTCTCCGTACGGTATTTGTGCACCAGCAGCTGCAAAAGCCGCGTCAGGTTGTGTTAGCGGAACGCAAGACAAAGGTGCACTATGAAGATATCAGTCATGCAGACGAAGATCGCCAGAAAGACCACATCGAGCGTTACAAACTAGACGTTCAGCGCCAAGGCTTTAACCTGGCCAAAGACATTTTGTTTAAGGTGGCAGTTTTCCGCCTTGATGCAGATCAGCTGTATCTTGTCTGGAGCAATCACCATATTATGATGGACGGCTGGAGCATGGGCGTGCTGATGAAAAGCCTGTTCCAAAACTACGAAGCGCTCAGAGCAGGCCGCACACCTGCAAACGGGCAGGGCAAGCCATATTCCGACTACATTAAGTGGCTTGGAAAACAGGATAATGAAGAAGCGGAAGGCTACTGGAGCGAACGCTTGGCGGATTTTGAACAGCCAAGCGTGCTCCCGGGCCGCTTGCCGGAGAAAAAAGACGAGTATGTGAACAGAGAATACTCATTTACATGGGATGAGGAACTGGTTGCACGCATTCAGCAAACGGCGAACCGCCATCAAGTGACGGGGCCTAACCTGTTTCAGGCGATCTGGGGAATCGTCCTCAGCAAATATAACTTTACGAATGATGTTGTCTTCGGCACGGTCGTATCGGGACGGCCGTCTGAAATCAACGGAATTGAAACAATGGCGGGGCTCTTTATCAATACCATTCCGGTGCGTGTAAAGGTTGATCAGCAGTCTACATTCGCTGATATTTTTACAGACGTTCAGCAGCATGCGGTGGAGGCGGAGCGCTACGATTACGTGCCGCTTTACGAGATTCAAAAACGTTCAGCCTTGGACAGCAGTCTTTTGAACCATCTCGTCGCTTTTGAAAATTATCCGCTTGATCAAGAGCTTGAAAACGGCAGCATGGAAGACAGGCTCGGGTTCTCTATCAAGGTTGAGAGCGCATTTGAACAAACAAGCTTTGATTTCAACCTCATTGTTTACCCGGGTAAAACCTGGACCGTCAAAATCAAATATAACGGCGCTGCATTTGATTCTGCTTTTATTGAACGGGCAGCAGGACATCTCACCCGCATGATGACAGCCGCTGTCGAGCGGCCGGACGCCTTTGTGCGTGAGCACGGGCTTGTGGGAGAAGAAGAGCAGCGGCAAATTGTGGAGACCTTTAACAGCACTTCATCAGAACTCCCTGAAGGAATGGCTGTTCATCAAGTATTTGAAGAACAAGCAAAGCGGACACCGGCAAGTACTGCCCTCGTATGTGAAGGAGCCGAGCTGACATACCGCGAGCTGAACGAAGCGGCGAACCGCCTGGCGAGAAAGCTCATTGGGCAAGGTCTGCAAAAGGGTGAAACAGCAGCCATTATGAATGACCGTTCGGCAGACACTGTTGCCGCCATGCTGGCTGTTTTAAAAGCAGGCGCCGCATATGTGCCGCTTGATCCCGCACTTCCGGAGGATCGGCTCCGTTTCATGGCGGAGGACAGCTCGATTCGGATCGCTTTAGCTGGAGAGGCATATACAAAACAGGCAAATCAGCTGCAAGTACCGGTTCTCCCGCTGGAAGGTGTCTTTGAAGGGAATGAAACGGCAGACAATCTGAATCTGCCCGCCGATCCGTCTGACCTGGCTTACATCATGTACACGTCAGGTTCGACCGGAAAACCGAAAGGCGTCATGATCGAACATAAAAGCATTCTGCGTCTCGTTAAAAATGCAGGATACGTTCCTGTTCATGAAGAAGACCGCATGGCGCAAACGGGAGCTGTCAGCTTTGATGCCGGTACATTTGAGGTCTTTGGCGCGCTGCTGAACGGCGCTGCGCTTTATCCGGTGAAAAAAGAGACACTGCTTGACGCGACACGGTTTTCAGCGTTCCTCCGTGAACAGAGAATTACGACGATGTGGCTGACCTCGCCATTATTCAACCAGCTTGCTGCAAAGGATGCCGGCATGTTCGGCACACTGCGCCATTTAATCATCGGCGGAGACGCGCTCGTGCCGCATATTGTAAGTAAAGTGAAACAGGCATCGCCGTCGCTTTCTCTGTGGAACGGGTACGGCCCGACAGAAAATACGACATTCTCTACAAGCTTTTTGATTGATCGCGAGTACAGCGGTTCAATTCCAATCGGGAAGCCAATCGGAAATTCCACTGCATACATCATGGATGAGCAGCAGCGCCTGCAGCCGATCGGAGCGCCCGGTGAACTGTGTGTCGGGGGAAGCGGCGTGGCACGGGGCTACGTCAACCTCCCAGAGCTGACGAAGAAGCAATTTCTCGAAGATCCATTCAGACCGGGTGAAAAAATGTATCGAACTGGCGACTTGGCGAGATGGCTTCCGGACGGGAATATCGAGTTTTTAGGAAGAATTGATAACCAGGTGAAGGTGCGCGGGTTCCGGATTGAGCTTGGGGAGATCGAAAACAAATTGAACATGGCCGAACATGTGACAGAGGCTGCCGTGATCATTCGCAAAAACAAAGCGGATGAAAATGAAATCTGCGCGTACTTTACAGCGGATCGCGAAGTGTCTGTGAGCGGGCTGAGAAAAACGCTGTCTCAATCATTGCCTGACTATATGGTTCCTGCCCATTTGATCCAGATGGACAGCCTGCCGCTTACACCAAACGGAAAAATCAATAAAAAAGAACTGCCTGCGCCTCAATCAGACGCTGTGCAGTCTGAATATGCAGCACCCAAAACAGAGAGTGAAAAGAAATTAGCCGAGATTTGGGAAGGGATACTCGGCGTTAAAGCAGGCGTTACAGATAACTTCTTTATGATCGGCGGACATTCTCTGAAGGCCATGATGATGACTGCGAAAATTCAAGAGCATTTCCACAAGGAAGTACCGATTAAAGTGCTTTTTGAAAAGCCGACCATTCAAGAACTGGCACTGTATTTGGAAGAGAGCGAAAGCAAGGAGGAGCAGACGTTTGAACCGATCAGGCAAGCACCTTATCAGCAGCATTATCCTGTTTCCCCGGCCCAGCGGAGAATGTACATCCTCAATCAGCTTGGACAAGCAAGCACAAGCTACAACGTCCCTGCTGTACTTTTGCTGGAGGGAGAAGTAAACAAAGACCGGCTTGAACATGCGATTCAGCAATTAATCAGCCGGCACGAAATTCTCCGTACGTCGTTTGACATGATAGACGGAGAAGTCGTACAGACCGTTCATAAAAACATATCGTTCCAGCTGGAGGCTGCCAAGGGACGGGAAGAAGACGCGGAAGAGCTGATCAAATCGTTTATTCAGCCGTTTGAGTTAAACCGCGCGCCGCTCGTCCGTTCGAAGCTTGTCCAGCTTGAAGAAGAACGCCATCTGCTGCTCATTGATATGCACCATATCATTACAGACGGCAGCTCGACAGGCATTCTCATCGGCGATCTCGCCAAAATCTATCAAGGCGCAGATCTGGAGCTCCCGCAGATTCACTATAAAGATTACGCTGTCTGGCAAAAAGAACATGCGGATCATCAAAAGGATGAAGCATACTGGCTGGATACGTTTAAAGGCGAGCTGCCGGTTCTTGATCTTCCGGCGGATTTCCCGCGGCCTGCAGAACGGAGCTTTTCCGGGGAGCGCGTCATGTTCGGGCTGGATAAACAAATCACAGCTCAAATCAAATCGCTGCTGTCAGAAACAGACACAACAATGTACATGTTCCTTTTAGCCGCATTTCATGTACTGCTTTCTAAGTACGCGTCACAGGATGACATCATCGTCGGCTCACCGACTGCGGGCAGAACGCATCCTGATCTGCAAGGTGTGCCGGGTATGTTTGTCAACACGGTGGCATTACGGACAGCGCCTGCGGGGGATAAAACCTTTGCACAATTCCTAGACGAAGTCAAAACGGTCAGTCTTCAAGCATTCGAGCACCAAAGCTATCCGCTTGAGGAATTGATTGAAAAGCTGCCGCTCACAAGGGACACAAGCCGTAGCCCGCTGTTCAGCGTTATGTTCAACATGCAGAACATGGAGATTCCTTCTTTGAAATTAGGAGATTTGAAGATTTCTTCCTATTCTATGCTACATCACGTGGCGAAATTTGATCTGTCCTTGGAAGCTGTCGAACGTGAAGAAGAAATCGGTTTAAGCTTTGACTACGCAACTGCCTTATTTAAGGACGAGACAATCCGCCGCTGGAGCAGCCACTTTGTCAATTTGATCAAAGCAGCTGCGGTTAACCCGAACGTACGGCTGTCTGATTTGGAGATTCTTTCACCGGCTGAAACGGCAGCTTTGCTTGAAGAGAAAAAACAAACCACTCATTCTGGCGAAGACACGTTTGTATCACTTTTCGAAAAACAGGTGCAGCAAACACCTGATGATCCAGCTGTCATTTCTGGCGGAAACCAGCTGACCTATCGTGAGCTTGATGAACAGGCGAACCAGCTGGCGCATCATTTACGCGCGCACGGGGCAGGAAGTGAAGACATCGTAGCCGTTGTCATGGATCGTTCAGCTGACCTAATGACAGCTGTTCTTGGGATCATGAAGGCGGGAGCCGCTTTTCTTCCGATTGATCCGGATACGCCTGAGGAACGAATCCGCTATTCATTAGAAGACAGCGGTGCGAGATTTACAGTCGTGAATGAAAGAAATATGACTGCCATAGGGCAATATCAAGGAACCACGATCAATATCGATCAAGCGGATTGGCGGAATGAAAACAAGGAGCGCCCGGAATTGATGTCTGGGCCTCAGAATCTTGCATATATCATTTACACATCCGGCACGACCGGGAAGCCGAAGGGTGTGCAGATTGAGCATCGCAATCTGACAAACTATGTTTCTTGGTTTAGCAAAGAGGCGGGCCTGACAAAAACGGATAAGTCTGTCTTGCTTTCGTCTTACGCATTCGACTTGGGTTATACAAGCATTTTCCCTGTGCTCCAAGCAGGCGGTGAGCTTCACATTGTGCCGAAAGAGACATATACGGCGCCCGATCAGATTGGCCGTTATATCAAGGAGCACGGCATCACGTATATCAAGCTGACACCGTCCCTGTTCCATACGATGGTGAACACGGCCAGCTTTACAAAGGAGCCGCACTTTGAATCCCTGCGCTTGATTGTGTTGGGAGGAGAAAAGATCATTCCGGCTGATGTTTTAGCTTTCAGCAAGGTATATCAGCATACCGAATTTATCAATCACTACGGTCCGACCGAAGCAACGATCGGCGCCATTGCCGGACGGGTTGACCTGACTGAACCTGACACATTCGCGAAACGGCCGACAATCGGACGGCCGATTGCCAATACCGGCGCACTTGTCTTAAATGAGTCATTGAAGCTTGTGCCTCCGGGAGCGAGCGGCCAGCTATATATCACGGGACAGGGGCTTGCCAGAGGATATCTCAGCCGTCCTCAGCTCACATCCGAGAAATTTGTGGAAAACCCGTATGCGCCGTGCAGCCTGATGTACAAGACCGGAGATGTCGTCCGGAGACTGGCTGACGGCACGATTGAATTTATCGGCCGGGCTGATGATCAGGTGAAAATCCGCGGCTACCGCATAGAGCCGAAAGAAATTGAAACGGTCATGCTCAGCCTCAGCGAAGTTCAGGAAGCGGTTGTGCTTGCGGTTTCTGAGGGCGGGCTTCAGGAGCTTTGCGCGTATTATACGGCGGATCAAGCCATTGAAAAAGCAGAGCTCCGGAAACAGCTTTCACAAATACTGCCGTCTCATATGATCCCTGCCTTCTTTGTGCAGGTGGACGCTATCCCGCTCACGGCAAATGGGAAAACCGACAGAAACGCATTGCCGAAGCCGAATGCAGCGCAATCCGGATATGAAGCGTCAGCTGCTCCGGAAACAGCGCTTGAAGAAAGCCTTTGCCGCATCTGGCAGAAAACACTTGGCATTGAAGCGATCGGAATCGATGACAACTTCTTCGATTTAGGCGGCCATTCACTAAAAGGAATGATGCTCATCGCCAATATACAGGCAGAATTGGAGAAAACCGTGCCGCTTAAAGCGCTGTTCGAGCAGCCGACTGTACGCCAGCTGGCGGCTTATATGGAGGAATCGGCAGCATCAGGCGGCTATCACATGCTGAAGCCGGCTGACAAACAGGATGTGTATCCATTGTCATCCGCGCAGAAACGGATGTACGTGCTCAATCAGCTTGACCGGCAGACGATCAGCTATAATATGCCATCGGTTCTTCTTATGGAAGGCGAGCTTCATATTTCGCGCCTGCGGGAATCACTCAACCAGCTCGTAAACCGTCATGAATCATTGCGCACGTCATTTACGGAAGCAGACGGAGAGCCTGTCCAGCGCATTGTTGAGGAGGCTTCAATTGATCTTCACGTGTTTGATGCAGAAGAGGGCGAGGCGGAACAGAAGATTAAAGAATTTATCCGGCCATTCGACTTAAGCGGCGCTCCGCTCATTCGCGCGGCATTACTCCGAATCGCAGACCAAAAACATCTGCTTCTATTGGATATGCATCATATTATCGCGGATGGTGTATCAAGAGGTATTTTCGTTAAAGAATTGGCACTGCTTTATAAAGGCGAACAGCTTCCGGAGCCGAAGCTTCATTACAAGGATTTCGCTGTTTGGCAAAATGAAGCCGGACAGAAAGAACGGATGAAGGAGCATGAGCAATACTGGCTATCAGTTCTCTCAGGCGAACTGCCGGAGCTTGACCTTCCGCTTGATTACACCCGACCGCCTGTTCAAAGCTTTGAAGGGGATACTGTCCGTTTCCGCGCGGGAAGCGGGACGGCAAAGGCGATTGAAAAACTGCTCGCAGAAACGGGAACGACTTTGCATATGGTGCTTCACACCGTCTTCCATGTCTTTTTAAGCAAAATCTCCGGACAGCGGGATATCGTGATCGGCTCGGTTACAGCAGGCCGCACGAATGCCGACGTGCAAAACATGCCGGGGATGTTCGTCAATACGCTTGCACTGAGAATGGAAGCAGGAGAAAAGCAGACATTTGCAGAGCTTCTGGAGCAAGCGAAGGAGACAAATCTGTCAGCACTTGAGCATCAGGAGTATCCGTTTGAAGACTTGGTCAACCAGTTAGACCTCCCTCGGGATATGAGCCGGAATCCTTTGTTTAATGTGATGGTTACGACAGAAAACCCTGATAAAGAACAGCTTAAGCTGCAAGATCTCACGATTTCACCTTATGAGGCACATCAAGGAACATCCAAGTTTGACCTCACATTAGGCGGTTTCGCTGACGAAAACGGCATCGGTCTGCAGCTGGAATATGCGACTGACCTATTCTCAAGAGAAACTGCTGAGCAATGGAGTGAATACGTCCTGCGATTATTGCGGGCTGTGGCGGAAAATCCAAACCAGCCGCTTTCCAGTCTGTCACTCGTCAACGAAACAGAAAAACAAACGCTCTTGGAGGCATGGAAAGGGAAAACACTGCCTGTGCCGACAGACAAAACGGTTCATCAGCTGTTTGAAGAGACGGCTAAGCGCCATAAAGACCAACCGGCTGTTACGTATAACGGGCAATCATGGACGTACGGTGAGCTGAATGCGAAGGCGAACCGTCTGGCGCGGATTTTGATTGACTGCGGCATTAGCGCGGATGAGCGCGTCGGCATTCTCACAAAGCCGTCGCTTGAAATGTCAGCTGCGGTGCTCGGCGTCTTAAAGGCGGGAGCGGCATTTGTGCCGATTGACCCTGACTATCCGGATCAGCGGATTGAATATATCCTACAGGACAGCGGCGCGACGCTTCTCTTGAAACAGGAAGGCATCTCAGTGCCGGACAGCTACACGGGCGAGGTCATTCTTCTTGACGGCAACCGCACAATCCTGAGTCTGCCACTTGATGAAAACGATGAGGAAAATCCGCAGACCGACACAACCGCGGATCACCTTGCTTATATGATTTACACGTCAGGAACGACCGGACAGCCGAAGGGTGTTATGATCGAGCACCATGCGCTTGTGAACCTGTGCTTCTGGCATCATGACGCGTTCGGCATGACGGCGGAGGACCGCAGTGCGAAGTACGCGGGCTTCGGGTTCGACGCTTCCATTTGGGAGATGTTCCCGACCTGGACGATCGGCGCCGAGCTTCACGTCATTGATGAAGCGATTCGCCTTGATATCACCCGCCTGAATGACTATTTCGAAACAAACGGCGTGACGATCACCTTCCTGCCGACGCAGTTGACGGAACAGTTCATGGAGCTAGAAAACACGTCACTCCGCGTGCTCTTGACCGGAGGAGACAAGCTGAAGCGCGCAGTGAAAAAGCCGTACAAGCTCATCAACAACTACGGGCCGACCGAAAACACGGTCGTTGCGACGAGCACAGAAATCAATCCGGAGGAAGGCTCGCTTTCCATCGGGCGCGCGATCGCCAATACGAGAGTGTACATTCTCAGCGAAAGCCATCAGGTTCAGCCGGAGGGCGTGGCCGGAGAGCTTTGTGTGGCGGGACGCGGACTGGCGCGCGGCTATCTGAACAGGGAAGACGAAACCGCGAAGCGGTTTGTCGCCGATCCGTTCGTGCCGGGTGAACGCATGTACAAAACAGGCGATTTGGTGAAATGGACGGGCGGCGGCATCGAATACATCGGCCGGATCGACCAGCAGGTCAAAGTCCGTGGCTACCGAATCGAGCTGTCAGAAATTGAAGTGCAGCTGGCCCAGCTGTCTGAGGTGCAGGATGCGGCAGTGACAGCTGTAAAAGATAAAGGCGGCAATACAGCGATCGCGGCGTATGTCACACCGGAAACCGTCGACACAGAAGCGCTGAAGTCAGCGCTCAAGGATACCCTGCCGGACTACATGATCCCGGCGTTCTGGGTGACATTAAACGAGCTTCCGGTTACCGCAAACGGCAAAGTAGACCGCAAAGCGCTGCCGGAGCCGGACATCGAAGCAGGGGGCGGAGAATACAAAGCGCCGTCCACTGACATGGAAGAGCTGCTTGCCGGCATTTGGCAGGACGTGCTCGGTATTTCTGAAGTCGGTGTCAGCGACAATTTCTTCTCGCTCGGCGGAGATTCTATTAAAGGAATCCAGATGGCGAGCCGCTTGAACCAGCACGGCTGGAAGCTGGAAATGAAGGATCTCTTCCAGCACCCGACGATTGAAGAACTGACACAATACGTGGAGCGTGCCGAAGGCAAACAGGCAGACCAAGGCCCTGTGGAGGGCGAAGTTATCCTGACGCCGATTCAGCGCTGGTTCTTTGAAAAGAATTTCACGAACAAACACCACTGGAATCAGTCGGTCATGCTTCATTCTGCGAAGGGCTTCGATCCTGAACGGGTTGAAAAGACATTACAGGCACTGATTGAGCATCATGACGCGCTTCGCATGGTCTACCGTGAAGAAAACGGCGACATCATTCAAGCGTATAAACGGATAGACGAATGCGAGGTCAGCTTCGAAATCGTTGATCTGTACGGCTCAGATGAAGATATGCTGAAAAGCCAGATTAAGGTTCTCGCTGACAGTCTGCAAAGCAGTCTCGACCTGCAAAACGGTCCGCTTCTGAAAGGGGAGCTGTACCGCACGGAAGCAGGGGATCATCTGCTCATCGCTGTACACCATCTCGTGGTCGACGGCGTATCATGGCGGATTTTACTTGAGGACTTTGCATCAGGCTACGTGCAGGCTGAGAACGAAGAGAAAATCGTCTTCCCGCAAAAAACGAACTCCTTCAAGGATTGGGCGGAAGAATTGGCGGCATTCAGCCAATCAGCACACCTTTTGCAGCAGGCTGAATACTGGGCGCAAATTGACGCTGAAGAGGTTTCTGCTGTACCGAAGGATGATGAAACAGAGGAGCGGGTTGTCAAACATACATCATCCGTCATCTGCGAATTAAATGAAGAAGACACTAAACATCTCTTAACAGATGTTCATCAGCCATATGGAACCGAGATCAATGATATTCTCCTCAGTGCGCTCGGATTAACGATGAAAGAATGGACAGGCGGTGTCAAAATCGGCATCAATCTTGAGGGGCACGGACGGGAAGACATCATCCCGAATGTGAACATCTCCAGAACGGTTGGCTGGTTTACGGCACAATATCCTGTTGTGCTCGACATGTCTGAAACAGATGTCTCAGCGGTCATCAAAGCAGTCAAAGAAAACCTGCGCCGCGTTCCGGACAAAGGTGTCGGATACGGCATTCTCCGCTACTTTACAGAACAAGCGGAAGCGCAAGGCTTCACACCGGAAATCAGCTTTAACTATTTAGGCCAATTCGACAGTGAAGTGAAAACGGATTTCTTTGAACCGTCCGCTTTCGATATGGGACGCCAAGTGAGCGAAGAATCAGAAGCCCTGTACGCTTTAAGCTTCAGCGGCATGATCCGAAACGGACGTTTTGTCCTTTCTTGCTCCTACAATGAGAAGGAATATGAAAGAGCAACGGTCGAAGCACAAATGGAGCGGTTTAAAGAAAATCTCCTCCTGATCATCCGCCATTGTACGGAAAAAGAGGACAAGGAATTCACACCGAGCGACTTCAGTGCGGGAGACCTTGAAATGGATGAGATGGGCGATATCTTTGACATGCTTGAGGAGAATTTGAAATAAAAACGCAAGGGAATTACAGAAGGCGGGAGCGAAACATATGAGTCAATTTAGCAAAGATCAGGTTCAAGATATGTATTACCTATCGCCGATGCAGGAGGGGATGCTGTTTCATACCATCCTTAATCCCGGCCAGAGCTTTTACCTTGAACAAATTACGATGAAAGTAAAGGGCGACTTCAATATCAAATGCCTTGAAGAAAGCATGAATGTCATCATGGACCGGTACGATGTATTTCGTACCGTGTTCATTCACGAAAAAGTAAAAAGGCCCGTTCAAGTCGTATTAAAAAAACGTCAATTTCATATAGAAGAAATGGATCTGACACGTTTATCCGAAAGTGAGCAAACGGACAAAATCAATGAATACAAAGCACAGGATAAGATCAAAGGCTTTGATTTAACGCGGGATATTCCGATGAGGGCAGCCATCTTCAAAAAAGCTGACAACAGCTTTGAATGGGTGTGGAGCTACCACCACATTATTTTGGACGGATGGTGCTTCGGCATCGTCGTGCAGGATCTGTTTAAGGTATACAACGCCCTGCGCGAACAAAAGCCGTACAGTCTGCCGCCTGTCAAACCGTATAAGGAATACATCAAGTGGCTTGAAAAGCAGGATAAACAAGCATCGCTCCGCTACTGGCGCGAGTACTTGGAAGACTTTGAAGGACAGGCGACGTTTGCGGAACAAAGAAAGAAACAAAAGGAAGGGTACGAACCGAAAGAACTTCTCTTCTCACTGCCGGAAGCGGAAACAAAAGCTTTTACAGAGCTTGCGAAATCTCAGCACACCACTTTGAGTACCGCTTTGCAGGCAGTCTGGAGCGTACTGATCAGCCGTTATCAGCGGTCTGACGATTTAGCTTTCGGTACAGTCGTTTCCGGGCGTCCCGCGGAAATCAAAGGCGTTGAACATATGGTCGGCCTGTTTATCAACGTTGTTCCAAGAAGAGTAAAATTGGCTGAAAACATGACGTTCAACGGTTTGCTCAAGCAGCTTCAGGAGCAGTCACTTGAGTCAGAACCGCATCAATATGTGCCGCTTTATGACATCCAAAGCCAAGCCAACCAGCCGAAATTGATTGACCACATCATCGTGTTTGAAAATTATCCGCTTCAGGATGCAAGCAATGAAGAAAGCGGACAAAACGGATTCGATATGGAGGATGTCCATGTATTTGAGAAGTCAAATTACGATCTCAATTTGATGGCCTCCCCGGGTGACGAAATGCTGATCAAGCTTGCCTATAATGAGAATGTGTTTGATGAAGCGTTTATGCTGCGCTTAAAATCCAAGCTTCTCACAGCGATTCAGCAGCTTATTCAGCATCCGGATCAGCCTGTCAGCACCATTGATTTCATTGACGAAAAAGAAAAAGAGTACTTGCTTAACGGCTTAAATCCGGCACCTCAAACGTGTGAGCCAAAACCTCTGACGGATTGGTTCAAGGAGGCGGTGGACGTCAATCCAAGTGCACCGGCGCTCACATTTGCAGGCCGAACGCTGTCCTATCACGAATTAGACGAGGAAACGAACCGCCTCGCACGCCGTTTGCAAAAGCAAGGGGCAGGCAAAGGCTCAGTTGTTGCATTGTACACGAAGCGCTCGCTGGAACTGGTGATTGGGATTCTCGGTGTGTTAAAAGCGGGAGCTGCTTATGTGCCGGTTGATCCTAAGCTGCCGGATGACCGAATTTCATATATGCTGACCGACAGCGGGGCGGCATGTCTGCTTACACATCAAGAGATGAAAGAGCAAGCGAGTCAGCTGCCGTTTACAGGCCAAACGCTCATCATTGATGATCCCATCCGTTTTGAAGAAGAGGCAAGCGATCCTGAAACCGCGATTGCACCAGATGATGCGGCGTATATCATGTATACATCAGGCACAACCGGAAAGCCAAAGGGAAATATCACGACGCATGCCAATATTCAAGGATTAGTGAAGCACGTTGACTACATGACGTTTTCTGAAAAAGACACGTTCTTATCTGTATCGAATTACGCTTTTGACGCATTTACCTTTGATTTCTACGCTTCCATTTTGAATGGAGCAAGGCTGATTATCGCAGATGAAAATACACTGCTTGATACAGACCGTCTCACGAGCCTCATCCGTCAAGAGAATGTCAGCGTCATGTTTGCGACCACAGCTTTATTTAATCTTCTCACAGATGCGGGAGAGGATTGGCTGAAGGGGCTTCGCTGTGTGTTATTCGGCGGGGAACGCGCGTCTGTGCCTCACGTCAGGAAAGCGATGCGGATCATGGGGCCGGGCAAGCTGATTAACTGCTACGGTCCGACTGAGGGCACGGTGTTTGCTACGGCTCACGTCGTGCACGAGATTCCGGAGTCTATCTCCTCACTGCCGATCGGAAAGCCAATCAGCAATGCAAGTATTTATATTCTCAATGAATCAAATCAGCTCCAGCCATTCGGAGCGGTCGGTGAACTATGCATCAGCGGAATGGGTGTATCAAAAGGCTATGTAAACCGTGATGAGCTGACGAAGCAGAAATTTACCGCCAACCCGTTCAAACCGGGAGAAACACTTTACCGCACCGGGGATCTCGCTCGCTGGCTGCCTGACGGTACGATTGAATACGCCGGCCGCATTGATGATCAAGTGAAAATACGGGGACACCGGATCGAGCTGGAAGAAATCGAAAAGCAGCTGCAGGAATATCCCGGAGTAAAAGACGCGGTCGTCGTGGTGGACCGCCGCGAGTCTGGGGACGCATCAATTAACGCCTACCTTGTGAACCGGACACAGCTTTCAGCAGGAGACGTTAAGGCACACCTGAAAAAACAGCTTCCTGCTTATATGGTGCCGCAGACATTTACGTTCTTGGACGAGCTTCCTTTAACAACAAACGGAAAAGTCAATAAACGTCTGCTGCCAAAACCGGAGCAAGATCAGATATCGCAAGAATGGATTGGGCCTCGAAATGAAACGGAAGAAACAATCGCGCAAATCTGGTCCGAGATTCTCGGCAGAAAGCAAGTCAGCATCCATGACGATTTCTTCGAGCTTGGCGGCCATTCCTTAAGGGCGATGACAGCCGCTTCTCGCATCAAAAAAGAGCTCGGAATGGACCTTCCGGTGAAGCTATTGTTTGAAGCGCCGACGATTGCCGGCATTTCAGCATATCTGAAAAACGGAGGCTCAGAAGGACTTCAGGACGTTACAATCATGAATCCGGATCAGGATGACATCATTTTCGCATTCCCGCCGGTATTGGGATATGGCTTAATGTATCAGAATCTGGCCAAGCAATTGCCGTCATACAAGCTGTGCGCCTTTGACTTTATTGAAGAGGAAAACCGTCTTGACCGTTATGCCGCTCTGATCAAGGAGCTTCAGCCGGAAGGTCCTGTGACACTGTTTGGTTATTCAGCAGGATGCAGCCTGGCGTTTGAAGCCGCTAAAAAACTTGAAGAGCAGGGACGCACCGTACAGCGGATCATTATGGTGGATTCCTATAAAAAACAAGGCGTCAGTGATCTGGACGGACGCACGGTCGAAAACGATGTCGAGGCGCTGATGAATGTAAATCGGGACAATGAAGCCCTCAATAGCGAAGCCGTCAAGCAGGGGCTCAAGAAAAAAACACATGCCTTCTACTCATACTATGTCAACCTGATCAGCTCGGGCCAAGTGAAAGCGGACATTGATTTGCTGACCTCTGATATTGACTTTGAAATGCCTGAATGGCTTTCGTCGTGGGAAGAGGCGACAACGGGCGCTTATCGTGTGAAAAAAGGCTTCGGTACACACGCCGAAATGCTGCAGGGCGAATGTCTTGATAGGAATGCCGGGATTTTGCGCGAATTTCTTAATAAACAAACCATAACGCTTTCTTAAGGAAGCGATGAAAGGGGGAGCCGGCCAATGAGCCAACTCTTCAGATCATTTGATGCATCGGAAAAAACGCAGCTCATCTGTTTTCCGTTTGCCGGCGGCTACTCGGCGTCATTTCGCCCTCTCCATGCTTTTTTGCAGGGGGAGTGTGAAATGCTTGCAGCTGAACCGCCCGGGCACGGCACAAATCAGACGTCAGCAATTGAGGATCTCGAGCAGCTGACTGATTTGTACAAGCAAGAATTACATTTGCATCCAGATCGGCCGTTTGTGCTGTTCGGGCACAGCATGGGCGGCATGATTACCTTCAGGCTGGCGCAAAAACTGGAGCGTGAAGGCATTTTTCCGCAAGCCGTGATTATTTCTGCGATTCAGCCGCCGCATATTCAGCGGAAAAAAGTATCGCATTTGCCTGATGATCAATTTCTCGATCATATTATCAAATTAGGCGGAATGCCCGCAGAGCTCGTTGAAAATAAAGAAGTTATGTCATTTTTTCTTCCTTCGTTCAGATCGGATTACCGGGCTCTTGAACAATTCGAGCTTAACGACATGACACCGATCCAATCGCCGGTCCACGTCTTTAACGGACTGAATGACGAAAAATGCATCCGGGATGCGGAAGGCTGGAAGAAGTGGGCGAAACACATCATGTTCCATGAATTTGACGGCGGGCATATGTTTCTGCTGTCAAATACAGAGGAAGTGGCGGAACGGATTTTTGCGATTTTGAATCAGCATCCGATTTCCAGTTCTTAATGAAAAAGCGGACAGCGCTGTGCTGTTCGCTTTTTTTATATAGAATGTAAATTTTTTCATGATATAATAGTCGCAATACTCAAATAAAGGCAGGTCAGGAAAAAATGTCTCGGCACATCCTTTGCGCGTCTCCTAAGATGAAATGGTTAGTATTGCTGTTCACGTTTGTCTTCGCCATCGGAATGAACTCATTCAGAAATTCCTTTCAATTTTTTATGCTCCCGATGGCAGAGACCTTTCACGCCGATCGGTCGCTGATTTCGGCTTCCGTCAGCATTTTTATGATCACAACGGGAGTCGTTCAGTTTTTTGTCGGCTTTTTTATTGACCGGTTCAGCGTCAGAAAGATTATGGGGATCGGCGCCATTTGTATCAGCGCAAGCTTTTTGGCGCTCCCGCATTCGCCGAATGTCCATATATTTTCCGTGATCTACGGAGTGCTCGGCGGAATCGGCTATTCCTGCGCTGTTGGCGTGACGACACAGTATTTTATCAGCCGCTGGTTTGACACGCATAAAGGCTTGGCGCTCGCCATTTTGACCAATGCAAATTCAGCCGGTTTGCTGCTGCTGTCACCGATTTGGGCTGCGGCTCCTTACTATGCAGGCTGGCAAACTGCGTATACAATATTGGGCATTTTCTTAGCGGCTGTCCTGCTGCCTCTTTTGGCCTTCGGAATGAAGCACCCGCCCAATGTCCAAGGGCAGTCCGTGAAAAAATCTTATGACTGGCAGGGATTTTGGAAGGTGTTAAAGCAGTCCCGCCTCATTCATATCCTGTACTTCGGCGTATTTACGTGCGGATTTACGATGGGAATCATTGATGCTCATCTCGTTCCAATGCTGGAGGATGCGCATGTCTCTCATATCAACGGAATGATGGCTGCATTCGGGGCGTTTATTATCATCGGGGGATTATTGGCAGGCTGGCTGTCAGATTTGCTTGGCAGCAGAAGCGTGATGCTCTCCATTTTGTTTTTCATTCGTCTCATCAGCTTGATCTGCCTGCTCGTTCCCGCACTCGGCATTCATAACAGTGAGCTCTGGTACTTGTGCTTTACGCTGTTATTCGGGCTCAGCTACACAGGCGTGATCCCGCTGACTGCTGCGTCCATTTCTGAAAGCTTTCAAACCGGGCTTATCGGTTCGCTCCTAGGCATCAATTTCTTTATCCATCAAATCGCCGGCGCTCTCAGTGTGTATGTGGGCGGATTGTTTTTTGACATGAATCATAATTATTTGCTGGTTACTGTTGTGTGTTTGGTGCTTGTAAGTTTATCAGCATTATTGGAGCTGGCGCCAATCAAAAAAAACAATCATGTTCATAACGAAGAGAGTGTTGAGGGGTAAATCTCCATTAGCTGAAGAGAATGTTACTCAATGGAGCGGCATATCTCATTAACATAAAAAAAGAGGGAAAACCCTCTTTTTAAATTTGTCATTTTACTTTTTTGGCACGTACATGTTCTTTTACAAGCTGTCTGAATGAGTGGAGCTCATTTTCGAATACAAAAAAACGTTTAGGAACTAAGATGACCTGGTGACTAGAAGTTTTGATTGAGAAAAAGTGTTTATATTCTGCAACTGCCCTTATTTCATCCCATTCAAACAATGCATTATCGTTTTTGGATTGAATTTGAATGCCTTGCCGGTTAATGGTATATGTCCTTTTGCGTTTTAGCCGTGTATTGTTCTTATAGCTGGTACGCAGCCTTATATAATGAAAAGCAATCAAAAGCAATGTACAGATCAAGGATAGAATCGCTATGAAAATACCATTATATATCACTTCAAGTGTTTCGCTGTCATAAACGGTAATCGGAAATCCATAAAGCGAATACACCAATAAAGATAGAAGAAAAATATAAATAAAATAAAACAATGCTGATATTCTTTGCCGGGATAAAAAGTAACATCTCATATCTTGTAATGAAATGGCTCCCTCTAGGAAGACACTGTGTTGAATCATTCTTACACTGCACCTCAAACCATTTTTTCTTCAACTCTAACATAACATCTCATTTGTTCATAGAAATGGATTTTTTGGTTTGCTTTCTTTTTCGGAGACCGGCATTGCTTCCCAGCACGCCGATGATAATACAAACCGCACCGGCAAGGTGATACCAGGCTAGGCTTTCGTGCAAAACCACAACTCCGGCAATCATCGTCACGATGGTGGACAAATGATTAAAGGCGCTCATTTTAAACGCCTCAATCCGGGACAGCGCATAGTTGGACATAAACGAAGTCACGAGCGAAGATAACACGCCCAAATACACTATCGCGAGAATAAAGCCGGGCTCCCGGAATGGATGGAAGTAAGTGCCGATCGTTCCGGAAGCGCCGTGCCGCACCAAGGCGATGGCATTGAAGACGACAAATCCGATCGCTGACATGATGTAGGTGAGCTCCATCAGCCGGAAACGCTGTGTCATTTTTCTTGCGGCGGTATTGTACATAGCTGAAGACAGAGCGGACAAGAGAATAAGTACAGATCCTTTTAGGCTGGCCGATTCAACGTTCACGCCCTTCATCACAAAAATAAACATGACGCCCGCAACTGATAACACAGTGAACCCTTTTTGAGCCCACGTCGATCGCTCTTTTAAAAAATAAGCGGCAAAGACCATTGTAAAAATCGGAATTGATGCCTGAATGATCCCGGCTTCAGAGGATGACGAGTACACCAGGCCGAATGCCTGAAAGCTGAAAAACAGCGCCGGATACAGCAGGGCGAGCGGCAAAATAGCCATTACATCTTTTAAACGGATGGACAGCTTCACCCATCCGAATAAGACAGGTATAGTAGCCGCTGCAAACGCAAGGGTGAACCGGTGTGCAAGAATATCAAATGGTTCTGCCGATTGCAGCGCGATTTTCACAAAAAGAAAGGATAAACCGATAATCAAAGCGTATAACATAGCTGCAAGATAAGCTGAGGTTTGCTGGTTTTTATACATACAGGAAGTGCTCCTTTAAATAAATAATAGAGCCGGCCGCTCCCTTTTATTGTATGGGGTGGATAGGAACGGTACAATAAGAAAAACAATGAACTGTACCGGTACAAAACAGGGGGAGAAAGAATGGAGAAGTATATCAGTCTCTTCATACAGATAGAGGAAATGATGCAAAGCAGTGTCTATCAAGAAGGAGACAGGCTTCCTTCCATCAGGCAGCTGTCCGCCCGCTATCAAGTCAGCAAAAGCACGGTGATCCGCGCGCTGCAAGAGCTGGAAAAACGCCATCTCATCTATTCTGTTCCGAAAAGCGGCTATTATCTTGTGAAAAAGACGAGGAAGCCGCATCACGGCAAGTCAAGCCCAATCGACTTTGCAACGTCTGCGCCGGACCCTGATATTTTTCCGTATGTGGATTTTCAGCATTGCATCAACAAAGCGATTGATACATACAAGCATGATTTGTTTCTCTACGGAACGCCGAAGGGCCTCCCGTCGCTCATCCGTGTATTGCGAAAGCTGTTTGCTGATCAGCAGGTATTTGCGGACGAGCGGCATATGTTTATCACATCCGGCGTCCAGCAGGCACTATCCCTGCTATGTGCAATGCCGTTTCCCAATGGGAAAGAGAAGATCGCCATTGAACAGCCAGGCTATCATTTGATGATTGAACAACTGGAGACACTGGGCATCCCCGCAATCGGGATAAAAAGAACGGAGCAGGGGCTTGATTTAGCGGAAGTCGAGCGGCTGTTTCAAACAGAATCGATCAAATTTTTTTATACGATGCCACGCTTCCATAACCCGCTTGGGAGCTCACTGGCCGAACGGGACAAACGTGAGCTGGTAAGATTGGCGGCAGCCTATGACGTCTATCTTGTTGAGGATGACTATCTCGGTGATCTCGAGGAAAATAAAAAGGCAGACCCGCTGTACGCATACGATCTGTCCTCACATGTGATTTATTTAAAAAGCTTTTCAAAAATGATATTTCCCGGCCTTCGCGTGGGGGCCGCCGTTTTGCCAAATGCGCTGACTGACACATTTCATACGTACAAAAAGCTGAACGACATTGACTGCTCGATAATTTCTCAAGCCGCGTTAGAAATTTACATCAAAAGCGGAATGTTCGGCAGGCACAAGGAGAAAATCAGAAATTCCTATAAGGAACGGTCCCTTAGGCTACATGAAGCCATTCAAACACACGGACAATTGAGCCGCGGCCGCTTTCTATTTTCCAGCGGCCAGGCCCCGTGCATGCATACCCATCTGGTGCTTCCTGAGGATCTGCCGGCATCAAGAGTGATTCAAAAGATGAAAAAACAAGAGGTTCTCCTTGAAGCGATTGACCGCCATTATTTATCAGACTATCCGAAAGAAAATCTATTAAAAATCAATCTTTCCAATGTGAAGACTGAAGATATTGAGCGCGGCATTAAGCTGCTGATGAGCCATTTATAAAAGCGCTTCGTACGAGATCATCGTGATGTCCTCCGGGAAATCAGGTCGGGCGGCGCACACAGCCATTTTATAGCCGGGATCTACCTCATACGTTTTGATAAAGCAAGGCGTATGGTGCTCCGGAAGCTCGACGGATACTCGGCCATCCTCATGCAGGCGCACGGAGAAGGAATCAAGCGGCAGCGACAGGCCTTTGCCTTCCTGCTTGATAAAGCTCTCTTTCATAGACCATAGATGATAAAAATAATCGTTTTGCTCGTCTTTATGTTTGGATAAAAGATCGCTGTACTCTTTCTTCGAAAAGAAACGTTCGGCAATCCCGAGGCTGATTGGCTTCATTTTTTCAATATCGACGCCGATCGGATCTGAATCAAACGCGCCGATGACCCAATGGCCGGAGTGGGAAATGTTAAAGTGGGCATTGGGGAGGTCAGGGATGCAAGGCTTCCCGTATTCCTGCGCGCTGAATCGGATATCGGCTTTATTCAGCTGGTACTGCTCGCTGATGACAGAGCGAACAAGCACATCTCCCAGCAGGGTGCGGTGAGCATCTTCTTTATGATAAAATCTCCGGCATTTCTCCCGTTTTTCAGCAGAAACGAAAGACATCAGCCGATCCGATTCTGCCTGTGAAAGCGGGCGGTCCATATAAATTCCGTAAATTTTCATTCTAGATCCTCCGTCTGCAAAAGATTGTCAAAACCATCCTATCATACTTCAACAAGACTCATATAGAGGAGAAAATAAAAAAACAAAGCCGAAGCGGCTTTGTTTTAGTGTATAGGCGGAGTTGCTTTCACAGCGGCTGTCCGCCTTGCCACAGCATAATTCAGCAGCTGGATTGACTGCGGCAACGAAAAGCGCAAAATGATACCGGTGAGGATGGCGGTCAAAATTGTACCTAAACCGATCGGACCGCCCATGCCCCATGCTGCAAACAAAATTGTTATTTCCATGCCGTTCCGCACCCATTGCACATTCCAGCCGGTTTTTTCTGTAATCAGCATCATCAGTGAATCACGCGGCCCCGCGCCAAGGCCCGCTGATACATAAACACCGACGCCGTAGCCGATCAGCAGCACGCCGAGAGAGAAGACGATGACGGAGCCTGTGTAGGTGGAGGGGGCAGGCAGAAGAAAATTGAAAAAATCTATAAAAACACCAATGAGCACCATGTTCAGGATCGCCCCAATTTTTGGCCAAGCCCTCGTAAACAATGACGTGAATCCGACGATGAGCGCTCCAATAATGATGGACCACTGGCCGACGGTAAGCCCGAAGTGCTGAAACAGGCTGTAATGAAATGCATCCCACGGACTGATCCCCAGCGTTTTTCCTTCTATCGTAAGGGATACACCAAAAGACAAAATAAGCAGACCGGCAAAATAAAATGTCCAGCGCAGAACAAGTTCTCGCTTCACGTGAAGTCCCTTCTTTCGTAAAAATCAATCGATTGTCATTGTAGCATATCTGACAAAAGGGCGGAATAGGCGAAAGGGGCTCAACAAAAAAACAGGGCCGCCGGCAGGCGCCCTGTTTTGGGTTTTACAACGGGTTCAAAATCCGATTCAAAAACCGCTGGGTCCGTTCTTCTTTTGGAGCAGAGAAAATTTCCTCAGGCGGCCCCTGCTCCACGATGACGCCGCCGTCAATGAAGACGACTTCGTCCGCCACTTCTTGGGCGAATTTGATTTCGTGGGTAACAACGACCATGGTCCAGCCTTCATTGGCTAAATCCTTGATAACCTTCAGCACATCACCCACAAGCTCAGGGTCAAGCGCTGAGGTCGGTTCGTCAAACAGCATCAGCTCAGGCTGAATTGCCAGTGCACGGGCGATGCCGACGCGCTGCTGCTGGCCTCCGGAAAGCTGGAACGGATATAAATCCATTTTGTCCTTCAATCCGACTTTATCAAGAAGCTGAATCGCTTCTTTTCTGACTTCCTCTTTGTTTCGTTTTTGCACCTGAACAGGGCCTTCCATCACGTTTTCAAGGGCTGTGCGGTGAGGGAAGAGGTGATACGCCTGAAACACCATTCCCGATTTCCGGCGGAGCTGAAGGATATCCGACTGCTTCACTTTCTTTGAAAAATCGATGGAGAAATCATCAAATGCAAGCTCCCCGCGATTCGGGATCTCCAGCGCGTTCAGACAGCGAAGCAGCGTCGTTTTCCCTGAACCGGAAGGCCCAAGTATAGCGATGACTTTTCCTTTTTCTATCTTCATATCTATCTTTTTTAAAATTTCATTTTGACCGAATGATTTGTTTAATCCTTTAACGGAAAGCATACTCGGAACCTCCTTATTTGGCCACGTAGCGGTCAAGACGCCGTTCGATGACATGCTGGACGAGCGAAAGCAAGAAGCAGATCATCCAATAAATAAAGGCCGCTTCAATATAAATGACTAAAATCTGATCGAGATTGCGCGCGCCGATTTCCTGAGCTTTTCTGAACAGCTCAGCGACGAGAATCTGAGATGCAAGAGATGTATCTTTGATCAGGCTGATAAAGGTATTGGATAATGGCGGGATCGACACACGAAACGCCTGCGGCAAAATGACGCGGAACAGCGTCTTCTGGTGTGTCATGCCGATGGTATAGCCAGCTTCCCATTGCCCCTTCGGCACGGATAAAATAGATGCCCTGATGATTTCAGATGCATAGGCGCCAACGTTTAAGGAAAAGGCAATGACTGCGCTTGGAAATGGATCTAGTGTAATGTTAAAGGCCGGGAACAGATAGAAAATGATGAACAATTGAACGAGAAGTGGAGTGCCGCGTACGGCGGATACGTATACGCTGAACACCCATCTCAAAGGTCTCACTTTCGACATTCTGGCAAGCGCCGTAATCAGCGCCAGTATCATTCCGAATATAAAGGAAAGAATCGTAAGGGGAATCGTATAGTAGATTCCCCCTGAAAGTATCGGCCAGAATGACTGCTGCACCAGATCCCACGGGATCGCCGTGCCAAGCGTCAATGCCGGTATATTATTTAGAAACATCTTCGCCGAACCATTTTTTAGAGATTTTAGAAAGAGTCCCGTCCTCTTTCATTTCTTTTAATGCTTTGTTGACTTGGTCGACAACCTCGCCGCTTCCTTTACGGAACGTGAAATACGTTTCCTGAGGGTCGCCTGTTTCAAACGCGATTTTTACGTTTTTGTTGCCTGATGTTTTTAAATAGTTTAATACGGCAAGCTTATCGTTGTACGTCATGTCGACGCGGCCTTGCTGGATCATTTGAAGGGCCTGCGCCATGCCTTCAACGCCTTCTACTTTCGCGCCGGCATTTGCAGCTAGTTTGTTATAGTTGCTTGTCAGTGATTGAGCTGACGTTTTTCCTTTTACGTCTTTTTCAGACTTAATATCGTTGTTGTCTTTTTTCGTCACGACAACGGCTCTTGATGTTGTGTATTTGTCTGAGAAGTCATATTGGTTTTCACGATCTGTTTTTCCGACTTGGTTGGCAACGACGTCAAACCGTTTGGAATTCAGGCCGGCAAACATACTGTCCCACTGTGTTTCCTTGAATTCGGCTTTCAGTCCAAGGCGTTTTGCGACTTCTGTGATGACTTCCACGTCATAGCCAGTCAGCTTGTCAGTGTCTTTGTCATGATAAGTGAACGGTTCGTACGTTCCTTCTGTACCGACTGTCAGTACGCCTTTTTTCTTAATTGAAGCCCAAAGATCGCCGTTTTTTCCGTTATCTTTTGACTGATTGTCATTTCCTGCTCCGCAAGCTGCGAGAACTGCAATGCTTACGACCATGAATAAAGCTAAAAGTGCTTTTTTCATTCTATTCCCCACTTTTCTGATTAATTTTGTTGAAATGAAAAAATAGCTTACAAATCTAAAGGATAACTTTTTTTTAGTATGAGTCAAGTATTTGGTTTTCATGAGACAAAAACACTTAAAATAAATTCAAAAATTGCTGTACCGGTTTTGGCAAATAACTGTCAGTTCTCCACATGACAGCCGGTGTCATAACGAAGGGGTTGTTTTCGATTTTAACTGTGTGAATGTGGTTTCTCATATGAACAGGAATCATGGTGACGGGCAGAATGGACGCGCCAAATCCTGATGAGACGAGACTGAGCAGTGTTGCTGAATCGTGGCATTCACAAACAATACGCGGCTCCAGCTGAAGACGGTGAAATTCATTCATGACCTGGTTATAAACGCCTTTTCCGTTCACAGGCCGCAGCAGAATCAGCGGGAAAGAAGGGATATCCTCCATTTGAATGGTGTCTCCGCATGTATACCCGGCATCATCAGAAAGAACGAGCACACATGGAATGTCGTCAAGCTTTTTAAATTGGACGGTATCGCTTTTTATCATGGTTGTCGTGACAGCGGCGTCGATTTGCCGGCTTTCCAGCAGCTCTAACAGCGTTGCCGGTTCGTTCTCCCAAATATTAAAGGTGAGGTGCGGATATCTATCTTTCATTTGCGTCACTTTCTCAAGCATAAGAGCGGCGCAATAAATCGTCGAACCCACAGCCAGCGTGCCGGCAACCTCCTCCCTCAGCTCTTGTACCTCAATGACCGCATCTTCAAACCTGTGCAGAATCTCTTTGGCTCTTTTGAGAAAAATGCTTCCTTCATATGTAAGAGTCATTTGTTTTTTCTTATTGCGGTCAAACAATACAACACCCAGCTCATCCTCCAGCTGTTTGAGCTGCCTGCTTAGCGGCGGCTGCGCCATATGGAGTTTTTTGGCGGCAGAGGTGATCTTTTGTTCTTGGGCAATGGTAATGAAATATCGCAGCTGACGAATGTCCAAAGAAGGGCCTCCTTTTATATACCTTTTAGGTATTGATTATAGATTTAACGAATATTTTTCATATGGATATATCAGGAGTATGATTGAAATGAAGACAGAATTCAAGCGTGAAGGAGGGGCAAAATTTGAAACTCGTTGTCGGAATGACAGGGGCAACTGGGGCTATCTTCGGTGTCAGGCTATTAGAATGGCTGAGGGCAGCGGAAGTGGAAACCCATCTCGTTGTGTCTCCTTGGGCTAACGTTACCATCAAACATGAAACAGGCTACACGTTAAAAGAAGTTGAAAAGATGGCCACATACACATACTCGCATAAGGATCAGGCGGCGGCCATCTCCAGCGGCTCGTTTGATACCGATGGCATGATTGTGGCGCCGTGCAGTATGAAATCGCTTGCGAGCATCCGCACCGGGATGGCGGATAATCTGCTGACTCGCTCGGCGGATGTCATGCTGAAAGAGCGGAAAAAGCTCGTTCTCTTAACAAGAGAGACACCTTTGAACCAGATTCATCTCGAAAATATGCTTGCACTCACAAAAATGGGGACGATTATTCTTCCGCCGATGCCGGCGTTTTATAATCAGCCGAGCAGCTTAGAAGAAATGGTCGACCATATTGTATTCAGAACGTTGGACCAATTCGGCCTGCGCCTTTCTGAGGCAAAGCGCTGGAATGGAATTGAAAAACAAAAAGGAGGAGCTTGATGATGGCTTATCAAGATTTCAGAGAATTTCTCGCTGCCCTTGAAAAAGAGGGACAATTGTTAACGGTGAATGAAGAGGTAAAGCCTGAGCCTGATCTGGGAGCAGCTGCACGGGCAGCCAGCAACCTTGGCGATAAAAGCCCTGCACTGCTATTTAACAATATTTACGGCTACAACAATGCGCAAATCGCGATGAATGTCATCGGCTCTTGGCCGAACCACGCGATGATGCTGGGACTGCCGAAAGATACACCGGTGAAAGAGCAGTTTTTTGAATTTGCGAAGCGATATGAACAGTTTCCGATGCCGGTCAAACGCGAAGAAACAGCGCCATTTCATGAAAATGAAATCACAGAGGACATCAATTTGTTCGATATCCTGCCTCTTTTCAGAATTAACCAAGGAGACGGCGGTTACTATTTAGACAAAGCATGCGTCATCTCCCGCGACCTTGAGGACCCTGACAACTTCGGCAAACAAAATGTCGGCATATACAGAATGCAGGTAAAGGGAAAAGACCGCCTCGGCATTCAGCCTGTGCCGCAGCACGATATTGCGATCCATCTGCGCCAAGCCGAAGAACGCGGCATCAATCTTCCGGTCACCATTGCGCTCGGATGTGAACCGGTCATTACAACCGCGGCATCCACTCCGCTTCTCTATGATCAATCCGAATACGAAATGGCGGGAGCAATCCAAGGAGAACCGTACCGCATCGTAAAATCAAAGCTGTCTGACCTTGATATTCCATGGGGAGCAGAAGTTGTGCTCGAGGGAGAAATCATTGCCGGAGAACGTGAATATGAAGGGCCATTCGGTGAATTTACAGGGCACTATTCCGGCGGACGCAGCATGCCGATTATCAAAATTAACCGCGTGTATCACAGAAACAACCCGATTTTTGAACATTTATACTTAGGCATGCCGTGGACAGAATGTGATTACATGATCGGCATTAATACTTGTGTGCCGCTGTATCAGCAGCTAAAAGAAGCGTATCCGAATGAAATTGTGGCTGTGAACGCCATGTACACACACGGTTTAATCGCGATTGTATCAACAAAAAACCGCTATGGCGGATTTGCGAAAGCGGTCGGCATGCGCGCGCTCACAACCCCGCACGGACTAGGCTACTGCAAAATGGTTATCGTTGTCGACGAGGATGTCGATCCATTCAACCTGCCGCAGGTCATGTGGGCGCTCTCTACAAAAATGCACCCGAAACACGATGCGGTCATTATACCGGATTTATCTGTCCTGCCGCTTGACCCGGGATCAAATCCATCAGGAATCACGCACAAAATGATTCTTGATGCCACAACACCTGTTGCGCCGGAAACAAGAGGCCATTATTCACAGCCGCTTGATTCTCCATTAACAACAAAAGAATGGGAACAAAAACTAATGGACTTGATGAATAAATAAGGAAAGGATGATTCGACATGCATACATGTCCTCGATGCGATTCAAAAAAAGGAGAAGTCATGAGCAAATCGCCTGTAGAAGGAGCATGGGAAGTCTATCAATGCCAAACATGTTTTTTTACATGGAGATCATGTGAACCGGAAAGTATTACAAATCCGGAAAAATATAATCCGGCCTTTAAAATCGATCCAAAAGAAACAGAAACAGCGGTTGAAGTTCCCGCTGTTCCGGAACGAAAGGCCTGATCGGCGTGAACCAACTATCAGACCGTCTCTTTGAGCTGCTTGACGGGGAACGTCTGAAAGAAAAGCAGCATGAAGCCTTCGTTCTGCAAACGGTATCGGAGGACGGCTGGCCGCATGCCGCTATGATCAGCGCCGGAGAAATCATCGCCCTGAATCGGACGGATATCCGGATCGCCCTGTGGAAAAACACAGAGACCGCGGGAAATATCCTTCGAACGGGACAAGCCCAGCTTACTGCATGGTGGAAAGGAGCCGCTCATTACGTAAAACTGCAATGTGAGCCGCTCCCGCCGCTGAACGATGCGGTTTATGACAGGGAACGCTTTGCCTGCCGTATCGCTTCAGCTAAGGAGGATGTTGCAAAGTACGCTGATATAACTTCCGGTGTCAGGATACAGCTTCACAATGCTGAAGAGGTGCTGAACAGATGGGAAGCAACGCTGGAGGAATTAAAACGATAAATAAAAAGCCTGACGCCATGCGTCAGGCTTTTATTAGTATAATGAACCATATAAAGACAAAGGGGGCGTGAGGAATGGTCACAAAGGGGATCTGTCATTCAGACGGTTTTGATTTATCTTATTGTATTGAAGGAGAGGGCGCGCCGATTCTCGTGATCGGCAGTGCGGTTTACTACCCGCGTCTATTTCATCAGGATATCAAACAGAAATATCAATGGATATTTGCCGATCACAGGGGTTTTGCCAAGCCGGCGCGGGCGCTGCGGCCGGAAGATCAAAGCCTGGATGCAGTTTTGGACGATATTGAAGCGATAAGACGCCATCTTCAGCTTAAGGATTTTATCATCATGGGACATTCGGGGCATGCGTTTATGGCATTAGAATACGCCAGAAAGTACCCTGAGCATGTGCGAAAGGCCGTGCTCCTCAATTCAGCGCCTGATAACAGTCAAAAAAGACAGCGGGACAGTGAAGCGTTTTTTAGGGAAACAGCCAGCCCTGAGAGAAAGAAACGTTTCGAAAAAGATATTGCAAGTTTAGCAGGTGACATAGAAAAAGATCCTGAAAGGCGTTTCGTGCACATGTGCATTCGCGCTGAAGCGAAAAGCTTTTATAAAGAGAGGCCGAATGCAGCAGCTTTATGGGAAGGTGTTGACACCAATATGCCGATTATAGATGAATTATGGGGACATACATTCGCGCAGATGAACCTCATACAGCGGTTAGCAGACGTTCATGTTCCTGTCTATATCGGTTTAGGCAGATATGACTATTTGGTTGCTCCCGTATCGTTGTGGGATGCCGTTGACGGTATATATCCGTATGTGAAGAAGGTCATCTTTGAAAAGAGCGGGCACCAGCCGATGCTGGAGGAACCGCAGACCTTCGGGCAAAGCTTAATGGAATGGACAGACAAATAAAAATCCCGCAGAGCTGCTCTGCGGGATTTTCTTTATTATAAGATACCTTTCATCGCACGTTTGATGATCGGTGAGATCAGCAGCAGAATGCCGCCGAGTATGATAGAAATCAAGCCGATGGTGCCGAAGTACGTTGTTTCAGGTATTTTATCAAACAACCCGGCTACTTGGGCATTGATCGCTTGGGCTGCTGCGTTAGTCAGAAACCACATACTCATTGTCTGTGCGGAGAATGCAGCTGGCGCCAGTTTTGTTGTCACGGATAAACCGACTGGTGACAGGCACAGCTCTCCAAGCACGACAAGCAGGAAGCTGAGAACGAGCCACAGCGGGCTTACGAGTGCTTCTTTCCCTTGCATAGCCGGGAATACCATAATGATAAATGACAATCCGGCTAAAATAATTCCGATTGAGAATTTAACTGGTGTGGACGGCTGGCGTTTGCCAAGCTTCATCCAAAGCCATGCGAAAATTGGTGCGAAAATGACGATAAACAAGGGGTTTAATGATTGGAACCAAGATGACTGAAGTTCTATTCCGCCCAATGAAAGTCTTATGCGTTCATCAGCGTATACCGCAAGAATGGTCGCTCCTTGTTCCTGAATGGCCCAGAACATGACAGCACCGATAAACAAAGGAACGTAAGCGGCAAGACGAGATTTTTCTGTTTTGTCCGCTTTTTTGCTTGTAAACATGATGATGAAATAAATAACAGGAATCAAAATACCGAGAATACTTACAAGGTCGATGAAACGGTTGATCGTCAGCACCCCTGTTTGTACAGAGATCATCACTGCGATCGCCACAATGATAACACCGATTCCGGTGCCGATTGCAGATTTTTTAGACAGCGGATTCGGGACATTTGAACCTGCAGGTCCGAGGTTTTTCTTTCTTGTCAAAGCAAATACGATAAGTCCAAGAAGCATTCCGACCGCGGCAGCTCCGAAGCCGAGATGATAGTTGTACTTCTGTCCGAGTGTTCCGACAATTAACGGCGCGAGTAAACCGCCGAGGTTAATCCCCATGTAGAAAATACTGAAACCTGAGTCGCGGCGCGGGTCTTCTTTCGTGTAAAGATCTCCAACGACGCTCGAAACGTTTGGTTTTAATAAGCCTGTTCCGATAATGATAAGCACCATGCTGATATAGAATGCTATCGCGCTGCCCGGATAGGCGAGTGCAATATGGCCGAACATAATAAATATCCCGCCGTAAAACACGGTGTTTGCGGTACCGAATACCCGATCAGCGAGCCATCCGCCAATAATAGTGGACATGTATACGAGTGATCCGTAAATCGACATAATGGCAACCGCAGTGCCTTTGTCAAAGCCAAGCCCTCCGTTTACCGTCTCTGTATACAAATAGTAAAGCAAGATTGCTCTCATTCCATAGTAAGAGAAACGCTCCCAAAATTCGGTGAAAAATAGTGTAAATAGTCCTCGCGGGTGACCAAAGAACCCTTTTTGCGGGACGCTTTTAATGATACTTTCGTTATCAATCGAAGCCATGTCAGCCAAACCCTTTCTTAAAAAAGTGTATTATAAAAATCATATTCTTATATAATACTTGTGTCAATATAAATTATACTCATTTCAAGAAGTTCCAGAATGGAAAAACTATAAAGGTGGAAAATAGTGAGTTTTTCCTGTTTCTTATGTCTCGTTTTGTTACATTTTCTAACGATAGTATTTCTTTATACTTTTTTAATAAAATTTTAGAGAAATGTACAAGCAGATCGGGCTGCCGCGAATATCATGGTAACAATCATGCGGGAGGAGGTTGGATCATTGGCTGAATTCATCTTGAATGCAGCAGATTTCGGTATTTCAGGGGACGGAAAAACGGATTCGACAGAACTGATTAATCAGTGCCTAAGCGCGGCTGCCTCAAAGGGGTACCATACAGTCTGGTTCCCGAAAGGAACATATTTAATTGACGGGACGCTTGGAGGGGATGCGAACCAGGTGTTTCGCAACGCTGGGATTATTGTTCCCGGCAATCTTAATATCGTCATGGACCCTGAGTGTATCATCAAAGTCATTCCGAACAGCTCCTGGGGGTATTCTGCATTTTATGTAGGCAAGCAAGAGAATATAACCATTTCCGGTGGACAAATTATCGGCGAGCGCGACGAGCATACGTATGCGTCCGCGGGGATAAGATCAACCCATGAATGGGGCTTCGGCATTTGTATTGAAGGGTGTTCGAATGTTGTCGTTGATGATGTTAACATTTCTGATTTTACCGGAGATGGGATCATTATCAGTCCGCGGGGCTTAAAGACAAATAACGATTATCGAACATCAGAGCACATTACCATCCGCCGCTGTAAGGTTCGGCGATCGAGGAGAAATAACATTTCGATTACCGGATGTGACACAGTTACGGTGGAGGGCTGCGTGATTGAAGATGCCGGAACGGGAAATGGAACAGCGCCGAAATTCGGAATTGACATTGAAGGATATGGTGAAGGAAATATTGATTATGAGGAACCGCTCAATGTCTCGATTCGAAATAACTATTTTAATGGAAACGTTTCAAGTTCTGTGACCAATTTTAACGGGTACGGCATTTCAATAGAAGGAAACCACTCAGACAATACGATCAGCTATGGGTATGGCACTCAAACGGTCATTAAGGGGAATATTCTCAGAAGGGCGGAAGACGCGGCTGCGGCGCCTAGAGTCGGGATTACCGGATTGGGTGTTTCACAAGGCAAAGAAAGCAGTGATGCAGTGATCGCCGGCAACCTCATTACCGGATTTTCAACCGGAATTGATGTCAGAGGAAAGAGCGTTCTTGTCACGAACAACAAAATCAGCAATTTTGAAAACACAGGGATATTGGTTTATCAGTCTTCCGACGTAAAGGTAGACGGCAACCAGATTCAAAACGGACTGTCTGAAACAAGGCGCAGTACCGGCCTTCGAGCGGTGCTGTCTGATGATACCGCATTTCTGAATAACTGTCTTATTCAAGTCATCGACGGGGTGAACATTTCAGGAGGCGATATGATCATTAAAGACAATGTGCTGAGAAAATTCAGCCGCGGCATTTGGATCGCTCAAGGAAGCGCGTTGATCGAAGGAAATACGCTTAACCCCGACGCGTTTGAAGCGGCCCTTGAATCGTATGCCGTTTCTGTCACAAACAATGCTGGCGCAATTATTAAAAACAATACATTTAAAAACTTTAAAAATTACCCGATTTACTGTACGACAAGTGCAAAAACCTCTATTATCGGAAACCACTTTGAAAGATCTCCTCTTTTAGTGACCATCTATATCAGCACCGGCGTTCATGACATTTTTGATAACACCCTTTCAGTCAATAGAACAGCCGGCAGACCGATTGTGATTTACCTCAACGGCTCCTCAGGCTCTATCATTTCAGGAAACACCATCAATAACCTCTCCGCAAGCACGGCGGTGGCCATTCAAACGGACACCTCAACCAATTCCACCATCATCGGAAATCGAATCATCAAAGGAACCATCACCAACAACAGCGGAGATAAGGTAAACGGCAATATGATCGTCTGAACAAAAGCGCCTCGCTCTAGGGGCTTTTGTTCGATTTATAGATCACGAATATCTCTCTGACCAATAACAAAACAAAAAATAACAGCATCATCCATTCCGCAAACGATGTCATCTTGAAGCTGGACATATTATTATAAATGGCTTTTCCCAAACTGAATCCTTGAAGCATGTCCATGAAAACTGAAATCACCAACAAACAAATTAATAAAACAGCCGTTATGCCTAATATTTTCATCCTTCATCACCCTCCGCTTATAGTGTCTATCTTTATGAGAGAGTTATACCCGTTCGCCAGTCACATGCATAATCTTAAGGCTGACAGGAAGAATATGAGAAAACGATAAGGAAAGGTATTTTGTGTATGCCGTCATTTTTTAAGCAAAAGAAAAATACCGAAACGAAAGACAGCCAGAAACAAGAAGATAAGAATCAGCAGAAGAAAGAAGAAGGGCCGATTCTGGCTTCTTCAAGTTTGGCGAAAAATGTGGCGGACATGAAGAAGAAAGTCGGAAGCAGCTCTGATGTCATTATTCGGGAAGTGAAAGCAGGGGAACAGGATGAAGTTCACCTGGCCATTATTTATATCGCGGGTTTGGTCGATAATAACACGATACATGAATCGTTAATCGAGCCTTTGATTCAGGATCAAACCATCCAAAATGCCCATGCGATAAAGCAGATCCTTGAAAAAACGCTTCCGCTGGGCGGAGTAAAAGCTGAAAAGAGCTGGGACAAGCTGTTCACTGAATTGATGCTTGGAAATGCGCTGGTTTTTGCGGACGGTTCTGATGAGGCGCTTATCTGCAGCACCCAGGGGGGAGAGCACCGTTCCATACAAGAGCCGAGCACCCAGGTGTCATTCCGGGGCCCGCGCCAAGGGTTTACAGAGTCTTTGCAAACCAATATTTCCATGATTCGGCGATACATTAAAAATCCCAATGTATGGGTCGAAAAAATGAAAATCGGTTCTGTAACAAATACGGATATCGCGCTGATGTACATTCACGGCATTTGTGATGAAAAGGTGCTGAAGGAAGTGAGGCAGCGCCTGAAAAAAATAGACATTGACAGTATTTTAGAATCCGGATACATCGAGCAGCTGATCGAAGACGAAACGTTTACGACGTTTCCGACCATGTATCACACGGAACGCCCTGACGTCGTCGCAGGAAATCTATTAGAAGGAAGATTTGCAATCGTTGTGGACGGAACACCGTTTGTTCTGATTGCCCCAGCCTTATTTATTCAATTTTTTCAGTCGGTTGAAGATTATTATTCACGCTTTGACATTGCGACAAGTATACGGATTCTGCGGATATTTATCTTTTTTATTTCACTTGTCGCACCGGCTGTTTATGTGGCAGCCACGACGTTTCATCAGGAAATGATTCCGACACAGCTGTTAATCGTCATTGCTGCCCAGCGGGAAATCGTTCCGTTTCCGGCCGTTGTTGAAGCCATCACAATGGAGGTTGCTTTTGAGATTCTCAGGGAAGCTGGGGTCAGACTGCCGAGGGTTGTAGGATCGGCTGTTTCCATTGTAGGCGCGCTTGTTATCGGTCAAGCTGCTGTTCAGGCTGGTATCGTGTCTCCGGCTATGGTCATCATCGTTGCCATAACGGCCATTGCCAGCTTCGCAACGCCGGCGTTTGCCATGGCGATATCTGCCCGCCTCATTCGGTTTATGTTTATCATTGCTTCTGCCGTAATGGGTTTTTACGGGCTGGTATTAGGGATTATTATGATGTTTGTTCATTTATGCAGTCTGCGTTCCTTTGGTGTTCCTTATATGTCGCCGCTTGCGCCCTTTTCTTCACAAGGCGTGAAGGACACGCTGTTCCGTGTTCCTTGGTGGGCCGACCAGAAAAGGCCTGAATCCATCAGCAAAAAAGATAAGGTCCGTCAGGGGAAAGACCAGCGTCCTCAGCCGGATGGTTCACGCGGGATGGTGAACAAAGAGTTGAGAGAAGGAGATCAGAATGATACGTAAACGTGTACTAGCCGTTATCATGCTTTTGAGCATCATTGTGCTGCCCGGCTGCTGGGATAAGCGTGAGCTGACAGATCTTGCGATTATTTCGGCAATCGGCATTGATCGGACAAATGAAGGGAATTACGTACTGCACTTTCAGATTATTAATCCCGGAAACGTCGCCGGAGGGCTTCAGGGCGGCGGTGCGGGAGACAGGCCGCCTGTATCCGTCTATTCCATAGTAGGCGACAACATGACGGAAGCGCTCAGAAAAGCCTCTATGAAAGTATCCCGGCGGCTTTATTTTGCCCATACCAATCTGGTCGTGATCAGTGAAAAGCTGGCGAGAGAGGAAGGTTTGAATTTTGTGTTAGATAACCTTGACCGCGATACGGAATTCAGGACCACGGCAACGATTGTCATCGCCCATAAAACGAAAGCCGAAAATATCGTCAAAACGCTTACGCCGATTGATAAAATACCATCCAATAAAGTCAATAAAACACTCGACTTCACGCAAGCGCAATATGGGCGGGTGATTAAAACCAATATCCAAGATGTCTTGAAAACACTTGCCCTCACCACAGAAGCGCCGGTGATCCCCGGATACAGGATGATCGGGGATGATAAAAAAGGAGTCAGCCTGGAAAACACACAGGCGACTGACCCGCAAGCCATTCTTCAGGCGGACGGTTTGGCGGTATTCGATAAAAGAGGCCATTTAAAATATTGGATTGAAGATAAGGACAAAGTTGGGGTTGTCTGGCTTAAGAATCAAATCCAGCATACGTTTATTAATGCCGATTGGAAGAAGACAAAAGATGCGGTAAGCTTACAGGTCACGCATCAGACAACAAAGCTTAACCCGGAAATACGAAACGGCCGTCCCCGCATTCATGTTCACGTAACGGTTGAAGGCATAATAGACGCAGTAAAATATCCATTTCATTTATCTGACCCAAAGGTGTTAGCCGATATCGAAAAAGCACTCAACAAACAGCTTGAAAAGGAAATCAGCCATGCAGTTGAAAAGATAAAGGAACATAAAATTGACTTTATCGGATTCGGAGACACGATATACAGGAAGTATCCGAAGCAGTGGGAAAAAATGAGGGATACATGGGACAAAGAATATTTGCCTGATCTGCCTGTCGATGTAAAGGCGGATACGTATATCAGAAGAACGGGGCTGCGAAATAATCCGCTCAGAAACCAGCTTAATCATAAATAGGTCAAGAAAGGAGTAGTGACAGATGGAAAAAGCCAAAATCAGCATTAGGCAGCTGTTTGTCATGATGATCATTTTTGAGCTGGGCAGCTCCTTATTGATTACACCGGGAACGATGGCGGGCCGGGATGCCTGGATAGCAGTGCTATTAGGCTGTGCAGTTGGTTTATTTCTTTTTTACTTGTATCAGGGGATCTATCAATGCTATCCAGAGTTCTCTCCAAAAGAATACATGGATGATATGCTCGGCAAAAAGCTGAGCTGGTTCTTTTCGTTTCTTTATATCTTGTATTTTGCATATATTGCCGCCCGGGTGCTGCGTGATTTCGGAGAAATGCTGCTGACGTTTGCTTACCATGATACTCCGATTATCATCGTGAATGCTTTACTAATGGTGGTCAGCATATATGCCGTCAGAAAAGGAATTGAAGTGCTGGCGCGGGCGGGTGAGCTTCTCTTCGGGGCAATGTATCTATTGGGTGCGCTCGGTCTCGTGCTGATCATTGTATCGGGTTCCATAGATCTGAAAAATTTAAAACCGGTTTTAGCAGACGGGATTTTCCCTGTTATTCATTCTGTTTTCACACAAACCATGTACGTTCCGTTCGGTGAAATTGTTTTATTTGTAATGATTTTCCCTAATCTCAATGATCGCAAGAATGTCAAAAAAGTGGGGATGCTCGCTATGGTCATCAGCGGATTGGTTGTGGCGCTTACTGTAGCGATTAATATCAGTGTGCTTGATGTTGATCTGACATTGCGATCGCAGTTTCCGCTTTTAAGTACGATTCAGACAATCAAAGTGGAAGAATTTCTGGATCGGCTTGATATCTTTTTTATGCTGGCACTGATTATCGGCGGCTTCTTCAAAGTCAGCCTCTATCTGTATGCGGTGGTGGTGGGTGCGTCCACTCTTTTTAAGGAAAAAAATCCTTCACAGTTGGCATATCCAATGGGACTGGGCATACTCATCCTCTCTATCGCAATTGCCACCAACTTTTCAGAGCATTTAAATGAAGGGCTGAAAGTAGTGCCGCTGTACATTCATTTGCCCTTTCAAGTGCTGTTTCCATTATTTCTGTTTATCCTCGCTGTTTGGAAAAAGAAGAGAAGAGAGAAATCGAAACAGGCTGATAAACAGAAACAATAAAAAGAGCGGGGGGATGCAGCCGCCGCTCTTTTTACGTTCACTTCTATATAAAAGGGGGATTTAGGTTGCGCCCCTGTCTGCACTGGCAGAGGCGCGTTTTTGTTAAACGACTGCGGCGTTTTCCGTCACAGTAAAGCTTCCTCGTGAAAGTCTGATGGTAATGTCAGATACCTTTGCAATTTGTTCATCATGCGTCACCATGATGATGCATTTATTTTCTTTGTGCGCCAAATCCTTAAAGAGCCGCACAATTTCTTTTGACGTATCCTCGTCAAGGTTTCCGGTCGGTTCATCGGCAACGATCAAGTCCGTGTCACAGCAAAACGCTCTTGTAATGGAAACACGCTGCTGCTGTCCGCCGCTTAATGTCAGCACCTTTTGCCGGGCTTGTTTTTCATTGATGCCGACCTTCTCCAGCATCTCCAACGCATATGCTTCTTTATTCTTTTCCTTTGAACCTGTGATTTCCATGGCGGTTGTCACATTTTGCAGAGCTGTCATATATGGAAGCAGGTTGTACGCCTGAAAGACAATTGATACGTATTTATTTCTGAAATTCGTCAATCCGATTTTAGAAACAGCTTTTCCGCCATAAAGGATATGTCCTTCTTTAGGTGCGTCAAGTCCGCCTGCCAGAGACAGGAAGGTCGTTTTTCCTGTCCCTGAGGTGCCGACGATTGTATAAAATTTACCTTTTTCAAAGCTGATATTAATATCCTGAAACAAGGGCTGGTTTTTGTCCTTATACCAGTAGCCGACTTGTTGAAATTCTAATAAGCTCATTCGTTTCGCCTCTTTCTATTCCTGTTTTGTCAATATCGTTTTCGGGTGGAGCCGCAGTACTGAAATAGACGGCAGCAGCGTTGCAATGACAGCGATTAACATTCCGATTCCGCCGAGTACAAGCATATCGTTCATCGAAACTGCCACATTCAGTGAATCAATGACGTCCGCGTTTGAAGAGCTTTGGCTGAACATTCCGTGGCCCATGCCGCCCCCGCCGCCGGGCATTTGGCCGCTTGCGGTTTGTGTTGAATCAGTTGATGAACTGATCTGCTGGGATAAGAGCTGATTGCCGAGCTGGTTGGCGACCAGATTTCCAGTCACTGATGCAATGCCGATGGCCACAACTGCCACGATCAGAATCTCAGTTAAGAACTGGCCAATCAGCTTCCACCGTTTTTCACCGATAGCCATTAACACACCCATCTCATATTTGCGCTCTCTGATTGACATCATGACAATGAGGCCAAGAATGACAGCGCCTGCCACTGATACAAGGTACACAACGTTTTTAGAGAAAGAAGCTACATTTTCGATCGGGCCGACCATTTGCTGGTAAAGCTGATCGTTTGTATTTAAAGTAAACGTATCAAAGTCGATTGACGTTTTCTTCGCTGCTTTAACGAATGCATCAATATGTTCAGCATCGTCCATATCATAAACAGCTGAATCAATCGTGTTTTTATAATCGTCACCTTTCAGAGCCGCTGTTGCTGTGTAAGGTGTGTAAAGCTTATTGTAAGGATTTAAGAATGAGAAATTCTGGGCTTGATCATCGCCTGAAGACGTTGTTTTATAAATACCGACAATCTTCAGTTTGAGTGTTGTATCTTCGTCTGTTGCTGATTCTATTGTGATGGAATCTCCAACGCTTACATCATTTTCTTCTGCTAATGTTTCATTGATCACTGTGACGTTTTTGCCGACATCAGATTTTGTAATCGCGCGGCCGTCTGTGATTTTTGAATCTCCGTCAGAGAATTCCTCTAACAGCGACGTGCTGATGACGCCTTCAATCGAAAGATCGGCTTGAACCATTTGTTTTCCGCCTTGCATTGGAGCGCCTTTTGTATCGCTTGAGCTTGAGTCTGTGCTCGAATCACTAGAGCTTGAGCTTTCAATCGCATCGAAGTTTCCGGCGTTGGCTGAAGCTGATGTAATGAAGTTGTAGCTCTTCACATGATCAAGCGCTGTCAGCTTATTGGCATCAGACACTTTTATCGGTGTAGATTCGAAGCTGCGTTTTTCACCGCTGTCCTGCTGCTTCTCCATTTGTTTTTGGCGGTCAACTTGAAGCGTAACGCTTCCGCCCAGCTCCTGTCTGGCAAGGTCGCTGGATTTTTGAGCTGCTGACTGGATCGTGAGGCCAGACAGAACAAATATACAAATCACTGTAAACACAAATAACTGCAAAAACGTTTTTCCTTTTTTGGCCTTTATGTTCCAAAAAGCCCGTTTGATAAAATTCATTTATGTTCCTCCGTATAGGTATTTTTATAGATAAGACCGCCTGTGAGGCAGGCCCGCTTGTTGATAAATTTATAGTAGTCCAAAGGTATGAAAAAAATATGAACAATCTATTTCTAGTTGATGAAATAAAAACTAACAATTGTGAAACCCAAAATTCTCTGTCTAAAATGGTGCTATTATATAGAAAAGCATCAAAACAATCGGAGGATCCAATGAAAATTTTAATGATAGAAGATAACGTAAGTGTTTGTACGATGACAGAGATGTTCTTTTTTAAAGAAGGTTTTGAAGCTGAATTTGTTCATGACGGTTTAGAGGGGTATCAGCGCTTTGCTGAAGAAAATTGGGATTTGGTGATTCTGGATATTATGCTTCCGTCTATGGACGGCGTAACCATCTGCAGAAAAATAAGAGAGACAAGCACGGTTCCGATTATCATGCTGACTGCCAGAGACACCGAATCAGATCAGGTGATCGGCTTTGAGATGGGTGCGGACGATTATGTGACGAAGCCATTCAGCCCGCTGACATTGGTTGCCCGCATCAAAGCCGTGAACAGAAGATATCAGGCGACGGGCAAGGCGGCAGCGGAAGAAGATACGATTGAATCGGAATGCTTTAAAATTAATAAAAAGACGAGAGAAGTATTTTTAAATGGGGAGCCTGTTGAAAACCTCACGCCTAAGGAATTTGACCTGCTTTATTACCTTGTGCAGAACCCGCGGCAGGTGTTTTCCAGAGAGCAGCTGCTTGAGCAGGTATGGGGCTATCAGTTCTACGGAGACGAACGGACTGTCGATGTTCATATTAAACGGCTGCGGAAAAAGCTTGCAAGTGAGGACAGGCCTTTCCTATATACTGTATGGGGAGTAGGGTATAAATTTGATGAGGATTAAATATTTATATCAGCTGCTGCTGAGCCATGTCAGCATATTAATTTTAGCATTTGTTATCATTATTTCTCTTTTTTCTCACTTTGTGAAAGAGTTTGCCTACCAAAATAAAGTAGAGGAACTGACGTCATATGCGGTGCAGATTGCAAGCGAATTTCAAACCGGCCAGGTTGATATGCGCCGGCTGTACCCATATCAGGATATATTACGCACAAGAAAGACACAGTTTATCATCTTTAATGAAGCACAGCAGCCTTATTTTCACCCTGAAGACTTTCACCCACGGGAAAAGCTGAAGAAAGCGGAGTGGGAGAAGCTGAAAAAAGGGCAGGTGGTCATGAACAGAGCGGATGGCCGTTTTAACGATGAGGTTTCCCTTGTTGCACAGCCGATTTTTGTTAACAATGAATTTAAAGGCGCGGTACTGCTGATTTCTCCAATCAGCGGCGTAGAGCAAATGATTAACCAGGTCAACCTCTATATGTTTTACGCGATAATCAGCACGCTTGTCATTACCATTCTCGTCAGCTGGCTGCTTTCCAAATTCCATGTGAAACGTATTCAAAAGCTGAGAGAAGCAACGGATAAAGTGGCTTCCGGCGACTATGACATCCACTTGGAAAACGGCTACCGGGATGAAATCGGGGTGCTGGCGTCTGACTTTAATATCATGGCGAAAAAATTAAAGCAGTCGAGGGATGAAATCGATCGGCTTGAGAAGCGGAGAAGGCAGTTTATTGCCGATGTATCCCATGAATTAAGAACGCCGCTGACAACCATTAACGGTTTGGTTGAAGGGCTGAACAGCAATACGATTCCAGAGGAGAATAAAGAAAAATGCTTCGCGCTCATCAGTGAGGAAACGAGGCGAATGCTGCGGCTCGTAAAAGAAAATCTCGATTACGAAAAAATCAGATCACAGCAAATCACCCTGAACAAGCTTGACGTTCCGCTGATTGAAGTATTCGAAATCATGAAAGAGCACCTTGAACAGCAGGCGGAAGAAAAGCAAAATAAGCTGATGATTCAGGTGGAGGACAGCGTGATCGTTCATGCCGACTATGACCGGTTAATTCAAATCCTCGTGAACATTACAAAAAACAGCATCCAATTTACGCAGCAAGGTGACATTTGGCTGCGGGGAACAGAAGGATATAAAGAGACCATTATCGAAATTGAAGATACGGGAATCGGCATTTCAAAAGAGGATATCGAGCATATTTGGGAGCGGTTCTACAAAGCTGATATTTCAAGAACGAACACGGCGTACGGAGAATACGGCCTTGGCCTCTCCATCGTCAAGCAGCTTGTTGAAATGCATCAAGGTACAATAGACATTAAGAGTGAACAAGGGAAAGGCACAACATTCATTATCCGCCTTCCTTTACCTGCAAAACAGCAATCAATCATGTAAGGCGGCGGCATATCGTCAGATGCTGCCGCCTTCTTTCTAATATCGCTTCGGTATTCCTATTTTAATTGCGTGCTCCCGAAATAAAGATTGCGTGTTTTTCGGGTTAGGACAGTCTGTAAACATGATAAAATATGACATAAACAGTTTTTGATGGGAGAGGGTGAAGGAATGAAGAGCGGGGTAATTCCTTCTTCAGCGGTCGGTCAAAAAATTAACGAGTGGTACAAATATATCCGGACCTTCAGCGTGCCGGATGCCGAGGTGCTAAAAGCTGAAATCCAGCAGGAACTGAAACACATGCAGCATGATTCCAACTTGCTGTTATATTACTCACTAATGGAATTTCGCCACCAGCTTATGCTTGATTATCTCGAGCCGCTGGAGAAATTAAATATCGAAGACCAGCCAAGCCTGTCTGAATTATCACGAAATATAGACAGCAACCAAGCTGATCTGAAAGGGCTTCTCGATTATTATGTGAATTTTTTCCGCGGAATGTATGAGTTTGATAAGCGGGAATTTATTTCTGCCATTACATATTACAAACAGGCGGAGAAAAAACTTTCTTTTGTTTCCGATCATATTGAACGGGCTGAATTTTATTTTAAAATCGCGGAAGCTTATTATTATATGAAGCAAACGTACTTTTCATTGATTCATATCAAAAATGCATATGAAATTTATGTAGAGCAGGAAACCTATAATGTTCGGATTATCCAATGCCATTTTGTGTTCGGGGTTAACCTCATGGATGAGAGAAATTTTGAACAAGCCGCACGGCATTTCAAATTGGCGCTGGAGATGGCGGAAGCGGAACAAAAAGCTCAATTGGTCGGAAGAGCATTTTATAATTTAGGGCTGTGTTATTACAATCAAGACCTTCTCGACCCTGCCATTGAACATTTTGAGAAAGCGGTTTCCACTTTTGAAAACAGCAGAATCACCAATTCTCTGCCTCAAGCATATTTTTTAATAACACTTATTTATTATAAACGCGGAAAACATGAGAAGGCCTCGGAATATCACAAGAGGGGCTATGAATATGCTAAAGAAACAGACGATGCAGATTACGCGGTAAAATTTGAGTTTTTACAATCCCTATATCAGGCACAGCCCAATACAGAAGGAATCGAACGATGTTTCCGATATTTAAAAAATAAAAATATGTATGCTGATATAGAGGATTTAGGCCTAGAAGTAGCAAAATATTACTATGAACAAAAATGGTTTGAACTGTCTGCTTCCTACTTTCTTAGAGTTGAAGAGGCAAGAAAACAAATACAAAGGAGTGAAGGTTTGTATGAAATTGAAATCTAAGTTATTTGTTATTTGTTTGGCTGCAGCAGCTGTTTTTACAGCGGTTGGCGTCTCTGAACATGCTGAAGCATCCGACTTTCATGTCACAGAAAGAGGAATGACGTAAGAACCAGGCCCCTTCTCAATACGAGAAGGGGTTTTCTTTTAAAGAAACAGCAACGCAGGATATGGACCTTACGGCGCCGCCTGATTCATGGAGATTCCTTTTTCTTAGTAGCCTCCGTTAAAAAACGCAGTTCCCACGATAATTAAGAGGATAAATAACACAACAATCAAAGCAAAAGAGTTTCCGTAACCAGACATCTGTGCCACCTCCTTGTGAGATTACTTTATGATATGCTGCATAAACGCGGCGGACAGGGCTTTCAAGATATAGATTGAAAAATAAAGAAAACAACTAAAAAACGCCGCATGACAATGATATTGTCTTACGGCGCTGTACTGCAGACTTAGAAGCCTCTTGTAAATGCAGTACCTACGATAATCAATAGAATAAACAATACAACGATCAAAGCGAAAGAACCGATGCCGTAACCGCCGCCGTTAGCGTATCCTGACATAAGGCTTCACCTCCCTATGATGGATACTACAAAATATGCGGACATGGCCGGATTGATAGGGATAATAGTGACAAGGCAAAAAATGAACAATGAGGCTATCGCGGCGGGCAATATAAAAAGCGGGCCCTGCCGCCCGCTTTTATGTATAGATTAAGAGACCAGCACACCCGCGAAAAACTCCCGGTATAATGCTTGGACGGCTTTTCTTGCTTCGGCTTCCTTTACGCCGAACATCATGCTCACTTCAGAAGATCCTTGGTTAATCATTTCGATATTTACTTTCGCCTGTGATAAGGCTTTGGCCGCTCTTGCCGTTGTGCCGACATTATGGCGCATTGCTTCTCCTACAACCATAATCAGCGCCAGATTGTGCTCGACAATGACTTCATCGGCATGAAGGTTCTCTTTAATCTGCTTCATTACGCTTCGTTCGGCCGAAGCATCCATTTGGCCCTGTCTTAAGATGATCGTCATGTCATCAATTCCCGATGGAACATGCTCATACGTCAAACCGTGTTCTTCTAGGATTTGAAGGGCTCTGCGGCCAAACCCGATTTCTCTGTTCATTAAATACTTGCTGATATAAATGCTGCAAAAGCCGGTATCGCTGGCAATGCCGACGACAGGACCGTTAGTGTTATCACGTTTGCTGACGACGCGTGTTCCGTTCGCCGACGGGTTGTTCGTATTTTTGATCTGTACGGGAATGCCCGCTCTGAATGCCGGAATGAGCGCTTCATCATGAAACACTGAAAAGCCTGCGTACGACAGCTCGCGCATCTCTCTGTATGTCAGCTCGTGGATTTCCTTCGGGTTCTCAACAATGGAAGGATTAACAGAGTACACGGCATCTACATCAGTAAAGTTTTCGTACAGATCGGCCTGAAGACCGTTGGCCAAAATGGAGCCTGTAATATCAGAACCGCTCCGTGAGAATGTCATCACATCGCCATCCTTGCTGAACCCGAAAAAGCCGGGGAATATGATGAGGCCTTCACGCTCTCTCAGCTGAAAGAGATTTTGATACGATTCAGGCAGCACCTGCGCGTTGCCGGGTTCGTTTGTTACAAAAAGGCCGGCATCCTTCGGGTTCACATATTCCGCTTTCACGCCTTTGTGGCGGAAATAGGCGGCAATCAGCTTAGCGTTGTTATCCTCACCGCTTGCTTTGACTGCGTCCAAATATTGTACGGGATTGCTTTTATCTCCTTCTAAAAGCGTAAACAAATCATCACGGATTTTTTCTATAATACACGGCTCAAGCTGAAGCTCATTTGCGATCAGAGCATACCGTTCAATGACCGCTTCCGCCAGTTCAGGGGCGCTGCCGGATGATAAATACTGTTCAGCACATGCGATTAAGAGATCAGTCACTTTCGTATCCTCGGAATAGCGTTTGCCCGGAGCCGAAACCACTACAGCTTTGCGCGCGGGATCTGAGGTTACGATTTGAAACACCTTTTCAAGCTGTGCGCCTGAAGCGAGTGAGCTGCCTCCGAATTTAACGACCTTCATGTTTACATCTCCTAATGTTTAAAATTTTCACACAAATTTAGTATTTATTATCCCTCTTTCAGTTCTGTAAATCAAGGAGAAATTTCTTTGTGGAATGAACATTTGTATTTATAGAGAGGAATTGTGTCAGGTCTGATGACGAACCTGAAGCATAGTGAAGATAAATATGGTAAACAGACTAACGATTTGTGATGGGAAATGGTTTGAATGATTAGTAAAATTGAATAGATAACGAAGTTAATATTTTTAAAGAATATTGACTAACACTAGAAAAATGGTAATATGTAAATGATAATGATAATCAATTACTATATGGCCATATTGTTTTGAGTCCTTGCGGAGTAGGAGATACGTTCTTTTTGCTGTGAGGATGTAAGGAGGCAGCATGAAGCTACGTTACTTATTTTTTCTACTTATCATATTAGCAGTCACTTCTGTATTTATCGGCGTAGAAGATCTGTCACCGCTTGATCTCTTTGATTTAAGCAAAGAAGAGGCGTCAACGCTCTTTGCCAGCCGTTTGCCGCGGCTGATCAGCATTCTAATCGCGGGCATGAGCATGAGCATCTGCGGGCTGATTATGCAGCAGATCACCAGAAACAAATTCGTGTCACCGACAACGGCCGGCACGATGGACTGGGCGAGGCTGGGAATCTTAATATCCTTGCTTCTGTTTACATCGGCAAGTCCTTTAATGAAAATGCTGATTGCTTTTGTCTTTGCTTTAGTCGGCAATTTTCTGTTTATGAAAATTCTTGAAAGAATCAAGTTTAACGACACCATCTTTATTCCGCTAGTCGGTTTAATGCTCGGGAATATCGTCAGCTCAATCGCGACGTTTATCGCGTATAAATATGACCTGATCCAGAACGTGTCATCATGGCTTCAGGGGGATTTCTCCTTAGTTGTGAAAGGGAGATACGAGCTTCTTTATCTGAGTATTCCGCTTGTCATCATTGCCTATGTTTATGCGGATAAATTTACAGTGGCGGGTATGGGAGAAAGCTTTTCTGTCAACCTCGGCCTCAAGTATAAACGGGTTGTGAACATCGGGCTCATTATCGTATCCCTGATTACGTCACTTGTCATTTTGACTGTCGGTATGCTTCCGTTTCTCGGTTTAATCATCCCGAACATTGTATCGATCTACAGAGGAGACAACCTGAAAAACAGCCTGCCGCACACTGCGCTGCTGGGAGCGGTTTTTGTTCTGTTTTGCGATATATTGGGCAGAGTCATTATCTTCCCATATGAAATCTCGATTGGTCTGATGGTCGGAATCATCGGCAGCGGCATTTTCCTGTTTATGCTGTTAAGGAGAAAAGCGTATGCGTAACCAGATGAAAATTGCGTTGCTCGTTGGTATAGCCGTTGTATGTATCGGTTTGTTTCTGTTTTATGACTTAGGCAATTGGGATTACACACTGCCGAGAAGAATCAAAAAAGTCGCTGCCATTATGCTGACAGGCGGAGCGATTGCGTTTTCGACGATGATCTTCCAAACCATCTCGAATAACCGCATCCTGACGCCCAGCATTTTAGGCCTTGATTCTCTCTATATGCTGATTCAGACCGTCATCATCTTTTTGTTCGGTTCTATGAATATCGTAATCATGAATAAAAACATCAACTTCATCATCTCTGTTTTGCTGATGGTGCTGTTTTCTTTTGTTCTCTATCAGATCATGTTCAAAGGTGAGGGGAAAAATATCTTCTTTCTTCTGCTCATCGGAATCGTGTTCGGCACGCTGTTCAGCAGTCTGTCTTCCTTTATGCAGATGCTGATTGATCCGAATGAGTTTCAGGTTGTGCAGGACAAAATGTTTGCCAGCTTTAACAACATCAACACTGATTTGTTATGGCTCGCCTTCATCATCTTCCTGCTGACCGGTATCTATGTCTGGCGTTTCACGAAATTTTTTGACGTGCTGTCACTCGGCCGTGAACACGCCGTCAATTTGGGCATTAACTACGACAAAGTTGTCAAACAGATGCTGATCGTGATCGCGATCCTTGTTTCTGTTTCTACAGCGCTTGTCGGCCCGATTATGTTCTTGGGGCTTCTCGTTGTCAACCTGGCGAGAGAATTTCTGAAAACATATAAGCATTCGTACTTAATCGCAGGTTCTGTTTTAATCAGCATTATTGCGTTAGTCGGGGGACAGTTTGTGGTTGAGAAAGTATTCACCTTCTCAACGACGCTGAGCGTTATTATTAATTTTGCCGGCGGGATTTATTTTATCTACTTGCTGTTAAAGGAGAATAAATCATGGTAGAGGTCAAAAATGTAAGCAAACAATATGGAGGGAAAGTTGTCCTTGAAGAGACGTCAGTCACGATTCAAAAAGGCAAAATCACCTCGTTTATCGGTCCTAACGGCGCCGGCAAAAGTACGCTGCTGTCTATTATGAGCCGCCTGATCAAAAAGGATTCCGGTGAGATTTTCATAGACGGAGAAGAGATCGGAACCTGCGACAGCAAAGAGCTTGCCAAAAAAATGAGTATTTTAAAGCAGGCGAACCAAATCAATATCAGACTGACCATCAAAGACCTTGTCAGTTTCGGCAGATTCCCTTATTCACAGGGCCGGCTGACAGAGGAAGACTGGGTTCATATCAACCAGGCGCTCAGTTATATGAAGCTGGAGGAGATTCAGGATAAGTACTTGGATCAGCTGAGCGGCGGACAGTGCCAAAGGGCTTTTATCGCAATGGTCATTGCCCAGGACACGGATTACATTTTTCTGGATGAGCCGCTGAACAATCTGGATATGAAACATTCAGTTGAAATTATGAAGCTTCTGAAGAGGCTGGTAGAGGAGCTTGGAAAAACAATCGTGATCGTAATTCACGATATCAACTTTGCTTCCGTCTACTCCGATCATATCGTTGCTTTGAAAAACGGCCGAATCGTAAAAGAGGGGCCGCCGGAGGAGATGATTGAAACCTCTGTGCTTGAAGAAATCTACGATATGACCATCCCGATTCAGACGATTGATAACCAAAGAATAGGTGTTTATTTTTCTTAATATACAGAAGAGGTGAAGAGCATGAAAAAGTTTGCAATTCTATTCATCGCATTGGTGACGGCTGTTGTCATTTCCGCTTGCGGAAACCAAAGCTCAAGCAGCAAAGGTTCTGACACGAAGAAAGAACAAATGACGGTGAAACACCAGCTGGACAAAAACGGCACAAAAGTGACAAAGAACCCTAAAAAAGTCGTTGTATTTGATTTAGGAAGCTTAGATACATTAGATAAATTAGGTCTTGATGATAAAGTAGCGGGCCTGCCGAAACAAGCCCTTCCTAAATATCTGTCCAAATTCAAAGATGATAAATATGCTGATGTCGGAAGCTTAAAAGAGCCAGACTTTGAAAAAGTAGCGGATTTAGAGCCTGACCTGATCATTATCTCTGGCAGACAATCTGAGTCCTACAAAGAATTCTCTAATATTGCACCGACCATTTACCTTGGCGTAGATACAGCGAACTACATGGAATCATTTAAATCAGATGCACAAACAATCGGTAAAATCTTTGATAAAGAAGATGAAGTAAAAGACGAGCTCGCAACAATTGATAACTCAATTGCGGATCTTAAGAAAACAGCTGAAAAGAAAAACAAAAACGGCCTTGTGATTATGGCGAACGACGGCAAAATCAGCGCCTTTGGTTCTAAATCAAGATACGGGCTGATCCACGACGTATTCGGCGTGACACCGGCTGATAAAAATATCAAAGCATCTACTCACGGACAAAGCGTTTCATATGAGTACATTTCAAAAACAAACCCTGATTACCTGTTTGTTATTGACCGCGGTACAGCAATCGGAGAAACATCATCTACAAAACAAGTCGTTGAAAATGACTATGTGAAAAACGTAAACGCCGTGAAAAATAATCATGTCGTTTACCTTGATTCAGCTACTTGGTACTTATCAGGAGGCGGACTTGAGTCAATGACGCAAATGATTAAAGAAGTGAAAGACGGTTTAGAGAAGTAAAACCAAAAAGAGCCTCCGCTCTCAAAGCGGGGCTCTTTTTTATAGGATCAGCGTGCCGGCTGCTGTTCGGCAGGGCGCTGAGGTTTCTTTAATGTAAAGGATAGAAGTAAGCCGGCAAGCGCGATGCAGGCTGCCACGATAAAAGCGGCGTTCATGCCGTGCAGAGCGGCGTGTTTTACATTTGTGGTTCCTGCATGTGCCGCCTGGTTGCTCATCACGGATACCAGGAGAGCAGTTCCGATGGAGCCGCCGACTTGGCGAACCGTATTGTTCATCGCTGTTCCGTGCGGAATCAGGTGGCGCGGCAGCGCATTGATTCCGGCTGTTGTCACAGGCATCATAATCATCGCTGTCCCTAAGAGACGAACGGTATATAAAACGACAATCCAAGCCAGTGACGTATGGTCAGTCAGCTGCATAAACGGAAGTGATGTCAGGAAGATGATACAGAAACCTGCAATCGCCAGGCCTCTTCCGCCGACACGGTCAAAAATTCTTCCGATAATCGGTGACATGAAGCCCATTACAATGGCTCCCGGAAGAAGCATAAGCCCTGTATCAAAGGCTGTAACGTCTCTGACGTTTTGTGTATACAGCGGCAGAATTGTTTCTGTACCAATTAATAATGCAAAGACAAGGGTTCCCAGCAGGGTTGTTAAGCTGAAGATACCAAACGTAAATACGCGGAATTCCAGCATCGGTTTTTCAAGCTTCATCTGTCTTGTAATAAATAAGAGCAGCGCGATCACGCCCACTAGCAGTGAAATCAGAACCGTTGAGCTGGTCCATCCGTAAGAGCCGACGCTTGAGAAGCCATAGAGCAGCCCGCCAAATCCAAATGTCGACAGGATAACTGAAAAAATATCAATCTGTGTTTTTCTTAATGTCGTCACGTTTTTCATAAGAATGATAGCGAGAAGCAAATCGATCACGGCAAACGGAAGAATGATATAAAACAATGATCTCCATGAGAAAGCTTCTACTGCCCATCCTGAAAGAGTCGGTCCGATCGCAGGCGCGAAGGAGATGACCAATCCGACCATACCCATAGCCTGGCCGCGCTTTTCAATCGGAAAGATCGTTAAAAATACTGTCTGCATGAGCGGCATCATAATGCCGGCTCCGGCTGCCTGAATGATACGGGCCGCCAGCAGAACCGGAAAGTTCGGGGCAAACGTGCCGACGATTGTTCCGGCAGTGAAAATACTCATCGCCGTAATGAGAAGCGTACGGCTCGTGAATTTTTCAATTAAAAACGCAGTAATCGGAATTAAAATACCGTTCGTTAACATAAATGAAGTCGTCAGCCATTGGGCTTGGTTTGCATCTATATGAAAATCCCTCATGATATGGGGGAGAGCGGTAATTAACAGTGTCTGGTTCAAAATGGCGACAAACGCCCCGGCTAACAAAATGCCGACAATGACAGAACGGTTAAACGGTTTTTTTTCAATACTTGTGTCCAATAAGATCCCTTCTTTTCTTTAAGTAATTAACAGTGTTTTTAACATAGAAATTTGCTGTGTTAAAACACCGGTTTGTTCCAGATAGCCAATCAGTGATTTCAGTAAAAAGGCGCGGGGCTCTTCCTTTTTTGCTTCCTCTTCCAGCATGGCTGCAGCGGATGTCAGCTCATCGATATCATAATCCGCGGCGGGCAGGGAAGAGATGCCTTTATGTAATTCTTTCAGGCTTTCTGATAACAGGAGTGATTTATCCTTTGGCTGGTAGGAGGACGCCGATTGGATATAAAGCTCGATGGTCTCAGGCGGAAGCAGGGACTGCCGTGTTTCTCTGTTTTTGACAATCTGATTGAGGGTGCTGATGATAAACGCTGCGATCGGGTCAAGCTCAAGCGGTTTTTCCTCTATTTTGATCAGCATTAAAAACTCACGCATCATGCCGTGAAGAATGATCACCAAATCCCATACAAACGGGAGAATGGTTTCTCCATACGCCTGGATCAGCGAATCGCGGTGCCAGCAGATAATCGTTGATCTGGTCTGATGGATATGCTGTTTTACACGGTCATTGTGCAGCTTGGGGTTTCCGTAGGTCAGCATATTAAAAAACTGCTGATTCCGCCTGAATCCTTCCAGCTCCATTTTGACCTTTTGAATCAAACGCTCCTCCGGTGTCAGCGCGGTATTTTCCTGCAGTCTTGATGCCGCGGCCACCATTTGCTTCTGGTTAAACGTCAGCAGCTCCAAAAGCAAATCTTCCTTCGATTGAAACAGCTTATATATCGAAGCTTTTGATATCTTACATTCTTCTGCGATTGCCTGCATGGAAACCGACGTAAAATCCTTTTCAGAAAAAAGCTTCCGCGCGGCTAACAAGATTTCTGTTTTTTTATCAAGCATCTCATGGCTTCCTTCTTTCTTGAACAATAGAAAACCCATTGGTTCACAGAAAACCAATGAGTAACATTGATAAAATTTTACCAAATAAACAAAATGAAAGTCAATGGATTTTATCCGGACAAATAAAAAGGCCTGCCGGAATTCCGACAGGCCGGGTGAGGCTTATTTTTCAACTTTAAACCCTTGTTTTTCGAGCATTTCACGAATATGCGGATAGTACAGGCGCTCATAGTATGAGGCGATGCCTTGTGACCAGTTTCGTGTTTCTTTTCCGTTGGTCCGGTTTTTCATGTATTCGGCCATTTGTTCATCATATGACTGAATGTGTGATGTCAGCTCGTCCTGCTGCAAATACGTTTCTTTATGATAAACCGCTGCCTTTGGAAGACGAGGTTTTTTCGCTGAACGATCAGCAGGATGGCCGACGACTAGACCCGATACAGGGAACACGTATTTCGGAAGCTGAAGCAGCTCGATCAGTTCATTTGGGTTTCCCCGAACCGCGCCGATCGGAACAGTGCCAAGCCCGAGTGATTCAGCTGCCGCTGTCGCCGTGCCAAGTGCGATGCCGGCATCTACAGCGCCGACAAGAACGGATTCTAAACCGTTTGTGATTTCCATGTTGAAGTCATGCAGATCTTCAAGCGCAATTTTTGCCCGGTTGAAGTCTGCGCAGAAAAGCAAGAAAACCGGAGCTTGGTCAATCCAAGGCTGTCCGCCCGCCAGTTCGGAGATTTTCTTTTTCCGCTCTTTATCCTGAATTGCGATGACGGTCACTTGCTGCCCATTGATAGAAGTAGGGGCTGATTGCACCGCTTGTATAATATGGTCTAGCTGCTCTTCTGACACTGGCTCATCCGTATAGCTGCGGATGGAGCGGTGGTCTGTTAATGATTTGATTACTTCGTTCATGTGAGACATCCTTTCTTTACTCACTGAGCTCTGTGCGGACAACATCAAGAGGAGCGCTCAGCAGTTCTTTGCCTTTTGCTACAAATCCTTGGAAATGCGCAGTTTCATTGTGAGATTTCATCGCCGCTTCATCTTTCCATTGTTCAAGCATCACAAATGTATTTTCTTCGCCTACTTTTTCAAAAAGGTCGTATTGGGCGTTGCCTTCCTCGGCTCTTGAATGTTGAACCAGTGATTGTGCCTCGCTCAAGAATTCTTCGCGTTTTTCGGGTTTTACTTTGATATAAGCTTGTAATACGATCATGTAAATCTCCTCCATTTGTCTTTAAAATTTATTGTTCGAATTTGATCGAACTAAATGTACCATGTAATCAAAATCAGGTAAAGGAAAAACCCTCAAATAGTAAAATTGTCATTCTAATTGTTGTGTGATACATTTGTGTCATGAACATTCCAAACCATCCAGAAACAGAAACATTGCAGCTGACAAAGGTTCTTCACGCACTGAGTGATCCGCTTCGTTTAGAGTTGGTGAAGCAATTGGCCGAAGCAAAAGAGAAAACGTGCGGCACCTGTGCTGATGTACAGGTTGCAAAGTCGACCTTGTCCCACCATTTTAAAGTATTAAGAGAATCGGGCATCGCTCAAGTACGCATAGAAGGAAAGCGCCGTTATTATTCGCTTCGCACAGAAGATCTTGAAAGGGCATTTCCGGGCCTGCTTGAAGCAGTGCTGAACGTGGACCAGGAGCGCTGGTAAATCAATCCCCTGAACCGGGGATTTTTTTATGTCCATAAACAGCGCGGCGAAGTCTTTGCACACCTTCCTGAATGTCCTCTTCCCCCAGCCGTGCAAAGCCGATAATAAGCGCGGGCTTGTCCGGTTGCGGACGGCTTTCTTTTAAGCGAAACCGGCTCATCCCGAAGATTTCAAGCTGCTGGGCGGCGGCATGCGCGAGTATCTCTTGTTCTGTGCGGCAGGTGTAAAATTCAGTGACGAAATGCAGTCCCGCATTTGCCCCTTTTACCGTAATCTCCCCTCCAAACTCTGATTCTAATGCGCGGATGAGGCGTTCTCTCTTTTCTTTATAATGCTGCTTCATTTTTTTAATATGCTTCTGATATTCTCCGGACTCGATAAATTCCTGCAGGGCGAGCTGTGTGAGCGACGAGCAGGTCTGCAGGTCATAGCCCCGCTTTTTGTATACCCGTAACAGCTTCGGCGGCAGCACCATGTAGCTGATCCGCAATCCGGGGAGAAGTGATTTTGAAAAGGTGCCCATATAGATGACGTTTTGAAATCGGTCGAGGCTTTGGAGCGCCGGGATACTGTCTACATCATATTTAAATTCGCTGTCATAATCATCCTCAATAATATAGCGGCTCGGCTGCTCCGCTGCCCAGTTCAGCAGCTGAATTCTCCGGGATACAGGCATAATTGTTCCGGCCGGGAATTGATGTGAAGGGGTAGTGATTAATACATCAGGCTTCTGTCTGATGATTTCAGAAATGGAGATCCCTTTTTCATCAAGCATAATCGTCTTCACCTGTTTTCCGGCATGTTGCAAAAGCTGGTACATTCGCCTGTAGCCAGGCTCTTCCATCGCATACACCGCGTCCTGAGGCAAAAGCTCAGTCAGCAGCTGCATCAGCACCTGGGTGCCCGCCCCGATGACGATTTGTTCCGGCCGGCATTTCACACCCCGCGTCAGAGAGATCAGCCTTGTAATGGCGGCTCTTACCTCATATATGCCTTGCGGATGAGACATGTCGCCGAGCGTGCGGTGTGAGCGGGCAGCCGCTTTTTGCTCACAGCGAAACCAGCTTTTCATTGGAAAATGATCTGTATCGGCACTCATATGTGAAAAAGATATCCAATCGCTTTGATCGATATGAACCTCTTTCAGATCATCCGGCAGTGAAGATGAGGGCTGTTCCTCAGAGGGAAATGTGTCCAGCTGTTCGACGAAAAAACCCTTTCTTTCTTCAGCGTACAAATACCCTTCGGCGAGCAGCTGCTGATAGGCTGAATTCACAGAGTTTACGCTGACCTTCAGCTTTTCAGCCAGCTCTCGTTTGGAGGGAACCTTCGAGTGGGGCAGCAGATTATGGCTGAGGATTTCGTTTTTCAGCTTTTGATAAATCTGCTGATAGATATAATCCGCTTTTTCTGAGCGATCGAGAGTGATTGTGATGTCCATTGCGGTGTCTCCTTCTGGTACCATCAAAAAGTTATAATTGGTACTTTTCATCATACCAAAAAGAAGTCAGAATGGTAAGAAAATAATGACAGTGGGGGAATTCACATGAGTCAAACAACGGCATCAACTTTCACTACAGCAGAGTGGCAGCAAAAACGGGACCAATTTGTCTCAAAAGGTGTGAGCAACGGAAACCGCAGCCTGGCGGTAAAAGGAGAGGGAGCAGAGCTGTATGATTTGGACGGCCGGAGATTTATTGATTTTGCGGGCGCTATTGGAACTTTAAACGTCGGACACTCGCATCCGAAGGTGGTAGAAGCTGTGAAGCGGCAGGCGGAGGAGCTGATCCATCCGGGCTTTAACGTCATGATGTATCCGTCTTATATTGAATTAGCTGAAAAGCTTTGCGGCATTGCGCCTGGCACTCATGAGAAAAAAGCGATTTTCCTCAATTCCGGAGCGGAAGCGGTGGAAAACGCTGTGAAAATCGCCAGAAAGTATACCAAGCGCCAAGGCGTTGTCTCGTTTACACGCGGGTTCCACGGACGCACGAATATGACAATGAGCATGACAAGCAAGGTAAAGCCGTACAAATTCGGTTTCGGCCCATTTGCATCAGAGGTATACCAGGCGCCGTTTCCGTATTATTATCAGAAGCCTGCCGGACTGAGTGATGATGCATATGACGATATGGTCATTCAAGCGTTCAATGACTTCTTTATCGCAGCAGTTGCTCCTGAAACGGTAGCGTGTGTTGTGATGGAGCCGGTGCAGGGAGAAGGCGGATTCATTATTCCTTCTAAACGGTTTGTGCAGCACGTCGCTTCCTTCTGTAAAGAACACGGCATCGTCTTTGTAGCCGATGAAATTCAAACCGGATTTGCCAGAACGGGCACTTATTTCGCGATCGAGCACTTTGATGTCGTGCCAGACCTGATCACGGTTTCGAAATCTCTTGCGGCTGGGCTGCCGTTAAGCGGTGTGATCGGACGCGCGGAAATGCTTGATGCGGCGGCGCCCGGAGAGCTCGGCGGCACGTATGCGGGAAGTCCGCTTGGGTGCGCGGCGGCATTGGCTGTTTTGGACATTATTGAAGAAGAAGGCTTGAATGAACGTTCTGAGGAAATCGGCAGGATCATTGAAGAAAAAGCGCTTGAATGGCAAACAGAATACCCGTTTATCGGTGACATCCGCAGACTTGGGGCAATGGCAGCAATCGAGATCGTGAAAGACCCTGAAACATGTGAACCTGATAAAGCGAAAGCGGCAGCCATCGCAGCGTACGCGAATCAAAACGGATTGCTGCTGCTGACAGCCGGAATCAACGGCAATATCATCCGCTTCCTGACGCCGCTGGTTATTTCAGATGACCTTCTGAATGAAGGGCTCCACATTGTGGAAGCAGGTCTGCGAGCTTAATCATTGGAAAGACCGCACACGGGTCTGCTATCATTTTAAGTAAATCCAAGAATAGAAAGGAATGTTCAATATGCCAGATCAATTAACGGTCTACAACCCGGCTACAGGCGAGGCGATCAAAACGATTCCTCAGCAATCAGCCAAAGAAGTAGAAGAAGCCATTGAACGTTCACATCAAGCGTTTAAATCATGGTCTAAAACATCAGCGAACGAAAGAGCGTCTCTTTTGAAAAAGTGGTATGAGCTAATCGTGGAACATAAAGAAGAACTTGCAGATTTAATTACGAAGGAAAACGGAAAACCGTACCAGGAAGCTGTCGGAGAGGTGCTGTACGGCGCCGGTTATATCGAATGGTTCGCAGAGGAAGCGAAGCGTGTATACGGAAGAACCGTTCCGGCTCCGACAACCGGAAAACGAATTGTCGTGACGCGCCAGGCAGTCGGCCCAGTTGCCGCGATTACGCCTTGGAATTTCCCAAATGCGATGATTACACGTAAAGCGGCGCCTGCTCTTGCTGCCGGCTGTACGTTTATTATCAAGCCGGCGCCTGATACACCGCTGTCAGCCTATGAACTTGCACGCCTCGCATACGAAGCAGGTATTCCAAAAGACGTGCTTCAGGTTGTCATCGGTGATGGCGAGGAGATCGGAAACGTTTTTACAAGCAGTCCGAAAATCCGCAAAATCACCTTTACAGGATCAACACCTGTAGGGAAAATCCTGATGAAAAACAGCGCCGATACTGTGAAACACGTATCCATGGAGCTCGGCGGACATGCCCCGCTGATTGTGGATGAAGATGCAAACATTGATCTTGCTGTTGAACAGGCAATGGTGTCTAAATACCGAAACGCGGGTCAGACTTGCGTATGCGCCAACCGGCTCATCGTCCATGAATCCATCAAAGATGAATTTGCTGCGAAACTGAGCGAGCAAGTATCGAAGCTGAAGGTAGGAAATGGACTTGAGGAAGGCGTAAACGTCGGTCCGATTATCAACAAAAGGGGCTTTGAAAAAATCGTCAGCCAAATTGATGATGCGGTTGAAAAAGGAGCGAAGGTTGTCGCTGGGGGCACTTATGAACGAAACGATGATAAAGGCTGCTACTTTGTCAATCCGACAGTGCTCGCTGACGTCGATACGTCCATGAATATCATGCACGAGGAAACATTCGGCCCTGTTGCGCCAATCGTCACTTTTACAGATATTGATGAAGCAATTGAGCTTGCCAACGATACACCGTACGGCTTGGCTGCTTATTTCTTCACAGAAAATTACCGCCGCGGCATTTATATTTCCGAGAACCTTGAGTACGGAATTATCGGCTGGAATGACGGAGGACCGTCCGCGGTTCAAGCTCCTTTTGGCGGAATGAAAGAAAGCGGAATCGGCCGTGAAGGCGGTTCAGAAGGTATCGAACCATACCTTGAAACAAAATATATGTCCATCGGTTTATAAACGAAACGATATGCTCCTGAAGAGCTGCCGGAAGATCCGGCAGCTCTTTTTTTGTTTCAGCGAATAAACATATCAATTCCAGCCAAAATAACAGCAAATACATTTTGAAAGAAGGTTCCCCAACAATGGATTTATTTTTGGCTCTTCTCCCGGCTTTGTTTTGGGGGAGCATTGTTCTCTTCAATGTTAAATTAGGCGGCGGGCCGTACAGCCAAACACTGGGAACGACGATCGGGGCGTTAATTGTTTCTATCGTTATTTATTTGTTTGTCCAACCCGTCTTGTCCATGCGCATTTTTATCGTTGGAATTATATCCGGCTTATTTTGGTCACTTGGGCAGAGCAACCAGCTCAAAAGCATTCAGTTAATGGGTGTGTCCAAAACGATGCCGATTTCCACAGGGATGCAGCTTGTTTCCACCTCACTGTTCGGCGTCATTGTTTTCCGAGAGTGGTCAACACCGATTTCGATTACACTTGGAGTCCTCGCTCTTATCTTTATTATTGTCGGTATCGTTCTCACGTCATTAGAAGATAAGAAAAACAAAAAAGATGGAGAGCCGAGCAACTTAAAAAAGGGCATTTTAATCCTTCTGGTCTCGACATTGGGTTATTTGATTTATGTCGTTGTCGCAAGATTATTTAATGTATCTGGATGGTCCGCCCTGTTGCCGCAGGCGATCGGGATGGTCATTGGAGGGGTCATTTTAACCTATAAGCACAAGCCCTTCAATAAGTATGCCATCCGAAATATTCTCCCGGGCTTAATCTGGGCAGGGGGAAATATGTTTTTGTTTATTTCTCAGCCGAAAGTCGGCGTTGCCACAAGCTTTTCTCTCTCTCAAATGGGAATTGTCATCTCGACGCTTGGCGGTATTTTCATCCTGCGTGAAAAGAAATCAAAACGCCAGCTGATTGCGATTGCGATCGGGATTGCACTGATTATTGCGGCTGCCGTATTTTTAGGGATCGCCAAAACGAATTCATAACAGTTAAGGAGGATGAATATGTATCCGGATTTAAAAGGAAAAGTCGTTGCTATTACAGGAGCTGCTTCAGGATTAGGAAAGGCAATGGCCATTCGCTTCGGCAAGGAGCAGGCGAAAGTGGTCATCAACTATTACAGTAATAAACAGGATCCAAACGAGGTAAAAGAAGAGGTCATCAAGGCGGGCGGTGAAGCCATTGTCGTCCAAGGAGACGTAACGAAAGAGGAAGATGTAAAAAACATCGTTCAAACAGCGATTAAAGAGTTCGGCACACTCGATATTATGATTAATAATGCCGGTCTTGAAAATCCCGTGCCGTCTCATGAAATGCCGCTCAAGGATTGGGAAAAAGTCATCAGCACGAACTTAACGGGCGCCTTTTTAGGATGCCGTGAAGCGATTAAATATTTTGTTGAAAACGATATAAAAGGAAATGTCATTAATATGTCGAGCGTACATGAAGTGATTCCGTGGCCATTATTTGTTCACTATGCGGCAAGTAAAGGCGGAATCAAGCTGATGACGGAAACATTGGCGCTGGAATATGCGCCGAAAGGCATTCGTGTCAACAATATCGGGCCAGGCGCGATCAACACGCCAATCAATGCTGAAAAATTTGCTGATCCTAAGCAGAGAGCAGATGTAGAAAGCATGATTCCGATGGGATATATCGGTGAACCGGAGGAAATTGCGGCAGTGGCAGCATGGCTTGCTTCGAAGGAAGCCAGCTACGTCACAGGCATTACGTTATTCGCGGACGGCGGTATGACACAATACCCTTCCTTCCAGGCAGGACGCGGATAAATCAAAAAAAAGCGACCCAGAACTCATCTGGATCGCTTTTTGTTTAGTCGCGCTTTTTCTTTACTAGAGCTGCAACAGATAAAATAATGGCTGCCGCAGACAGCACAATCGCTGTGATATCAAGAGCCGATGAACCTGAGTCTGCAGAAGCAGAATCATCTTTCGTTTGAGTGGCGCCATGCTCATCTGTTACTTCTTTGGCTGCGGTGATTTTTGTGATGGCATGAGGCGTATCCGCATCTTCATCGCCTGTCCATTCAACTATGCTGCCGTCTTTGTAATATTGATAGGCATCCCAAGCGGCTTCCTCCGCTTTATCAGGGTTTTTGGCAACAAAGGTAAATTGCTGGAACTGGCCTTCCTGAATGCCTCCGTCAGTGGCTTCCCACGTTACGGACACTGATTTGTCGTCGTGTTTGGCAGTAGACACCTTCCAGCCCGGAACCGGTTCGTATTGCTGGAACTCAACATTCTTTGGCATTTTTAAAACAACCTTTGTTGTCGGCTGATTTTTTTCGGAAGGAACTTTCATTGTGTAGGTCTCCCATGAGCCTGCGGCGGATTCAGCCGGTTTTACAGACACGTGCGCGCTGGCAGGCGCCGTAAAGAATAAAAGAGAGCCGATAACAGCTGGACATAGTGTGAATGCGATTTTTTTCAACAACTCAAACACTCCTTTAATTTGTCTTTGTAAACATGATATTGATTTCGTTAAAGTCGCCGGTCAGTCCGTGGACTTTGATCTTCCAGTTTCCCTTTTCATTAATGGACAGGTTTTCAGTCTGGAAGATGCCATCTGTTTTTTCCTTCAATTGAAACGTGCTTTTGTTTTTATTGCCTGACAGTCCCGTTTTATAAACGGTCAAGGTGATTTGCTGAATGTTTTTTACAGGGTCTCTGTTATGATCGGTAACCCTGAGTTCAAACACGTTTTTGCCGGGCTGGTTCGGGCTGATGCTGAGAGAAACATTTTGCCCGTTTTCAATCGCTTTCGTTTGATAAAACGGTTCGGGTGCAGGCTCAGGCGGACTTGGCAGACTTGTAAATACGGCAGCTGTGATCAGGACAGCGATGCCGATTGCCCATTCCGCTTTTAGCGTGCGGGTGATTTTGGACCCCTGCCGTTTTCTGGTGAGCAGAAAATGAATACCGCCCAGAATCAGCATCAAAACAAACAGTCCGCTTTTGACTAACAAGGCTTGGCCATACGCCGTATGGAACAGTGAATCCATTGACCGAATGATGAAAAATCCATTGAGCAAGCCCGAGAACAAAATGACACCGACTGCTGTGAGCGCCCATGGAGAGAACCGTTTCACCGTCTCCCAAGCAAGCGTTTTGTCCGGCTGTCTCCACTCCTGTGACAGCAGTAAAACGATGGCCGCTATTCCGCCGATCCAGATGGAGGCGGCCGATAAATGAAGGAAATCCATCAGGATACCGACTGTCTTTTCTTCAACAACAGCGGCATGTCCGGTAAACGCTTTGGCAAGCAGGAGACCGAAAAAGAAAATGAGCGGCGCCGTCCAATATGCGAAGGACGCAAAACGCTTTTTGCGTAACACTGGGATGGCAGACAGGACAAGGAGTACATACAGCACGGCCTGAATCATCCAAATTGTGCCTCCCGCGGTTTCAAACAGCGTCTCCTTCATGTACTCCGGCTGAAAGGCATTGCCCCAGCCGCCGCCTGCATTCGCTTTTGTCTGTATCGGAAGCTGAAGCAGGAGCGCCAGCCCCAGCACAGTGACTGAGATGACAAGCAAACGCTTCGTCCGTTTGGCGAGTTTTTTTCCGTCCCCTTTATACCAGAAGAGATGGAAGAAAACGGTCCCGATAAACAGAGAAAAGGCTGTATACAGAATGGCGCGGTCTGCTGCTGTTCCCGGATTCAGGGCTGAGCCTGATGTTTTCTGGCTGCTGAACCCTCCATCCGCTTTTCCGATGCTGAACGGGATGACGCCGGAAACAGGGTGCCCGTCTGCCGAAACGGCATTCCATTCCGCTCTGTACACGTCATGAGGCAGATTCTTTTTCAGCTTCACGGTCATGATGTGATTGTTGTCTTTTTTGATTTCTGTTTTGTCCGTATCCACCCGGTCGCCGTCTGAATTATAGACTTTAATGTAGTGAAAGCCCTCTTCAACCGGTTCATTAAATTCAATTTCCACCTGTGCGGGAGCGCTTTTTAATTCACTGTTTTCTCCGGGCGAAGATTTGACAATATAGGCGTGAGCAAAGCTTGTTTTCGGCAGGAAAACAAGAAAAAGCAGAAGTATGATCCACCATCTGTTTCGTTGCATTACTCAGACACCACCTTCCGCTAATTATATTGTGTTATTTCTTGGTGCAGGTGCAGCGCTTTTTTCTGTCTCTCAGCATGTCTTCCAGCGCTTGATCGAAGGTGCGGACGGCTCCGCCAAAGCCTTTTTGAAAACGTTCAGCATGGTCAAGAGTCGCAAACGGTATGGCCTGCGGCTGGCAGCAGTGCAGATTTAATTCAGCGTTTACAACAAAATAAGCCGAAGCGGCACTGACCGTAGTTTGTAACAGAAAGTCTTTGCAAATCAAATGAGAAACCTCTTCCGTTTTATCTGCATACCGCAAAAACGCGCAATGTGCGCAGCACAGCTGTTCAATGTCTTGTGTCACCGTGATCAGCTGGACCGAATAAGCCTGATTGGCCGGCTTTAGGCAATAGCTGCACATGTGATCAGCCTGAGGCGCACGGACTGGGAGCGTGATGCCGCCGGCCGTTTTTATCACCTGGTTTGATTGGACAAGCTGATTCACATCTCTGTATACTGTCATTTCTGACACACCGAACCGTTGACTGATATCAGAAATTCTGAGCGCGCCTTCTTTTTTCAGCCACTCAAGTATGTGCTGCTGTCTATTAATCGGAAGCATTCATACATCCCCTTCATTAAGATCTTCTTAAGCGTAGAGGATTTCAAAGACCGAGACAAGTATGCTGATGATAAAAAATGTGAAAATGTGTTGAACAGTAACAAAACGAAACAGAATGGTCTCTGGTATAATGGACATATGAATGGAGAGTGAAAATACCATATGAAAGAAACAGTATGCCCGAACTGCGGCAAACCTTTGACAGGCGACATGGTCAGATCGTCAAATGTCCCGTGCCAATTTCGCTGCGGTCACTGCCGGGAACGGCTTTACGAATATAAAGTATCAGCTCCGATTATGATTGTATCTTTGGCACTCATCGTGCTGCTCATTTATCTTTTGATGCTCCTTCGCAATGCGGCAGGCTCAATGGTTCCGGCCGTTCAGCATGTGCCGATGGCTGTTTTGGCGCTTGTGTGTGCCTATCCTGTATTTATTGTAAGTGAACGGATGATCGCGAAGCATGTGATTCAAAACGGCAAGATTATTTATAGAGGAAAGAGAAAAGGCTCCTAAAACAGGAGTCTTTTTATTTTTAAAAAATTGTCACACCCATGTGCCAAAGTCCTCTTTACTTTCAATTGTGCACATACTGTAAGCGTTTTAATATAGAGTCAAAGGGAAGCATCATTCTCTGACATTATCATTCTTTTAGCGACAAACAAAACAGGGAGGGTTTATATATGCAGCAAGAACAGCAGCAAGGCGGCATGAAAGTGAAAGTTCAGCGCTTTGGCAGTTATTTGAGCGGAATGATCATGCCGAATATCGGCGCGTTTATCGCGTGGGGCATCATTACTGCTTTGTTTATTCCGGCGGGATGGTTTCCGAATGAGCAGCTGAATACGCTGGTCAGCCCGATGATTACGTATTTACTGCCGCTTTTGATAGCGTATACAGGCGGAAAAATGATTTACGACCACCGCGGCGGAGTCGTCGGTGCGACGGCGGCAATCGGGGTAATTGTCGGGTCGGATATTCCGATGTTTCTAGGCGCGATGATAATGGGGCCGCTGGGCGGATATCTCATTAAGCAAACTGATAAATTATTCAAGGACAAAGTAAAACAAGGCTTTGAGATGCTGATTAACAACTTTACGGCAGGAATTGTCGGCGCGGCTTTAACGATTCTCGCGTTTTATGCGATCGGCCCAGTCGTTCTGACGTTAAATAAATTACTGGCAGCCGGTGTAGAGGTCATTGTACACGCTAACTTACTGCCTGTTGCAAGCGTTTTCGTGGAACCGGCGAAGGTCTTGTTCCTAAATAACGCGATCAACCACGGTATCTTAAGCCCGATTGGAATCGAGCAGGCAGCCAATACCGGAAAGTCAATTCTGTTTTTAGTAGAAGCAAACCCTGGACCGGGGCTCGGCATTTTGCTCGCGTATATGTTCTTTGGAAAAGGATCTTCAAAATCAACGGCTCCTGGAGCGGCAATCATTCATTTCTTCGGGGGGATTCACGAAATTTACTTCCCGTACATTTTAATGAAGCCGGCATTGATTCTGGCAGCGATTGCAGGCGGAGCAAGCGGACTCCTAACGTTCTCTATCTTTAACGCCGGTCTAGTTGCAGCATCGTCACCAGGCAGCATTATCGCATTGATGGCCATGACGCCAAGAGGCGGATACTTCGGCGTGCTGGCAGGCGTATTGGTCGCTGCAGCCGTTTCGTTTATCGTGTCAGCTGTGATCCTGAAGTCTTCGAAAGCAAGCGAAGAAGATCTCGCTGCCGCAACAGAAAAAATGCAGTCCATGAAGGGGAAGAAAAGCCAAGCTGCCGCTGCTTTAGAGGCAGAACAAGCAAAAGCTGAGGAAGCGTCTGAGCTGTCTCCTGAAAGCGTCAATAAAATTATTTTCGCATGTGACGCCGGAATGGGCTCAAGCGCGATGGGGGCCTCGATTTTAAGAAACAAAGTCAAAAAAGCAGACCTGGATATCAGTGTGACCAACACGGCGATTAACAATCTGCCGAGCGATGCGGATATTGTCATTACCCACAAAGACTTAACAGATCGAGCAAAGGCAAAGCTGCCAAATGCGACGCACATATCAGTGGAGAACTTCTTAAACAGTCCGAAATATGACGAGCTTATTGAAAAGCTAAAAAAGTAATCTCATAGAAAGAGAGTGATACTCATGCAAGTACTCGCAAAAGAAAACATCAAACTCAATCAAACGGTTGCAACAAAAGAAGAAGCGATCAGATTGGCGGGCCAAACGCTGATTGACAACGGCTACGTGACAGACGATTATATTGAAAAAATGTTTGAACGGGAAGAAACATCTTCTACCTTTATGGGGAATTTTATTGCCATCCCCCACGGCACAGAAGATGCCAAAAGCGAAGTGCTTCACTCAGGGATTTCAATCATTCAAATTCCTGGCGGAGTAGAGTATGGAGAAGGAAACACAGCCAAAGTCGTATTCGGCATTGCCGGAAAAAATAACGAGCATTTAGACATTTTGTCTAACATCGCCATCATCTGCTCAGAAGAAGAAAACATTGAACGCCTGATTTCTGCGAAAAGCGAAGAAGATTTGATCGCGATTTTTAACGAGGTGAACTAGCATGATTGCCTTACATTTCGGTGCGGGTAATATCGGGAGGGGCTTTATCGGTACGCTGCTTCACCACTCCGGCTATGAAGTGGTGTTTGCGGATGTAAATGACACGATGGTCGGCCTCCTTAATGAAAAACGGGCATACACTGTTGAACTCGCAGAAGAAGGGCGTTCATCAGAGGTGATCGGCCCGGTCAGCGCCATCAACAGCGGCAGCCAGCCGGAGGAGCTGTATCGGCTGATCAATGAGGCGGCGCTCATCACGACGGCTGTCGGCCCGAATGTATTGAAGCTGATTGCCCCGTCTATCGCAGAAGGCTTAAGACGAAGAAGCTCTGCCGACACACTGAATATCATTGCCTGTGAAAATATGATTGGCGGAAGCAGCTTCTTAAAAAAAGAAGTATACAGCCACTTAACAGAGGCGGAGCAGGAGGCTGTCGGCAACACTGTCGGATTCCCAAATTCCGCGGTTGACCGGATCGTGCCGATTCAGCATCATGAAGATCCGCTCAAAGTGTCGGTTGAGCCGTTCTTTGAATGGGTCATCGACGAATCAGGCTTTATAGGGGAAACACCGGCAATAAAAGGCGCGCTGTTTGTTGATGATTTAACGCCGTACATCGAACGAAAGCTGTTTACCGTTAATACCGGCCATGCTGTAACGGCCTATGTCGGCTATCAGCGCGGATTAAAAACGATAAAAGAAGCGATCGATCATCCGGAAATCCGCCGTGTTGTTCACTCAGCGCTGCTTGAAACCGGTGATTATCTCATCAAAACGTATCATTTTAAGCAATCAGAACACGAGCAATATATTAAAAAAATCATCGGCCGCTTTGAAAATGAATTTATCACCGACGATGTGACCCGTGTGGCGAGATCGCCGCTCAGAAAGCTTGGGGAAAATGACAGGCTTGTAGGTCCGGCGAAGAAAATCAAAGAGCCTAATGCACTGGCTGAAGGCATTGCTGCGGCGCTGCGATTCGACTTTGCCGGTGATCCGGAAGCGGTCGAGCTGCAAGCGCTGATCGCGGAAAAAGGATACAGCGGAGTGCTTCACGAGGTGTGCGGTATTCCGTCTCATGAACCGCTGCATGCCACCGTTTTAAAAAAACTGAATCAATAACCGGACCCGTGACTATACGTCACGGGCTTTTTTTACCATCTCGCAATCTAGTATAATAGAAAACGCTTACGATAACAGGGGGAGGAGAATGACGATGAAACAATTCGAGATTGCGGCAATACCGGGAGATGGAGTAGGAAAAGAAGTTGTGGCGGCTGCTGAGAAAGTGCTTCATACAGCAGCTGAGGTTCACGGAGGTTTGTCATTCTCATTTACGTCATTTCCATGGAGCTGTGACTATTATATGGAGCACGGCGAAATGATGCCTGAGAACGGCATACATACGCTCACTCAATTTGAAGCGGTTTTCTTGGGAGCGGTCGGAAATCCGAAACTGGTTCCAGACCATATTTCCTTATGGGGGCTGCTGCTGAAGATCCGGAGAGAGCTTGAGCTTTCCATTAATATGAGACCAGCCAAACAAATGGCCGGCATCACGTCGCCGCTGCGGCATCCGAACGATTTTGATCTAGTGGTGATTCGCGAGAACAGTGAAGGTGAATACAGTGAAGTCGGCGGACGCATTCACAGGGGTGACGATGAAATCGCCATCCAGAATGCCGTGTTTACGAGAAAAGCGACAGAACGTGTCATGCGCTTTGCCTTCGAATTGGCGAAAAAACGGCGCGGTCATGTGACAAGTGCGACAAAATCTAATGGAATTTATCACGCGATGCCGTTTTGGGATGAAGTCTTTCAGCAGACTGCGGCTGATTACAGCGGAATCGAAACGTCATCCCAGCATATTGATGCGTTGGCCGCTTTTTTTGTGACGCGTCCGGAAACGTTTGATGTCATTGTGGCGAGCAACCTGTTCGGTGATATTTTAACCGACATCAGCTCGAGCCTGATGGGAAGCATTGGCATTGCGCCGTCTGCGAACATTAACCCGTCTGGCAAGTACCCATCCATGTTCGAACCGGTTCATGGTTCAGCTCCGGATATTGCCGGCAAAGGCCTTGCCAACCCAATCGGCCAGATTTGGACAGCGAAGCTGATGCTTGACCATTTCGGAGAGGAAGAACTGGGGGCAAAGATCCTCAATGTGATGGAACGAGTCACGGCTGACGGCATTAAAACACGCGACATTGGCGGACAAAGCACGACGGAAGAGGTCACTGACGAAATTTGTGTGCGTTTAAGAAACTTATAAACATGCAGGCCGGGACGAATGGTTGCCCCGGCCGTTTACAAAAATTTCAACAGATTACTAACCAAGAAGATCCAAATGCTGTATAATGACATGGAATTCTTAGGAAGGTATCAGGTGGAAGAAGTTGAACGCAAAAACGATCACATTAAAGAAAAAATCAAAAACCAAATGGATTGTACTCAGTACTGCATGTATTCTAGCTTTCATTTTCATGATCAGAATGGCGTTTTATATGCCCTATCTCGTTGAAGGTTCATCAATGGCTCCGACGCTAAAAGACTCAGAACGAATGTTGGTTGACAAAGCAGCCAAATATACAGGCGGATTTCATAGAGGCGACATCATCGTGATTCATGACGAAAAGAGCGGCCGTTCATTTATAAAACGGTTAATCGGTTTGCCTGGCGACTCAATTATCATGAAGGATGATCAGCTATACATAAACGGTAAGAAAGTGACGAACCGTATCTAAAGGAACATAAACAAGAAATGCAAGCGTCAGGGGAAAATCTCACGAGTGATTTTGAAGCTGAGGTTCCTGCCGGCAAATATTTTGTAATGGGAGATAACCGTCTCAATTCGGTGGACAGCAGAAATGGAATGGGGATGCCTTCTGATGAAGATATCATTGGTACGGAGTCTCTAGTCTTTTATCCGTTCAGTGAGATAAGAGTAGCAAAATGAATACATACGCAAAAAAGAGATAATGCTTGATGAAATGAAAGAAAGGGTGGAGAACGATGAAACCATATATGCTGCCTCACCGCTACCCATTTTTATTGATTGACGGCGTGACAGAAAGCGAGCCCGGCAAGCATGCAGCTGCTTATAAGCTGGTCAGTGAGAACGACTGGTTTATCACTGACACGCAAACAGAAATGCCGTTTTCACTTGTGATTGAAGCACTTGCGCAAACCGCGGCTTTTACAGGAATTACAGATGAAAACAGCTTGGGCTTATTGTCTTCCGTGAAGAAAGCGGAAAAGCTGGGCGCGGCCATACCCGGTGACCGGCTTGATCTTACGTTTGAAGTTACGCGCAACCGGCGCGGGTTTGTGTTTGGACATGCCAAGGCGTCAGTGGGCGGGCAGCCTGTTGCTGAAGCTGAAATCGGCATCTATATTGAAAAATGAAAAAAACCCTTCACTACGATTTGTGAGGGGTTCTATTATTTCGTATCGTAATCCCGTTCGCTTTGTGAGTCATCTCGTTGCTGCCGCTTCTGTTTTTCATCATTCATGTTTTCCTTCAGCTCTTCATTCGGTATCGGATCGGTCAAGTCATTATGTTCGGGGTTTTCATTAGGGCGGTTCTGCTGTTTTCTCTCTTTCATGTTTTATCACCTCACCATTTGTTTTCCTCTAATGTCTCCACTTGAAACATGTGAAATGGCTGTTTTGTTCCGCTGGGTATAATGTATTAGAATAGAACCAGAACAACTAAAAGATAAAGAGAGGTACATATATGTCTGTTCAAAGAGAAGATGTGAATATCAAGCTGATTGCTATTGATATGGACGGAACACTGCTGAATGACGAGCAGCTGATTTCAGACGAAAACCGCAACGCGATTCGTGAGGCGGAGGATAAAGGTGTTTACGTGGTCATCAGTACGGGCCGGACGCTGATGACGTGCCGGGAGCTGGCTGAGTCGCTGAAGCTGTCGTCTTTTTTAATCACGGCTAACGGCAGCGAAATCTGGGACTCGAATTTTAATTTAGTGGAACGCAATCTGCTCCACACGGATCACATCAAAATGATGTGGGATTTGCGGAATAAGCACAACACTAATTTCTGGGCTTCAACTGTTAACAAAGTGTGGAGAGGCGAGTTCCCGGAAAACATCACTGATCATGAATGGCTTAAATTCGGATTTGACATAGAGGATGACGACATCCGAAACGAAGTGCTGGCGGAGCTCAGAAAAAATAAAGAGCTCGAAATCACAAACTCAAGCCCGACAAACATCGAGGTCAACGCGCTCGGCATCAACAAAGCCGCAGCCCTTGCGAAGGTTTCTGAAAAACTCGGCTTTACGATGGAAAATGTCATGGCGATGGGCGACAGCCTGAATGATATCGCGATGATCAAAGAAGCCGGGCTGGGCGTAGCGATGGGCAATGCCCAAGACGTCGTGAAGGAAACGGCTGATTGGATCACTGATACAAATATAGAAGATGGCGTCGCTAAAGCGATACGTCATTGGGTACTATAAGAAAAGAGTCCTGAGATAAGGACTCTTTTCTTTTTTTTATCAGGGAGATTTTCTTCTAGGACCATGGTAGGTTTTCTAACAAAGTTATTTCACAAACTGATATGATTGAATATAATGAAATAAAGTTCAAAAATTCGGAATAGTCGTTCCGAATTTCGGAACAATAAAATACATAGAGCAATCGTTTGCTTGGCAGGAGGGATTCTGTGTTTCAAGTTGATTTAAATTGTGATTTAGGGGAAAGCTTCGGAGCCTATACGATAGGTCTTGATCAAGATATTTTAGCGTTTGTTACTTCAGCGAATGTCGCATGCGGATTTCATGCAGGGGATCCAAGTGTCATGCGGAAAACAGTTGCCCTTGCTGCTGAAAAAGGCGTAAAAATCGGCGCTCACCCGGGACTCCCGGATTTGCTCGGCTTCGGCCGCCGAAATATAGCGATTTCTCCAGAGGAAGCATATGATCTTGTGGTTTATCAAATTGGCGCCTTGTCAGGGTTTTTAAAAGCGGAAGGACTTCACATGCAGCACGTCAAGCCGCACGGCGCTTTGTACAATATGGCCGCAGTCGATCAGAAGCTATCGGACGCCATTGCAAAAGCTGTCTACAAGGTCGATCCAGGACTGATTCTTTTCGGCCTTGCTGAGAGCGAGCTTGTAAAAGCGGGAGAACGGATCGGGCTTCAAACAGCAAGTGAAGTGTTCGCCGACAGAACATACCAAGCGGACGGGACGCTCACGCCGCGCTCCCAGCCGGACGCACTCATTGAAAGCGATGATGCCGCCGTCACTCAGGTGATCAAAATGGTGAAAGAAGGGACGGTCAAATCTCAGCAAGGACATGATGTGTCATTAAAAGCAGATACAGTTTGCATTCATGGAGATGGAGCCCACGCGCTGACATTTGCGCAAAAAATCAGAAAAGAGCTCAAAGCGGCCGGAATTGAAATGACTGCTATTTCAGCGCAGAAGTAATCAGAAGGAGGAAAATAGATGGAGCAGCAGAAAAAAACAGCAGGGAAAAAAACGGGCAGCTGGTCATTGCTGATGGGGGCCGCCTTCTTAATGGCGACATCAGCAATCGGCCCGGGATTCCTGACACAAACCGCAACATTCACAAACACACTCGCAGCAAGCTTCGGTTTTGTTATTTTAATTTCTATTATTTTGGATATCTTCGCTCAAACCAACGTATGGCGCATCATTGCGGTCTCAGGAAAAAGGGGCCAGGAGATTGCGAATATGGTGCTTCCCGGACTGGGATATGTCATCGCAATTCTCGTCGTGCTTGGCGGACTTGCCTTTAATATCGGGAATATCGGAGGGGCTGGGCTCGGACTTCAAGTCTTGTTCGGCATTACACCAGAAACAGGCGCCTTAATCAGCGCCGTCATCGCCATTCTGATTTTTGTCATCAAGGAAGCAGGAAAAGCGATGGACCGTTTTACGCAAATCGCGGGTTTTGTCATGATTATTTTAACTGTCTTTGTTGCGGTCACCACAGCGCCGCCGGTCGGACAGGCTGTGGCTAACACGTTTGTCCCTGAACATATCAGTATATTTGCAATTGTCACATTAGTCGGCGGAACCGTCGGGGGATATATCACATTTGCCGGCGGACATCGTTTGCTTGATGCAGGGATTAAAGGCAAGGAATCCATCCCCCAGGTGACAAAAAGCTCAGTTATCGGCATTTTAATTACATCCATCATGCGGATCGCCCTTTTCTTAGCTGTGCTCGGCGTTGTTTCAAAAGGCCTGCACATTGACGAAAGTAACCCGGCGGCCTCTGTGTTCCAGCTGGCAGCGGGAAATGTCGGTTATAAAATTTTCGGATTGATCATGTGGTCAGCGGCCATTACGTCTGTTATCGGAGCCGCTTATACATCTGTTTCGTTTTTTAAAACCTTTTCTCCAAAAATTGAAAAGAATTCACGCGGCATTATTATCGGATTTATTGTCGTTTCTACATTAGCCTTCGTTACCATCGGACAACCGGCAAAAATTCTCGTGCTTGTCGGATCTCTGAACGGTTTGATTCTGCCGATTGCGCTTGGAACGCTGCTTATTGCTGCATATAAGAAAAACATTGTCGGTGATTATAAGCATCCGCTTTGGCTGACAGGCTCAGGTGCCCTGGTTGTCATCGTCATGGCGATTATGGGCGTCTACACGTTATTTACACAACTTCCTCAATTGTGGAGCTGATAAGAGTGGATCATTTAAACAAGATGGCGCCAAGAGATGTGCGCGCGTTTATACGAGAGGGGAAAATAAACGGGCCGACTGCCGGAATGTCCGGCGGCTATGCTCAAGCGAACCTTGTGATTTTGAAAAAAGATCTGGCATTTGACTTTCTGCTGTTTTGCCAGCGGAATCCAAAACCCTGTCCGGTGCTGGATGTGACGGAATCCGGTTCGCCTGTGCCGTCGCTTGCAGCGCCAGATGCGGATATCAGAACGGATTTTCCAAAATACCGTGTATACAGGCACGGTGTTTTGACAGATGAGATATCTGATATTACGCCATACTGGGAGGACGATTTTGTCGGCTTTCTGATCGGATGCAGTTTCTCTTTTGAACAAGCGCTGATCAATCATGGAATACCCGTCAGACATATCGACGAGGGGACGAACGTTCCAATGTACAAAACGAATATAGATTGTGTTCCGGCGGGGCCGTTTCATGGACAGATGGTTGTCAGTATGAGACCGGTTCCTGAACGGCTCGCTGTACGTGCCGCACAGGTAACCTCGCGTTTTCCGGCTGTGCACGGAGGACCGATTCATATCGGCAATCCAAAAGCGATCGGCATACAGGATTTGAGCAATCCAGATTTTGGGGATGCCGTTTCTGTTCGTGAAGGCGAGGTTCCTCTATTTTGGGCATGCGGGGTAACTCCGCAAGCTGTGGCTATGAATGTAAAACCTGAAATGGTCATCACACATGCGCCGGGACATATGCTCATCACAGATATTCGAGACGAGTCGCTTGCGGTGCTGTAACCTCTCGTCCTCCTGATGAACGAGAAATAAACGAGGTGAGAAAGATGACTGAACGATTACAAATCGAACAGCTCGGTGATTCTGCAATGATGATCCGATTTGGAGAAGAAATTAGCGAGCAAGTAAACGGTCTTGTCCATGCCGCTGCCGCTTATATAGAAGAACAGCCGTTTCCGGGATTCATTGAATGTATCCCGGCTTTTACGAGTCTTACCGTATTTTATGATATGTATGAAGTGTATAAGCATTTGCCTCAAGGCATCAGCTCGCCTTTTGAGAAGGTGAAACGCGATATTCATGAGCGGCTCGGAGAATTAACGGCTGATTATGAAAGCAGCCGTCGCATCGTTGAAATTCCCGTCTGCTATGGCGGTGAATTCGGGCCTGATTTAGAAGAGGTGGCGAAGATCAATCATCTCACACCCGAAGAGGTCATTGAGATTCATACAGGCGGTGAATATGTGGTGTATATGCTGGGCTTTGCACCGGGGTTTCCTTTCTTAGGCGGGATGTCCAAACGCATTGCAGCTCCAAGGAAATCATCGCCAAGACCATCGATTCCCGCCGGTTCAGTCGGAATTGCGGGACTGCAAACAGGCGTTTATCCGATTTCGACACCGGGCGGCTGGCAGCTGATTGGCAAAACGCCGCTGGCTCTATTCCGGCCGCAGGAAAACCCGCCAACGTTATTAAGAGCAGGAGATATTGTTACATTTGTCCGCATCTCAGAGGATGACTATCACGCCTATAAGGAGGAGTCCAATTGAGCATGAAAGTGTTAAAGCCCGGACTGCTCACAACGGTTCAGGATATAGGCAGAACGGGGTATCAAAAATACGGCGTGCTGGCAAGCGGCGCCATGGACACGGTATCGCTTCGAATCGCAAATCTGCTGATCGGAAACAGCGAAAAAGAAGCCGGCCTTGAAATTACGCTGATGGGTCCCGGCCCGTCGCTTTATGTGTCAGAACCAATGCTGATTGCCGTAACAGGAGCGGACTTTACCCTGCGTGTGAATGATGAGGAAGCGCCTCTTTGGAAACCTGTGCTCGTTAAGGGAAACAGCACGGTCACCTTCGGCCCCTGCAAACTCGGCAGCCGCGCTTATTTGGCGACAGCCGGCGGCTTCAATGTACCTGCTGTGATGGAAAGCAAAAGCACGTATGTCAGAGCGGGCATCGGCGGATTTCACGGAAGAGCGCTTCAGAAGGAAGATGAACTGCCGATCGGAGAGATGTCATCTCTTTCGAAAACCATCGTCTCCCGCTTGAGCCAACACCTTGGCCAGCGAGGATTTGCGGCGCCGAATTGGTCAGTCAGCCGATACAGATTTCTGCCGTTAAAAAAGAATCCGGTGATCCGAGTGCTGGAAGGAAAACAATTCTCTTTTTTCACAGAAGAATCGAAAACGCGGTTTTATGAAGAAACGTTTCGTGTCACTCCGCAGTCCGATCGTATGGGCTACAGGCTCAAAGGGGAACCGCTTCAATTGAAGGCGCCGCTTGAGATGGTGTCAGAGGCGGTTACATTTGGAACAGTTCAGGTGCCGCCTGACGGCAATCCGATTATCCTGCTTGCAGACCGGCAGACGACGGGAGGTTATCCGAGGATCGCTCACATCATTTCAGCTGATCTTCCGATTGCCTCGCAAATCATGCCGGGCGAGCACGTCCAATTTGAGCCTGTATCCCTTCAGGAAGCGGAAGCGCTTTTCATTGAACGGGAAGCGCATTTAAAAGAACTGAAAACAAGAATGAAAATGGAATGGCTGACATAACAAAGGGGATGGAATGATGCAGAATAAAAACAAAACCGTAGTGAAATCTATGGCGTTGCTCAATTTGTTTTTGCATGAACCAAGCCTTACTTTAAGCGAACTCGTTTCCCTGTCAGGAATGCCGAAAACCTCTGTTCACCGAATGGTCAGCTCACTGGAAGAAATGGGGTTCATCAATCGAGACCCATCCGGCGTTTATACGCTGGGACTGGTGTTTTTGGAATTCGGACAGCTTGTCGCGGACAGACTCGATATCAGAAAAATAGCCAAGCCTGTGATGGAAGAGCTTTGCCGTGAAGTAGATGAAGCCGTTCATTTGATCATGAGGGACGGAAATGAAGCGATCTACGTGGAGAAGATTGAAGGGACACAAACCGTTCGCCTCTACACTGCAATCGGCCGGCGTTCTCCTCTGTACGCCGGGGCATGTGCCCGGAGCATTTTGTCCTTTCTGCCCCGTGAAGAAATTGAAGCGTACATCAAACAGACAGAGCTCATTCCGATCGGTTCAGGGACCATGACAGATCCGTCAAAGCTTCTTGAGGCCATTGAGGCCTCAGTGCAAAACGGCTATACCGTCAGCTATTCAGAACTCGAAAACTATACGGCCGCTATTGGCGCGCCGATTTTTAACCATCATCACCAGGTGGCGGCCGGCATCAGTATTGCAGGGTTTGAAGCGAGATTTACAGAAGACAGGCTGCCGTATTTAACGGAAAGAGTAAAACAAGCCGCTTTGCAGATTTCCAGAAAAATAGGGTATCCATAAGTAGCCGATCTTTTCTCTGCTGCGTACATTAACGTATCGACGTTCATGAGTGGAGGAAAGATCATGGTGCTTCAGTATACAGCGCTCGGAGATTCTTTAACGACGGGGAGAGGCTCTGGGCTGTTTTCTGCAGGATTTGTCCAGCGCTTCAGAGACATGATGGAAGCCGATCTGAAATCAAAAACAGCCGTATCGGTTTTCGCCAAATCCGGTCTTGATACAGAGGAAATCCTCGGGCTCCTGTCATATCCCTATGTTCAAAAACAAATTCAAGCCGCTGATATGATTACGATCACAGGGTGCGGAAATGATCTCATTGAATCTGTATTATCCTATCAATCTTCTCAGGATGAAACGATTTTCAGCCGTGCGTCCGCGCATTGTCATGAGAATTTTGAAAAGATGATTGCCCATATCGCCAATATCAAAGGGTCAGATCCATCACCTTACGCCATCCGTGTTTTTAATTTATACAACCCGTTTCCCAGCATTGGCATTGCTGATCAATGGATTACTTCATTTAATTCGCATTTGAAAACGCTGGCAACAGCACCTCATGTTAAAATCGCTGACGTTTACAGTGTCTTTAAAGGGAAAGAGCAGGAATACCTGTCTTTCGACGGTGTCCATCCGAATAGCAGCGGCTATCAGGCAATGGCCGAAGTGCTCCGAGGAATAGGTTATCGAGAATTATCAGTTTCATAGAAAACGCGCCTGATCACTGGCGCGTTTTTTTATATGAATTCAAATATTAAAAGAAACTTAAATTTCCCCGTCTCATGTTCTATATACAAAAAAAGTGCGCTAGAATAATGGAGGGCAAAGGCAAATATAGGCATAACGCTCAATATTTCGTATATAAGGAAGGATGGTCCTTTTGTTTCGCATTTTTAAAATGTCTTTTGCGGTTATCATTATCATACTGGCGCTTATCGCTTTTAACTATACGGAACACACCTCTGTTATCCAATCTGTCATGCTCGTTTTCCTGGGCGCTGTCATGTTTATTCAGGGGCTTGAAGAACGCAAAAAAGAAAACGACAGCTCAGGAGCATTTAACATCTATACTGCCGTTTTCGTTTGGTCTGTTTCTCTCATCGGTTTTACGCTTTATATGATATAAATCTATGATACATCCAGAAAATGCTCAACCGTCGGGAACGGCGTATAGAACCGATGCAGCAAGGCTTTCCACTCTTTGTACTCGGAAGACCCGCGAAAGCCTTCAGTGTGGTCCTCAAGCGTTTCCCACTCTACGAGCAGCAGGTACTTATGTGTTTCTTCCATACATTTTGATAAAGAATGTGTGATATAGCCCTTCATTCCGGCAATGATCGGCGCCGCCAGCCGGAACGCGTCCTCAAATTCTTGTTCAAGCCCCTCTTTAATATGAAGCATAGCTGCTTCTCTGACCATGTGATCCCTTCTTTCCTCTTTTCAAATAGTTTACAGGAAACGAAAGGAGATTTCTGCAAAAACGATGAACCTTTTCCTTCATTTTCAAAAAGATCTTGCACGTACTAATTCATTTAAGAGAAAATAACAAGTGGAAGGCAGGGGAAAGTCATGTGTAAAAAGTGTATTCTACTATTATTTCTATGTATCGGGCTGATCGGATTAATCGGATGCTCCAAAACAGATTCACCAGAGGACCGAATGGAAGCATTCGTAAAACAGTGGAACGATCAGCAATTCGATGACATGTATCAAAGCCTGACCAAAGATGTAAAAAAAGAAATCTCCAAAAAGGATTTCGTCAGCAGATATAAAACCATCTATGAGCAGGCAGGCGTAAAAAATCTGAAAGTCACTGCGGGAAAAGTGGACGAGGATGATAAAGACAATAAAACGATGAAGCACATCCCATACAAAGTCAGCATGGACACAAATGCGGGCAAAGTCAGCTTTAAAAATACCGCTGTGCTGAAAAAAGAAAAAACAGATGATGAGGAGTCATGGAATATAGATTGGGACCCATCGTTTATTTTCAAGCAGCTGGCTGATGACAAAACCGTTCAAATCGCCAGCATTGAACCGAAACGCGGCCAAATCTACGATAAAAACGGGAAAGGCTTAGCCGTCAACACAGATGTTCCGGAAATCGGAATTATTCCCGGAGAACTTGGCGATAAAAAAGAGAAAGTCATAAAAGAGCTCGCGAAAAAACTGGATGTAACTGAAGATGACATCAACCAGAAGCTGAAACAAAGCTGGGTCAAAGATGATTCATTCGTGCCGGTCAAAAAAGTAAAACCGGACGAAGAAAAGTTAGTGTCTGAAGTGACGTCATTAAAAGGCGTCACAAGAACAAATGTCAGCTCGCGCTATTATCCGTATGGCGAAAAAACAGCTCATCTGACAGGCTACGTTCGCGCGATTACGGCGGAAGAACTGAAGAAAAAGAAAGACGGAACATACAGCGATACGTCAAACATCGGAATCGCAGGTCTTGAAAATGTGTATGAAGATAAGCTCAGAGGCACAACAGGATGGAAAATCTACGTTCCGCAAACCGGCGAAGTCATCGCTGAAACGAAAGCGAAAGACGGTGAGGATTTACATCTCACAATTGATATCAAAACGCAAACAAAGCTTTATGACGAGCTGAAGGATGACAGCGGGGCGGCAGTCGCACTGCAGCCGCAGACAGGTGAAACACTGGCTCTTGTCAGCGCGCCTTCTTACGATCCAAACGGATTTATCTTCGGATGGAGCGATAAAGAATGGAAAAAACTAAACGAAGACAAAAACAATCCGTTTTCAGCGAAATTCAACAAAACATATGCACCAGGATCCACGATTAAACCGATCGCTGCTGCTATCGGCCTGAAAAACGGCACGCTTAAAGCCGCAGAGAAGAAAACTATCAAAGGGAAACAGTGGCAGAAAGATTCAAGCTGGGGCGGCTATTCTGTTACACGAGTGTCTGACAGCTTAGAGCAAGTGGATTTGGAACATGCCCTGATCACGTCAGACAATATTTACTTTGCGCAAAACGCGCTTGATATGGGAGCGGACACCTTTACAAAAGGCATGAAAACATTTGGGTTTGCAGAGGATATTCCATTTGAATTCCCAGTCCAGCAATCGTCAATCGCAAACGACAAGCTTGACTCAGACATTTTGCTTGCGGATACAGGCTACGGACAGGGACAAATGCAGATGTCTCCGCTTCACCTAGCGGCAGCTTACACGCCATTTGTCGATAATGGAGACCTCGTGAAACCGACGCTTATCAAGAAAGACTCACAAACCGCTGATGTCTGGCACAAACAAGTGCTCACAAAAGAAGGAGCCGCCGATATTACAAAAGGTTTGAAAGGCGTAGTCGAAGATGAGCGCGGGTCAGCGTATCAGCCTGTCGTAAAAGGAATCACTGTCGCTGGAAAAACGGGAACAGCCGAGCTGAAAAAATCAAAGGATGATAAAGACGGCACCGAAAATGGCTGGTTCGTCGGCTATGACTATAAAAACAAAGACCTGCTTGTCGCAATGATGATTCAAAATGTTCAAGATCATGGCGGCAGCCACTACGTAGTCGAAAAAGCAAAAAAGCAATTTCAATCGAAATAAAACCTTTTTAACGGGAGTGAAAGGAAAAAGGGCGTCTGAGGCCGAATGATCTAGTAAGGGGCAAAAACCCGGTTTATAAAGAAAAGAGGGATTTTGCATGCAGCGTATTCATTTGGCGGAGGATCTTCAATTTTCAAGAGTGATACACGGGCTTTGGCGTCTGAATGAATGGAACTATTCAGACGCTGAGCTGCTCAGTCTCATTGAGTGGTGTGTCGATCAAGGCATCACTACCTTTGATCATGCGGATATTTACGGGGGCTACACGTGCGAAAAAGGGTTTGGAAATGCTCTTGCTCTTTCACCCGGATTAAGGGAAAACATAGAGCTGGTCACAAAATGCGGCATCGTTCTTGAATCACCTGAACGCCCTGCTCACAGATCGCACCATTATAATACAAGCAAAACACACATTCTCGCGTCTGTTGAACAGTCGCTTTTGAATCTCAGAACGGATTATATCGATGTGCTGCTGATTCACAGACCGGACCCGCTCATGGACCCGGAAGGAGTGGCTGAGGCGTTTCATGCGCTGAAAAGCTCCGGGAAGGTCAGATATTTCGGTGTGTCGAACTTTAAAGGCCATCAATATCGGATGCTGGAATCGTATCTGCCTGAAAAGCTTGTCACCAATCAGATTGAGCTTTCCGCATATGAATTAGAAAATATTCAGGACGGCACATTGAACCTGTGTCAGGAAAAACGGATTTCTCCGATGGCCTGGTCGCCGCTTGCAGGCGGTAAAGTATTCGCCGGAAACACGGAAAAAGATCGGCGCATTCGTACGGCGCTTGAAACTGTTCAGGCTGAAATCGGTGCTGCCTCATTGGACGAGGTGATGTACGCATGGCTGTTCACGCATCCGGCCGGCATCATGCCGATTGTCGGAAGCGGAAAACGCGAGCGTATTTCCGCCGCGGTAAACGCCTTGGCGTATAAGCTTGATCAGGATCAGTGGTTCCGTATTTATACAGCCGTACAAGGCCACGATATACCATAAAGAAAAAGCATCAGCATAACGGCTGATGCTTTTTCAATATTGTCACACCGCTTAGTGCCAAATTCCCATTTATAAGTGATTGAATCCTGTTTGAAAGCGTTTTATATTAATATAGAAACCCTCTTTTTTTCCTCTTCCTATATCTCCATGCGACTTCATCCGCACATCACGAATGTCTGGAGGCCTTTTTATGTATATGACTGCAAGAGAACAAAAGCTTTTAAAGCATTTATTACTACTGAACCGATATGTAACCGTAACGGAGCTGGCTGAGCTGATGGAAGTGAGCACCAGAACCATTCACAGGGAGCTGAAATCAATCAAGCCGCTGATGGAGACTGTGGGGCTCAAGCTCGATAAACAGCCCGGCAAAGGCTTGAAGGCGGTAGGAAGTCCCGAAGATAAACAAAAGCTGCTCACCGAGCTGTCACATGAACAGCATGAATACAGCGCCGACGAACGAAAACTGCTGATTCTCTGTTCGCTATTGGAGTCCCAAGAACCGGTGAAGCTGTACACGCTCGCTCATGATCTGCAGGTCACCAATGCTACGGTCAGCTACGATTTAGATGAGCTGGAGAAATGGATTTCTCCGTTCGGGTTAACACTGATCCGAAAAAGAGGCTTTGGCATCCAGCTGATGGGGCCGGAGAACGCGAAACGAAAAATTGTCGGCAATCTGATTGTGAACCGCCTCGATATCCAAATGTTTTTGGAAGCGGTTGAATTAAACATTAAAGGAAAAGCTGATTCCACCGAGAAGATGTTCGGGGTTGTCAGCAAAGGCGAGCTGTTAAAAATGGAGCGGATTTTATTCCAGCTGAAAGAAAAAATCGCATTTTCTCTATCTGACAGCTCCTATATAGCGCTTGTCGTTCATCTGACGTTTGCGATCGAACGCATTAAACTGGGCGAGACGATCAGCATGGAAGAGAGCGAGCTTGATGAACTCAAGAGTGCTAAAGAATACAGCTCCGCTCTGGAAATCGCGGGCGAGCTTGAACGTGCTTTCGGCGTAACGATCCCGGAAGCGGAGGTCGGCTATATTACGATCCATCTGCGAAGCGCCAACCGCAAATACAAAACAGAATACAGAGCGCAGGAAATAGAGCTTGAAACAGCCTTGCAAACAAAACGGCTGATCGCTTTTATTTCAGAAAAAATCAGAATGGATCTGACGAAAAACTACTCTTTATATGAAGGTTTGATTGCCCATTTGGAGCCGGCCATCAGCCGCATGAAAGAAAACATCGACATCTATAATCCAATGAAGGAACAGATCAAGCGTGATTATTTTCTGCTGTATATGGCGATAGAAGAGGGCGTGGAAAAATTCTTCCCGGACATGTCCTTTTCTGATGATGAAATCGCCTTTATCGTTCTTCACTTCGGTTCAGCACTTGAAATCAAAAAAGAAGAAGCAAAAGTGAAAGCGCTTGTTGTCTGCTCAAGCGGAATCGGTTCTTCGAAAATGCTTGCTTCGAGATTGAAGAAAGAGCTGCCTGAAATTGAATCGTTTGATATGTCATCACTGATCGAGCTGAAGGACCGCGACACTCATGCCTATGATATGATTGTGTCCACTGTGCCGATCCCTTATCAAAACATCGACTATATTATGGTCAGCCCGCTTTTAAATGAGGAAGACGCAAACCAGGTAAAGCAGTATATCAAGCGGAAAATCCCGCTCATTCTTGAGAAAAAAAGAAGCCCGAAGGAAGAGACGCGGCAAGCCGACATCCCTGACATGCTGGCAGCGGCGGAAAGCGTGGGACGATACATGGCGGTGATTCAAGACGTCTTGCGCCATTTTTCACTCACTGAAATGAAAACAAAGCCGGATCACGGCATGCTGCTGTTTGAGCTTTTTCAACAGCTGAAAAAGGATGGCCTCATCCGAGATCCGAAAAAAGCGGCGGATTGCCTTGCAGAACGCGAAAAACAAGGGGGATTGGGCATACCGGGTACAAACATGGCGCTTTATCATCTCAAAAATGATCATATCGTCCTGCCTTTTTTCAAAATGTATGACCTCAGCACATCTTTTGAAGTTAATGGCATGGACGGAAATACCCTCGATATGACAAGAATTCTCGTCATGATGGCGCCGGCCACATTATCAGCTGAAGGCTCAGAGATTTTGAGTGCGATCAGCTCTGCCATTATTGAAAGCGGAGAAAGCATGGCGGGCTTTCAGGAGGAAGGGGAACGAGAACTGTATCAGCGTTTAAACCGCATCTTTTTCACATGGATGAAAGAAAAAAACATCCCGTAATCATCTATTTCACACGCCAAAAAAAGGCGTGTGTTTTTGTATGGATGCAGCACAAAATAAAAAAATGCGGGACTATTTTATCATTCTGTAATGGAATAATTCCAAAATGAAATAGTTTTACAAGTTATCTTTTTTGGGTTAAAATGGGTGAGGTAAGGAAGATAATCTAACAAATTATTGAAGATTCAAGAGAATATAGGAGATGACAATATGGAAACATTACAGCATCTGATTCTGCATGACATGCCGAATAGCGAAGAAATAGAAGCTGTAAAAAGCGGAGCCCACACACTGACATATGCAGCATATCACAAACGGATCAATCAGCTGGCGAATGCTCTGCTTCAAAAAGGAATTCAAAAAGGCGACCGTGTGGCATTGCTTTGCAAAAATGGCCACCCCGCATCAACCATTATGTTTGCCGCACTTGAAATCGGGGCCGTTGTAGTGCCCGTCAGCTGGCAGCTGAAACCATACGAGATGACAGGCATTTTAAAAGCAAGTGAACCGAAAGCATTGTTTTACGGAACGGAATTTAAAGAGATAATGGATGAAGTGCTGCCTGAGCTGTCTTCTGTGCGTTTGATCATGGAAACAGGAACAGCGTATGAGACGTCTCCAGTGTTTGAAGCGCTTTTTGCAGGACCTGATCATTTGCCGGAAGCAGAAACAGTTTCTCCGGATGATACAGCGCTTCTGATGTTTACGTCAGGGACAACAGGAAATCCGAAAAGATGCATGATCACCCATGGCGGTATATACAATTACGTATCAAAGTCAAATAGCTCAAGCGCACGAATGAAAAATCTGCGTTTTCTTGCGTGCCACCCGATTTATCATACAAGCGCGCTTATTTGTATCATGCTTGGAACGTTTGCGGGAACCACGTTTATTTTTACAAAGGATCAAGATCCCGTTTGTATGCTGAAGGTCATTGAAGAAGAAAAAATTCAAACCATTATGGCCCTTCCTGTGTTTTACACATATTTGCTTGAGGCGTGGGAAGAACATCAAACCGATCTGTCCTCGCTCATCATTTTGATGACAGGCGGAACAAAAGTGCCTAGCAGCCTGATTCAGCGGTATCTTGATATCGGCATCCAGCTCGCTCACGGTTACGGAAGCACAGAAGCTTGGGGAATCAGCACATGGGTTCCTGAAATGGGAATGGATAAAGCGGCCTCTGCCGGTAAACCCGTTGCTGATGTTCAAGTCAAGGTAGAAGATCCTGAGACGAGAGAAGAGCTGCCGCAAGGTGAAATCGGAGAAATCGTGGTGCACAGCCCATTCTTATTTAAAGGCTATGAGGAAAACCCTGAAGCGACAGCAAAAGTGCTGCAAAACGGCTGGTTCAGAACCGGAGATTCAGGCTACGTGGATGAGGACGGCTTTATCTTCATCACCGGACGCTACAAGGATGTCATTATTTACGGAGGCGACAATGTCTATCCTGATCAGGTTGAAGAAGTCATCCAGCAGATCCCGGGCATCCTTGAAACAGCAGTGGTCGGGATACCAGACCCGCTGTACGGAGAAAAACCAAAAGCCTTTATCGTCACTAACGGCACTCAGGAAATAACAGAAGCGGATGTCATTGCATTCTGTAAAGAACGCTTGTCCGCTTACAAAATTCCTGAAATCGAATTCGTAAAGGAACTTCCGAAAAATAATCTCGGCAAAGTGAAAAAAGATGTCTTGCGCAAGCAAGCCGTACATTCATAACAGAAAAAGCCCGTCATTTATGTGACGGGCTTTTTTGCGGTTGCACAGACTGAAAGCTCAGGTTTAATGTCTTTATATTGGATATCAATGTCTTTGAAGCCTGCCGCTTTCAGGTCAGCGAGCATCTGTTTACCGAACGATTCAGTTTTCTCGGGACCGGCATCTGCTTCCCGGGGCTGCATCGTAATGGCTGCTTTGCCGCCAGGTTTTAATGCTTGAAAAATCTGTTTGATGCCTTCTTGCTGGTCTTTCCAAATCGTGTAGTTGTTAACGGAAATGACTTTATCGTAATACGCGGCGGGGAGGGGGAACGTTTCAATGCTGCCCTGTATCAGGCGAACACGGTCTGTTTTTAATCTGTGTGCAGCCAGCTTCAGCATAGCCTCTGATACATCAATCCCATGGATATGCACACTCTTTTCGCGTTTCAGCATCTGCTTCATGCAGTATCCTGGTCCAAAACCGACTTCTAGAATGCGGTCTCCGCGTGTTAATCCAAGCTGATCTATTGTCCACTGATTCAGTGTTTTATTTTCAGCAGCCATGATGTATCCGGCAAGTATGCCGAACATCCCCTTCGGTCTGCTGAATTTTTTAGAAAGCATGTTAATCATTCAGCAACCTCCTTTTCACATCATTTTCCTCCTTGCGTTTCATGTGAAACATTTTTCTGATAAAGCATTCCGAAGGTGCTCATCCATGTTTACCCAGAGAATGCACGAGGTACACAACAAATAGACATGAAAAACAAAGGAGGAGAATCATCATGGCAAACTATCCAAAAGAACTGCCGGCACAAACCCAAAATCGCCAGCCGGGAATCGAAAGCGAAATGAACCCAAGTCCGGTATATGAGTACGAGCATTATAAAGGTGCGGATAAACTAAAAGGAAAAGTCGCACTCATTACAGGCGGTGACAGCGGAATCGGACGTGCGGTATCTGTCGCTTACGCAAAGGAAGGCGCTGACATCGCCATTGTATATAAGGATGAGCACGGAGATGCTGAAGATACCAAAAAACGCGTGGAACAAGAGGGCGTGAAATGTCTCTTAATCTCCGGAGATGTGGGCGAAGAGGAGTTCTGTAATGAAGCGGTTGAAAAAACAGTCAATGAACTCGGCCGTCTGGATATCCTTGTGAACAATGCCGGTGAGCAGCATCCGAAGGAAAGCATCAAAGATATTTCAAGCGAACAGCTTCACCGCACATTCAAAACAAACTTTTATTCACAATTTTATTTGACTAAAAAAGCAATTGATTATATGAAACCAGGCAGCGCGATCATCAATACGACTTCCATTAACCCTTATCGCGGTAATCCGACGCTGATTGATTATACGGCAACGAAAGGCGCGATCAATGCCTTTACAAGAACAATGGCGCAGGCACTTGTCAAAGACGGCATCCGTGTAAATGCGGTAGCGCCGGGACCAATCTGGACACCGTTAATTCCGTCTACATTCTCAGAAGATACAGTCGCTCAATTTGGGCAAAATACGCCGATGGGCCGTCCGGGTCAGCCTGTTGAGCATGTCGGCTGCTATGTGCTGCTGGCATCAGATGAATCATCCTATATGACAGGACAAACGCTGCATGTAAATGGCGGAGACTTTGTGACGACGTAAGAGGGAGTGAGGAAATGAGCATCACGAAAGAAGAAGTAAACAGCTACTATCAAAAAGCCGGTATTGTCTTAACGGATGATGAAGTAGAACAAATTCAGCTCATGGACTACGGCTTGGGAAAAGAACGAAAATCCGGGCTCCAGCTCTTTGTCTATGTGAATACAGACCGTTATTGTTCAAAGGAACTGGTGCTGTTTCCGGGACAGACTTGCCCGGAGCATCGCCATCCGCCGGTTGACGGGCAGGAAGGCAAGCAGGAGACCTTCCGCTGCCGCTACGGAAAAGTGTATCTTTATGTTGAAGGAGAAAAAACGCAGCTTCCAAAGGTTCTTCCTCCTCAAGAGGATAGAGAATACTATACAGTCTGGCATGAGATCGAGCTTGAACCCGGCGGGCAATATACAATTCCGCCGAACACGAAGCATTGGTTCCAGGCCGGGGAGGAAGGCGCAGTCGTAACGGAAATGTCTTCGACTAGCACAGACAAACACGATATCTTTACCGACCCTAGAATTTAAGGATGAGGCTTAAAAAGCCCATCCTTTTTTATATTGAAAAAAACGGAAACACCGTTATAATGGGTAAAAAAGGAAAGAGGGCGAGGGAGATGTTCACCTGCAGTGTAAACGAGCACATTACCATCCGGTTATTAGAGCCAAAGGATGCGGATCGGCTGGCAGCGATTATTCATGAGAACCAACAGCGAATCAGTGAATGGCTATTCTGGGCTGAAAATCCAAGTGATGCCGAAACGTACAGGGAAACCCTCATTCCCAATTGGCGGCGTCAGTATGCTGACATGAACGGAATCGAAGCGGGGATTCTGTATGACGGCAGCTTGTGCGGTATGATTGGCCTGCATAACCTTGACCAAGTGAATAAAAAAGCGGAGATTGGCTATTGGATTGACGGGGAATACGAAGGAAAAGGCATTATTACTGCCGCCTGCCGGGCACTCATCACATATGCTTTTCAGGATCTGAAATTGAATCGGGTTGCCATCTGCGCGGCTGTCGGAAATCACAAAAGCAGAGCGATCCCGGAGCGTCTCGGCTTTCAAGAGGAAAGAACAGCAAGGGAAGGCATATTCATTAAAGGCAAGTTCCACGACCTCGTCTATTACAGTTTGTTAAAGCGTGAATGGGAAGCAGAAAAATAAAGAGCGCATTTTCTTGTTTAAATCGTTCCCGGATGTGGAAAAGTAACAGCGGAGACGTTAAAAAGGAGTGATTCGAGATGAATCAGCAAGATATTAAACAAAAAGTGCTTGATGTTCTAGATCACCATAAAGTAGGTTCGCTCGCAACGGTTCAAAAGGGCAAACCTCATTCCCGCTACATGACTTTCTTCCATGACGGGCTGACGATTTATACACCGACAAGCAAAGAAACTCATAAAGCTGAAGAAATTGAGAATAACCCTAATGTGCACATTTTATTAGGTTATGATTGTGAAGGCTTTGGCGATGCGTATGTCGAAGTCACAGGAAAAGCAAAAATAAACAATTCATCAGAATTGAAAGACAAAATCTGGAGTTCTAAATTGGAGCGCTGGTTCGACGGCAAGGATGACCCGAATCTGGTGATTCTTGAAATCGAACCGGAAGATATCAGGCTAATGAATGCGGGAGAGAAAACACCAGTCTCACTCGAATTATAATAAAAGTTTGTATTTGCAGGGGCGATATGTTATCATGAATAGCTAAGCAAGAAAAATAAGCAAATAAAAAAGAAAGTAAACTTCTTTTTTCTGTTTTGAGAGAGAAGCTTTTACCGCTTCACAAGCAGCAAACCAGCTGCCCTTATTCTTTTCCTTCATAACAAATCGCCCCTAACGATGAGATGGAAAAAAGACTTTTTTGTTTTACAATTCACACCGGCGCGGCTTCGGAGCCGCAGTGACGATTGAGAGGTAGGGCTTTCGTTGTCTTGTGTTCAAGAAATTTCCATGGTGTTTACTTTCCAGAATGATTCTTCGGAACAATGCTACATGAATCGAACCCGCCCGAATCGGCGGATAATATAATCTTTATTTGCGTATAGAAAAGAATAAGACAAACCGCTCGGCGTAAGCCGGCGGTTTTTTATTGTGAAAAAAACAAATCACACATGAAACTTCTCGTTGTTTCCTTCAGTCTTATCACTAGGATGAAACTGGAGGAAAGAATACTGTGCATGTCATTACAACACAAGTCGTTTTTATTTTCTGTTTTTTGTTATTGATTCACTCAATAGAGACCCTTGCCTATGCCACAAGGCTTTCAGGGGCCCGGGTAGGGTTTATCGCATCCGCGCTTTCCTTGTTTAATGTCATGGTAATCGTGTCAAGAATGTCGAACATGGTGCAGCAGCCCTTCACGGGGCGCTTAATTGACGATGCCGGAAAAAACGCGCTGGCGCTCGTAGGCGAGCAATTCCGGTTCCTGATCTTTGGCTCGACGGTTGGGACTATTGTGGGCATTATCCTGCTCCCGTCGTTTGTCGCCCTGTTTTCACGTGCGATTATCCACTTGGCGGGCGGGGGCGGCTCCGTTTTACAAGTTTTTCGGAAAGGATTTTCTAAGAATGGATTTAAAAATGCCTGCTCCTATTTGCGTCTGCCGTCTGCTTCGTATTTGAAGGGATTTCACATGCGCTTGATTCCAAAACGGCTGTTTGTCATCAACATGCTGATCACCTCCATTTATACAATTGGCGTGCTCTCCGCATTGTACGCAGGGCTCCTAGCACCCGAGCGAAGCACGACGGCGGTTATGGCATCAGGCTTAATCAACGGGATTGCGACGATGCTGCTGGCCATTTTTGTTGACCCGAAAGTGTCTGTTCTTGCCGATGATGTGGCAAAAGGAAAACGAAGCTATATTTATTTGAAATGGACCTCTGTGACAATGGTGACGTCAAGGGTGGCGGGCACACTTCTTGCCCAGCTTATGTTTATCCCTGGCGCATATTATATCGCGTGGCTGACAAAATGGTTTTGATAGCGAAAAGCTGACCCGGTAAAAGGTCAGCTTTTTATTTATTCGGCGATGTTGCCCATAGAGATGGCGATTCGGTTCCAGCTGTTAATCTGATTAATGATGAGGATGAGATCAACATATTCTTTTTCATTATAAAATTTACGCACCTCCTGATAAACATCATCAGGCATACGCTTGTTAGAAATAAAAGTGACATGCTCCGTCAGCAATAATGCTGCTTTTTCTTCAGGTGTATAAAAACTGCACTCTTCCCAAGCGTTTAATCCGTAAATACGCTGTTCGGTTTCTCCCATTTTTCGGGCATCTTTCGTATGAATGTTAATGCAGTAGGCGCAGCCGTTCAATTGTGATGCTCTTATTTTCATTAGCTCTCTTGTTGTCCGGTTAATGCCGGATGTTTTCGTGTATGCCTCCATATTCATCATGATATGTAACCCATCAGGTGCTATTTGATCGTAGGGAATCCTCTTCGTCATCATTCCCTCTCCTTTCACTGCTGTATCATTATTACATGATGATTGGGTTAAAAAGAAAACAGCCTGAAGCAGATCCAAGCTGTTTTTCTTAACAGTGCAGCGCACAACATGCCGCTTTATCGTTTATTTAAAGTTTCTTAATCCGCGGTCGTACAGAAAGTTTCCGAATGGGACGAATGCGGCGACGAAACCGGCGGCTGACCATTTCAGCGACCATTTCACAGAGAACGTCACATAGGCCAACACAAGCAAATACAAAATAAACAATCCGCCGTGAACAGAACCGACAATTGTTACCGCAAGCGAAAGGCCTGCCCAATATTTGAGCGGCATGGCGACGAAAAGCAGGATTAAGAGTGACATTCCTTCAATAAAACCCATCGTGCGAAGTCTTCCGATCGGCGTTTGCAGCATAAATCGCCCTCCTTGTGGACACGTTTTCATCTATACTATAAACAATCCGGCGGGCATATATGACAAGTTTGAGAAAATGTTCGGAAAACATTCATATTTAAAAAATCTATCTTGGACCTCAGTCTTGTCATTTACACAAATTCCCGAGATAATGTGAACAAAAATAAAAGAAGGATTTTGATATGAAACTTGACCAAATTGATTTGAATATCATTGCGGAACTGAAAAAAGACAGCCGTTTGTCCATGAGGGAGTTAGGAAGGAAAATTAAGCTGTCCCCGCCATCGGTCACCGAACGGGTGAGACAGCTGGAATCGTTTGGCATCATTAAGCAATATACGCTGGAGGTTGATCAGAAAAAACTTGGCCTTCCAGTTTCCTGTATTGTCGAGGCAACCGTCAAAAACGGGGATTACGATCGATTCAAAAGCTACATTCAAACGCTGCCGAATATTGAATTTTGCTACCGGATTGCGGGAGCGGCCTGCTATATACTGAAAATCAACGCGGAGAGCCTTGAAGCAGTAGAAGCTTTCATCAACAAAACAACGCCTTACGCCCAAACCGTCACTCACGTCATTTTCTCAGAAATTGACACGAAAAACGGGCGCGGTTAGAGAGTGTTTGTTCAAGTCTGTTATAATAAAAGGATGAGCGTGAAAGAAAGAGAAGTGATCAAGCATGTCAAAAACAGTTGTATTAGCTGAAAAACCTTCAGTCGGCCGCGATTTGGCCCGGGTGCTGAAGTGCCATAAAAAAGGGAACGGTTATCTCGAAGGAGATCAATATATTGTCACATGGGCTTTAGGCCATTTGGTGACACTTGCTGATCCGGAAGGCTACGGAAAAGAATTTCAATCATGGCGGCTTGAGGATCTGCCGATTATCCCCGAACCGCTAAAGCTTGTTGTTATCAAAAAAACCGTAAAGCAGTTCAATGCGGTGAAAGCGCAGCTTACCCGCAAAGATGTCAATCAGATCGTCATCGCCACTGATGCCGGCCGGGAAGGTGAGCTCGTCGCACGCTGGATCATTGAAAAAGCGAACGTCCGCAAACCGATCAAACGGCTGTGGATTTCATCTGTAACGGACAAAGCGATCAAGGAAGGTTTTCAAAAGCTGCGCAGCGGCAAAGAGTATGAAAATCTGTACCACTCAGCCGTTGCCAGAGCAGAAGCGGATTGGATTGTCGGCATTAACGCGACCCGTGCGCTCACCACAAAATTCAATGCCCAGCTTTCATGCGGACGTGTGCAGACGCCGACGCTAGCCATGATTGCCAAGCGCGAAGCGGACATCCAAGCCTTTAAGCCTGTACCGTATTACGGCATTCGCGCAGCAGTCGATGGAATGACGCTGACGTGGCAGGACAAAAAATCGAAGCAGACGAGAACATTCGATCAAGGCGTGACAAGCCGTTTGCTAAAAGAACTTGATGGAAAACAGGCGGTGGTCGCTGAACTGAAAAAAACAGCGAAAAAAAGCTTTGCTCCTGCGCTTTACGACTTGACGGAACTCCAGCGGGACGCCCACAAACGCTTCGGATTTTCCGCAAAAGAAACGCTCTCAGTTCTGCAGAAGCTGTATGAGCAGCACAAGCTTGTCACATATCCGCGGACAGACTCACGGTTTTTATCCAGTGACATTGTCCCAACCTTAAAAGACCGGCTGGAGGGCATGGAAGTGAAACCGTATGCCCAATATGTCACTCAAATTAAAAAGCGCGGCATCAAATCGCACAAAGGCTACGTCAATGATGCTAAGGTGTCAGACCACCATGCGATTATCCCGACTGAAGAGCCGCTTGTTCTCAGCAGTCTCAGCGATAAAGAACGCAAGCTGTATGACCTGATTGCCAAACGTTTCTTGGCTGTGCTGATGCCGGCTTTCGAATATGAAGAAACAAAGGTCATGGCAGAAATCGGCGGAGAAACCTTTACGGCGAAGGGAAAAACCGTACAGTTACAAGGCTGGAAAGCTGTTTATGATATGGTTGACGAGGATGACGAGCAGGAGGACGACAGAGATCAGACGCTGCCGGCTCTGCAAAAAGGCGCCTCGCTCACTGTTCGCACATTAACTGAAACAAGCGGCCAAACCAAACCGCCGGCCCGTTTTAATGAAGGGACGCTGCTGTCAGCTATGGAGAACCCAAGCGCCTTTATGCAGGGAGAAGAAAAAGGCCTTGTCAAAACGCTTGGCGAAACAGGCGGTCTCGGCACGGTTGCAACGCGTGCCGATATTATCGAAAAACTGTTCAACAGCTTTTTAATTGAGAAAAAAGACAAAGACATTTTTATCACCTCAAAAGGAAAACAGCTCCTGCAGCTCGTTCCTGAGGATTTGAAATCACCTGCCTTAACGGCAGAGTGGGAACAAAAGCTGTCCGCCATTGCGGCCGGAAAATTAAAATCCGCTGTCTTTATTAAAGACATGAAGGCTTATGCTAAGCAAACGGTAACAGAAATCAAAAACAGCAGCCAAACCTTCAGACATGATAACATCACGGGAACGGCATGTCCGGAGTGTGGCAAAATGATGCTGAAGGTCAACGGCAAGCGCGGCACCATGCTCGTGTGCCAAGACCGGGAATGCGGAAGCAGAAAAACGATCGCCAGAAAAACAAACGCGCGCTGCCCGAACTGCCATAAAAGAATGGAGCTTCGCGGCCAAGGAGAAGGCCAGACCTTCGCGTGTGTTTGCGGGCACCGTGAGAAGCTTTCTGTATTTGAAAAACGGAAAAACAAAGACAAAGGGCGCGCTACAAAGCGGGACGTCTCTTCTTATATGAAAAAACAAAATAAAGACGAATCGATTAACAATGCGCTGGCGGAACAGCTGAAGAAACTCGGTTTGGATCAATAAAAAGAAACCTGTGCGATTCGCACAGGTTTTTTTATTGGACTTAGGTCCTGTTTTTTGAAAGTTCAAAAAGGGGAAAAAAAGCTAGTAATCTTCGTTTTTTTCTTTTATAGTTAATATAATTTGTAACATGGCAGTAATAATTTCGTCATATATTGGTGCGTCTGATTCGCTTCGGACGACAAAGGGGGACTTGCCTGTGCGGCATGTGTTGGTCGCTGCTATCTTATTTTGCTTATCTATCGGACTTTCCGCAGGGTGTGCTGAAGCTGGGAATAAAACCCTATATCAGTCTGAGGCAGATATGAATACCCGCCCGCTTCAGCCGGCGGAGTATTTCATCTATCACAATCTTATGAATGACCAAGGGCTTATCAAAACGGATTTCTCAGATCAGCCCTCCTATTTATCAGAATCGATTGGCCTGTGGATGGAGTTTTTGGTCAGCAGACAAGATGCCTCGCATTTTCAGGAGCAATATCAGCATCTGAGGGATTCTTTTCTTCTGAATCATCAGTTGGTGACATGGAAGATACAAAACGGTCAAGCGAGCGGGACAAACGCGCTGATTGATGATATGAGAATCATGGTGTCTCTCGATCAGGCAGCTGCTCTTTGGGGGAGCAGCCAATATGAAAAAACTGCCCGTGATATTGGCACGGCTTTAAAGATATACAACATGTACAACGGGATGTTTACAGACTTTTACGATTCAGCCTCTCATGCCGCTTCAAAGGACGTGACGCTTTCGTATGTCATGCCCGATGCACTAGCTGTTTTGAAAAAGTATGGAATCATAGACGAAGAAACAGAACAGCGAAATGCCGATGTTCTCTATCTAGCCCCTTTAAAGAATGGTTTCCTGCCAAAGACGTACAGCGCAGAGTCGAAGCAGTACAAATATGACAGTGAAGTAAACGTCATTGACCAGCTGTACGCCGCGTGGCATTTGCCGGAAGGGGATGAAAAAGCCGATGTGATAGCAGAGTGGGTCAAAAAGGAATTTCAGGCAAACGGAAAGCTGTACGGACGATATGTGGCAGATACGAAGGAGCCTGCCGTCCAATATGAGTCGCCGTCCGTATACGCGTTAGCTGTTTTATTTTTAACAAAACAGCATGAAGACAGCTCGGTCATCAAAGCGATTTATGATAGAATGAATGACTTTGAAATTCTTGATCCGGCGAAACCGTATTATGGGGGTTACATGAGCGGCTCCGACACGCACTCGTTCGACAATCTGCTGCCGCTGTTAGCCGAAAGGAAGCTTTTTAATGAAACGATCATTCAATGAATCACAAAAATTATATGCTTATCTTTCAGGGCTCATCGCAGCCCTGTCTCTGTTTATTTTTTATGTGTCCGCCGAGCAGTCGGAGGGCTTTCTGATCATTTGCATTACATTTGTCGTGATCGGGGCCGGCATTTGGTTCGGTCCGATTTACGCGCTGGCGGTCACCTTAATCGTTCTCTTTGTTCTCGGCACGCTCATGATGTTTTTTCAGACTGGACAGGCTGTGATGTTTTCAGCTGAAGACGGGCTGCGCATGCTTATCATGTGGGGAATTGCGCTTTTGCTGTTTTCCTTTATATCAGGAAGAATTCATGATATCGCAGCAGAGCTGCGCCATTCAGTCAAACGTCTTCAATCTGAAATCAAAAGCTTCGTGGCTGTCGATAGAGTGACGGGCTTTGATAATAAGCAAAGAATGAAGCTGGAACTGTCAGAGGAAATCAAACGGGCGGAGCGCTACGGCAATTCCTTTGTCTTTTTGCTGCTTCATATGCATTATTTCAAGGAATTTAAGTCTTTGTACGGGGAGAAAGAGACCGACCTTCTCTTTCAATTCGTCAGCCGGCAAATCAGGTCAAGCGTCCGGGAAACGGATAAAAAATTCCGCCCCTCTGATGAGCGCTTCGGCATTGTGCTGACACACACGCCGGCTGAACATATGCCGGCCGTCCTGACAAAGCTGAAAAAACAGCTGGACACGTATCAGCTGACAAACGGAAAGTATGTGTCGCTTACGTTCCATGTCTGTTATTTACCTTATCGAAGAGATATAAGGACAGCTGATCAATTTTTAGAAGAACTGGAAAACGAGATGATGATGAATGAACTTTAAAAGAATAACGCTACTCTGCGTGTCCGTTCTGATGCTGACAGCTATTGCTTCTTTTCCTATTTCTGCCCAAGCGAAGGAGAAGGATGACGGCATTCTCATCATCTATTCAACCTTGGACGGCAAAGAGTCGCCTCAAGTCAAAATGCTCGATTTATTGGCTGGCCATTTTGCAACTCATGTCACGGTCAGAAAAGATTCGGATGTTACAGCATCTGATGTGAAAGGCAAAGAACATGTCATCTATTACGGGCAAACGAAAAGAAAGCTCAGCAAAAAACTGGTGTCTCTTATCAGCGGCGTAAAAAAACCCGTCGTCGCCATCGGCTATAACGCCGGACAAATTAGCCAATTTTCCGGTCTTTCCTTAACCCGAAAAGAACATGTCTATCAGATTCACAGCAGCACGGAAAAAAACGATGTCTCCTTAGAGAGCGGGCTTCACGTGCTGAGCGTATCAGGCCTGAAAGGAAAGGGGCTGTATACCTTTACATCTGATGACGGCAAAACGAGTCCGTTTATATGGAAAACGGATAAATCAAATGTGTACATCGGCTTAACCAATCTGTTAAATGACAATCTGATCGTTGCGAAAGAGCTTCGTGAAGCATTTGGAGAGAAGGCCGGAACCGCGCTTTTATATTTGCGGCTGGAGGATATCAGCCCGATGTCTGATGAAACATTGCTGCTTCAAGCCGGTACATATCTGTACAAGAGACATGTGCCTTTTATCCTGTCAGTCATTCCTGTGTATCTGAATCCGGAAACAGGCGATAAAGTGTATTTGTCTGATAAACCGAAGATGGTCAAGGTATTGAAAAAACTGCAAAGCATGGGCGGCAGTATCATTGTTCATGGCTACACACACGCCTATCGCCACAGTGAAACAGGAGAGGGCTTCGAATTTTGGGATGCCAAGGCGGACCAGCCGATCACTTCGGAAAATGCTGATGACACCCCGTCCATTTTGGAAAAGGAACAGGCTTTTCCGAACGAACAGGCCTATAAGAGCTATTTGAAGCCGTTTCAGGAAAAGGAAGAAACATATACAAGGCAAAAGCTGACGCACGCCATTGAGGATTTAACCTCGGCAGGACTTTATCCGCTGGCATTTGAAGCCCCGCACTATACGATGTCTGAGTACGGCTATCAAATGGCTTCACAGTATTTCTCAAGCATTTTCGGGCAGGTGCAGCTCAGCGATACAACATGGAAAACCTCCGGTGCATCCCCTTTTTTGACCAAACCAGCTATGCTGCATGGGATGACACTGTATCCGGAAACAATCGGTTTTGTCGATACATCAAAGCAAAACCCGCTCGGCGATATGGCGGAACACATTTCCCAGATGATTGATTTTGAAGGCGGAGTGGCCGGAGGGTTTTATCACCCGTATCTCGGGATGAAATATTTGCCGGAGCTCGTTGACCAGATGGAACGCATTCCGGACAGTGAATGGCTTGATTTGAAGAAAACGCAGCAAACTGTCAAAACGGACAAAGTGGAAATCCATACAAGCGGTGACGGAACGGTTCACGTAAAAAACAATGTAAGTGCCATTGGCGAGTTTTTTGACCACCATCGGCAAACCCCGCTGGAAAAGGCGTTATGGATTCTCTCCGCCGTTGTGCTCTTGTTTGTCGTGATGTTTGTCAGCTATACGTTTTACTTGAGAGCCACATTGAAAAAACGAATGTTTAAGGAGAGAAGAAGCCTTGGGTAATACGCTGTTCTTTATCTCGCTAAGTTTAATATGGGTGATGCTTCTCTATCACATGTTTCTCATGCAAGGCGGATTCCGCCACTACATGACCTTCGAGCGGAACATTCCGAAGTGGAGAGAAAACATGAAGGAGCTGCCGAAGGTCAGTGTGCTCATCCCGGCCCATAATGAAGAAGTTGTGATTCGGCAGACGCTGAAGGCAATGGTGAATCTTTATTATCCGAAGGACCGGCTGGAGATTATTGTGGTAAACGATAATTCTTCAGACCGGACGGGTGATATCGTCAATGAATTTTCCGAGAAATACGATTTTATCAAAATGGTGATCACAAAACCGCCTAACGCCGGAAAAGGCAAATCCTCGGCGCTCAACTCCGGTTTTGCTGAATCGAACGGCGATGTCATTTGTGTATATGACGCCGACAACACGCCTGAAAAAATGGCCGTGTATTATCTTGTTCTCGGTCTGATGAATGACGAGAAGGCAGGCGCAGTGGTGGGGAAATTCCGCGTCATCAATGCGGCAAAAACGCTGCTGACGAAGTTTATCAATATTGAAACGATCTGTTTTCAGTGGATGGCGCAGGGAGGCAGATGGAAGTGGTTCAAAATCGCTACCATTCCCGGAACCAACTTCGCGATCCGCAGAAGTATTATTGAAAAGCTCGGGGGCTGGGATGATAAAGCGCTGGCTGAAGATACCGAGCTGACCATCCGGGTGTATAACCTCGGCTATCACATCCGCTTTTTCCCGGCAGCTATTACTTGGGAGCAGGAGCCGGAAACGTGGAAGGTGTGGTGGCGCCAGCGGACGAGATGGGCGCGCGGCAACCAATATGTCGTCCTGAAGTTTTTGGCGCAGTTTTTCAAACTGAAACGAAAACGGATTATCTTTGACTTGTTTTACTTTTTCTTTACGTATTTCCTGTTTTTCTTTGGCGTGATCATGTCAAACACGATATTTGTGGTCAATCTGTTTTATGATTTGCATTTGTCGGTCGGGTTTTTGGCAATGATCCTTTGGATTTTGGCGTTTTTCTTATTTATGACGGAGGTCATGATTACGTTAAGCATCGAAAAAACAGAAATGAACAGGCAAAACTTCTTTATCGTATTTCTTATGTACTTTACGTACTCGCAGGCATGGATTGTGCTCGTGATCTATTCTTTATTCGTAGAAATCAAGCACCGTTTATTCAAGCAAGAGGTCAAATGGTACAAAACAGAACGATACAATCAACATAAAAGCGGGTGACCTTTTTGAAACAACTACTTATTTTTCTTACAAGCTTTCTGCTGCTGGCAGCGACTGGACAATCGGCCTTCGCTCAAGAGATGCAGGTCGATGGCTCGCTTCTGGGCAAAAGCAGCCGTGAACAAGCCAAACAGCAGGTGCTGACAAACGATCTTATGACATTGTACGGATCAAAAGACAGCGCGGAACTGACGTATCAGATTCCGGCAGGCGCCTCTTCCGGCAGCCAGCAATTGGTGATTGAATATGAGGCATCAGATCTCTTAATTTCTCCTTCATCGTTAACGGCTGTAATTGACAATGAACCGGTAAAAACGTTAAAGCTAAACGGCGATTCAAAACGGAAAATACTGAAGCTGAACTTGAACAAAAGCCAGTCCGCCCCAGGCTATCACAGCGTATCACTGAAATTTTACGGCGTCATGAAAGAGGGCGTCTGCGTCAGACAGGATACGTCCGGCAACTGGATCAAAATTTATCCGGACAGCCGCCTGACACTAGCGGACAGCAGCGAAGCGAAGGGAACGTCACTTGAACATTACCCATACCCATTTGCCCAATCGGGAAATACAGCGGAAGAGACTGCTATTGTCATTCCGGATAACCCGAGCTCGGCAGAAATTGAAGCGGCTGTCAAAACAGAAGGCTACCTGAAAACTGCGGACAGCAGTGTCAGCATTTCGTTTGTGAAGGAATCTGAAGTGAAGCAAATCGACAAGCCGACCATTTTCATCGGAGTGGATAAGCATTGGAACGGCAAGGTGAAGAAGCTGATCAAACAAGCCGGCTTACAGGCAAAAGGAGAAAAACTTCTGCTTGCGGAGCGCGTGCTGAAAGCACAGGGCAAGCAGCAGCCGGTTCTGTTTGCACAAGCGGCATCTGATGATGTGCTCTCAGAAAAAATCAGCGTCATCGCCGATCAGACTTACACCGGCCAGCTAAGCGGGGAAACACTTTCAATTGGCAAGCTTCAGAAGGCTGAAAAGCAGGTAAGCAATAAGCTGACCCTTGAGAAATTCGGGGCAGAAGATATGACAATCGGAGCTGACAAAACATCTTCAGCACATTATTTTTATCCGGCTTCTGCGATGATAGACCAAAATCAATCAGCCAAGCTGTCGCTTAAACTAAAGAAATCGGAAACGATTCAAGCAGCCGCGGCAGAAAGCGGTTCAGCCTCTCAAGCAGCAGAGCTGAAGGTCCTCATCAACGGTCAGCCGCATTCAGTTCGCCTTGATGAATTAGGGAAAGAAGATAAAAACGGATACTATCATGTCACGCTGAAAGTAGACCCGGAGCTGCTGCAGAAAAACCGCTACATTGATATACAGTTTATCACCACGGGCTTAAAGGAAAACAACCCTTGCAACACAACGGACGAAGAGAAATGGGTCTTTATTGATAAAAGCAGCACATTGTCTTACACAATCAAAGGCACATCTCCGTCAGCCGATTTTAAAGAATGGCCGCTTCCATACGCCGGAAATCAGGAACAGGCAACACTGATTGTGCTTCCTGACAGCGTGAGCAAATCCAAGCTTAAGGAGCTTTCTCTCGTTACTGATTCTTTTGGAAGCGAAGCCCAGCAATCTTTCACAGTAAGGAAAGCATCTGAAGTTAAAGCGGAGGACGCGAAAGGCCGGAACTTAATTTTCATCGGCGGCATCAGCCAGTTCTCTCTTTTGAAAGAGAAATCTTCTGATCTGCTCGTGCCTCAAGCGAAAAACGGCTCGTTTGACGTGTCGGGCTTTGAAATGCTGAACGAGACGACGAAACAAGTGGCATTTACCCAAGCGTCTTTATGGGATTCAAATTATACGATGGCTGTTTTTGCGCCGCTGAAAGGAAATGGCGCGGCCGTCACAAAAGAAATCATCAGCTTTTTGAACAGCAATGATGACACGGCGACCGTCATCAATGAAACAAACAGCCAGCAGGTGTTTACAAACCACCAGCAGCTCAAATCGGAAACAAACAGTTCTGAAACAGAAAAAACAGCACAAGATCATGGGCAACAACTGCTGTATATCGGCGTGCTGGCTCTCATGATGGTAATTGCGGCAGCCTTCATTTGGGTAACCGTTAGACGAAGAAAGAGAAAGACAGACAGAGAATAAGGCAGAGGCTGATATCAGCCTCTGTTTTTTTATTTTTGGTTTAAATTTTCCATTTGTGGAACCTGTCATTTTATTTTTTTCTCCCGGCCGATAAGCCTCTTTACAACATACGTAAACGGGAGTATGATCTCTTTTAGAAAACAAATCGCTTAATCTGTAAACAGAGCGGGGGACCCATTTTGGCGGCATTTTGCCGCTCGGGGTGAATCCTTTTTAGGTAGGGCAAACTCTCATATGCCCGAATCCGTCAGCTAACCTCGTAAGCGTTCATGAGAGGAGATGAATGAAACCTGTGTTCGATGTTAAGGCACAGGGGCATCCGTTTGCCTCTGTGTTTTTTGCTGTTCAATTTTCAGGATGTAAATCGCATACAGAGACATCATAGCAGAAAGGACTATTACAAAATGTGAGAGCAGATGCGGATGTTTTATTGTTTTAATGAAAAATGAAATTAAAAGGGGAAGACATCGATGTATCATTCAATCAAACGTTTTTTGATTGGGAAACCGTTAAAATCACAAGCAGCAGGAGAACAAAAACTGACGAAATTAAAGGCGCTTGCCATGCTCTCCTCAGATGCTTTATCATCTGTCGCTTACGGAACGGAACAAATTCTTATCATATTGGCGGCGGTAAGCGCTGCTGCATTTTGGTATTCCATTCCGATAGCGGTCGGCGTACTCATTTTGCTGCTCGCGCTGATTCTCTCATACAGGCAAATTATTTACGCTTATCCGCAGGGCGGCGGGGCGTATGTTGTATCAAAAGAAAACCTCGGCGAAAAGCCCGGGCTGATTGCAGGCGGTTCATTGCTTGTCGATTATATATTAACTGTAGCAGTAAGTATTTCCGCAGGGACGGACGCCATCACGTCGGCGTTCCCGGCACTGCATGATTACCATATACCGATTGCTGTTTTACTTGTTTTAGTGATTATGATTTTAAATCTGCGGGGGCTGTCAGAATCAGCATCGATTCTTGCTTACCCGGTGTATCTGTTTGTGGCGGCGCTTTTCATCCTGATTGCCGTCGGTCTTTTTAAGCTTATGACAGGACAAATTGATCAGCCAGTCCATCATACACCGATCGGCACACCGGTAGCCGGCATTACGCTGTTTTTGCTGCTTAAGGCTTTTTCATCCGGCTGCTCCGCGCTCACCGGAGTTGAAGCGATCTCCAACGCGATTCCAGCCTTCAAAAACCCGCCTGCGCGAAACGCGGCGAGAACGTTGGCTATGATGGGGATCTTGCTTGCGGTTCTGTTTGCCGGTATCACAGTACTTGCATACGGTTACGGGACGGCTCCGAAACCGAATGAAACGGTCATTTCACAAATCGCGTCGGATACCTTCGGCAGAAATGTGTTCTACTATGTCATTCAGGGTGTGACATCGTTAATTTTGGTCCTTGCGGCGAATACGGGCTTTTCAGCCTTCCCGCAGCTTGCCTTCAACTTGGCGAGAGACCAATACATGCCGCGCATGTTTACAGTAAGAGGCGACCGCTTAGGCTTCTCAAACGGGATTATCTTTTTAGGCGTTGCCTCAATTGTGCTGATTCTGTTATTTGGAGGGCAGACGGAGCACTTAATCCCGCTATACGCGGTCGGTGTGTTTATTCCATTTACCCTTTCACAAACAGGGATGTGCATCAAGTGGATCAAACAAAAACCAAAAGGCTGGATTGGAAAAATGCTGATCAACGCCTGCGGCGCATTGATATCGTTTATGGTTCTGTCCATCCTGTTTGTCACGAAGTTTAATGTCGTATGGCCTGTTTTAATCTTTATGCCGATCGTCGTTTTTTTGTTTTTTGCGATTAAAAATCACTATACGGCTGTCGGTGAACAGCTTCGTATCGTAAACAAACAGCCGGAAGAAATCAAAGGTACGGTCGTGATTGTGCCTGTAGCCGGCGTCACAACCGTCGTGCAAAAATCCATTCAATATGCGAAATCACTGTCAGATCAGGTCATTGCCGTTCACGTGTCGTTTGACAGAGAACAGGAAAAGAAAGTGGAAAAACGCTGGGAAGAGCTGAATAATGGAGTGCGTCTCGTCACGCTTCACTCTTCGTACAGAAGCCTGGTCCATCCGTTTGATAAGTTTTTGGAAACTGTTGAAGCAAAAGCGAAGAAGAAACAGTTTTCTGTCATGGTGCTGTTCCCGCAATTTATCACAAAAAAACGCTGGCACACCATTCTGCACAACCAGTCAGCCTTCCTGCTCAGAGTCCGGCTGTTCTGGAAGAAGGACATAATCGTTGCCACATTGCCGTATCATTTTAAAAAGTAAGCAGCTCAGACCAAGGGACATCTCCTTGGTCTTTTTTAAATAAAGGGGAGATGGCGATGTATACGGAAGGGGCATTTGTCATAGTGACAAACACAAAACGGCAGATTCTGCTGGTCAAACGAAAAGACGTTCCTTTATGGGATTTGCCGGGCGGACGGGTTGAATCAGGAGAAACCCCGGAGGCAGCGGCGGTCCGGGAGGTAATGGAAGAAACGGGATATCTGATAGAGCCTTCCGGGAAATTGGGTGTCTATCAAAGACCTAAGTTTCAAGACGAACAGCATGTGTTTGCAGGGAACATAACAGGCGGACAAGCGATAGAAAACGGCATGGAAACGGCCGGGCTGAAGTGGTTTTCGCCGGAGCGATTGCCGCTTTTGATGGTGCCAAACCGGAAAATGCAAATCAGAGATTTTCTAAACGGCGCTGCGGGCATCCGGATTACCGTCAAGGACAACAGCTTTTTGGCGGCCCTAGACCTGTTCAGAAGGAAATACAGCAAGCGATAGTTGCCTCCGGGTTTTAAACGCCTCCCCCTGTGGTATTGAAAAAGGAAAAAGGAGGATACGGCATGGCACACAAAACAGCAGGACAAACAATGACAGAACTGCTTGAACATTGGGGAGTTGATCATGTTTACGGCATCCCCGGAGACAGCATTAACGAATTTATTGAGGAACTGAGACACGAAAGAAATCAATTGGAATTCATCCAAACCCGCCATGAAGAGGTGGCAGCGCTGGCAGCCGCGGCTGAGGCAAAACTCACCGGCAAGATCGGTGTCTGCCTGTCAATTGCAGGGCCGGGTGCGGTGCACTTATTGAACGGTTTATACGATGCAAAAGCGGACGGCGCCCCTGTGCTTGCGATTGCAGGTCAGGTTTCCTCAGGCGAAGTCGGGCGGGACTACTTTCAGGAGATTAAGCTTGAGCAAATGTTTGAAGACGTGGCAGTGTTTAACAGGGAGGTACATAGCGCGGAGTCACTGCCGGATCTGTTGAATCAGGCGATCCGCACTGCCTACAGCAAAAAAGGCGTTGCGGTATTAAGTGTGTCAGATGATTTGTTTGCGGAGAAAATCAAACGGGAACCCGTTTATACATCACCGTTGTATATTGAAGGGAATCTTGAACCGAAAAAAGAACAGCTTGTGACATGCGCGCAATATATTAACAATGCGAAAAAGCCGATCATTTTGGCGGGACAGGGAATGAAGAAGGCGAAGCGGGAGCTGCTGGAATTTGCGGATAAAGCAGCGGCGCCGATCGTCGTCACGCTCCCCGCAAAAGGCGTTGTTCCCGATAAGCACCCGCACTTTCTCGGCAACCTTGGACAGATTGGGACAAAGCCGGCCTATGAGGCAATGGAAGAATGCGATTTGTTAATTATGCTTGGCACCTCGTTCCCGTATCGTGATTACTTGCCGGAAGACACACCGGCCATCCAGCTTGATTCAGACCCGGCGAAAATCGGCAAACGCTATCCGGTAACAGCGGGGCTTGTCTGTGACTCGGCTCTCGGTCTGCGCGAATTGACGGAGTATATTGAACGGAAGGAAGACAGAAGATTCCTAAATGCCTGCACTGAACATATGCAGCATTGGTGGAATGAAATCGAAAAAGATGAAACTGAGGCGACAACACCGCTTAAACCTCAGCAGGTCATCGCACGTCTTCAGGAGGCAGCAGCGGAAGACGCGGTGCTGTCTGTAGATGTCGGCACTGTCACCGTCTGGATGGCACGGCATTTCAAAATGAACGTCAACCAGGATTTCATCGTTTCCAGCTGGCTTGCGACAATGGGATGCGGCCTGCCGGGAGCTATAGCGGCGAGCTTGTCTGAACCGGAGCGCCAAGCCATCGCAGTCTGCGGTGACGGGGGCTTTTCCATGGTCATGCAGGATCTCCCGACCGCAGTCAAATATAAGCTCCCGATTACTGTTGTCATTTTAAACAATGAAAATCTCGGCATGATTGAATATGAACAGCAGGTCAAAGGGAACATCGACTATGTCACAAAACTTCAGAATGTCGACTATGCCGCATTTGCAGAAAGCTGCGGAGCAAAAGGCATCAAGGTGACGAGAGCGGAAGAACTTGCACCGGCTTTCCATGAGGCGCTTCACTCCGATCAGCCGGTCGTTGTCGACGTCATGATCGGAAACGAACCGCCGCTGCCCGGCAAAATCACCTACGGACAGGCAAAAGGCTTCAGCAAATATATGCTGAAAAACTTCTTCGAAAACCAAAAAATTGAAATGCCGTCTTTGAAACAAAGCTTAAAACGGTTATTCTAAAAAAACAGGGGCCCGTGAAGGCTCCTGTTTTTTGATTTTACGGAGGGTGAGTCATAAAATCGGTTGTTTGAACCTTTAAAATGACTCGTATATTTATTGGGATCAGCAGGAATGATCTATGCAGCCTGTCATGATTTTCGCCGTGCTCAAAACAGACACAAGGACAAATGCATCTTCTTTCAAAGCAGATGCATTTGTCCTTGTCTGTTTCATCTGTTTATTCTTATCAAATCTTACAAAATGAATGTCTTTATAAGCTTATTTCCCTTTTTTCGAAAGTCCGAAAAAGAAAGGAAAAGCAGAACCAACTAATAAAGTGCCGAATAAAAACATTCCGCCGATAAACACGTGAAAATTAGCGCCTCCGGCCGTAAAAGCGGTAATCAAGGAAATGATACTGAGCACCACCATGGCGATGCCGGGCGCGATTCGCATTTTTTTACCTGTTGATTTATAAGCGATAACAGAACATAAAATTCCGATAACAATAGGGACAATCCATAAATAAAACAGAATAAATACTGACATTATCAAAACTCCGATTTTTTCTTCTATCATAACAAATTTCTGTAAAAAATGATATCAATGAGCTTTTAAGCCAAAATAAAAAACCGGCTCTTTCAGCCGGTTTTTTTCTAACGGAACGTATCGACGATCAAAAACACATTCAAAGCAACAATCAGCACAGCGATCAGCCAAGAAACCACTGTTACCCATTTGGCATTGATCAGCGAACCCATAATCCGCTTATTGCTTGTGAACATAATAAGCGGGATTAAGGCAAAGGCAATGCCGAAGGAAAGAACCACCTGGCTCAGCACAAGAGCCGACGTCGGATTGACGCCTGATGCGATGATCAAGATCGGCGGAATGATTGTGATGAACCGCCGTACATACAGCGGGATGCGGTAGTTGATAAATCCCTGCATAATCACATCGCCTGAAAGTGTTCCGACAGACGAGCTGGACAGGCCCGCAACCAGCAGGCCGATTCCGAATAACGCGGCTGAAACAGGACTGACAAGATGACCGAACTGCTGAAACGCGACATCAAGGTCCTCGACAAACAGCCCGTTTTTGAAGAATAATGCGGCAGCCACAATCAGCATACTCGCATTAATAGCCCCTGCAATCAGCATCGCTATTAAAATATCAATAAATTCGAATCTGAAGATTTTCTTCCGTTCAGCATCTGTTTTGCCGACCACCCGCCGCTGTGTGAGGGCAGAGTGTAAATAAATGGCGTGCGGCATAACGGTTGCGCCGAGAATACCTGCTGCAAGAAGCACGCTGTCGGTGCCATGAAATGTCGGAACGAAAAGTCCTTTCATCACTGAGACGGCATCCGGCTTTGCAAAAAAGGTCTGCAGTGCAAAGGCGATGACCACTACAAACAGCATGCCGGCAATACCGGCTTCAAGTGAGCGATAACCGCGGCGCTGAAGCTCCAAAATCGCGAAAGAGCCGATCGCCGCAATAATAGACGCTTCGAGCATCGGGATGCCGAACAGCAAATACAGTCCCAATGCCGCTCCGATAAATTCCGCCAGATCAGTCGCGATAATGACGAGCTCGCCTTGAATCCATAAGCCGATAGAGACAGGCTTAGGAAATTCCTCACGAGCGACCTCAGGCAGGTTTTTGCCTGTCGCGATACCGAGTTTGGCGGAGAGTGATTGGATCAAGAGCGCCATGATATTAGAAAATAAAATCACCCATAGCAGCATATATCCATATTTAGAACCTGCTGATATATTTGTTGCGAAGTTACCGGGATCGATATAGGCAATGGCTGCAATAAACGCCGGGCCTAAAAAAGGCAGCAGTCCTCTGAATCCTCTGCTTTTCCCGTCAAGCGCATCTTGGACTGCTTTGGAACGGGGAGATTGTGCTGTGATGTCCTTATTCATCATGTACTCACCTGAATTCTAATTGTTTTTGCCATACAACAAAGAGTTTCCTTAAACCAAATTATTTTATCTACATCATATGACCATCACGATTTCTTGTCAACCAATGATGTTCAAAAATGACACTCAAATTTTTCCCTGTTATGTAACATGATATGTAGGGCATCTGATAAGGTCCATACATAAAAAGACATCGTTTCTGTATGAAACGATGTCTCCTGAATCATCTAATATCTAGGCTTCCTTGCGCAGTCCGCGGAATACGAGGCTCAGTAAGAATACGAAGATCGCTGCCCCGATAATTGCCGGAATAATGGCAAATCCTGCAAGGCTTGGTCCCCAAGTTCCGAGTAAGCCATGCCCGATCCATGCGCCGATCAGCCCTGCAATCATCGAACCGAAGATTCCTCCAGGCATGCGATTGCCGACGATGGCGCTTCCGATTAGTCCAATTAAGATAGCAATAACTAATGAAACCAAAAAGCTAAGCATCATATTCACCTCTCCTTAATGATTTATATATCAATTACCGTTCTAGACAGATCCGAAACGTACAAAAGCATATTTGGTTATGATCCTGTTTTTATCTTTCTCTGCACACTGCCGTCAGCCAAATGAACAATTACTTCTGTGCCTTTATGTTCCGCAATTTCCTTCGCTCGTTCAATCGCTTCCTTTTTCGTATCCTTGATTTCAGATACACGTTTGGCATCCTCAGCTTTGACGGCCCAGCCACTTTTATGTTTGATGACATGCTCCGCTTTATTCATTAGCTCAGGTCTGGCGTCATCGTTTGCCTCCTCATCGCGTTCTGTTTCATCATCATGTTTGAGGAAGTCGTCAATTTCCTTTTTTGAGGCGTTTTCCGCCCATTCCTTTGCTTTGCTCGTCGCAATCGGAATGGCGCGTCCGTCCTCATAGCCTTCATCAATCATGGCATTCGCAATTTCAATCGCCTTTTTCTTCACAGGCTTCTCGAGATTTTTCAGTGAAGCGGGGTAATCCTTCATAGACCAAGGCATATCCATCACTCCTTCTGCTTTTATAAAAATGGTACCCGCAGGTGAAAAATAAAAACGTTTTATAGAAAAATGAAGGTATACTATATAGTAGAAAAAAACGGAAGGGAAGTGCGAGTTGGGTGACAACAGAACGAAAAGAAGACTTACATCAGCAATTAAAAGAAATAGAGAAATGGGAAAAGGAGCAGCAAAAAGTCTGGTTTTGGGAAAAACTCAGCCGTCTCCCGTTTCAGCTGCTGGACAAGCTGACGCCGGAATTCATCCAGAAAAAGATCGGCAAGCTTTTGGATGAGGTGGGCAGCTTTGTTCAAACTGGAGGACAGTACCTGACATCGGAAAAACAGATTATCAAAACGTTTCAAAAGAAACTGCCCGAGCAAACCTTTGAATCACTGGAGGACGTACAAAAAGCGCCTCTGACTGTTATGGATGATGTTGCTGAAGCGATGGGCAAAAACCGAATCAACGCTGCAACCGTTCAGGGAGCGACCACGGGTGTGGGCGGCGTATTTACACTGGCGGCAGACATTCCGGCTGTGCTCGGTTTATCATTAAAAACACTGCAGGATATCGCAGTGGCCTATGGCTATGATCCAAAGGAGAAAAAAGAGCGGGTCTTTATCGTAAAATGCTTGCAGCTTACTTCAGCAGATGTTGTCGGTAAAAAATCCATTCTGAGAGAATTAAAAGATTATGATCAGGACCGTACATATAAGAATGTCGCTTCCCAAATCCAAGGCTGGAGGGAAGTGGTTTTAGGCTACCGTGACACCTTTGGCTGGAAAAAGCTTTTTCAAATGGTGCCGGTCGCGGGTATGGTCTTTGGCGCGGCGGCTAATCGCTCGACCTTAAATGACATTACCGAAACAGGCATGATGCTCTATAAAAAGCGGCGCATCCTCGAGCGGCTCATAGAAACAGAACAGAATCATGAATAGAAGAAAAGCAGACGGGCACCGCATTCCGTCTGCTTTTTCAGTCAAAACACACTCAATGTGTTTTGTTTGTTTAAAAGAAATGACAGCGGGAATACAACAACCAACACCAATTAAAGGAGGAATTCAAAATGGCACAAGATAACAAAATGAGCAGAGAAGAAGCAGGTAGAAAAGGCGGAGAAACGACTAGCAAAAACCATGATAAAGAATTCTATCAAGAGATTGGTCAAAAAGGCGGAGAAGCCACTAGCAAAAACCATGACAAAGAATTCTATCAGGAAATCGGCGAAAAAGGCGGAGAAGCCACTAGCAAGAACCATGACAAAGAGTTCTATCAAGAAATCGGTGAAAAAGGCGGAGAAGCCACTAGCGAAAATCATGATAAAGAATTCTATCAAGAAATCGGCCGTAAAGGCGGAGAAGCGACAAGCAAAAATCATGATAAGGAATTCTATCAAGAAATTGGCTCAAAAGGCGGAAACGCCCGCGACAACGACTAACTAAGTAAAGCATAAAAGGCAGACAACCTGTAGATAAAAAGCGATCCGGCGCAGCAGCTGGATCGCTTTTTATGATGAAATGGAAAAAATATACCTTCCCAATGACGTTTCTGCGGTAAAATAGGTGAAAAAGGAGTTTTCACTTATGCCTAAGATGCAAAACCTGCTCGCCATCGCTAATGAAGTCAAAGAAAAGCACGCTAATTTCTCCATTTCAGAGGTCAATGACCATTGTGTACGGCTCGCTGTGTTTACAGGAGAATACGACTGGCACCATCACCCTGACTCAGATGAATTATTCATTGTTCTTGAAGGTGAGCTGCTTATTGATTTTAAGAACAAAGAAACCGCGGTACTCAAAGCAAATGACAGCCTGCTGATCCCAAAAGGAACGGTTCACCGCACGCGCTCTTACGTCAGGACCGTGAATCTCTGCGTCGAGCACATTCATGCGGAAACGGTCATAACAGAGGAATCAAAATGCTGATCAAAAAGATTGTATCTGGGGTGGACGCGGCAAACGCTGAAGCATTTTCAAACGCGCAGTCACAGTGGGGAGCATTATCACATGTAAATGGCTTCATCAAACAGACCGGCGGATGGCGGATAACAGCGGATGGGCTGTTCACCGCAGAAATCACCAGCGTTTGGGAGAACAGAGAAGCTTATGATGCTTTTATGGAGAACGAACACGACATCATCTATAAAGAAATCGAGCAAAAGGGCACGATTCTCTCTATCGAAGTGACGCTGTCTCAGGTGGATGCAGAGGAGGCCGCTTGTTTATTTGACAGCAGGGACATTGAATACGAGCCTGGATGGACTGTGGCAAAAGCTTAGTGAAGAGAAGTCGTCCTAAAAAAGATGATTAGCTGATTTTATCACTCATAATAACAATAAAGATATTCTCCTGTTATTTTGATTGAATTAGAATGAAGAAAATGGCATTCAATTGTGAAATCAGGGGGATTGATTCAGATGACTTTTCATTTTAATGAAATTGATCATATTCAGCTTGCGGCTCCTAAAGGCTGTGAAACTATTGCAAGACAATTTTACGGCGGCATATTAGGCTTTCGGGAAATTGAAAAACCTGATGTTTTAAAAGCTCGGGGCGGAGTCTGGTTCACTTTTGGGAATAGACAATTGCATATCGGGATAGAAGAACCTTTTGTCCCCGCTAAAAAAGCACACCCTGCCTTTGAGGTTATGAATATAGAAGGTTTAAAAGAACATTTGAAATGCAATGGAATTGGAATAGTTGAGGACAATAAACTTCCGGGAGCGGACAGATTCTATATTTCAGATCCATTTGGCAATCGTCTGGAGATGCTTGAGCGGCAGAAAACGCACAAAAAAAGATAGATCACCGCTGGAGTGATCTATCCTTTTTATGATAGCCTCTTACTCACGCCCAGGAAGCGTATTATGAACAAAAGGAGGAGCTGGCTTCAATTCCGGCTTTTCTCCAAAAGCTTTTGCTTCGTTCACATATTCAAACGCTTCTCCGTCCGGGGCTTTCTCCTTCAGCCAGTTTTGCTCGGCGCTTTCTTCACCTTCAGAGAAATTGATAAGCTGATGAGAGAATTCCTGTTTCTCGAGCGCTTTCGGGAATGTACCCGGAACAACCGGACCTTCCTGTGCTTCTAATTCTTTAATAGCGGCCAGCCATTGGTTTTGGTGCATTGTGTCACGCGCCAGCAGGAAGCTGAGCATGTCCTTGACGCCTTTGTCATCCGTCATTTCAAACAGGCGTGCAACCTGTAGACGGCCTTGTGATTCCGCATTCAGATTGGCGCGGAAGTCTGCCAGCAGGTTTCCGCTCGCTACGATGTAGCCTCCGCTCCATGGTACGCCTGTACTGCTTTCCGGCATGGCGCCTAGTCCTGATACAATGGCATGGTGAGGGTTCATGCCTCCCATGATGGAACCAATGACTGGATCATCAGCCGCTTTTTCCTGTTCATCAAGCGGGGCATCCTCAAGAAGTCTGGCGATCATGGTAGCGATCATTTCAACGTGCCCGATTTCTTCAGTTGCCGTATCCATCAGCAAATCCTTGTATTTTTCATTTCCTCTTGTATTCCAGCCTTGAAATAAGTACTGCATGGCAACTGAAATTTCTCCGAATTGCCCGCCTAAAATTTCTTGCATTTTTTTAGCGAATAATGGATCTGGACGATCTGGCTTAGCAGGATGCTGCAGCTTTTTCGTATGCTTAAACATGCTCCCATCTCCTTTTTCGTTTATCTCTTTTTATATTTCCGATCGTTTGAAAGATAAACGAGAAGCAGCGTATCGAGATGGGGATTACGAATCCTTTCGCAGCTCCAAAAGCTCCTGAATCAGCTTCCGGCCGAAGATGGGCTCGTACTGCCGGTAAACAGGATCAAGGCGCTTCATCCAATCTTTTTTCTCTTTATCTGACAGCTCGTAGATTTTAATAGAAGAATGTTTTTTGATTTCTTCCAGCTGCTCCTTGTTCATTTTTTCGGCATACGTTTCATTCCACTCCGTTGTTTCCTTCATCGCTTCAGTCAAAATACGCCTTGTTTCCGGTGTTTGCGCGTTCCAGAAATGCTCATCAGTCATGACAGCATAGCCGAGATAACCGTGGCTGCTTATTGTCAAATAGTCTTGAACATTATAAAATTTTTTAGAATAGATGTTTGAGATTGTATTTTCCTCGCCATCTACTATATTGTTTTCTAACAGCTGAAAAGTAGAATTGAAAGATTCCTGGTGGGGTGCTGCACCAAGCAGCTTGAACTGGTCCTCTATCACATTACTTTGCATAATGCGCAGATCTTGTCCTTTTAAATCATCGGGTGTTTTGACCGGGCCTTGATTCGTGGTGATTTGCTTAAAGCCGTTTGTCCAGTACGCCAGGCCCTTTAATTGGTTTTTCTTTAAGGAATCAAACAGCTGTGTTCCAATTTTTCCGTGCAGCCCTTTTTTAACGGCATCATAGTCTGTAAACGCATACGGAAGATCAAGAACTCCCCATTCAGGAGAGAGCATACCGAGCTTCGATGTGGAGGGGGCGATAAATTGCACGTCGCCATTTTGCAATGCTTCGATTTCTTCAATGTCCGAATACAGGCTTCCATTCGGGAACACTTCAATTTTCATTTTCCCGCCTGATTTCTCGTTTACGAGCTCGGCGAATTTGTTGGCGGCCAGCCCTTTTGGCGTGTTTTCAGCAACAACGTGGCTGAATTTGAATACGATTTGATCCTGTAAGCCTTCCTGGTCGTCATCATATACAATCTCTTCGCCGCTGGACCGGTCATGGAATCCGATAAATAAAGCGGTTGCAATTCCGGCGATCATCAGACCGAGACATGCAAGCAAACTCTTCATGAAAAGCCCCCTCCCTTATGTTAAGAATAATGGGGCAGATGTGATTCGTAAAGACCTGAAAGGAGAAGCTGATGAACAAAAAAAAGCTCTCAATCCGCTGGAAAATCACGATCCTTTCCTACATACTCGTCATTTTCTCCTTTTTGATCGGCGGCATTGTGCTCATAGGCAATATTCAGCATACTGAGGAAAGGGAGCTGAAAAAAAGGCTGATGAATACGGCTCGGACGGTGTCGGAGATGACCGAAGTGAAAGAGGCGTTATCGCGAAAAGAACAAACAGAAGCCGTCCGTCATGCGGTTGAAGAGATCCGTATGATCAATGAAGCAGACTACATTGTCGTCATGGATATGGATCACATTCGCTATACTCATCCTGTCACCACAAACATCGGAAAAAAGTCAAAGGGTGCAGATGAAGAAGCAGCGTTTGCGGAGCACATTTATTTCTCAGAAGCAACAGGCGAGATCGGGACGGCTGTCCGGGCCTTTTATCCGGTAAAGGATCAGGATTTGAACCAGGTCGGCGTAGTACTCGTTGGAAAAACACTGCCGGGGATGGCTGATATATTGTTTCATTTAAGAAGGGATATCGCCTTCATCGTAGTGCTGACACTCGGGTTCGGCCTGGCGGGTTCGTTCCTGCTGGCCCGTCATATCAAAAAACAAATGTTTCAGCTCGAGCCCCATGAAATTGTCAGAATGTATGAAGAGCGAACCGCTACCTTTCACTCTATGAACGAAGGCGTGATCGCTATTGACAACCGGCATATCATCACAATATTTAATGAAAAAGCCAAACAGATTTTTGAGGTGCAGGGCGATCTGGTCGGAAAGGTGATTTGGGATGTACTCAAGGATTCGCGTTTGCCCGAAATCGTGGAACGGAACAAGGCGGTTTATAATGAAGAAATTCGTGTCAGCGGAAAGGTCATCATGAGCAGCAGGATTCCGATCGTCATGAAGAAAAAAGTCATCGGTGCCGTCGCGATTTTTCAGGACAGAACGGAAGCGGCCAAGATGGCTGAGGAATTGACGGGTGTCAAAAACTTTGTCGAAGCGCTCCGCGTCCAAAATCATGAGCATATGAACAAGCTCCATACCATCGCAGGCCTGATCCAGCTCGGGAAATCTGAAAAAGCGCTGCAGCTGGCGTTTCAGACTTCAACCGAGCAGGAAAACGTCACAGAATTTCTGCATCGCTCCATTCAAAATGACGCCGCGGCGGGGCTTTTGTTAAGTAAAATCAGAAGGGGAAAAGAGCTCGGCATTGCTGTGCATATTGATGAAAACAGCAGCCTGCAGCAATTTCCCGAGCATGTTGACCAGCATGATATCGTCGTGCTTCTCGGCAACCTGATTGAAAATGCCTTCGGCTCGTTTGAAACCGTTCAGTCTGATGACAAACGAATTGACATCAGCATTGAACAAACGGAGGATATCCTTGCGATTTTAATAGAAGACAACGGATGCGGGATTCAACACACACATATGCCGTACCTTTATGAAAAAGGATTTACAGTGAATAAAACAGGCGGCACAGGCTATGGCCTCTATTTAGTCAAGCAAATAACAGACAAAGGATCGGGTGCGATAGAGGTCGATTCACACCCGGGACAGGGAACGTCTTTTTCAATCGTTTTTCCGATGAAGGGGGAGGAAGCGCAGCATGGCTCGTAAGGAAATCAAGGTTCTGCTCATTGAAGACGATCCGATGGTTCAGGAAGTCAATAAGGATTTCATAACAACCGTTAAAGGCTTTACCGTCTGTGCGCAAGCGGGAAACGGGGACGAAGGCATCAAGCTGATCAAAGAACAGCAGCCCGAACTCGTGGTTCTGGATGTATACATGCCAAAAAAAGACGGGATCAAAACCTTGCAGGAGATCAGAAAGCAAAAGCTTGAGGTAGATGTCATCGTCGTATCCGCTGCAAAAGACAAGGAAACAATTGCTCTTATGCTGCAAAATGGAGCAGTTGACTATATCTTAAAACCGTTTAAGCTCGAACGGATGAGACAGGCGCTTGAAAAATATAAGCGGTATAAACAAAAAATAGAGGAAAACGACACGCTGTCCCAGGATCAGCTTGATGCCATCCTCAATATCCCGCAGCAGGCCGTACAGGATCTGCCGAAGGGGTTGAATCATTTTACGATGAATGAGCTCATTGCTTTTTTGAAGCAGCAAACGTCGCCTCTTTCTGCTGAAGAGGTTGCCAAGGCTCTCGGCATCGCCAGAGTGACAGCGAGACGCTATCTTGATTATCTCGAAAAGAACGGAACGATTCAGCTTGATGTTCAGTACGGAGGAGTCGGACGCCCCGTCAACCGCTACATATTTAAAGTGTAAACCCGAGACCAAAAAGACCAAAATGTCCGTTATGAACATAAACTTCCCCGTCTCTAATGAAAACGCTATCATTCTAGTAAGAAAGACACAAAGGCGACTAGGACAGGGGAGGGAGAATATGAAACTGTTTAAAAATTTAACAGTTCAAGTCATAACCGCGGTCATCATCGGGGTCATTGTCGGATTGGTTTGGCCGGATGTCGGGAAAGAAATGAAACCGCTTGGCGATACCTTTATCAACGCTGTGAAAATGGTGATCGCTCCAATCATTTTCTTCACAATCGTTCTCGGGATTGCAAAAATGGGCGATATGAAGAAGGTTGGAAAAGTAGGGGGAAAAGCATTTATCTATTTCGAGGTTGTTACGACCCTTGCACTCATTATCGGTTTATTTGTCGTCAATATTATGAAGCCGGGTGCGGGCCTCGATTACAGCAAGCTTGAAAAGGGAGATGTCTCACAATACACCCAAAATGGCGGTCAGGGGATCGACTGGGTTGAATTTGTCACACACATCGTACCGTCCAACATGGTTGATGCCTTCGCAAAAGGGGATATTTTGCAGGTCTTATTCTTTTCCATTCTTTTCGGAGTCGGTCTAGCGGCATTAGGTGAAAAAGGGAAAAGCGTCATTGATTTCTTTGATAAAGTTTCACATGTCTTTTTCAAAATTATCGGCTATGTTATGCGTGCCGCTCCAATCGGTGCATTCGGAGCGATGGCGTATACGATCGGGCACTTCGGACTCGATTCCATCAAGCCGCTTGCCAGCTTAATGCTGTCCGTGTATATCACAATGTTCCTGTTCGTGTTTGTTGTTTTAAATATCATCTGCAAGCTATACGGATTCAGCCTGTGGAATTACCTGCGCTTCATCAAAGATGAGCTTCTCATCGTGCTCGGCACAAGCTCTTCAGAATCGGTTCTTCCGAGAATGATGGATAAAATGGAACGCTACGGCTGTTCAAAATCAGTCGTCGGGCTCGTTATTCCGACCGGGTATTCGTTTAACCTTGACGGAACATCCATTTATTTATCAATGGCGACTGTCTTTCTGGCTCAAGTGTTTGGAGTGGATCTCAGCATCGGCCAGCAAATTACGATTATCCTCGTTCTGATGCTGACTTCGAAGGGGGCAGCCGGTGTGACAGGAAGCGGATTTATCGTTCTTGCGTCAACGCTGTCAGCACTTCAGGTCATTCCGCTTGAGGGTCTTGCGCTTCTGCTTGGTGTCGACCGTTTCATGAGTGAAGGAAGAGCGATTGTGAACCTGATCGGAAACGGAATCGCCACAATCATCGTTGCAAAAAGCGAAAAAGAATTCGATGAAGCAAAAAGCGTGGAGGCTGTGGAAGGCATGAAAAAAATGAAAACAGCAGTCTGAAAAAAAAACGGCCCATTATGGGGCCGTTTTTTTAATTGTTTAAGAATAATTAAGGTGAGGACAGAGACCTCAGCATTTTTTTGTTATATAATTTACAAATGGATACTATATTGAATGAAGGACGTTTGTCCTAACAGGAGTGTATAAATGGCCGCTTTAGTAAAATTTTTTCAGCACCCGGGAGTAAGGCGTTTTTCCATCTTTGTCGTGTTAACTGGTGTGTTATATCTATTTAAGAGCATGATCAACTTAATATTGCTGACCTTCATTTTCACATTTCTTATGGATCGTTTGGAGCTTGTCGTCCGGCAGTTTTTAAGCCGGTTCTTCCGCGTGAGCCAGCGGGTTGTCATTACGTTTCTCTACATTTTGCTGGCCGTGCTGCTTACAGTCGGAGGGTTTGTGTTTTATCCGGTCGTTGCCGCACAGATTCAGCAGCTGATCAAGCAGATTAAACATATTGCGTATCATCCAAGCAGCATTCCTTTCTTTGATGAGATCACAAGTGTTTTCGGAGATATTAATATCAGTTCGTATGTCAAAGAGGGTTTCAATGTACTTTATACGTATCTGGCCGATATCAGCACATTCGGCTTGCAGATCGTGATGGCGCTCATTCTCAGCATGTTCTTCTTATTTGAGAAAAAACGGCTGTCTGAATTTATGGAGCAGTTTAAAACGAGCAAGCTTGCTGTTTTTTATAATGAGATTGCTTTTTTCGGAGGTAAATTCGCGAGAACGTTCGGCAAGGTGCTTGAGGCACAATTTATCATTGCGCTCGTGAACTGCATACTGACTTTTATTGCGCTCTGGATTATGCACTTCCCTCAGCTGTTGGGGCTGTCCATCATGGTTTTCTTTCTCGGATTGATCCCAGTAGCAGGCGTTGTCATCTCCCTGATCCCGCTTAGCATTATTGCATACAGCACAGGCGGCGGAATGTATGTGCTTTACATTGTGCTTGTCATTTTCGCCATTCATGCGATTGAGACATATTTCCTCAATCCGAAGCTGATGTCAGCGAAAACAGAGCTGCCGATCTTTTTCACATTTACAGTCCTGATTTTTTCTGAACACTTTCTCGGCATTTGGGGCTTAATTATCGGGATTCCGATCTTTGTATTTCTCCTTGATATTCTTGATGTAACCAACAAGGAAAATAGGCCTAAAAGACCTCGAGAGAAAAGTAACAAAAAATAGTTTACAAAATTGGATATTTTCTGTATAAATAAAACTACATCATACAAAAGTAAGCCACACGCTTAATCCTTTTTAAAAGGAGTGGGGGACCCAATCGTTTGGGGTTCATTTTTCATCTGAAAAACGGACATCTCTTCGTCCGAACCCGGCAGCTAACCTCATCAGCGTGAAGAGAGAATCCTGTGGTTTTATGATACAGCCAAAGCCCGCGGGAGTCTCTCGCGGGCTTTTTTTCAAAAAAGGAGGAATGCGGATGAAACTGGCAAGAAAGATCATCATTGCATTGGTTCTGGGTGCCGTCACGGGGATTATTCTTAATGTAACATCACCTGAATTATTTGAAAATTTGAATAAGTTTGTATTCGGTCCTCTTGGCACCATCTTTTTAAATCTCATTAAAATGCTTGTCGTACCGATTGTTTTTTTCTCTCTTACATTAGGAGTTGCCGGGCTTGGCGATCCTAAAAAGCTTGGCAGAATCGGTGTGAAGGCCATTTCTTATTTTCTCATCACGACAGCGGTGGCGATTACGATCGGGCTTATACTGGCGCTTGTCATTAAGCCGGGTGAGTTCGGCACTTATGATGTCTCATCCGCTAAATTCGAGGCAGAAGAAGCGCCGAGTGTTGCTGACACACTTCTGAACATGATTCCGGCCAATCCCGTTCAAGCGATGACCGAAGGGAATATGCTCCAGATTATCGTGTTTTCCATTTTTGTCGGACTCGGGATTACGATGCTAGGCAAAAAAGCGGATATGCTTTTGAAAGTCGTGGAGCAGGGCAATGAACTGATGATGTATCTGGTCAACCTGGTCATGAAGTTTGCGCCATACGGCACGTTTGGTCTCATTGCGACAGCTATCGGCAGCCAGGGATTCAGTGCAATAAAAGCGATGGGGCTGTACATGATTGTTGTTACACTGTCTCTTGTCATACATGCAATCGTCACATACGGTTCAACAGTGGCTCTTTTAGCAAAAAGAAATCCGATTACATTCTTTAAAGATTTCTCAGAAGTTATGGTCGTTGCGTTCAGTACCTCAAGCAGCAATGCAACACTTCCGGTATCAATGGATGTAGCCCAGAAAAAACTAAAAGTGCCTGAGCCGATCAGCAGCTTCGTTCAGCCGCTCGGGGCGACGATTAACATGGACGGGACAGCCATTATGCAAGGGGTGGCCACCATCTTCATTGCACAGGTATTCGGACATGATCTTACATTTACGCAATTGCTGATGGTGATATTGACGGCTGTATTAGCAAGTGTGGGAACTGCGGGTGTTCCGGGAGTGGGTTTGATTATGCTCGCTATGGTGCTTCAATCAGTCGGCTTGCCTGTTGAGGGTATCGGATTGATCCTCGGAATAGACCGCTTGCTCGATATGCTTCGCACAGTGGTCAACACAACAGGAGACGCGGCCTGTGCCGTCATCATTACAGAAACAGAAAAGAACAAACAGCCGGAGCAAGCACCGACTCTATCGGTTTAACCAAACATTTGGAAGCAACAAATGCTATAATACAAACAGTGCCTATTTTTAGGCACTGTTTATTTTTGTCGAAAAAAGGAGGAAGGCTTTATGGCTGAGCCGATTTTACATATTGAAGGCCTTGATAAAAAAATAGGGTCTAAACAGATTTTAAAACAGATCAGCATGGACGTCAGGCAGGGAGAGATTATCGGTCTTCTCGGTCCGAACGGTTCCGGAAAAACGACACTCATCCGCATCATCGTCGGGCTGTTAAAACAAAACAGCGGAAGTGTGGCCATCAACGGATTCAAGCATGATACTGAGTTCGAACAAGCGATGGAAGCTGTCGGCGCGATTGTGGAAAACCCTGAGTTTTACCCGTACCTGTCAGGCTGGGAAAACCTTAAACACTTTGCAAATATGCACAAAAAGATAACTGATGAAAGACTGGACGAAGTGGTGGAACGAGTCGGGCTGACGTCAGCAATTGATGATAAGGTGAAAACCTACTCCCTCGGCATGCGCCAGCGTCTCGGCATTGCTCAGGCAATTCTTCACCGGCCGAAGCTTCTCATTTTAGATGAGCCGACAAACGGTCTTGATCCTGCCGGTATGAAGGATTTTCGCGACCATATTAAGGAGCTCGCCGAAGAGGAAGGAACAGCGGTTTTATTCGCCACTCATTTATTGCGTGAAGTTGAAGACCTGTGTGACCGTGTGATCATCATACAAAAAGGCGAGATCAAAGCAGAAGTGAGCCTGAATGGAGCCGGTCAGAAAACGGAAAAAGCCGTTATTGAAGTGCAGCCGGCGCAAAAAGCGCTCGATTGGCTGACGGGCAATGGATACACAGCTGAACGTAAAGACGGCTCCATCGTGGTGGATATAGCGAAAGAAAATATACCAGAGCTGAACCGCTCACTAGTCGGACAAGGACTGAACGTATTTTCAATTATGCATTATACGCAGTCACTGGAAGACGAATTTATAAAAGCGACAACCGCTCATCAAGAGGAGGGAGAAGAGCTTGTCTAAATTAATATGGAATGAACATATGAAACTCTTTAATCGGAAAGTCACATTTGTTTCGCTTATATTGATGGCCGTATTTCAATTTTTCATGGCGCTGATCATTAAACGGATCGTTATCAGTGCCGGAACTGACGAAAACTTCATCGGCTACTTTTCCTATACACCGAGCCTGAATATCTTGCTGCAGGCGTTAACCATTGTCATTGCAGCGACGATTATTTCTAATGAATTTGATAAAAAGACAATCAAATTTCTGCTTATTCGCCCGGTCAAGCGGCAAAAGGTCTTTTGGTCGAAACTAATGACAGTTGTAATGGTCAGCTTCTATCTTTATCTGGCATACTACATTCTGGCTTTATTATTCGGTCTTGTCTTTTTTGGCACGTCCGTGACATCTGAATCAAAAACATTGTTCATCAACACATTGGAGCTAATCGGCACAAACTGGCTTGAAGCGGTGCTGATGGGATTATTCGGTTTGCTTTGTTCATCACTGTTCCGCAACAGTGCCATTTCAGTTGTTGTTTCTTTTGTTGTTTTATATGGAGCAAGTTCACTTGTGCAAATCATGAAGCTGTTTGAAAACAAATGGGGAAGCTTTTTGCTTTTTGCAAACACGGACTTCACTCAATACAAAAGCGGACAAACGGCTCTGTTTTCAGGCATGACGCCATTGTTCTCTGTAGGGATTATTGTGATTCATGCTGTTTTCTTCATTGCCGTTGCCTGGTGGAGTTTCTGCAAACGGGATGTTCGAATCTAAAGGCAAGGAATGACATTTTTGTGAAAAAGCTCACGTAAATCAATATCATTCGATGTTTTGGTTTATAATAAAGGTACTGACGGAGGTGTCTCGAATTGAGGAACTTTATTACCGCTTTACCGATTGTATTGCTGCTTGGATTCTCATTTGTGTCATTCATGTTTCAGTTTGAACATCTTGTATATTTCAGGCTCGCGCTGGGGTTGTTTTCTCTCGTGGGGCTGTACATGATATATAAAATGAAGACGGGTATCCGTTATTTTATCATATATCTGTATGCAAGCTGGATTGTGCTTGCGGCAGTTACTGCCTTTGAAGAGCCGATTTTCTCAAGCTTTTTCTTCGGCGGATTGGTCATGACAATGGGTTACCTGACTTATATGCTCATTTATCTCGGTATGAAACAAGACCGGGATGCAAATCCGGTTTAAACACGCTGTTCCCTCGGGAACGGCGTGTTTTTCTATCGTGGACAAATTGTTAACAGTTGCGGAATCATGGCTGGAAATCTATAATACATATTAAATTTATCGGAATTGAAAAAATGGGGGGCTGCCGGATGTCATTATTTGTACGGAACGAAAAACAGCGGCAATGGATAGAGAAAATAGGACAGCTAGCGGATGAATTTCAGCAAACAGCCGCTAAGGATGATGAACAGGGACGATTTCCTGCCGAAAAAATACAAAAACTGCTTGATTCGGGATATACGGCGATAACCGTGCCAAAATCCCATGGAGGAGCAGGAATGTCTGTTTACGACATGCTGCTTTTTCAAGAGCGGCTTGCACGGGGAGATGCTCCTGCAGCTCTGAGCATCGGCTGGCATTTAAGCATGATGGGAGAGCTCGGAGAAGGAAACAGCTGGGATGAAGATGTGTTTGCGTTTATCGCAAAGGAAGTCCAAAACGGCGCCGTGATCAATAGAGCAGCGACAGAAGCGAAAACCGGGAGCCCGACCAGGGGAGGACGCCCCGGGACTGCCGCCGTCAAAAAGGACGGCAAATGGGTGGTGAATGGAAGAAAAACGTTTACGACAATGTCGCAAGCGCTTGATTATTTTTTAGTGACGGCATGGATTGAAGAAAAACAAACAACAGGTGTCGTGTTGGTTCATAAAAATGATCCTGGTGTATCAATTGAAGAAACATGGGATATGATGGCGATGCGGGCTACCGGCAGCCATGATCTTGTATTAAACGAGGTAACGCTGGAGGACGATAAACTGGTGGAGCTGCTTCAAGGGCCGCGGGGAGCAAAGCCAAATGGCTGGCTGCTCCATATTCCGGCGGTTTATCTTGGCGTGGCTCAAGCTGCTAGAGACTATGCGGTGCGCTTTGCCTCCGAGTATTCTCCAAATAGTTTGAAGGGACCGATCAAGGATGTTCCGGCCGTTCAGCAAAGAACAGGCGAAATGGAGCTTGAATTGCTGAATGCCAGACACTTTCTTTTTCATGCGGCTGAATTGTATGACGATCCGGAGCGCCGCCCTTACTTGAAGAGTGAGCTCGGTGCGGCAAAACATATCGTCACAAACGCCGCGCTTTCTGTTGTAGACAAAGCGATGAGAATTGCAGGGGCCAAAAGCCTCGAACGCACCAATCCGCTTCAGCGCTATTACCGGGATGTGCGCGCCGGTCTCCATAACCCGCCGATGGACGACGCGGTCATTCAAAAGCTGGCCGCAGAAGCTTTCAATACATAAAAAAGAGCCTTTGCCGGCTCTTTTTTATGTATTGTTTTGTTCCTGGAGATTCTTCTGATGCTTGCGGTCAATTCTGTCGTAAATGACGTTCATCAGCTTTGGATTGCCCATGATCGCCTCTTTGTTTTCCTGGATCAGCTGTTGGTAGGTTTTTATTTTACGCTTTGGCATGCCCTGGCGCCTCCTGACAATGTTTTGTATTCACTTTCCAGCTCCATCAGCGACAATTCATACAAATGACGCTTTGACTTTTTGTATATACCATTCTGTATTAACAGATGAATGAGATGCTTTTTTCTGATTTCTGCAGACTGAGGTGTCATTGTGTCACCAACCTCCAATCAAACGATATTGATAATCATTATCAATTAACCTCAGTATACAATGTCCGCCACAGCCTGTAAAGGTGAAAACAGTCCTATTCTTTCGTAAGTAAGCAAACCTTCAACATATCGACAAAAAGTTTCCCGGGCAATAATTTGCTGTCGAAATTTCCCTCCCCGTTGAGAATCGCTGCTGCTATTTTTCATGTTTTTAACCATACTATGTAATAGAATGGAGGCTGGTATTCAATGGGGAGGACAGATAATCTTAAAAAGGGAGAAAAAGGAGCACTCCTCAATATTTTGGCATATATCATTCTTGCTGCAGTAAAGCTGACAATCGGAATACTGTATCATTCTGAAGCGCTGAGAGCAGACGGGTTAAACAATGGGACAGATATTGTAGCGTCAATAGCGGTGCTGATCGGACTGCGTATTTCCCAAAGGCCGGCTGACAGTGACCATCCATATGGCCATTATCGGGCTGAAACAATTTCGTCCCTTATTGCGTCTTTTATTATGATGGCTGTTGGAATTGAAGTGTTAATCGGCGGAGGAAAAGCGATTGCGGGCGGCACATCAGAAACGCCAAGCCTTATCGCGGCGTGGACGGCTTTAGGCAGTGCAGTGTTTATGTACGGCATCTATTTATATAACAAAAGACTCGCAGCATCCATTAAAAGCTCTGCACTTATGGCGGCGGCGAAGGACAGCAGGTCAGACGCATTTGTCAGTGCCGGAGCGTTTATCGGTGTTTTTTCTTCCCAGCTGCAGCTGGCCTGGATAGATCCGGTTACGGCTTTTATTATTGGAATCATCATTTGCAAGACAGCCTGGGATATCTTCAAAGACGCTTCGCATTCATTAACGGACGGGTTCCATTTGAAAGATCTTGAACCTTATAAACAGACTGTCGGCCGGATAGAAAATGTGCATCGTCTTAAGGACGTGAAAGCGCGATACTTGGGCAGCACAGTACATATAGAGATGGTCATTACAGTGGATCCGAAGCTGACAGTAGAGGAAGGCCATGGGGTCGCAGATGAGGTAGAAAACAAAATAAAACATGAACACGATGTCACTCATGTTCATGTTCACGTAGAGCCCGACGACATAAAATAGGGCTGCTTATCGAATTAGCTTATATGTTCTGATAAGAATTCAGTCACTTCTTCAGGCGTTTTGGCATTGGCGCTGTGAAGATGGCCTGTTTTTTCTCCATTTTTGAAAATGAGCAGGCTTGGAATACCCATTACCTGATATGTTTCAGCCAGTTCAGGAAGCTCGTCCTTATTCAGCTCGTACCAATCGTTTTGATTGTACGTTTCCAAAATATCGCCGATGAACATATTCATGCGTGTGCAGTCAGGGCACCAATCAGCATAAAACTTTACAATGATTTCTTTATCAGATTGAATCAATTCATTAAATTGTTCTTTTGTTGTGATTTTTTTCATATGTCACATCTCCTTTTCAATGCCATTTTAATATAAAATAAAAAGGAATTACATACAAATGCATTCAGCTTCAGCATGCCCAAAAATAATTAGATCATTTTCTTGTGAAAGTGATAAGATAGTAAAGATGAATTGTAGTGGGGGGAGTATCCATTGAAAACAAGTCTAGGATTAGTGTACGGCGGTAAGTCAGCCGAACATAATGTTTCGCTTCAGACAGCTCTGGCTGTAACAAAAGCGCTAAATACTGAGAAGTTTGATATACATCCAATTTATATAACTGAAAAAGGCGAATGGATAAGAGGCGCACGTTTAACAGAGCCTGTTTCCAACGTAAAAATGCTTCAGCTTGAGCAGGGCGGAACTGCTTTTTCTCCATCTGCTCTCAACCAGGAGATGTTTCCGCAGGAAGTGTCACAACAAAATGAAGCAATTGATGTCGTCTTCCCGCTCCTGCACGGCCCGAACGGAGAGGATGGAACGATTCAGGGAATGCTTGAACTTTTAAATATTCCTTATGTCGGCAACGGTGTGCTCGCTTCCTCAGCTGGTATGGATAAAGTTGTCATGAAGCATTTGTTTGCGCAAGCCGGCCTTGCACAGGCGAAATACACAGCCTTCCTTAAAAAAGACTGGACTCGTTCTCCAGAAGAAAGCTGCGAGCAAGTAGAACAAGAATTGGGCTACCCTTGCTTCGTGAAGCCGGCCAACCTTGGCTCAAGCGTCGGAATCAGCAAATGCCGAAACCGTGAAGAACTGCAAAAAGCGTTTGAGCTGGCGTTCCAATATGACCGGAAAGTCGTAGTCGAAGAAGGCATCAACGGCCGCGAAATTGAAATCGGCGTTCTCGGAAATGATGATCCTAAATGCTCTGCAGTTGGAGAAATCGCACCTAAGACAGATTTCTACGATTACAAAGCGAAATACGAGGATGGAGACACTGACCTGATTATTCCTGCGACTGTAACAGATGAGGAATACGCGAAAATCAGTGACATGGCGATCAGAGCGTTTAAATCAATTGACGGTTCAGGACTTGTCAGAGCGGACTTTTTCCTGACAGCTGACGGCGAAGTGCTGATCAATGAAGTAAACACGATGCCTGGTTTTACACCGTTCAGCATGTTCCCGCTTCTCTGGAAAGAAGCCGGAGTTGAATACGCTGACCTCATTGAACAGCTTGTAGAGCTGGCTAAAGAACGCCACGCTGAAAAGCAATTGATTAAACATACATTCTAAATGAAGACGGACACTGCCGGTAAAAGGGCAGTGTCTTTTCCCGTATATCACCAAAAGAAAGAGAGGGACCTTACTTGATTAAGCGAACCGTAAAAAAAATTGCCGAAATGGTCAAAGGCACACTGACAAACCCGCAATATGAAAATACAGTCATTCATGGAGTTGCTACAGATACAAGAAAGCTGGAAAGCAATCAGCTTTTCATCCCGCTGAAAGGGGAACATTTTAACGGCCACACTTTTGTGCCGCAGGCTTTTGAAGCTGGTGTGTCTGCCGTTCTGTGGAACCGCTCGGAACCAAATCCGCCCGAGAATCAAGCTGTGATTCTGGTGGAAGATACATTGTCTGCGCTCCAGCAGCTTGCAAAAGCTTATTTACAGGAGCAGGGCACACGTGTCATCGGGGTAACAGGAAGCAACGGCAAAACGACGACCAAAGACATGATTCACACTGTCCTGCAAACGCGGTACCGCGTCCATAAAACAGGAGGAAACTTCAACAACCATATCGGGCTGCCGCTTACAGTGTTAGCGATGCCAGAAGATACAGAAATTGCTGTACTGGAAATGGGAATGAGCGCAAAAGGAGAAATTGACCTCCTGAGCCGCCTGGCAAATCCGGATGCGGCAGTGATAACGAATATCGGCGAATCCCACATGCAGGATCTTGGTTCAAGAGAAGGCATTGCGGAAGCGAAACTGGAAATTATCAACGGCCTGAAAGAAGACGGTGTGCTGATTTATATCGGAGACGAACCGCTCTTGCAAAAAGACTACAGCTGCCAAACAAAAACGTATGGTACTGGAGCGCAAAACGATTATCAGCTGCAGGATGTCAGCCAGAGTGAAGCGGGAACCCATTTTACGATCAAAGGCATAGAAAAAACGTTTTTTATCCCTATACTGGGCAAACATAATGTGATGAACGCCATGGCGGCAATCGCCGCAGCGGCTTATTTCGGCATCACGCCTGAGGATGCAGCAAAAGGATTAAGCGGCCTGAAGGTCACCGGCATGAGACTTGAATTGATGAAAACAGACAGCGGCATTTCTATTATTAATGACGCTTATAACGCGAGCCCGACGTCGATGAAGGCTGCAATCCAACTGACAGAAAGCCTTGAAGGATACGGGAAGAAAATGGTCGTGCTCGGAGACATGCTTGAACTCGGCGATCTTGAAGAAACGTTCCATAAGGAATGCGGCGCTGTGATCAGCCCGGACAAAATTGACCACGTCTTTACGTATGGAAAACTGGGGGCATTTATCGCGGAAGGTGCGATGGAACATTTTAGCGAAGAACGCATCAGCCACTTCAGCGACAAAAAAGATCTCACTCAGGCCCTGAAGAATAAAGCGGCAAAGGGAGATTTGATTTTATTCAAGGCGTCAAGAGGTATGAAGCTTGAAGAAATCGTTAAAGATTTAATGGAGAGCCCGTTTTCTTAAAAAATCCTGCGGAAAAAAGCAGATTGCAATCATAAAATAAAAATGATGTGCAGACACTAATGTATGCCGGCCCCAAATAATTTATGTATGACCGGCTGAGGCTATGGTACAATAATGACAGGTTTATTTCGCGATACGAAAATATGTATACGGACCGCCATCCGCTGACCTTAGGTTTTCCGCGGACACAAGGAGCGGGATTGGGCATCGTCCGGCATATTTGGTTAGCAGGTCAGCGAGCGCATTCAAAATGCTGATCTGCTTACCGCGTTATTGAAAAACAAGTAGTGTAATGGTAAGATAAAACTTAAAGTAATTCGGGCTTTGTATACGTAAGGATCCTGTCCTTTTTCCATGGAGGGCAGTTTTTAAGTGGTAAATCACGACATTACTGAAACAGCAATTAGAAGGAGTTTGAATAATTTGACTATAACGTTTCAAGATTTTCAATTAAGTTCTGATCTCATGAAGGCAATTAACCGTATGGGATTTGAAGAAGCAACGCCGATTCAGGCACAAACGATTCCGCTCGGACTTTCAAATAAAGATGTCATTGGACAAGCGCAAACAGGTACAGGTAAAACAGCTGCGTTTGGTATACCCCTTGTTGAGAAAATTAACCCCGAGTCTCCTAATATTCAAGCAATCGTAATCGCACCGACCCGTGAACTAGCCATTCAAGTATCTGAAGAATTATATAAAATCGGACAAGATAAACGTGCGAAAGTTCTTCCTATTTACGGTGGGCAGGATATTGGACGACAAATCCGGGCGTTAAAGAAAAATCCGCATATCATTGTCGGAACACCGGGACGTCTTCTTGACCACATTAACCGCCGCACGATTCGTTTAAACAATGTAAATACTGTTGTAATGGATGAAGCGGATGAAATGCTGAATATGGGGTTCATCGACGACATCGAATCTATTCTTTCAAATGTGCCGAGCGAGCATCAGACGCTTCTGTTCTCAGCTACAATGCCAGCGCCGATCAAACGCATTGCAGAGCGTTTCATGACTGAGCCTGAACACGTAAAAGTAAAAGCAAAAGAAATGACTGTTTCTAACATTCAGCAGTTCTATTTGGAAGTACAGGAACGTAAAAAGTTCGACACACTGACTCGTCTTCTTGACATTCAGTCTCCTGAGCTTGCGATTGTATTCGGACGTACAAAACGCCGTGTTGATGAACTGGCAGAAGCCCTGAACCTTCGCGGATATGCAGCTGAAGGAATTCATGGTGATTTAACGCAGGCGAAACGTATGGTTGCGCTTCGCAAATTTAAAGAAGGTGCAATCGAAGTACTTGTTGCAACTGATGTTGCAGCTCGCGGACTCGATATCTCAGGTGTTACACACGTGTACAACTTCGACGTGCCTCAAGATCCTGAAAGCTATGTTCACCGTATCGGAAGAACAGGCCGCGCAGGTAAAACAGGTATGGCGATGACGTTTATCACACCGCGTGAGAAAAGCATGCTTCGTGCAATTGAACAAACAACGAAACGCAAAATGGACCGCATGAAAGAGCCGACACTTGATGAAGCGTTAGAAGGCCAGCAGCAGGTTACAGTTGATCGTCTTCGTACGACAATCAGCGAAAACAACTTGAACTTCTACATGACAGCGGCAGCTGAGCTGCTTGAAGATCATGATGCAGTGACAGTGGTTGCAGCGGCTATCAAAATGGCTACAAAAGAGCCGGATAGCACACCTGTTCGCTTAACAGACGAAGCGCCGATGATCGGCAAACGCTACAAAAACCAACGCACTTCCAAACGCAGAGACGGACAAGGCGGCGGCTACCGCGGCGGTAAAGGGAAAAGCAGCAACCGTTCTTCCTATGATAAAAAGCGTTCAAACGATCGCCGTTCTTCAGGTGACAGACGCCAGAAAAAATCATACTAATTCTGTAAAGAATTTAAGAGCCTAAAACATGTGTTGTTTTGGGCTTTTTTTATGTTCAAAAATTCATGGCCATTAAGCAAATTTTCAGCTGACGGAACCGTTTTTTCTATGTATGCTTAAAGATGAAACTTTTTCTGCATAAGCGCGTATAAGTAACGATGAGAAAAACGGGAGGTAGGTATTTTGAGAAAGCAGCCAAAAAACCAAATCAGTCCAGACGGATTAAAGGTTTGGCGACTTCAAGAGATAATCATATCCGCTGTCTGCTTGCTTATTGTCATAGCAGTTGCAGTGTTAAGTTATTTTTTCCATTGGCCGTACTGGATCAGCGGCGTGCTCGGCGCAGTTTGGCTGCTGGGTTCGGTTGTGACGATTTATCTGATTCCAAAGATCCGGCACAAAGTGTGGCGTTATGAAGTTCATGAAAACGAAATAGATATTCAATCAGGTATCTTTGTTGTGACACGCGTGATCGTGCCGATGGTCAGGGTTCAGCACGTAGACACCTCGCAAGGGCCGTTATTAAGAAAATACAATCTGGCGACAGTGAAAATCTTCACGGCGGCAACTGTGCATTCGATTCCTGCTTTAGAGATGGAGGAAGCGGATCAGCTGAGAGACTCCATTTCGCGCCTGGCAAGGGTGACTGACGATGATGTCTGAACCGAAACGCCTTCACCCGGCGGCAGTCATTTTGAATTTATCCCATACCATTATTCAAACGATAAAAAATATTATTCTGCCATTCTTTTTTGTGTATATCGTCAACTCTAATCACACTGTCCGTTTTTACGGAGCCATCGCGCTCGGCGTTTTGTTCATCTGGCTCGTGGCAGCAAGCATCATCAAATGGAGAAAGTTTTCCTATCGAATCGAAGATGATGAATTCAGAATCGAAGAAGGCTTGTTTGTGACGAAAAAGAGGTATATATCGATTGACCGGATTCAAACGATGAATACGAGTGCGGGTGTGGTCCAGCAAATTTTCAAGCTTGTCAAACTGCAAATTGAAACGGCTGGCGGCGGCAAAGAGGCGGAAGCGGTATTGTCGGCTATTTCAGTTGAAGAAGCTGAAAGAATCAAAGAAGCTGTATTTAAGAAAAAAGCAGAAAGAAATCCAATCGATACCGATGAAGGCCTGTCAGAAGATAAAGAGGCGCTCCCGGATGCGGAGCCGCAGGTGAACTACAGCATGAATGCAAAAGAATTACTTATGGCCGCTTCAACATCCGGAGGAATCGGCGTGATTATCTCTGCTGTATTTGCGCTCATTTCTCAGCTGGATGAGGTGCTGCCGATGGATTGGCTCTTCAAAAAATTCTCCTTTCTGCAGCACGCCAATATAGGCATATACGCCGTACTTATATTTATTGGTTTATTTATCACCTGGATTCTCAGCATAGCCGGCATGATGTTCAAATATGCTAACTTTCAAATCATGAAAAAAGAGCAGGAATTGGTGATCTCAAGAGGTATTATTGAAAAACACCAAGTCACCATACCGCTTCGCAAAATACAAGCCATCAAAATAAAAGAAAACATCATCCGCCAGCTTTTCGGTTTTGCGACGGTGTCAATCGTCAGCGCGGGCGGCGGAGGAGACCCGGAAAAAGCAGAGGGCGCTTCGACCATTCTGTTTCCGATGATCCACAAAAAAAAGCTTCCTGGCATGCTGCGTACTTTTACGCCGGAATACACGCTGGAAGAAAATCGCCGCCATCTGCCGCGGCGCGCATTGAAGCGGTACTTATTCCGCTCAACCATTTTCTCCATCTTTTTCATCATTCCGCTGTGTATTTTCTTTCAGCCATGGGGTTATCTCTCGATTGTCCTGCTGCCGATTGAATTGTTTTTCGGGTATCTTGCTTATAAAGATGCGGCCTGGGTGATCAGCGGAGACCGTCTCCAGCTGACATCGAGATTTATCGGCAGAACGACTGCAATTGTGTTGAGAAAGCGAATGCAGGTATGCAAAGCGAGCCAATCTTATTTTCAAAAGAAGGGGAAGCTGTATACCATTTCCACTTCGGTAAAATCGTCAAGCCATATGGAAGAATTAACGGTGAGAGATGTGGGAGAAGAGGATGCAGATTTCATTTTAAATTGGTACTCATATGAAAAAGCGGACGGTTAATACCGCCGCTCTTTTTTTTGCACACATAAAAAAGACAGGAGAAACCCGCCGCAAAGTCCAAACAGGTGGGCCATCATGTTAATATTGGAGTTGATAAACGACATGAGAACGGCAAAGGCAAGCAATGTGATAATCATTTTGGAGTTGTCCTGCCCGATCAGCTCTTTACGATAAAGAACCATAAACAGATAAACGCCGAACAGCCCGAAGATCGCGCCGGAAGCTCCGACATGCACATAATCAAGCGGTTCTGTAAAATACGTGCCGATGTTTCCGATCATTCCGGAACCTGCATACACAAGAAGGAAACGCGCTTTTCCGAGCATTCGTTCCAGAGCCGGCGCAAATAAAAAGATGGACATTGAATTAAACAGCAAATGGGTAAACCCTGCGTGAAGAAAAATCGGCGTGACCAGCCGCCACCATTCACCGTTAGCGACGCCAAGGTTATAGCCTGTGACAGCGTCTCTCCACAACACGACTGAAGGAACAGGAAGTGAAAAGAACAGCCAGAGAACGGCCTGAGCAGCCAATATAAAGGTGACGACGGGATAAAGCCTGATAAAGGTTTGAAAGTTTTCAGTCCGTATAAACATGCTGAGCCCCATTTCATCATTTTGGTATTTCTATAGTAACACGTTTATGAGACAAACCATTCAAATAGTACAAGCGCAAAGGAGGGTGTAAAACATGATTTACGGTATAGGATTAGACATCGTGGAGCTTAAGCGGATCGCTTCAATGGCCGATCGCCAGAAACGATTTGCCGAGCGTATTTTAACAGGCGGCGAACTTGCTCAGTATCATGAGCTTTCTGAGAAAAGAAAAATTGAATTTCTCGCAGGAAGATTTGCGGCAAAAGAAGCTTTTTCGAAAGCATTCGGCACAGGAATAGGCAAGAATTTAAGTTTTCAAGATATTGAAGTGACAAAAGATTCGAATGGCAAGCCTTTTATTGTTTGCGCAAAGCTGAGCCAAGCCGCCGTTCATGTGTCAATCACTCATACGAAGGAATATGCGGCTGCACAGGTTGTTATTGAAAGGTTGTCAAGCTAGTCTGCATATTAGGGACACCCCTCTCATATATTTGATAATGCATTAAGGGAGACGAGTTGTTTGAGGCTTTTATGGTACGCCTCTGTTCTGTTTAACCGTGTACCGAGCGTACCGTTAAAGTCAAACAAGCGATTTCTTCCTTTTACATCAATTGAGAAAAAGGGGTTGAAAAAGGTGAGAAAAAGCTTTGTTTTGCTTTTAACGGGACTGCTGGCTGTCCTTATTCTTTCTGCCTGCGGACAAAAATCACAGGAAGATGTCGTTACCGGGCTGGACGAGAAGGCGAAAGAATATACCTCGTACAAAGCAAAAGCAAAAATGACCATTGAGACAGGGAGTGACCCGCAAGTATACAATGTGGAAATCTGGCACAAAAAACCGTCTCTGTACCGGGTCTATCTGGAAAATCCGAAAAAAGACCAAAACCAAGTCATTTTACGAAATGAAAACGGAGTATTTGTTCTCACACCGTCTTTAAATAAGAGCTTCAGGTTTCAAAGCGACTGGCCAAACAACAGCAGCCAAGTCTATTTGTTTGAATCGCTTGTAAAGGATATTCAAAACGATTCGGATGCAGTCTTCACTTCAAAAGAATCAGAATACGTATTTGAAACAAAAACCAACTATCAGCATAACAAAATGCTTCCGACACAAGAAATCACATTTAACAAGAAGGACATGAGCCCGCTATCTGTCAAAGTCATGGATACCGACCGAAAAGTGATGGTGAAAGTAGAGTTCAGCAGCTTCCAATTCAATAAGCAATTTGACAAAGAGTCCTTTGATGAAAAGAAAAATATGACCCTTTCTCAAATGGATGTCGCCACTAGCGCGAAGCCTTCCGACTCTTTTGCCGTCAAAACGCCGCTTGAACTGCCGCTAGGCGTAAAACTGCTTGAAGAAAAAGATATTTCAACGGAAGATGGCAAGCGCGTCATCATGACTTACGGCGGAGAAAAATCGTTTACCTTAATTCAGGAAAAAGCCCAGGTTGCGAAAGCGTCCTCCTCAGTCACGCTGAACGCGGAACCGGTGAATCTCGGCTACACAATCGGCGCTTTGTCAGATGCTTCGCTAACATGGACTTATGAAGGCGTGGATTATCTTCTGTCATCAAAAGATCTTTCACAAGAGGAGATGGTGACAGTCGCCAAAAGCATGAAGGGACAATCATCCAAATAATCTCCTAAAGGCCGAATCAAATTTGGCCTTTTTTTCGTCAGGCAGAATTTCACTTTGCCCTATAATTTTAGTATGATATGTAAATGATATTGAATAAACGCTAGGAAGTGTCATAAATGAGCACAAAACCTTTTTACAGAGACACGTGGGCGGAAATTGATCTGTCCGCGATTAAAGAAAATGTAAGTAATATGAAAAAACACATCGGTGAACATGTCCACCTGATGGCGGTTGTGAAAGCAAATGCCTATGGACATGGGGATGCAGAAGTAGCGAAGGCGGCTCTTGAGTCAGGTGCTTCATGCTTAGCCGTGGCGATCTTGGATGAAGCGATTTCTCTTCGCCAGCGGGGCCTGAAAGCGCCTATATTGGTGCTCGGCGCGGTTCCTCCGGAGTATGTGAAAATCGCGGCGGAATACGATGTGACGTTAACGGGTTATTCTGTTGAATGGCTTCAGGAAGCTGCGCGCCACCTCAAGAAAGCTTCCCTTCATTTTCATCTGAAAGTCGATACGGGAATGAACAGGCTCGGTGTGAAAACAGAAGAAGAGATTCATCACGTGATGAAAATTCTGGAGCGCAACCCGGGCTTAAAATGCAAAGGGGTCTTCACTCATTTTGCGACTGCTGATGAAAAACAAAGAGACTACTTTCTGATGCAGTTTGAACGCTTTAAAGAATTGATTGCTCCTCTGCCTTTAAAGAAAATGATGGTTCACTGCGCCAACAGCGCCGCCGGCCTGCGTCTGAAAAAAGGCTTTTTTAACGCGGTCAGATTTGGCATCGGCATGTACGGCCTGCGTCCGTCAGCGGAAATTACCGATGAAATCCCGTTTAAACTGCGTCCCGCATTCACCCTGCATTCGACCCTGTCGCATGTCAAAAAGGTACATAAAGGGGAAAGTGTCAGCTACGGGGCGGAATACACAGCGGAAAAAGACACATGGATCGGAACGGTACCTGTTGGCTATGCGGACGGCTGGCTCCGCCAATTAAAGGGAACAGAGATACTCGTGAAAGGAAAACGGCTGAAAATCGCCGGCCGAATCTGCATGGACCAATTTATGGTGGAGCTGGATCAGGAATATCCGCCGGGCTCAAAAGTCACATTGATCGGCTGCCAGGGGGATGAATATATTTCCATGGATGAGGTCGCAGGCAGGCTCGAAACCATTAACTACGAGGTGGCTTGTACAATAAGTTCCCGCGTTCCCCGTATGTTTTTGGAAAATGGGAGTATAATGGAAGTAAGAAACCCTTTATTGCAGGGGAATGCAAGCGAATAGCTCATATCACGATAGAGAATTTTTAAAACAGCTTTGCTTGAAGAGTGAATAATGGTATCATTATCACTGGATGGATAAAAGAGTCGTATCCGTAAGTTTGGTGGAGGTGTATGTTTTTTGTCTGAATCCAGCGCAAGAACCGAAATGAAAATCAGCTTGCCCGAAAACCTAGTAGCTGAATTGGATGGTGTAGCGATGCGGGAGAAACGAAGCAGAAACGAACTGATATCACAAGCAGTGAGAGCCTATGTCAGCGAACGAACAACTCGTCACAACCGTGATTTGATGAGACGCGGCTATATGGAAATGGCGAAAATCAACCTGAACATTTCTTCCGAGGCTCACTTTGCGGAGTGCGAGGCTGAAACGACAGTTGAGCGCTTAGTCAGCGGAGGATAATCATTTGATTGTGAAACGCGGCGATGTTTATTTTGCTGATTTATCTCCTGTTGTTGGCTCAGAGCAAGGCGGGGTGCGCCCGGTTTTAGTGATCCAAAATGACATCGGAAATCGCTTCAGCCCAACTGCTATTGTTGCAGCCATAACAGCCCAAATACAGAAAGCGAAATTACCAACCCACGTCGAAATTGATGCAAAACGCTACGGTTTTGAAAGAGATTCCGTTATTTTGCTGGAGCAAATTCGGACGATTGACAAGCAAAGGTTAACGGATAAGATTACTCATCTGGATGATGAAATGATGGATAAGGTTGATGAAGCCTTACAGATCAGTTTGGCACTCATTGATTTTTAGTAATATTTACCTGGTTGCTCAAATAGAGCAACTTTTTTTGTTTTCAAAAAACATTAACGATATAATAGTGGAATAAGAAAAAATATGTTGTTTTTTATCGGGAGGTAAGCGAATTTGATGTCGAATCAGACTGTCTATCAGTTCATAGCCGAGAATCAAAATGAACTGCTTCAATTGTGGACTGACACACTAAAAGAATTAAGTGAACAAGAATCATATCAGCTGACTGACCAAGTTTATGAAAATATATCTAAAGAATATATCGACATTCTGCTTTCATCTGTTAATGATGAGAGCGCTGCTGAAAGCCAAATCAGCGAACTGGCGCTGAGAGCCGTCCAAATCGGACTTTCTTTGAAGTTTCTGGCTACGGCGCTTGCTGAATTCTGGAAGCGTCTCTACACGAAGATGAACGATAAGAGATTGCCAGATCAAGAGAGTACGGAATTAATCTGGCAGATTGACCGCTTCTTCAGTCCGATTAATACAGAAATTTTTAATCAGTACTCCATCTCATGGGAAAAAACAGTATCCCTGCAAAAAATCGCACTGCAGGAGCTTTCTGCGCCGCTGATCCCGGTTTTTGAAAATATAACGGTCATGCCGCTGGTCGGAACGATTGATACGGAACGCGCAAAACGAATTATGGAGAATCTGCTTAACGGCGTTGTCAAACACCGTTCCCAAGTCGTGCTGATCGATATTACCGGTGTGCCTGTCGTCGATACGATGGTTGCCCATCATATTATTCAGGCGTCTGAAGCGGTAAGGCTTGTCGGAGCGAAATGCCTGCTCGCCGGAATCCGTCCGGAAATTGCTCAGACCATCGTCAATCTGGGCATTGATTTATCCCAAGTTATTACTAAGAATACCCTGCAAAAAGGAATTCAAACAGCATTGGAAATGACGGATCGAAAAATCGTTTCATTGGGGGAATAATATTGTGAGACATCCGAAAATCCCGATCTTGAAACTGTATAATTGCTTATTAGTATCTATTCAATGGGAACTAGATGATCAAACCGCATTAACCTTTCAAGAAGACTTATTAAATAAAATATACGAAACAGGTGCAAACGGGGTCGTCATTGACCTGACATCTGTGGATATGATTGATTCATTTATCGCCAAAGTGCTGGGTGATGTCATCACAATGTCTAAGTTAATGGGCGCAAAAGTTGTCTTAACCGGCATTCAGCCCGCCGTTGCGGTGACGCTGATTGAACTTGGAATTGCGCTTGAGGAAATCGAAACGGCGCTCGACTTAGAGCAAGGGCTTGAGACATTGAAGCGGGAATTGGGGGAATAGCGAATGAACGACCAATCCTGTGTAAAGATCATGACAGAATGGGATATCGTGGCCGCCAGACAGCTTGGGCGAAACGTTGCAAAAGAGCTGGGTTTCGGCACAGTAGACCAGGCAAGGATCACAACGGCTATATCAGAATTAGCCAGAAATATTTATTTATATGCCGGCAAGGGCCAGATTGGAATTGAACAGGTCACAGACAGAGGAAAAAAGGGCCTGAAAATTATAGCGGAAGACAAAGGGCCGGGGATTCCTGATATCCGAAAAGTCATGGAAGACGGGTTTTCAACGTCAGGCGGACTGGGAGCGGGACTTCCCGGCGTGAAAAGGCTGATGGATGAATTTAGCTTAAATTCCGTAGCGGGGGAAGGAACAGAGATACAAGCCATAAAATGGCTTCGGTAGGAGGTTAGAAAGTGGATTTTAGGGAGGTTATTGAGCAGCGGTACCATCAGCTGCTTAACCGATATATAGCCGAATTAACAGAAACATCTTTATATCAAGCCCAAAAATTCAGCCGAAAAACAATCGAGCATCAAATTCCGCCGGAAGAAATCATCAGTATTCACCGAAAAGTGCTGAAGGAGCTGTATCCGAGTCTCCCGGAAGATGTTTTTCATTCGCTGGATTTTTTAATAGAAGTCATGATTGGATATGGAATGGCTTATCAGGAGCATCAAACCCTCAGAGGGATACAGCAGGAAATTAAATCAGAAATTGAAATCGCAGCTAATGTACAGCAGACGCTTCTGGGAACAAAAATTCCGGAGGAAGAAGCGCTGGACATCGGCGCGATCAGTGTGCCCGCCAAACAGATGAGCGGTGATTATTACCATTTTGTTAAAGACAAAGAGTCCATTAATATTGCCATTGCTGACGTCATCGGCAAAGGAATTCCGGCAGCTTTATGTATGTCTATGATTAAATACGCGATGGATTCTTTGCCGGAAACGGGCATTCACCCTTCACAGGTGCTGAAAAACTTGAATCGTGTTGTTGAACAAAACGTTGATGCCAGTATGTTTATTACGATGTTTTATGCCAATTACAATACGGACAGTCATCGATTTACATACGCTTCAGCGGGACATGAACCGGGATTCTACTATTCTCAAAAAGACAATGCATTTTACGATTTAGAAGCTAAAGGGCTGGTTCTCGGGATCTCGCAGGATTATGACTACCGGCAATTTGACCAGTATCTCGAAAAGGGAGATATGATTGTTTTATTTTCTGACGGCGTTACAGAATGCAGGACAGAAAACGGTTTCTTGGAGCGTCTTGATATACAGAAGCTCATTGAGGAACATATGTGTTGCTCTGCGCAGGAAATGGTCAAAAACATATATGACAGCCTCCTCAAATTGCAGGATTTTCAGCTTCACGATGATTTTACGTTAATTGTTTTAAGAAGAAAGGTTTAGCGTTTGCCAGCCGAGGGTATACAACAACTATGATTTAAAGGATACTTTGAGGTGATATGAATGAATATAAATGTTGATGTGCGACAGAATGTGAATGATATACAAGTAAACATTGCAGGAGAAATTGATGTGTATTCAGCTCCGGTTCTCAGAGAAAAACTCGTTCCTCTGGCAGAACAAGGCGCTGACTTAAGGATTTGCCTGAAGGATGTCAGCTACATGGACAGTACCGGACTTGGCGTTTTTGTAGGTGTATTTAAAACAGTGAAAAAACAAGGCGGATCGCTCAAGCTTGAAAATCTGTCTGACCGCCTGATCCGTCTGTTTGAAATTACAGGTCTAAAGGACATCATTGATATTTCTGCAAAGTCAGAAGGTGGAGTGCAATGAAGAACAAAGCTGATTACATCGAAATGAAAGTGCCGGCCCAGCCTGAATACGTAGGGATCATACGGCTGACTCTGTCAGGCGTCGCTAGCAGAATGGGCTATACGTACGATGAGATTGAAGATTTGAAAATCGCAGTGAGTGAAGCGTGTACAAATGCGGTTCAGCACGCATATAAAGAAGACAAAAACGGGGAAGTGTCAATCCGATTCGGTGTGTTCGAGGATCGTTTAGAGGTCATTGTGGCGGATGAAGGCGACAGCTTTGATTTTGATGAAAAGCAGCAGGATCTTGGACCGTACACACCTTCACACACAGTCGATCAATTATCAGAAGGAGGGCTCGGTCTATATTTAATGGAAACGCTCATGGATGAAGTCAGAGTGCAAAACAACTCCGGCGTCACCGTAGCGATGACAAAGTATTTAAATGGGGAGCGAGTTGATCATGACACAACCATCAAAAACTACGAAACTAACTAAGGATGAAGTCGATCGGCTCATAAGCGATTACCAAACAAAACAAGATGAACAGGCACAGGAAACGCTTGTGCAGGTGTATACAAATCTGGTTGATATGCTTGCGAAGAAATACTCAAAAGGCAAAAGCTTCCACGAAGATCTCCGCCAGGTCGGCATGATCGGGCTTCTCGGCGCAATAAAACGCTACGATCCCGTGGTGGGCAAATCGTTTGAAGCTTTTGCGATTCCGACAATTATCGGGGAGATTAAACGTTTCCTTAGAGATAAGACGTGGAGCGTTCATGTTCCGAGACGAATCAAAGAACTGGGCCCGAGAATCAAAATGGCGGTCGATCAGCTGACGACAGAAACACAAAGGTCGCCGAAAGTGGAAGAGATTGCTGAATTCCTCGATGTATCAGAGGAAGAGGTTCTTGAAACCATGGAGATGGGCAAAAGCTATCAAGCCTTATCTGTAGATCACAGCATTGAAGCAGATGCGGACGGAAGCACAGTTACCATTCTCGATATCGTCGGATCACAGGAGGATGGATATGAACGGGTGAACCAGCAAATGATGCTGCAAAGCGTGCTTCATGTCCTTTCAGACCGTGAAAAACAAATCATAGACCTAACGTACATTCAAAACAAAAGCCAAAAAGAAACTGGGGACATTCTCGGTATATCTCAAATGCACGTCTCGCGTCTGCAGCGCAAAGCTGTGAAGAAGCTCAGAGAGGCCTTGATTGAAGATCCCTCCATGGAGTTAATGTAATGATCCAGGTTGAAGAAAACCAGCATATTCAAACCCTTGTATACCAACTGAATAAAGAAGGAAAATCCATTTGCGGCGACAGCTTTTTTATGAAAGCTGATGATAAAGAATTAATTTGTGCGGTAGCTGACGGTCTTGGAAGCGGATCGCTTGCCAACGAATCTTCTTCAGCAATCAAAGACTTAGTGGAAAACTATGCGAACGAAGACGTACAAAGCATTATCGAACGCTGTAATCAGGCGATGAGAAACAAAAGAGGGGCGACAGCTTCTATCTTAAAAATCAACTTTGAACAAAGGCAGTTTACGTACTGCTCCGTCGGAAATGTACGTTTTATCCTGCATTCCCCGTCTGGTGAAAGCTTTTATCCTCTGCCGATTTCAGGCTATTTATCAGGCAAGCCGCAAAAATACAAAACGCACACCGCTACCTATGAAAAGGGTTCTAAGTTCATTATACATACAGATGGACTCAACGTACCCGATATCCGCTCCCACTTAAAAAAAGGCCAATCGGTAGAAGACATATCGAATTCACTGAAAATGTACACGACATCAAGAAAAGACGATCTGACATATATTCTTGGGCAGCTGTCCTAGAAGAGCAGAAAAAAGAAGCTGGGAAAGCCGGCTTCTTTTTTTGTGATTGACTATTAGTAAGCGCACTTATTATAATTGATAAGTGTACTTATTATCTAGGGGGATTACAAATGTGGAAATATGAATACACTGCAATATCAGATGCGGCACCAGAAGAAATCTGGAAATATTATCAGCACCCAGAATCCTGGAAACAGTGGGATGCGGGCATCACATCAGCTTCTCTGAAAGGACCGTTTCAAAATGAAACGGAAGGAGCATTGCTTTTGCGAGGAAATACAGTTCCATTTTGGCTTGAACATGTGGAGAAGCATCAATCATTTTCTGTCATATCCCACCTTCCGAATACAAATGTAAAAATGGAATTTTATCATGTACTGCAAAAGCGACAAGAGGGACTAAACATCACGCATGGGGTTGTATTGGAAGGCGCAGAAGCAAAAAAATGGGGAGGAAAAATCGGGCAGGAACTGTCTAAAGACATCCCAGAGTCAGTCAACTGCCTTGTCCGTCTTTGCAAAGGAATGCTAAGATGAACACAAAATATTGGATTGGCGTCGTGTCAGAGCAGCATGTTTTAAAAGGGACCGCCGGCGGATTTGCCCAAGTATGCCACGGTAAAAAAGCGCCTCTTGCCAGGATGAAAGAGAATGATTGGCTTATTTATTATTCTCCGCGAGATGCATATCCGGACGGCAGGCTGCTGCGATGTTTTACCGCTATCGGAAAAGTGAAGAGCGGAAACGTCTATCAATATCAAATGGCTCCGGACTTTATCCCATACCGGTTAGACATTGATTACTTTCCGTGTGAAAAAATAGGTTTTTACGATATTAAATCTCAGTTGGAATTTGTTCAGGAAACAAATCATCTCGGGCTTTTATTTCGAAGAGGGCACTTTGAAATCAGCAAAAATGATTTTTTGACAATATCACAAGCGATGGGAGTAATATAAGTGAAATGGCACTCTGAATTTAGCGGACCGAACACAAGTCCAGGTTTTTTATTATGGCAGGTCACACAAAGCTGGCAGCGGAAAGTAGGGAAAGCATTGGCTGAGCATGACCTTACCCACGTTCAATTTGTTCTCCTGACCTCATGCAAGTATATGATTGCTCATGGAGAAACCGTCACGCAAAAAAAACTCGCAGGCTTCAGCCAGACCAATATCATGATGGTATCAGAGGTTGTGCGGACGCTTGAGAAAAAGGGATTTATCCAAAGAAGCAAAAATCCTCAGGATAAAAGGGAAGTTCTTCTGTCATTAACAGAAACAGGAGAGGAAAGAGTAACCTCTGCTCTGCCGATTGTCGAGCGGATTGACCAATCTTTTTTTGAAGCAGCCATGATAAAAGAGAACTTTCTAAGCGGCTTACAGGAACTCTTGAAAAATGAATAAAAATACGGGCAGCGGCAGCTGTCTTTTTTTATGTGTTTTTTTCTGTTTTTGATACACTAGAGAAAGAACGACAAAATTGGAGGCTATGGTTACATGGAAACGTCAGCCCTTTTGAAACAGCAAATTGCGAAAGAAATAGGTTTATCACAAAAACATGTTGAAAGCGTCATCCGCCTGCTTGAGGACGGCAACACAGTTCCGTTCATCGCCAGATATCGAAAAGAGCAGACGGGTTCAATGGACGAGGTTCAGATTCAGACCATTTCTGAACGATGGCAATACATACAAAACCTGAATCAGCGAAAAGAAGAAGTCATCAGGCTAATCGCCGAGCAGGATAAACTAACAGATGAATTAAAACGCAAAATTGACCAATCCGTAAAACTTCAGGAAGTAGAAGACCTCTACCGTCCGTATAAACAAAAGCGCAAAACGAAAGCGACAGTCGCCAAAAGCAAAGGCCTTGAGCCGCTTGCCGACTATATTATGACCCTTCCGCAAGATAACCGCCTTGCAGAAACAGCAGACCAATATATCAGTGAAGAAAAAGAAGTGTTCACCAGAGAAGAAGCCATTGAAGGCGCCAAGCACATTATTGCGGAACAAATTTCAGACGAACCGAATTTCAGAAAATGGATTCGCCAGGAAACCTTTAAAAAAGGAACGATCAAGTCAGCTGCCGGAAAATCAGCAGACACAGATGAAAAAAACGTGTACGAAATGTACTACGAGTATGAAGAGCCAATCGCAAAGGTCGTTCCGCACAGAGTGCTTGCCATGAACCGCGGCGAAAAAGAAGACATTTTAAAGGTGTCTATCGAACCGCCAGCAGATCACATTAAGGCTTACTTAGAAAAGCAAATCATCAAAAACCGTTCAACGTCTGTAAAAGAAATCTTGCAGGAAACGATTGAAGACAGCTACAAAAGACTGATTCAGCCTGCCATTGAACGTGAAATCAGAAAAGAGCTGTCGGAAAAAGCGGATGAACAGGCGATTCATATTTTCTCTGAGAACCTCAGAAAGCTTCTCCTTCAGCCGCCGATGAAAGGCAAGACGGTTCTCGGTGTAGATCCGGCTTTCCGAACAGGCTGTAAGCTGGCAGTGTCAGATGAAACCGGGAAAGTCTTAAAAATTGATGTGATTTACCCGCATGCACCTGTCAAAAAAACGAAGGAAGCTCATGAGAAAGTGAAAGCGATTCTTGAAAAGTATCAAGTGGAAATGGTGGCGATTGGAAACGGCACGGCCTCCAGGGAGACAGAGCAATTCATTGTGAATGTGCTGAAGGACACGCCGCGTGATATTTATTATGTGATTGTCAATGAAGCGGGGGCAAGCGTCTATTCGGCTTCTGAGCTTGCCAGAGAAGAATTCCCTGAGCTTCAGGTCGAGGAACGCAGTGCAGTATCCATCGCACGGAGACTTCAAGATCCGCTTGCGGAACTCGTCAAAATCGACCCAAAATCTGTAGGAGTGGGGCAGTATCAGCATGACGTCAGCCAAAAACGCTTAAATGAATCCCTGCGCTTTGTTGTCGAGACAGTCGTAAACCAGGTAGGAGTAAATGTCAACACAGCTTCCGCGGCGCTGCTTCAGTATGTAGCGGGATTATCAAAGTCCGTAGCGGGCAACATTGTCAAAAAGCGGGAAGAGCTCGGTAAATTTTCGAATCGAAAAGAACTGAAAGATATTCCAAGGCTCGGCGCGAAAACCTATGAACAATGTATCGGCTTTTTAAGAGTGCAGGAAGGGACAGAGCCTTTGGATAGAACAGGAATCCACCCGGAAAGCTATAAAGAAACAAAAACGCTTTTGAAAAAGCTTGGTGTTTCAACAGAGCAAATCGGCACAGCGGAATTGAAGGATAAAATCAACAAACTGGAGCTTTCTGAAACAGCAAAAGAACTGGGAATCGGTGAAATTACGCTGAAAGACATTTGTGAACAGCTGACAAGACCTGAACGTGATCCGCGTGATGAGGTGCCTAAGCCTCTGCTGAAAACAGACGTTCTTCAGCTGGAGGATCTGAAAGAAGGAATGGAGCTGCAGGGCACCGTGCGCAATGTAGTGGACTTCGGAGCGTTTGTTGATATCGGAGTCAAACAGGACGGGCTTGTGCACATTTCAAAACTCAGCAATCAATTCGTCAAGCATCCGCTTGATGTTGTATCCGTCGGTGACATCGTGACGGTTTGGGTTGACGGTGTCGATGTACAAAAAGGCAGAGTGTCACTGTCTATGGTAAAATAAAAGCACTGCTTACGAGCAGTGTTTTTTCCTATAGAAATACCAGCATTGATTCAGCAGTTTAATTTGGTAATTATCTTTTTCAAGGAACGCTTTTTGCATCTGCTTTTTCAGCCAATTTGGCATAGGCTCATTCCTCCTCAGCTTTTATCATAAGAGGGGCGGTGATTACCCTATTGTATGCGAACAGTGAATTGTCCCGTTCAATGTTTTTTTAGTGAGGTGCACCATGGATAACAAAGAGCTGCAAAAGCTTACAGAGGATATTTCTAACACATATTTCAAAAAGCCGTTTCGCCATCAGGCTGTTTTCAACGACAGACTCAAAACGACTGGCGGAAGATACCTGTTAACCTCTCATAACATCGAATTGAACAGAAAATATTTGATTGAACATGGGAGGGAGGAACTGATTGGCATTATTAAGCACGAGCTCTGCCATTATCATCTTCACCTTGAAGGAAAAGGATACAAGCACAGGGACAAAGATTTCAGAGCGCTTCTCCAGCAAGTCAATGCGCCTCGCTTCTGTACGCCTCTAAAGAAAAAAACAGAAAGCAACAAAACATATAGGTATATATGTACGGCTTGCGGCCAACAGTATATAAAGAGACGCGCCATGAATCCTGACAGATACAGATGCGGAAAATGCCGCGGAAAAATAAAAAGAATTTTTTCGTAAAAAAGGTTGACGAAACTGGCAAGCCTATGTTACATTATAAAAGTCGTCACGAGAGATAAACAAAAAATATTTACCTCTTGACTCTGAATGACAAACCTGATATAATGAATCTTGTCTCATTATTCCACAGTAGCTCAGTGGTAGAGCTATCGGCTGTTAACCGATCGGTCGCAGGTTCGAATCCTGCCTGTGGAGCCATATTTGGAGAAGTACTCAAGTGGCTGAAGAGGCGCCCCTGCTAAGGGTGTAGGTCGCGTAAGCGGCGCGAGGGTTCAAATCCCTCCTTCTCCGCCATAAGATTGCGATATAAGTTCTCAACCATCGGCCCGTTGGTCAAGCGGTTAAGACACCGCCCTTTCACGGCGGTAACACGGGTTCGAATCCCGTACGGGTCATTCCATTTTCGTTGGGCTATAGCCAAGCGGTAAGGCAACGGACTTTGACTCCGTCATGCGTTGGTTCGAATCCAGCTAGCCCAGCCATTTTTATTTTATGAAATTAAATAGTAAGAGCCATTAGCTCAGTTGGTAGAGCATCTGACTTTTAATCAGAGGGTCGAAGGTTCGAGTCCTTCATGGCTCACCATTTGTCTTTTTGCGGGTGTGGCGGAATTGGCAGACGCGCTAGACTTAGGATCTAGTGTCTTACGACGTGGGGGTTCGAGTCCCTTCACCCGCACTTTAATTACAAAGTGCACGCAAATAGGTTTTGCTAGGTTAAGAGCCTAATAAACCAGCACAAACACAATTTAATGATCACGCGGTCGTGGCGGAATGGCAGACGCGCTAGGTTGAGGGCCTAGTGGGTGAATAACCCGTGGAGGTTCAAGTCCTCTCGGCCGCATCCCAATAATACCAAAGGTTTAACCACCTTTGGTATTATTTTTTTATGCGGAAAATATGGCTAGGGAAGAAGGCTTGCTCACCAATACTCACCAGTTACTTAAAGTAAGTTGGTATTGCGGTTTGTGTTTCCTAGGGGAATTATTCATATAAACGTATAGTACTTTAATATATCCGCAAAAAAACCAGTTCTTTGAAATGTTAGCCGCCACAGTAAGCATTTCCCGAACTGGTTTTCTTAATTATTTTTTGTTTTTGAGTTCAATAATTGCTTCCGTCAATGCATCTAATTTGCTCTCTAGCCGTGTTAGTAAATAAACAGCAACTAATATAGGAAAACCAAAATTTCCAATGATAGCAATAAGCGTTTCAGTAGATAAATTCAAGCAACTCCCTCCTTTTTAAAGGTTAGTTGCGATACTGGCAATACTATTAGCCATTGTTTGGCTCAATTCTTCAATAAATGTCGGTTTCTTTAAAAGAGACGCGTCTTTTTTGGAATCTAAAAAAAGATTCTCCAACAAAATAGCTGGCATTTTAGTTTGCCTCAAAACCGCAAAATTTGCTTCACGTTGTCCTCTATCATTCATACCCTGCAGTTTTAAAAAGTTTATAATATCTTTATGCATCTCTTGTTGGATTTGTCCTGTGATAGTATTCTTTAGACCAGGATAGATGTATGATTCAAATCCTGTTCCCCCACCTGCATTATGATGAAGAGAAACAAAGAGGTTACTATTTAGTTTGTTTGCAATCTGTGATCGTTTATTTAAAAACACAAATTCATCAGTATTTCGAGTTAGATGAACTATCACGCTCTGCTTTGTTTTTAGATGTTGTTCTACTTTTAACACTAAGTCCAAAGTTAAATTTTTCTCAATCAAACCATTGCCTGTAGCCCCACTATCGTTACCTCCATGACCCGCATCTAAAACTATATTAGGCATTCAAAGTCACTCCTCATCAGAACACAACTTCAGACCATACTTTTTCTCTAATAACCTATTTATTTCTTTCAAATGTTTACTGTAACAGAGCACAATATCTTGATACATCTCTTTATCTTCAATATTGCATGAGTTTAACTTTTGAGCAACTAACAATAAATCTTTTTTCAATTGATAATACTGATTCAGTGAATTATCAAATTGTTTCATTTTAATCCCCCAATAGAAGACTCTCTAATTTATTAACATTAAATCCTGCAACAGTAATTTCTTTTGGTTCTCTTTCAAAAGTAATAATGGTAAAGGGTACCCCTAAAACCTTTCTTTCTAATAGTTCTCGTTTGTGTTTTTCAACTTCTACTTTTTTTTCAAGGTATTCAATAGAAAGTTTATCTAACCATTCTTTTTGTTTCTTGCAAAAAATACAATTAGCAGCTGTAAAAACAATAATATTTGGTTTCATTAATATTCACCTTCCTAAATTGAAATTAAAGGCAGCAATCGGATTCGAACCGATGATAAAGGTTTTGCAGACCTTTGCCTTACCACTTGGCTATACTGCCATCTGTACCAAATAAAGTGAAAAATCCACCATGGATGTAAACGTTCTTTATAAACTTTTAACTATTTCCTAAATTTCTCATGAAAAATTGAAAAAATATAATCATTAGTTTAAAATAGAACATACGTTCCCTAATTTTACATAATCGTTTACTTCTTCTAATTTAATTTCACTAAATAGGTAGAGGTGATTTTTCATGAGCAAACAAACATTGTTAAATTTTCAATTTTTGAATGAACCAATCGTTAAAAAATTTCTTACAAACTCTACAAACAAAAAAGTTTTTAAAAAGGCCACCGAACATCCTACTCTACAAAATCAACAGTTATTAGATCAGAGATTCAAAAAGTTTTATAAAAAAGCGCGTATCCTTAAGTACCTAACCACAATGATTAAAGTATCTTCAATTGATTTTGACAAGCGAAACCGCAGAATGCAGCAAAGATTTTTACTTACACTAGATGCTCCATTAAAACAAGATGAAGAAATAACTGCATCTAGAATAGAAACTATTCCAGATAAGACTGAAGTCGATACTCTTACAAAGTGTTGTATCAGCTTGGATGAATGTATCACAGATCCACAATTACATCAGGCTTATACAAATCTCAATGAAAAACAGAAAAAAATTCTAAATTTAATGTATATAGAAGGTCTAACTCTCCAAGACATAGCTACTTTTCTAGGAGACTCAAGGCAAAACGTTTTTAATATCTACAAAAGAAGCCTTAATAAATTGAAACAGACTTGTAATCAAGAAGATTAGGAGGAAATTGAAGTGGATTTTTTGTGTAAAGATGAAAATGTTCTTTCTCAAAAAGAGAAAGAAGAAATAATAAAGATGATGGCACCCCTTATCAAAAAATGTTTATATAATGTTTCTTTTCAAGAAAGAGAAGATTTTGAACAAGAAATAATAGCTAAAATGTTGAGTAAATTAAACTGGCTCTGCCTTCAAGATGTTCCTGGTTTTTGGGAGTTTGCAATTATCCATGAAAATGAGCTTGAATAATTTTTAAAAAGAGTTTACTTTTCATATACTCAATTCACTTTGTAGATCAGGAGGCAATAATCAGCAAGAGCAGTTAGTGCCTCTAAAAATTATAAAGGAGTTGGGATATTTGCAAATTTTAAATGGTGTTTACATGGAGGGTCAAGAACTGCAAGAATTTAAAGAAAGGGCATTTAATGACAGTTCATTTGATGATCTATTAGTAGTGGTTAACCAGCAGTTCAATAATGAACAAACAATTTCAAAAGAAAATTTAAAAGTTGACAATGCTTATAAAAGTGACATTGAACTTGAGGAAGGATATGTGGTCTCAGGTAAACAAATTGTCTTTATTAATGAGCCAAAAACTGTACGAATTGCGTATCATGAACTAAATGATTATGAATTACCAGTAGAGTATAAAGAAGTGGCTCAGGTTTTAATAACAGATAAAACTGATTCGCATTATCTACTAGGTATTACATTTAATACAGAAGGAGAAATTGAAATAGATACACTTTCTGCTGATTATCCAGAATCACAACTACCAGATATAACTGAGCCTTTGCCTAATGATCCTAATTATATTCCTCAAGATACGGGAAACTTTATGGATTCGGGGGAAACCTCAGGGGATTTCAAAACAAAAAAATGGTGGAATTCAAATGGATGTTTGCCAGGGGGATATCAACATTGCGGTGGAAATTGTGGCTACAACGGAGATCATGGCGGCGGAAAAACAATCAATTATACCGATAGTTGCTGTGTGTTACACGATAGATGCTATGGTAATGGGTTGAGGAAGTGTAAGTGTGACACAATGCTAGTTGAATGTGTAAGAAATGAAGTAACCTGGGCTGCATTTGGAATTAAAATGTATTTTGGACCTAAAGGCTGTTAAAAGAGTGCCTGGCTATTGATTTAGCCAGGCTTTTCTTTAATCCTTCAAAAATCCTAAAACGCTTATAACGATCAAAGCGATTACTGATGAAACAAACAGAGAGACACTGATAGCCCCTATCCCTATTCCTTCCCATCTACCAACAATGAAACTTACAATAAATAAGATTATACTGAGCACCATTAAAATTGATGGGATACCATACTGTAGAGGAGATTTCTTTTTTTTAAATAATAAAGAAATGCCCACAATAATAACACAGAAAATAGCTGTCATTAGCCAGAGTGTCATCATTACTCATCCCCTTTTAAAAAGTTTTGGAAAGTTTTATTATAACAGATAATTTATAGAGGAAGGCCTCTCATACAGGATTAGTGACAATATGAGCAGAAGCAAGGGGAAGGGGGAGAGAAACTGAATCCATATGCCTAAAAAAAGATTATTTCCCCTTTTAGTTCAGTTGCTTAGAAAAAATAATCGAATAGAAGCAACTTTCCATCTTTAGTAGGAAAGTGTTATTTATTCTTGCATTTTCTTCGAAAGGTCTTAAAACTGAATCCTTTGTGAAAACAATGTAAACATTTTTAGGAATAGGGTTAACATTGATAGAGATATAGTGTACAATTGTCTCAACATCCCATTTTATACAAGTACTCTTAATGTTTGGAAAAGGAGATGGATCACTTAATGAATAAGAAAATAGCTTTAATTATTATTGTAATAGTTGCGTTAATTGTAATTGGGTTCTTTTCAGTAAACTATTTCTATGATTATCAAGCCAAGAAAATTGCATCTGAAACTGAAAATTATTTGATCAATGAAGAGGATAAGAAAAAAGAAGATATCAAAGAAGTTAAAGGTATTCGATCTAAGGTTGGAGATTATGGGATTTTGGTTAGAGTTATATATAAAAACGAGCCTAACATACATTATTTCTACATTTCGAATAACGGCAAAATAACGTTTGAAGGAAAGGAGGATCTTAGTAAAGCCAAAGATCCCATTCTTAATAAAAATGAATGACAAATCGAAGGGGGAAATACGTTTTGTTTGCTAGGATTTTAACTATTTTCTTTGTTGCTTTAGGATGTTTGTTTACTAACGGATTGCATTCAGCACAAGCAGTAAAATACAGCAATGGTCAAACAGCAAAAGCTGGAGATGTATTGATCTCGAAAAAGTCATTGGACAATTACTTTGTTGGACACGCTGCAATAGTTGGGGGAGATGGTGCTACTGCAGTGGAAGTATATAAAGGAAGAAGCACTGTAAAAAGCTCTAAGTTAAGTGATTGGTTTAAAAAGCAAGACGGAGGATATAATGTAATGCGTTACAAGAATTCTAGCATAGCAACAGGTGCTGGATATTGGGCGAGTTATAATGTAGGAGCAAAGTATAACTATAGGATTGTTTCTTCTTCTGCTTTAAGAGATTGGAAAGATCTTTATTGTTCCAAATTTGTATATCAAGCGTTCTATTTTAGTGGAGGGGTTAAACTAAAAATTTTAGGAGATCAAGCTGAGATGTGGGAATATCCCCCTACGTCAAACTGGGTTATCAATCCGAACTTAATGGTTGTCATGGAGAACTTTACTCGGATTAAATGAGGTTGTATAATACCATTTCTCACATTAAGTTTTAAATAATGAGTTTAATAGTCTAACTAGTCAGAAAAAAGAGATGAGTTTATTCTTATCTCTTTTTTCTTTGAGGAAAATTGGTTTGATTACTCTGATAAATATTAAAAAAACTCAAATTGTAATGAGATTCATAATCTGAAGAAGATTAATCATTTGAAACCTTGCTGGGGATATGAATAAGTCTCAATTCATTGGGAATCTTTACTCCTTTGAAATCCGAGTGATTTAGAGAAAGTCATCTAGACGGTCAGCAGTTTCCTTCTGTTTATTAGGAAAAAGATGTCCGTAAGTATTCATTGTAAAAGATACGGAACTATGTCCTAACCGTTCTTTTATTACTAAATAATCTTCCCCTTGATGGATAAGCAAGGCTACATGTGAATGCCTCAAATCATGGAAACGGATAGGCTCAACATTTCCTCTTTGACAAATCTGTTTTATTTTTCTGCTGAAAATATCTTTGGTAGGCGGTCTATCTTTGTATTGGAACATATAAGTTTCTTCTGATTGATGAATTCCTAGTTCATCAAAGATTTCCTTCTGATATCGTCTCCACTCATCAAGCAATGTTATAAGTTTTGAATTGATACTTATACGGCGAATAGAATTTTTAGTTTTGGGAGCTGTAATTATATATTCTTGGTTTATATATGTTAGAGCTTTGTATACATTGATTTCTCTTCTAAACTTGTCTAAATCTTTCCATTGAAGCGCTAAAATTTCTCCTAAGCGCATCCCAGTCAGATAATCGGTAGTGTAGAACACTTTAAAAATAAATTCATCTTTTTCTATGAGACTAATAAATTCTTTGAACTGATCAGGAGTCCAAAACTTCATCTGTTTTTTGACGACACTTAAATTTTTCACCTTTGCACATGGATTTTTGATTAAAACATCTTCTACGATGCCTATATCAAAAATTTTGCTGAGAATAATCATTGTATTGTTTATTGTCTTATTTTCAAGTCCTTTATCAATTAGTGATTTTTGAAAGTCTTGAATTTCATTATGAGTAACTTTTTTGACAATACAATTTTCAAAATGAGGTATGATATGTTTTTCTATTGTGTATTTTTCAATATTATAATAATTAGGCTTATGGTGAAGCTTACATTGCTCCAAATAAATACTTACTAGTGTAGGGAAACTGACTTCCTTATGGCTTATTAGCAAACCATCACTGTGTGCTTTTTTTATTGCATGATACATTTCTTCAGCATGCCTTTTCGTTTTTAAGGTCATTGTTTTTCTTTTGCGTTTTCCTGTTACTGGATCAAAACCAAGACTAACGTCGATTCTATATCTCCCATCTTTAGTTTTCCTTATAGACATTATTTTGCTCCTTAGAATTGTGCTATTAGTTTATTATCGAAAACGTTGAAACCTCTTGAAGAAGAAAATTTCAGCTGCTCAATTTTATGTCTGATTACAAAAGTAGGGACTTTAAAATAGGTTGCAATGTCGTTTAACGTATATTCATTGAAGTTGATATTTGCATCTCGAATCATTTTATCAGTCACCAAAAGTTCAGAAGCGAATATGTTGGCCTGATGTTCTAACTTTTCTTCCAAGATAAGTGAACAATTTGACAATTTAAAAGAATTCAATTTCTTGTGAAGGAAAAAGTGCCCAAGTTCATGGGCAATAATAAAATTTCTGTAACTGGCATTTTCATTGATGTGAATAATGTACTCATCTTCCTCTTCACAGTATTGAAGGAAGCCATTTACGTTGCCTAGGTCACTTTCTAAATGAAAAATTCTTAAATTGTTACAAATGATACTTACATTGTTTGTTTTATTTTTTTTAATAATTTCTTGTGCTTTGTGTTTTATACTTTTTGAAGTGTAAATGTTCATCACTCTTTCAATATTTAACCATAATTCATATAAACGTATAGAAAAATGGCAAATCAATATAAGGAGTGTAATGAAAACAAGCTTTCATAACCAGTGATATGGATTTACTATGTTGAGGGTCAATCATAGAAAACCATACCAAAACATCTTGGTATGGTTTTTTATGTTGTAATCATTCAATTCCGAAAAAACCTTTATACTGAAGAATTTCATAAAAAGAAACCAGTTCAGATAAAGAACTGGTTAGAATAAATTCAAAGAATTAATGATTAAATAAAGTTTTCTTTGAAAGAACGAACTTTTCAGTACTGAATGATTGTTTCTCTTGTTTCCATTTCACTTGAACCGTTATCTTAGATCCCTTTAGATCAGATTCTTCTAAACGTTCTAAAAATGAAAATGATTTTTCTTTAGCTGATCCATCGCTAGAGGTACCACCTGAATAATCTTTCATAGGGATATCGCTGTTAAAATCTGAAGTATCAAGAAGTGTTTTATTATCTTTCATTATTGTTATGGATTCTATATAAGTTTTATCAGTTTTATCTTTATCACCAATCCAAAGAATCTCCCCGCTAAACTCTTTTGGAGCATCTTCATTCTTTTTAAAAACTACTTCCCAGTTGTGATCCTTACTTTTACCTTCCCAGTTAGGATATACGAGATTGTAATGGTTATAGATTTTTAATGAGAAAAACACTAGGAAAATAATAACCAAAGCAAAAATTGTAAATAAAACAGGTCTTTTATACTCCTTTTTCATAAATAACCTCCAAAAAATGTATTGATTTTTCCTCATAAAGTAATTACTATATGATAGTACCATAAATTCAAATAAGGAGAAACAAATGAAAAAAATTGCACTTAGTCTTATAGTAACATCAGCTTTGAGTTTCACTTTCCTTAATAATGCTCATGCAGCTGAAGCTGAAAATGAGAACTTAACAGTTAAGCAAGGGGAAACCGAAGTCCAAAAGTATTTAAAAGCACAACATTTGAATTATAACATTAATTCTCAGGATTACATTAATTTTCTTCAAGGTATAAATGAAAAAGCCGATGAGATAACAAAATCAGGTTATAACTTTTCTTTAATGGAAGTCTATTCAGATACTTATTTAGAGGAATTGGCTAAGTACGCCGCCCAAGAAGAAAAAAAGGATGAGAATGGTGAAGTAGAGGTTGAAAACTTTGATCTTCCTAAACAAGTTGAAAATGAAACGGTTAAACAAGTACAACAAGAAAATATAAAAGAAGACAAACAAGCTGAAGCAAAAGTTGAAGAAATTAAAGAAGAATCAGGTCAGATTCCAATTGACTATATGGCAAGTACTAATTCTAATTCCTTTTTTGTAACTCAATTGGGGTCTAGTTACAGTAGATCGGCTGCAAAAAAATACATGGTTAACAATTGGAATAAGAAGACGAGTAAATATGGATATTATGGCGAAAGTAGTGGTGGAGGAGATTGCACCAACTATGCTTCACAGGTAGTTTTAGCTGGTGGAATGCCTATGAATACTACTGGATTCAGCTTTAATCGTGGTCATCATAAAACAACAAAAGGTTGGTACAATCAATCAGTGCCTAAAAGTGCCGCACGAACATATTCAACTTCGTGGACTGTTGTTTCGGATTTTTATACATATTGGGCCGGTACAAAAAAACATAAAGTATACAATTTAACAAGTCCTAAGGATGTTTCAAAGTATGTGAAAACAGGTGACGTTATTCAGATGTACTCTAAATCGTCTAAAAAATGGAAGCATACTGCAGTTATCTATGATGTTTATAAAGGGTATCCAAGATATTCTGCACATTCTAGTGCACACTTATATGCACATTTAGAATTAGACTGGAAATCAAAGTATTATAAATATAGAGTTATCAAATTCTAATCCTAACAAAAATTGAACTAGTTGCTTAATATGACTAGTTCTTTTTTTTGTATAAAAAACCGTTATGGTGGATTATTGAATAGTAGCTATAATGAAAACTTACTCCATTTTTACTCCTGAAAAATTAACAACTTAATTGCATATCATGTGAACATAATGAGAGTTAGTGAAGTAGGAAGTAAGGGTGTTTTTTGCTCACCAATTATTAACCATAATTCATACAAACCTATAGAAATGATGTAAAGCAAAGTTAGAAAGTGTAATGAAAACAAGCTTTCATAACCAGTGATATGATTTTACTATGTTGAGGGCCTAGTGGGTGAATAACCCGTGGAGGTTCAAGTCCTCTCGGCCGCATCCCAATAATACCAAGGGTTATAGACCTTTGGTATTTTTTTGTTTATTTTTAAATGATCTACTGGTGTCTCTACAATGATGATGGTTTATTTGTTTATACTTAAATAATTTATTATTCACCGCATGCAATAGTGGTTATAACCATTTCACTAAAGCAGGAGGCGGCGGAGATGGCGAATATGAAACGGTTGGCATTGCACCGGGGAAGTGGAAAGAATTTAGGGCTGTGTACGAAAAATATGCCCGTCAGAAAGGTGTTTTTGACCAAGTGAATATTATTATGGCGCTCACCATGCAAGAAAGTGGTGGGCGTTCTTTAGATATTATGCAAAGTTCCGAAAGTATTGGCTTACCTCCTAACTCCATAACTGACCCAGAAAACTCGATTGAAGTCACTGATTATCTTCATGAACAAGGAAATTTAATGCTCTCTAATGAATATTATCGTATGAGTATAGAAGCAAGACGAAAAATTAAAAAAGGGGAGATTATTAATGAAAATCAGCCGGATTCTATTGGCAGCAGTGATTTTAAGTAGTGTATTTTCAATAACTTATTTGCAAAGTGATCATAGTACAGAAGTCAAAGTGGCTGCAGATAGGGTAGGCGCATGAGGGTACTAAAAAGGCTTAATCTTTTTTAAAAGGTTAAGCTTTTTTTGGGCTATAAATGTAATCGGTGCCCAATTTGTGCCCTGAATTCATGAAAAATGATAAAATAAGTGTAAATAAAGTTGATATTTTAAAATTAGAATCAATTCATTATCGTAAAAGCAATAATAACTAATCGGCGAAGAAAGGATGATCAGTCAAATGAAAACATTAGTTATCGTTATACACCCTAATTTGGAAACGTCTGTTGTCAACAAAACCTGGATGAATCGTTTAAAACAAGAGAATGACATTACGGTTCATGACCTGTACGGTGAATACCCTAATTTTATCATTGATGTAGAAAAAGAGCAGCAGCTCCTGTTAGATCATGAGCGTATCGTTTTTCAGTTCCCAATGTATTGGTACAGCAGTCCCGCGTTACTCAAACAATGGGAAGATGATGTGTTAACACATGGCTGGGCTTTTGGAACTGGAGGAACGAAATTGCATGGAAAAGAACTACTCTTAGCTATCTCCCTAGGCGCACAGGAATCTGATTATCAAGCAGGCGGAGACTATAATATCACGATTAGCGAGCTTATCAGACCGTTTCAAGTCACTGCTAACTATATAGGAATGCGTTTTCTTCCTGCGTTTACACAATATGGGACACTTCACCTTTCAAAAGAAGATGTTAAGAACAGTGCGGAGAAATTGGTTGACTATCTTAAAGCTGAGCATTGATCCGGTATTCGCGAGGGAAGCTGAAACAAATGAAGTGTTGTAAAAATAAGGGTTTGTGTAAGATTTTAATCAAACTTTATTTCAAAGTTACATCGAATACTGAATGCAGGGGGGCATAGAGCGAGGGCTTAACATTAATGACAGCAGGGCAATGAGTACATATTTCTTGATGATATGTAGAGTTCCTTGGTCTCTAATAGGTGCCCAATTTGTGCCCAGAATTCATGAAAAATGATGAAAATAAGTATAAATAAAATAAACAGATGCTTTGAATAAAAGCTTTTGTAACTCATGATATGTTTTTACTAGGTTGAGGGACTCGATTTAGATGAAGATACCAAAACATATTGGTATCTTTTTTTGTTGTTGGAGTTATTAAATCTCCTTTAGGAGTTCATGACATGGCACCAAATGCAAGTCATGATTTACTTACCTTTTTTTGAGGAACTTCATTATTTCGAAACCTTTTGTCGATCGATGCGTAGCCTTAATTAAACATAAAGTTTTGTTGTTGAGTCTGAAAGGAGAGTTATATTGGGATTTCACTTATAAGAAAGATAACTTCAATGATTAGCCATTCTATTCAAGAAGGTATTGGATTATGTAGTATAAAAAATAAGGAGTACAAAGCAGTGGATGAATTTTATAAGGCGTTAGCATATGTAAATAAAATTTTTTATGAACCAAATCACTTAACTATAAATGCTATTCGAGAAGAAGCTCAAAATTCAGATTATGGGGCTGGTATATTTCAACTAAATTCAAAATCGGTTAGATTTAGAGTAGCAAAAAAAACACCTAACAAGATAGGACAGTTTGTTGCTTTTTGGGAAAAAGATGGGGATAATAAAAACCAAGCCTTTTCATATGAAAAGGCTACTGATTTATTGGTTATCAATACTTTTACTAGTAATAATTTTGGGCAATTCGTTTTTCCAAAAGAAGTTCTTGTAAAACAAAATATCCTTAAAACAGCTACTACAAAAGGAAAAATGGCAATTAGAGTTTACCCTAGATGGGATAATCCCACTAGCAAACAAGCTATCGAAACACAAAAATGGCAGTTAGCATATTTTGTTGAGGTGAACAATACAAATAGTTTTCCAGTACAAGAACTATTAAAGCTATATTCTAACTAAAATTGGATAGACCTGAGTAGGAAATCAACATTTAAAATTAGCAGAGTCATTAAAAAAATAAGATAATAAAATAAAAGATTACAACCGTTCTATAAGGAATATTTTTTTACACTGTTCTACTCATCAGAACGGTGTTTTTCAGTTTTTCTCATAGCAATAGGAAGTACTGTTACTTATGGGGATTTTGCTTATGTTTAAACAAAGGGATGTTTTCAGAAATTGTTAATCATTCTATGCTGATATCCTCTTGGACTATCAAGTATGTGTAGCTATACGAACTTGACACCAACAACACGTTATTGCACATATAAAAAAGAAGCAACTACTTAGGCAGCTTCTTCTGTCTTTTAACACCAATCAGATCACCCTCATATGTAGTATAATGTTGCCAAACCATATTGGTTGATTCCTTTAAGAGACGTGGCACCGAGGAGGAAATGAAAGATGGTTTATTTCGTAGTATTTTTTTGTTTTGCTATTACACTGCATAATATTGAGGAAGCTATTTGGTTACCTGAGTGGTCACAACAACCTTCAAAGTTTCAAAAGCCAGTAACCTCAAATGAATTTCATTTTGCTGTCATTGTTATAACTATGTTGGCTTATTTATCTGCATTTGGTTTTTTATATATGCCAGAATCAGATATTGCAAAATGGATTTTCATTGGCTTTCTAGGTTCTATGGTTATCAACGCTATTTTTCCACATCTTATTGCAACTGTTTTAATGAAAAAGTATGCACCTGGACTTCTTACGGGCTTATTGCTTAACATTCCAGTAAACTCATTAGTTATTTATCAAATGTTTTTAAAGAATTTGATTGTATGGAAGGAGTTAATAATATCTACGTTGGTTGTAGGAATTATTTTATTAGCACTTATTCCATTATTATTTAAAGTTGGTGATAAAGTATCTTCTTAATGAGTTTGATTTGATTAGAATTGAGGAAGAAGGTGAAACTTTTATTCGTAAGGAAGAAATTGGAATTCTTAATCAATATAGATGAAAAAATGCAAGGTCATTCATTGTTTTGGCTCACCATTTTTTAAACCATAATTGATGTAAACGTATAGAAAAGATGGCAAATAAATATAAAGAGTCTAATGAAAACAAGCTTTCATAACCAATGTTATGGATTTACTATGTTGAGGGTCTAGCTTAGAAAATCATACCAAAACATCTCGGTATGGTTTTTTTATATTATAATTATTCAATCCCCAAAACAACTTTATTTGGAATGGGAAGATTAATCTTCCCAACCCTTATCTTCGTCAAAATCCTCTTTACCTTTTTTAAGTTGCTGAAGAAGAAATTCAAGAAAACTATTTGCAAAGTGATCATAGTACAGAAGTCAAAGTGGCTGCAGATAGGGTAGGGGCATAGGTTACTAAAATAATTAGAAAAAGCTTACTCTTTTTGATTAAGCTTTTTTTAAATGGTTGTGGTTTAATGTTGGTTTACTTATAAAAAATAGAACCCCAAATATATGGAAGTTCCATTCTTATAACATTGAATTGTTCAACTAACGCACCCGTTACTTTAAGTACAACTCTTCTCAAACTTTATTCATTTTAATAAACCATATTTATTTTTAATCACGGTTATTTAGAGCTATTACTATAGTGTCTAGGCGAAAATACGTTTTTTAATGCACTTATTATTCCAGGCACAAGAAAGAAGACGCCAAAAAAGACAGTAAGTAAATTTAATTGTGGTGTTTCATAAAAAGTAAACCAGTCTATAAAAATTGACGATTCCGTAATTCTCCCAAATAGTGTTCCATCAATCTCTCTATAATTAGGTAACCATCCTGTTGTTTCAAATGTAATAAAAATTATCTGTGACAATAAAAATACACCAATTTGAGAAACCCAATATTTTTTCAAAAATGGAACACTTTTTTGCTTTTCAGCCAACTAATATTCCTCCCTGCATTAGATACCATTTTATATTGATATACGGAAAATTAAAGAATAAGTTTCATAATCTAATGTTGATGGATTCTAACACTTGAAACCAAGCTAGATAATTGTTCAGATATTGAAGGAAGTTGATGCGGAGAGATACCTGCATACACAGCAAGAATGGGAGCAATATTAAAGTTAGAATTATTTTTTTACGACAGGGCAATGAGTGACATAACACTTGATGAAATGTAGAGTTCCGTTGGTCTCTAATAGGTACCTCATTTGTGCCCAGAATTCATAAAAAATGATGAAAATTGGTGTAAATAAAATAAACAGATGCTTTGATTAAAAGCTTTTGTAACCCATGATACGTTCTTACTAGGTTGAGGGTCTATCTTAGAAACCATACCAAAACATCTTGGTACGGTTTTTTTATGTTGTAATCATTCAATTTCGAGGAAAATCTTTATTTTGAGGGAGTGTAAAGATTAATCTTCCCAATCCTCATCTTCATTTAAATCCTCTTTACCCTTTTCTAGTCGCTGAAGAAGAAATTCTAGAAAATTACTTGCAGCTGTATATCCATATCCTTATGTTTATCCCAAAGAATAACTAGACACTCTCCATCTACCATTCTGTTTGTATCAAGACAATAAGAAAATTTATCTATATACTCAATAACAACAAGACCTGGTATAAGATTGTAGAACGCTCTGTATTCTTTGGTTTGCTCTACAACTTCAGCGCCTTCAGAGTCATAACCAATAATCATTGTTCCGTATGCGACACCAAAACCGTGAACTTATAAAACATAAATTACACCAGATCGAACCTAACAAAATCATGAATTTTATCAGGTTCTTTATGCGATCAGGTTCATGTTAAATCAAAGTAATTTAGGTAAACATAAAGGTATTTTATATTTTTGTATAAGTTTACTTTACTTTTGTATAAGTTCAGTTTATAATTTGGCTCAAGAGGTGATGGTCATGAAGAAAGATTTTGGTGATTCGATCTCAAATAAGGTTTATGAATATCGTGTACTTGCCAGATTGTCTCAGCAAGAATTAGCAAAGAAAGTCGGGGTTTCCAAACAAACCATCTTTGTAATGGAAAAGGGAAATTATGTTCCGACTCTTCTGTTAGCTTTTCGAATTGCCGAATTTTTTAATGTGGATGTAAACGAGATTTTTACTTATGAGAAAGGAAATGATCAAAAATGAAAATGAATTCGATCTCAGATACGATCACTAACGCAATTTTTTCCCCTTTAAAGTCCTGGGCTGAACATTCTCAAGGAAATTGGAGTATTCTCATTGGCAGCGGATTTGTATTGCTTGTAGTCGGATTGATTCTGACAATCGTATTTCATAAAAAAATGGGTAAGACTGACGAGAGAACAAACCAAATCGCTTTAAAAGGTTGCCTCTGTATGTTATATGCACTAATTTTGTGCGACTTGATTTTCCCAAAAGAATATATGTGGCAAGTTTTCTTCTTATTTAAGTATTCTATTGCATTCTTCGCTTCAGCAATCTATCTAGCCGTTCGATATAAAAAAGATTTTTTGTAAATTCAATTACCGAGAAAGATAGTGGCTCTGTAGTTTTAATTGTTTTAGGAGAGGGAACGAATATGAAATCAATTTATAATGAGATTTGGAGAAGTGGGGAAGTATAGGGCGTTTTTTTTGCTCACCAATTATTAACCATATTTATATAAACTTATAGAAATGATGTAAAGTGGAGTTAGAAAGTGTAATGAAAGCAAGCTTTCATAATCAATGATATGGATTTACTATGTTGAGGGTCTAGTGGGTGAATAACTCGTGGAGGTTCAAGTCCTCTCGGCCGCATCCCAATAATACCAAGGGTTTAATCACCTTTGGTATTATTTTTTTGTTACAAGTGTATCCTGGCATTAAAAAAGTGCTGACCTCTGCACAAAACCTTTGCGCGAGTCTGCACTTTTATTTTGCAAGATACACTGCCCCTTATCTCGATTAAGGGGAGTTTATTTAATCCGTTTTTAGCCGCACTGATACTTGGCTTTTAGGAGCTTTTTTTAAATGGCTAAAACCTACAAATTTTTTGCCTTCTTCATCCCATAGGCGGAACTTTAACGACTTCAGACTTGTTGCCAGTGTAATGGTCGGAACGTTTTGCAGTGGTTCAGTGCTGTTATGTACTTCTTCAAGCTTATAGTTTGGGACTCTCGGGCTTAAATGATGAACATGATGGAAACCGATATTGCCTGTTAGCCATTGCATGATTTTTGGCAGCTTATAAAAAGAGCTTCCTTCCACTGCTGCTTTTATATATTCCCAATGCTTATCTTCTTCAAAATAAGAATCCTCAAACGTATGCTGGATATAAAACATCCAAATTCCGAGGGATCCCGATACCATAAAAATTGGCGCTTGAACCAGCAGGAAGTTTTGCCAGCCGATAGCCCAACATAAAAGTGCTGCCAAAGCGACGATCCCCAGGTTCGTTACATACGTATTCATCCGTTCTTTGCGTTTTGCCCCTTTACGATTAAAACGATTGGTCACCCCGAAGACGTAAATCGGCCCAATAATAAACATGACAAACGGATTTCTGTACAAACGGTACATGATTTTTGTCTTGGTTGAGGCTTCCTTATACTCCTCAACGGTCAGTACCCAAATATCGCCTGTACCGCGTTTGTCCAGGTTGCTGCTTGTCGCATGATGGACAGAGTGATCGTGTGCCCAATGATCAAAAGGATGCAGAGTCAGAATTCCTGTTATTGTTCCAAGGATTCGATTCGCTCTTCTGTTCTTAAAAAAGGAATAGTGGCAGCAATCATGGAAGATGATGAAGGTTCTCACTAAAAACCCTGCCGCAACGACAGAAATTGCTAATGTAAGAAAATAAGAAATCGACAAGCTCTTATATGCCAAAAACCATAACAGAAAAAATGGTCCCAATGTGTTAATGATTTGACAAATACTTTTTTGTAAATCGGACTTTTCGTAAGGGGTAACCAGTTTTCTCAAAGTCCTTAGGTTTTCTTTACTCATATATTAAAGTTTCCCCTTCCTAATGTTCTTAAGCTCAGTATAGAAAACGTTTTATTCCCTTTGAAGTCCCAGCTGTCATACTCCATATATGATACGTATCATGGTTTTGTTATAACTCGCCAGCCAGCTAAGGATCCTTTTCAAAAGCTGTTAAATGAATCGGTTTTCCTATCCCTCTGTAAAATGATTGGAAATGTAAAACTGATTTCCAGCTTAATTAAATCTTAATTAGCAGAGACAGCCAGGAAACAAAAGTCGTATAAAGATTATACCCATCTCTTTATCGGACCAAACTCTCTCCTGTTCCCCCATGGGAATCGATCTATTTAGACCGTGAACCTTGATTGAGGAACAAACTTTACAATTGTAGAATATGGATTGATTTTTGAGTGTCAAAATAAAGTAAGCTGGAAGACCTTGAATTTCCTAGTTGCTTAATTCAAAAGGCTTTGGAATGTGGTAATGAAGAAAAGGAAGATGATTTGAGATCAAGTTTTATTTTTTTGAGCATATTGGCAAATGGGGGTAGACAATGAGTAACGTTTGCAAACATCTGCAGAAATAAAGCTTTACCAGTGAACAGCCCTGTTTTTAGCACTTAAATAAGAATCAGCTGAGCTTTGTAAAGAAATCTTTAACAATCAATAATGAAGTACGATTAAGCAAAGAAAAAGGGCTGAAGGCACTCGTGATTCATTTTCAAGGTGTTTTCAAACCATCGTTAATGAAGGCCTCTTATTCTGCATTTTTAACAAATAATGCCATAAATAAAACAATAATATTAATTTGCATTTATTTCCGTTTCATGTTAAGATAAAGAAGAATTATTTTTGTTCGTGTAAAGGATAGTATGAATATTGACTTTTCGTCTTGATGATACTTTGGGCAGGGATAGTAATTAAAATGTGTGGTAACGCACTAGGAGGCAACAAAAATGGAACAAGGTACAGTTAAATGGTTTAATGCAGAAAAAGGTTTTGGATTTATCGAACGTGAAAATGGAGACGACGTATTCGTACACTTCTCTGCAATCCAAGGTGACGGATTCAAATCGTTAGACGAAGGTCAAAAAGTAACGTTTGACGTTGAGCAAGGTGCTCGTGGAGCTCAAGCTGCTAATGTTCAAAAAGCTGCTTAATCTTAAATGTTTATAGAAAAACAGGCTCTTAATATAGGGCCTGTTTTTTTGCGTTCTCTGTATAATACTCAAACTCAATAAAAAACCCTACTCAACGTTCGAGTAGGGAGATGTTACAAGGTAATAGCAAAAGATTTAACGCTTCAAAGGTTTGTTTATAGTATAACATACTAGATTGACAATATGCGGAATGTATATAAATTATTTATTTTTCTTTTCGAATACAACTACATACTATTCTTTCTTTTTTCACTAACCTGTGGGAATCGGTTTATTTCGACCGTGAACCTTGATTGAGGAGCAAAACATTACAAGTAAGGAAATACTACCGTAAATATGGATTGAATGTTGTGTGTCAAAATGATTAAAAGGCTTTGGAAAGTGGTAATGAAGAAAAGGAAGATGATTTGTGGTCCAAGTATTCTTGGCAAACGGGACTAAACAATGAGTGACAGTTTGGAGACGTCTGTAGAAACAAAGCTTTACTAGTGAACAGCCCTGCTTTTAAAAGAATATCTTGCACTTGAACAAGAAACAGCTGAGCTTTTTAAGAAATTTTTTAAACAATCAATAATGAAGTACACACTCGTGATTCATTTTCACGGGAGTATCAAACCGTAGATATTAATAAGCCCTCTTAGATCATGTTACAAATTCGATACGGGATTATTGACATTTTTTATTTCGCTTACCGCTTTTGCACAGTATCCACACCTTTATCAAATATGCCATGATTAAAACGATAATATGATTGCCATTATTTCCGTTTCGTGCTATGATAAAGAAAGATTATTTTTGTTCGTGTAAAGGATAGTATGAATATTGACTTTTCGTCTAGATGATACTTTGGGCAGGGATAGTAATTAAAATGTGTGGTAACACACTAGGAGGCAACAAAAATGGAACAAGGTACAGTTAAATGGTTTAATGCAGAAAAAGGTTTTGGATTTATCGAACGTGAAAATGGAGACGACGTATTCGTACACTTCTCTGCAATCCAAGGTGACGGATTCAAATCGTTAGACGAAGGTCAAAAAGTAACGTTTGACGTTGAGCAAGGTGCTCGTGGAGCTCAAGCTGCTAACGTTCAAAAAGCTTCTTAATCTAAACTCGTTGATAAAAACAGGCTCTTAATATAGGGGCCTGTTTTTTTGCGTTCTCTGTATAAAACTCAATAAAAAACCCTACTCAACGTTCGAGTAGGGAGATGGTACAGGTAATAGAAAAAGATTTAACGCTTCAAAGGTTTCTTTACAAGTATAACATACTGGATTGACAATATGCGGTAATGTATATAAGTTATTTATTTCTTTTCGAACACACCTACATCTTATTAGGAAGCAAACTTTCACGAAATGTTAAAAATAATAGCCAACTCTACATGTGTCGTGTACCAACCGCCAAAAGCGCCACGCTAAACGGGAGTCAACCATGATCATTCCGACACTCTTCTTTTTTTAATTCATGACCAGCAGTAAACAAAAAGGATCATTCCTTTTCGTAAAGAATCATCCTTTTCTTCGTTCATTCAACAATCTTTATGTATTGTTGATTAATTAAAATAACAGCTGGTCCATCTACAAAAATTCCACCAACTTCAATTTTTTCATAAGACGGATCCTTATTAGAAGTAGGTTTCTTTAACTCGTGACTGTCGCAGTGGATATAGAAATTCTAGATAAGAGGGGAGATTGATTGATTTTTTTTCTAGAAATAATCAATTAGATATACCTAACACAATGAAAGCCCTACCTCTCTTCCATCCTTACGGCTCCTTGTCCGTGCCAGTGTGAATCAGGTACAAAAATCAAGCGATTATTTTTCGAATTTTTTGATAAAACTTCAAATGTTCGTAGAAGAAATGTAAATCATAAAACTGGATTAGATTGTAGGTATAACAAAAGAGGTTAATGTTCTAAAAGTAAGTTGAACGTCTTTGAAATGATTTACTTTTAATCATGATATTCCTGAAAAATTCAGAATGTTTTTGGAATGTAATATCAACCTTAACAGAAGCTTTTTATTTGATTTTCAGTGATTCCTTTAATTACTTCCAGTTCACTGATCAAAAATTCATATGCATTATCCAACATTTTTTTTTCGCTTGAATTAAGTGTTTTTTCTTTCTTCATACGCATTAAATCACGTACGACTTCAGCACCTTCGAGTATTTCACCCGTTTTTATTTTGTTCGTGTTTACTTGATACCTTTGTTTCCACGGCAGTAACCTATCTGATTCTCCATGCTGAAAAATGTGTATAATGCGTTTTAATGCAAGTATATCAGTAACTGGTCGTATACTTGAACTCAATATTTTACGTGTTGGAATCATAACTGTCATATTACTGATTGACATTTTTATGACATAGTACTGTTGTTTTTCATCTAAAAATTCTTTTTCTTCTATGGCTTCAATTATACCTGCTCCGTGCATTGGATAAACAATGTTATCGCCAATTTGAAACATATTATCCACCTCCATGTATGGTAACCTTCTTAAGCTTACCATACATGGAGGTGGATAATCAAAATATTTAATAATAACATGATAATATTTTTGTTGTCAATAACTTTTTTTAATAAATCAGATCAAGCAAAAACAATACGGAACGTGTATTATTTCCAATAAAGGAAAGGTCAATTGGTCCGTGTATATCCTGAAACCTCGACTAATTAACATAGATCAGTTTTTCGTTTTAGCTATGAGACTTCTTCGGCTTTGTCAATTCGAAACTATGTTGCACCATATCACCTAGAGTTTCTTTCGAGAGGGCACCATCTAAAATAATGGTATTCCAGTGGTCTTTATTCATATGATAACCGGGTTTCACTTCCTTATAGATGCTGCGCAGAAAATTGGCGCGCTCAGGTTCGCATTTAAGATTGATGCATAGATGACCATCTAGATTAAAGATAAGCGCAAACAACTTTTTATTACCTTTGTGACGCATCACAGTCCATCCTTCACCAAAAGGGTAGTCTTTATAGGTGTCTGGATAAGACAGGCAGTAATCAATTATTTCATTCAGAGTCATAATAAGCCACCGCCATTATAATTTATGAGTATAGATAAATGAGCCAATGATTCCAAGATCATTATATATCAAAGTAAAATCTGTTTTAATCGTTTTGACTATTAGGTGTTAATATAAGAACGTCATGAAGTTACTTCTGTATGATCTGAATAAGGTTGCCGCATGTATCGTCGAAGACAGCTATTGTGACTTCTCCCATTATGGTCGGCTCCATAGTGAACTTCACGCCTTTTTCCATTAATCGTGTGTACTCTTTTCGTATATCTGTAACGCCAAACATTGTTGCTGGGAAGCCCTCGGCGAATATCTTCTTTTGATACTCCTTAGCAGCAGGATGTTCATTCGGTTCGAGTGAAAGTTCGGTTCCATCTTGATCATCTTGAGAAACAAGTGTTATCCACCTGAATTTCCCCATAGGAACGTCTTCCTTTTTTACAAACCCCAGCTTTTCTGTATAAAACTCCAGTGCCTTGTCTTGGTCTTGTACGAATATACTGGTAACAATGATTTTCATACTGTTTTTGCCTCCTTTGATATTTATGACGCATGATACTGGCTGCAAGCAAAACAACCCACACATTTGTCAGAAGTCCTGTTCCGACTTTTTTCAAAGTGTCTTATGTATATTATATGAAACAAACGTATTTCTCCATGAATTATGCAAATCGTGCACTCAACATTTTTGGAGTGTAAGAAACTGTCCAAATTATACGTTGCCAATTTATTGTCGTAGGAAACCTGATCGATTCTTTAGAAAATATGAAAGAGCTTAGGAACAATTTTTAAATTCTTTGAAGCTGCAAAGAAAAACGTAAAGCATTGCAATGTCACATATGAATATAATGTGGTTATTTACTATTATGTAAATTTATGTCTAAATAGTGAGTGGTGATAAATATTATTGATAGCTGCGTTTTGACTGCATATTTTTTCATTAAGTATATAAAATGGTTATGAAAATGAAAAAAGGCAGGATACTCGTTTATAGTCACATTTATAAAAAAAGGAGTCATAACGATGTTAAAAAGATTTTTTCTGGTTTTACTCACACTGATGATGTCTATAGTTGTTATACTAGTGGCTGCTAAAGATTCCCCTGGAGATAATGTCATTTCATTTGATGAGCCTATGATCTTAATGATATCCATTGGGATCGTTGTATTTTTATTCATCCCTCCATTAGCCATGTCCTTTTTTGGTAACATGGTTGTAAGAATAATATCTGGAGTATATCAATGTTTTATCGTTTTCACTTTTCTGGGGATGATTCCAATTGGATTTCTTATTCCCAATGGCTTTTTGACCATTCTTGTTTCTGTTTTAGGAACGTTAGTCAGCATAATTAGTGTTGTAGTAACCTTATTAATTGATAGGAATAAAGAAGTTAAATCTTAATAGAATAGTTGCTTTTATTGAAAAGCTTTATCCCTAATGTCGAGGAAAGAGGCCTTCCATTGATCACCAACATGATCGTGATAAAATGCTGTTCCTTTGCCAGAGAACTCATTGTCATGCAAACCAGCAACAGTCTCCAATGCTTTTCTTAGCTTTATCATTTGATTTTTCAAATTCTTTATAATCTTTTGCTCGATTTTAAGCTTCAGATAACAAAGAATCTGCTTCAAATCCTTTCATTGGTCCAATCTTTTCTATGAGTTTATATCCTAATGTTACTATTAATTATTTATATTAGAATATAATAAGTTTACATCCTATTTATTACATAGAAAGATTGGAGTTAAAAATGAAAAAAAGTAAGTTTTTTTTAGCAATTATTTGTTCTGCTGCACTGCTAGTTTTTTTAGCATGGTTTATTTATGCTGGCAGCCACCAACCTCCTATATTGAAGGGTAATTCAAAAGATGGAAAATGGAGTGTTATCTATTCTCCTGAAAAAGACATAGATCTTGCAAGGCAAGACTTATGGGCGGTTCATATTACATGGAAAAGGGATTCTGAGTTTTCAGTAAAAGAGGTTGTGTTTAAAGAAAATGGTGTTGTTGAGGCATCAGGTGACGCAACAGATGAACCTAAGAATGCAAAAGAAATAGCAGTAGCGATAATGGGAGATCCACCAAATACGACCAATGATTATCAGGTAGAAGTCACTTGGGAAGAGAATGGGAAAACACAAAAAGACATTATTCAAGTAAATAAAGAAATCAAACGGTCATTTGTTATTCCTAATGTAATAAAAAGAATTTTAAGTTTAGGATAAAGCTAAAATACTCTCATAGGAATAGAAAAATATTATTAAATCAAGTATAAGCGTTTGCTTTTATCTTGTTTCATCTTAATTTTTCACCTTAACTGAGGGTTGTTCCTAAGTAAACATCAATGATACCAAGGGCTTTGACTGCTTGGTCTTTTTTTGTGCTTGTTTTGAAATTGTCTACTGCTGGACTTACCTAACCTGTAAGTCATTTAAACGGTCAGCAGTTTCTCGTTGTTTGTTGGGGAAACATAAACATCTATTGTCGTTGTTATAATAGCTTGTCAGAGTCTTTTTTTATTGTTGCATAAACTTCGTCTTAAGCTTAATCTATGAATACATATAAAGACGGAACCTATATCATTGCTGATAGGAGAATAAAACAAATACCGTGATGTCAAAAATACCAATTAAGGGGAAGGGGATGAAGAAAAATCAAGAGCGTGATGGGCGAAGAGCCGATTAAACCGGTGAATCTAACGTAATGAAAAAACAAACTGTTTGGAAAAGAGGGGGTCCTGATGACAAATAGCAGAACGAATCCTAAGGTTGATGAATTTTTAAGTAAAGCTGAAAAGTGGAAGGAAGAATATGAGCGGTTGAGAAATATCGTTCTTGACTGTGAGCTGACTGAAGAATTTAAGTGGATGCATCCTTGTTATACGTTTCATAAAAAAAACGTCGTTTTAATACATGGATTTAAAGAATATTGTGCGCTTCTGTTTCACAAAGGCGCCTTGTTACAGGATCCTCATGGGATTCTCATCCAACAAACGGAGAATGTACAGGCGGCTCGCCAGATTCGGTTCACCAATGTTCAAGAAATAGCTGAAATGGAAACCATCTTGAAAGCCTATATTAATGAAGCCATTGAAGTTGAAAAAGCCGGTTTGGAAGTGAATGTTAAAAAGAATACAGAATACATCATTCCAGAGGAACTTCAACATAAATTCGATGAAATTCCTGCCTTGAAAACGGCTTTTGAAGCATTGACCCCGGGACGGCAAAGAGCTTACATTCTTTATTTTTCTCAAGCCAAACAATCCAAAACTCGAGAGTCAAGGGTTGAAAAATATATGAAGAAAATTCTCGATGGAAAGGGATTAAAGGATTAGTATATTCGTCAGGAAGGCATTTTGCTAAGTGAGATTTCTATGAATCTGTCATGAAAGAAGCATGAAGGATGAAGGGCAACCGTGATACCAAGAGTTTTGAGTCCCTTGGTATTTCTTGTGTCAGAAAAAAATACAGAGGGGCGGTTCAATGCATGAAAGAACCGTCCCTTATTTTGTTTGGCATTTTCGTTAGAATAAAACGATTACTGATTAATGAATAGCCATTATGTCAATGAGGCGTTTTATTTTTTCACTGTCTCCTGTATCAACGTGCACTGTTTTTACATTTTTTATTATATCCTCAGTCACTTCCCGCATTACGCCTTTACTTACATCATCAGAGGAATCCCAGCGTAAAGGAACATTGTATACTTTAATGTTGCCATCGCCATTACCGCTATAAGTTACTGATCCATCCACTAAACGAGAGCCTGCTAACTGGATAACATCTTCCGGATAGCCAGCACTGGTGTCATCATTCGGATTGATTGGTTCGCCAGCCGAAATATGTTGAACATTCAGTTCATCTATCTCTTGATTTGCTCCAAGCTGCAACCAAACTCTGGCATATTCGATTTGCTCAGAAGAATATTCCGCCAATACATTGTCTTTTTCGCTGTTCGACTCGTTTTTTTCTCCTTCTGAAGAGGTTTCTTTTGATTCATCCGTTGAGGATTCTGTTAAAGCATTTTCATTTGAACTCTTTGTTACGGATTTTTCTGATCCTGTAGTTGCCTCTGATTCATCCTTAGCTATTTGGTTGCTATCTTCAGTCTCATTATTATTTTCTTCAGATTGTAATCTAGAATCATTATTTGATTTTTCTTCCTTACCGCCCATACATCCAACGAGCAATAAGACGAGCAGCATCAGGACAACATTGCAATAAAAAATATTTCTCAGTTTCTTCATTATTTCATCCCTCACCATTATCAACAGCCTTACATGCTTTTCTTAGCTTAATCAGTTTTTTATAATCTTTTTTTCGGTTTTCAGCTTCAGATAACAAAGACTTAGCTTCAAATCCCATCATTGTCCAATCCTTTCAGTTAGTTATATCTAAATATTACCATGGAATAGATATGAAAGTTCGAAAAAATTGTTCAAGGAGAGGTAACGAATGTTAGCTCAATCGAATAAATCTAGACAGCTTTTTGAAATGATGGCCACACTGTATGCGGGTGACTTCATTGAGGAATCCCCTATCTTATCTTTGTGGTCTAGAAACTGCGAAAATAAAAAAACACTTTCTCTTTACATGAAGCAGACTATATTGAATGCTTTTTATTTTTGTCATCATGTGGTGATGTACTAGAGTGTGTGAATATGCGGTCTAATATTTGTTCTGTAAATGGCATAAAGGCATTAAGGATTATTCCTCCTAAACAAACGGTTAATAAAGTCCCTACGCCAACTGGCCCATTTAAAATCATTGCAACTATCAAGAATACGACATAAATGAACGTTCTCGAAAAAAAGATATTTGTTCTAGTTAAGTCTTTAATGATTAATGTTAATCGGTCAACTGGAATTGGTGCAAAATTTGTGTGCAAATAGGTTGCAGTTCCTAATCCTATAACGACTAAGCCGATTCCAAAACAAATCACTTTGCTGAACCATAGGTCAGGTGTTATCAAATTGTGCAATAAAAAAAGCCACATATCAATCCCAATCCCCGTTATAAATGCTGTTAACATCCCCAAAACTTCCGGTCTTTGTCTATTTAAAATTGAATTACAGCATATCAATATGAACGCTATTATGATTTCCCAGCTTCCCACTGTAAGCCCCACATTTTTAGACAGTCCTACCACAACTGCATCAAAGGGTGAAGTTCCAAGGTCTGATTGGATAGTGAAGGAAATACCAAGAGTTAAAATGAAAATTCCTAATACATAAAAAGTATATTTCACTTTACTCGACCTCTTTTTCGTTATTTTTATTGCAAATACAACAAAGTTAAGATATATTCAATATAAGTCATTTTTATTGTATTTGCAACAAAGGTATGCACTAAGGAGGTCATGATGAAGGAAATTCTTCGCGAAATCGGAATGATTGCCAGGGCATTAGATTCGATAAGCAATATAGAATTTAAAGAATATAACCTCACAAAAGGGCAGTATTTGTACCTTGTCCGAATATGTGAAAACCCAGGAATCATTCAAGAAAAGTTAGCTGAAATGATTAAAGTAGACCGAACAACCGCAGCTCGTGCGATAAAAAAACTCGAAATAAACGGTTTTATTGAAAAGATGGATGATGAACATAACAAAAAGATAAAAAAACTCTTTCCAACAGAAAAAGGGAAAGATGTGTTTCCCGTTATAAAAAGAGAAAATGATCATTCGAATAATGTCGCATTAGCGGGGTTTTCTGAAAAAGAAGCAGAAACCATTTTTCACCTTCTTCAAAGAATGAGAAAAAATGTAGAAGTTGACTGGGAGTATGTAAAAAAAGGGAACAAGAGAGATTATTAATTTTATAAAAGGAGCATATATGAGCAAGAGTGTAAAACTAAAAAAGTGCAGCCATGAAGATTTAAAAATACTCCAAGAAATAAGTATTGAAACATTCAATGATACATTCAAAGACCAGAATTCACCTGAAAATATGAAAGCTTATTTGGAAAGTGCGTTTCATTCTAACCAGTTGGAAAAGGAATTATCTAATATCTCTTCACAATTCTTTTTTGTTTATTTTAATCATGAAGTCGCTGGATATTTAAAGGTCAATACCAATGAGGCTCAGTCTGAAGAAATGGGTGATGAATCACTAGAAATCGAGAGGATTTATATCAAGAACAAATTTCAAAAACATGGCCTTGGTAAATATCTGTTCAATAAAGCTGTGGAAATTGCGCTGGAATCTAATAAAAAGAAAATCTGGCTAGGCGTATGGGAAAAAAATGAAAATGCTATTGCTTTTTATGAGAAAATGGGGTTTGTTCAAACTGGAGCCCACTCTTTTTATATGGGTGATGAAGAACAAATAGACTTTATCATGATCAAAACACTCGTATAACTTTTTATGAAAGGCGGGTTTATATGTATATTCCAAAATACTATAAGGTTACAAATGTAGATGACATTTGGGACTTTGTTCAAAACAACTCATTTGGCACAATTATCACAACAGCACAAGGGAAACCAATTGCAACTCATTTGCCATTGCAGTTAATGAAAGAGGGAGATACTTACTATATAACGGGGCATATTGCTTATGGGAATCCTCAATGGAGAACATTTGAAACCTGTGAAGATGTGCTTGTTATGTTTCAGGGACCGCACGCTTATATCTCTTCCTCTTGGTATGAAAAGGAAAATGTCCCAACGTGGAACTATCAAGCCGTACATGTATACGGTACAGCCAGCATTTTGAACGAAGAAGAGTTAAAACATGACCTGACAATGTTGCTGCAAAAATACGAGAAGAACCGTGAAAGTCCTGTTTTATGGGATAAGCTTTCTCCTCAGCTCTTAGAAAGCCAGCTGAAAGGTATTGTCGGATTTAAGATGAAGGTGGAAGAAATTCATGCTTCATATAAATTAAGTCAGAACCGAAATGAAAAGGATTATATGAATATCATTGATCAATTACGACATGAAGGAAATCCAAATTCGAAACAAATGGCAGAACTGATGGAAAAAAGATTAAAAGATTAAATAAAAGTCCACTTTTATTAGCGAACTTTGGAATGCGTGGTACTGCTCAAATGTTTGATTCTGCAGAGCCTTCTTGTGAAAGGTTCAAGGACCACTTGCTGTTTTTAGCAGAGGCTTCTGCGGGGCTCTTTCGGTATGATGATCGTTAATTCAAGTTATGGCACGTTATCTCTAAGTGTTTGGCTCTTATCTATTTTTTAGACATTGTCGCCGCTTGCCACGACAGGTTTAGAAGAATGTTTTTGCTAGTTGAGAAATAATCGAAAGCTTGATATTTAATGCGTTACTTCAAAAAAACGCTATTTTCTAATCACAATTCATAAAAACTTATAGAAATGACGGAAAATGAATATACGGAGTGTAATGAAAATAAGCTTTCAGAATGAGGGCTTGTTAGTGAATAACCCGTGAAGGTTCAAGTCATCTCGGCCGCATCCCAATGATACCAAGGGTTTAACTGCCTTTGGTATTATTTTTTTATGCACTTTACGCATAGCAGCTTCTTTTAATATTTCGAAAGGTTGTACAAGTGACACTAGTAATGGCAGTAATCGTCAGGTTAGTAGGTCAAGTTGCAAACAAAAGAAACAAAACAGTGGGGAACAAATGCTTCCCCCTGTTTTGTACGTTACTTAGCTGATGTTTTCTTTAATCGTTTTGGAAAATGTGATTGATTTATTCTCGTTAACAAATGAAAGATTTTCTAAAGAGCTAACAGATAGAAAGGATGATAATGGATGAAGGAATATTTTACAATTGGAGAAACAGCCCGTCTCAATAACATCTCAATTCAAACATTGCGCTATTATGATAGGATCGGAGTTTTCAAGCCTCATTATACAGATCAGGATAATGGCTATCGATATTACCATGTGAAACAGTTCTTTTATTTAGATATTATCAAGTATCTAAAATATATTAGAACACCTCTGGAAGAAATCAAGCGTTTCAGCTCAAATACTTGTACCCCTGAACATATGCAACACTTTCTTGAGGAGCAAGAAAACATGATTGTGCAAGAAATGGAAAAACTCGAACGTGCCCGGCAATTACTTCATAGAAGAAGGAATCAGCTTAATGAACAAGTAGACATATGCAATAAAAAAGATGAAGGTTTCGTTTATTTTCGTTATATAGATGAACAAACAATAATAAAAGTGGAGACGCCTCGAGTTAATCCTCATCATCAATCAGATTTGTATTACAGAAAGCTGGCTGATGTTGTAGAAAAAATAGGAGATGTAGTAGATAACTATTATGGATTCATTTATGCTTTCAAGCCCTATAAGGATTCTCGTGAAATTTATTGCAACAGTATTTATACGACTGTTCGCAATGGAAAAGAGATAGACATAGGAGAAAAAAACATAACGCTAGACACGATCCCGTCCGGTGAATATGTATGTATCGCATTTGATTGGTCTGCAAAAAATTATGATGAATATTATCGTAAGCTTTATCAATATATTGAATCTCATGGCATCCAAACAGATGGAAAAGTATATCAAGTTTCTCTTCCAATCGACTTTCACTCATTAAGAGAAGAAAACTTCCTTACAGAATTAAGGGTGCTAAAAAAATAACTAATTCTTGACCCTATAGTTGCTATAGGGTTTATGATTTGTGCATCTTCTTATGAATATTTGAAAGGGAGGATGTATAAGATGACAAGATGCTTCGGTTACTCGTGACGCAATGGCAAGTCGGAAACCAACCGTCATGTACTGAGAGCCCATTTATTAACTGGCTTGCACCTTAAAACGAAAGGTCCATTTGAAGAAGTGCCTGTCGATTTTGGTGCGAGCCTTGAAAAAGAGCAGGGGATTGTTGGTAGGAGTGTTTTATTAAAGCGAGCTTGATCTGCCAAAAGCTTAATTCATAAGCACAGGCCTGATCGTATTATTATCGTTCTTGGCGGCGAGTGCAGAACTTGCTCCTTTTGCATCCTTAAACGAAACATACGATGGAGATACTGCTTTGTTATGGGTTGATTCACACCCTGACGTTATCGCTACGGCTGTAGTGAAGGAAGATAGATTCATCATAACAATGCAGTGAATCATATTAGAGCTGTGCATGCTGCTTTAGCTTTACGTTGAAACACGTTTTATCGTATCTCAAATCCTAATAAAAAATGAATCTAAAAAAGGAGTGATGAATATGAGAGCACCGGTAGATGAACCAATTTGGTACGCCTACCCTGGAATGGTAGCTGTAGTTACGGCTCAATATGAAGGCGAAAAAAACGCAATGGCTTCCGGGTGGCATACGTATATCGGATCTTCTCCAGGAATGTATGGGATATCAGTAAACAAAGAGACATATACGTACAAAATGATTGAGAAAAGTGGTGTTTTCGGTGTGAATTTTCTTCCAGGGAGATGTTCGGAATTAATTCAAGCTTTAGGCACCCATAGTGGCAGAGATATCAATAAGTTTGAAGAATTTAATATTCAATCCGAAGAAGGATTAAAAGCTGAGATACCGATTTTAACTGATGCGTATTTTGCTTATGAGTGTAAAGTACACAGTATGTCCACTTTGGGCGATCAAGAGTGGATTGTGGGAGAAGTTTTACAGAGATATCAAGATAAAGAGCTTTTCTTAAGAAATGGAATGCCAAATTTAGAAAAGTTGGATATTCCGCTTCATATTGGAAAGTCCAGCTACCGAATATTAAATTGTAAAGCAGAGGAACGTCAGCACGCATTTGATTCCAAAGCTGATTGAAACAATCAGGTTCCTCCACCTTCATTGTTACGTTGCATACATGCTCATGCGCGGTTTGCGATAGAATTTGACCCTCAATATATGCTTTTAGATGAGGTGATGAAGCAATAAATGACGTAACAGTAAACGTATTTTACTGATTAAATACCCGTTACCGACTCCATTTTTTAAATCGCATTTCATATAAACATATAGAAATGATGGGAAAGTGAATATACGGAGTGTAAAGAAAATAAGCTTTGATTTAGGGGCCTAGTAGGTGAATAATCCATGAAGGTTCAAGTCTCTCGGCCGCATCAAAGATACCAAGGGTTGTAGACACCCCTGGTATTTTTTAATGTTCTCTTTAGCTTTTGCAGTTTTTTCCTTTTTGTTTCACTCGTTACAACATTCAGTTAAAGTGAAATGGAATAAACAAAGGTTTTCCCCGTTTTTGATGAGTCTATCTTACTTTGCGAATCGCCGAGCAGCTGCCACGCACAATATAACGGCGATATTCACTGCTACCAGTGCCCAGCCCACTTTCTCGTGCAGAATCACTGAGGCAAGCAGCAGTCCAAAGAAGGGCTGGAGAAGCTGCAGCTGTCCAACCGCCGCAATACCGCCTTGTGCGAGACCACGATACCAGAACACGAAGCCAATCAGCATGCTGAATAAGGATACATACGCAAGACTGAGCAGTGCAGGAACGCCGACGCCCGACCATGAGCTTGGCGTAAAATAAAATGACAATGGCAGCATAAGAGGTAGCGACAGAACGAGAGCCCAAGAGATCACCTGCCAGTTTCCCAGGCGCCGTGAGAGACGGGCCCCTTCTGCATAACCGAGCCCGCATACGACGATAGAAGCCAGCATGTACGCGTCGCCGATCGGGGAAGATTCTCCGCCTTGGATGAGGGCGAATCCTGCTACTAGTAAGCTGCCTGCAGCTGAGAAAATCCAGAAAGCTGGCCGGGGGCGTTCCCCTCCGCGCAGTACGCCGAAGATCGCCGTCGCGAGCGGAAGAAGCCCAATGAAAACAATGGCATGGGCGGATGTGACATACTGAAGTGCCAAGGCTGTCAGCAATGGGAAACCGACCACCACGCCGAACGCTACCACCAATAGCGCAGTTATGTCACCTTTGGCGGGTCGCTGCTGCCGGAAGATGAGAAGGAGCGCCCCGGCCAATACACCAGCTATTGCAGCGCGGCATACGGTGAGGAACAACGGATCGAAGTCCGCCACAGCCAAGCGGGTCGCAGGCAGCGATCCACTGAAAATGAGCACCCCGAGAAAACCATTCATCCAGCCATTTGTTGCTTTGTTCATTTACAATCACTCCATCATATGTTTCTTCTCACAAGATCATTTTTTCTCTGTCAAAACCTGTATTTAAGGATTACAATGACTATAAACTGTAATTGACCTTTTAAAAACAGCCAGTTTTCTTTCATAAAAAAACGCATACCAGTTAGGGGAAGCGCGCAAATGGATATCACACCCTTTTTAGATAGAAATCTGGATATTCCGCTTTATCAGCAGCTTTATCAATATTTCAAAGAAAACATGCATCAGGGGCGTATTCGAAAAGGAATGAAACTGCCATCAAAGAGGCTCCTGGCGAGTCAGCTTTCCATCAGTCACACGACTGTAGAACGTGCCTATGAACAGCTTGCTGCCGAAGGCTATATTGTGAGCAAGCCAAGAAGCGGATGGTTTGCTGATTATAATAATGCTGATTTTGTCCATAGTAAAATGCTTAGCACATCATCAGCGAGAAAAAAAGCGCAAGAAAATGAACAATGGATTGATTTTCACTATGGAAATGTAGATTCTTCTCACTTCCCTTTTTCCGCTTGGAGAAAAAGTATGGTCAATAGTTTAGACCAATATGGCCACGAGCTATATCGGCCAGGAAATGCTTTAGGGGAGCTTGAGCTGAGAACACTTATTGCAGAGTATCTGTATCAATCACGCGGAGTTCATTGTGTCCCTGAACAAGTGATCATAGGTGCCGGAAACCCTTTTCTTCTGCAAATCTTGTGCCAGGTTTTTGAAGCGGATATTTTCATAGGATATGAGGATCCGGGTTATCCAAGAGCTCGGAAGATTTTTGAAGCCAATCGTATGAATATCGTTCCTATACCGGTCGACGATGAAGGGATTTGTATACAAAAGATCAAAGAACAGCAGCCACACCTTGTATATGTCACACCTTCTCATCAATTTACGCTGGGAACAATCATGACGATTAACAGAAGAATGCAGCTGCTCAAATGGGCGGCAGAAAATCAATCATTCATCATAGAGGACGATTATGACGGGGAATTCAGATACACAGGACAGCCGGTCCCATCCTTGCAAGGGCTTGACCAGCATAACCGTGTCATTTATATGGGCACCTTTTCCAAATCTCTTCTTCCTTCGCTGCGTATCAGCTATATGATTCTCCCTTCGCCTCTTTTAAAAAAAGGCCATGACATCACTTCTTTATATAAGCAAACAGTGTCCTGCCACAGTCAGCTGACGCTGGCTCAATTTATAAAAAATGGAGAGTGGCAAAAACACATCAACAGAATGAGAAAGCTATATCGAAAAAAAAGGGCCATTTTATTAGAGACTGTGCAAAAAGAATTAGGAAAACACGTCAGGATTCGCGGGGAAAATTCTGGACTTCGTATCTTACTAGACGTTTTCTTGCCATTCAGTGAAAAAGAGTTAATTGAGAAGGCAAAGGAATATGGAGTGAAAATTTATCCGGTTTCTCTTTCTTATAAAAAACATCCTCCTGCAAAAACTGTCTCACTGGGATTTGCAGGGGTTTCTGAAGTTGACATACGAGAAGGCATAAAAAAGCTGAAAGCTGCTTGGAGGATATGAGAGGTCAGGAGTCATTAGGAGATGATGGCTTTTAAAATATCCCCAGCTATGAATGAAAATACTGAAGATATAAGTGGCCCTCAGTCTCCCGCTCCTGATAAGTTTTGAATGCTTTTTGACTGGATACTCCTATATGAACCTTCTTCAGCATCAAATACTTCAGATGATAGGCAATTGATGAAGCTTTAAGTGAGATTTTTTTATTTGCTCATGTCAGTGCTACAATAAACAAGTACACAAATGACAAAATAGAGGTGTAAGAATGAAGTTAGATGAGTTTACAATCGGTCAGGTATTCAAAACGAAATCTTTAACATTAACAAAAGATGATATTATGCGGTTTGCAAGTGGACCCTCAATATATGCATGTAGATGAAGAAAAAGCGAATAAGGGCAGATTTAATGGAATTATCGCTTCTGGCACACAAACACTGGCCATTTCTTTTAAACTTTGGATTGAAGAAGGTTTGTATGGAGACGCTGTGATAGCCGGAACAGAAATGAATCATATTACATTCATAAAACCCGTTTTTCCAGATGATGAACTGCATACAATCGTTGAGGTGCTTGATAAGCAGCCAAAGAGAAATGAATTGGGAATCCTCACTGTATTGTTATCTACTTATAATCAAAAAGAAGAAAAAGTATTTGAAGGTGAGTTATCGGTATTGATGAAGCAATAACTCAGAAAGCCCGCTTTCCTAAAGCGGGCTCGATTGAATAAGCTGATGTGTGAAAGACTTTAGCGAGTTTCTTTTGAAAAATAAGAGGTTAACACATCATAAACAATAGGCAAAGAAGTAAAACCCTCATTTTCTAAAAAATGACCCCCGTGCTGGACTTCGTATAACGCAGCGTCAATTTGTTGTGCCAGCTCCTTGCTCCATGAAAATGGAACAATTTGGTCGTTCTTAGAAGCAATGACAGCGCGGTGCTTCGCGGTCTCGATGATTTTTTGATGATCAAACGATCCCTGTGTAAATTCATCTAACATCTTTAAAGTGGGCAATGATTTGGCAAAGCCGGAAACCAGTATGATTCCGCCAAGCTGTTTTCGTAATTGAATATGTTCCAAAAATCTTAAAATGGCGGGGCACCCTAGGCTGTGCGCAACCAAATACGTATTTTCATCTAAAGTGTGTTGATAAAAAGAGAGTGTATCCAGCCAATCATCAAGTCTTGGCTCGAGCGGATGAGGCATGTTTAAAATGTCTGCTTGGACCCCATCTGCGAGCAGACGTTTTTTCAGCCAAGGGAACCAATGATTTGTTGAGGAGGCTCTGTAGCCATGAATGATATAGACTTGTTTTGTCATTTTTTCCTCCAAACGAAGTATTTTCATTCAGTATAAAATTCCTCTCATTGGGAAACAAGTACGCACTTTTTTGTAAGTAGCTTTTACATATGAGGCATTCCTTGTGCCATTCCCCACTTACACATTTCATCTATGAGGGGATACAAAGATCGCCCTCTGTCAGATAACGAATACTCTACTTTCAGTGGGACTTGAGAGACCTCAGACCGATGAATAAGGCCGTCAGTTTGTAATTCCTTAAGCTGTGCGCTTAACATTTTATGGGTGATGAAGGGCATAGCCCTTTTCAGCTCGCCGTATCTCATCGTTTTTTCACACCCTAACTCATAGAGAATTCTCATTTTCCATTTGCCCCCTATAAGAGATAAGGTGTATTCAAATGGGGCTTGTTTACTGCGGCACAGGCTATTCATTGTAATCAAACCTCCTTTTTAAAGTATAATAACAGAATAAATCAGGAATTTCGGTGTTGAAGTTTGAGGGGCCTGGCGGGTAAATCTGAGGCGGCTCACGTTCTCTCGGATGCGAACATGAAACCAAGGATCTTGCTAGTTATTGGCCAGGGTTGAAGCATAATCTGTCAGAGCTTGCATCAAATGATATTTGTGACCTGATTCACGATCTGAACTGAAAGGGCGATTTGTTCGACAGACGGCACGGGCAAATTGAATGTTCCAAGTCAAAGAGGGTAATCTTACTGTTAATTACTTTATTTGAAAAAAACGATGTTTTTAGCTGAAAATATCTATTATAGTATAGTTAAATATAACGAAATATTTGAGAAATGAGGAATGGTATGTATACAGTCAAAAAACATAAAAAATTTAAAGCGAAAATGATTCTGCAAGTCATAATGGTTATTATTGGAGGAATTATAGCGGCATATGGACTGGAAACCGTATTGATTCCAAACAGTGTGTCTGATGGAGGGGTGACAGGCCTTAGTATCGTTGGTTCACAGCTATTTGATTTGCCATTAGGGGTCCTTATCGCAGCTTTAAATATCCCATTTGTCTGGTTAGGATATAAGCAAATTGGGAAAGACTTTGCATTATTATCCATTATCGGAATCGTATCACTTGCCGCTGGCACAATGTTTTTCCACCACACGCCAGCCATCATAGAGGGGGACACCCTTTTAATAACCGTTGTTGGCGGGATTATCCTTGGATTGGGAATGGGGTTAGCGTTACGTAACGGCGGCGCATTGGATGGAATTGATATGCTCGCTGTGCTGCTATCTCGAAAATTGCCATTTGGAACGAGCGATCTCATTTTATTCTTAAACCTTTTTGTGTTTATTTTTGTATCCATTGTATTTGGCTTACAAGGGGCATTACTGTCAGTCATTGCTTACTACATTGCGTCTAAAGTTATACATATCGTTGAGGAAGGCTTAAGTGGTTCTAAAACCTTTCAAATTATTTCAACCCAGCCTGAATTAATGGTAGAGACAATACGTGATCAGTTAGGTCGAAGTGCTACCTATAAAGAAGCTTATGGGGGTTTTTCCCACGAGAAATTTAAAGAAATCACATGTGTCATCAACCGCCTTGAAGAAACAAAACTAAAGGAAATTATTAATGAAATTGATAAAAATGCCTTTGTTACCGTATATGACGTAGCTGAAGTGAAGGGCAGTAATTTTAGAAGACATACGAGTCATTAGAGAAAAACACAACTTCTAACCCAAAAGCGAGATACCGCTTTTAAAATGATAAGTCTCAGAAATTTTATATTAAATTGTTTTTGTCTTCACGCTCAGAAAATAAGGTAACCAGCAAGTCAGTATGTTAAAGTCTGTACTGGAATTCCATTGCCTCCTGTCTCGTATAATGAGAATAGGAGGCTTTTTTGTATCAGGTTATGCTTAAATGGGGGGGATTTATTTGAATATTGAGCTGCAAGAAATAGATATGTTACAAGCGGATTCTGGTCCTTATGGGATAGCGGTCTCTCGTGAAGGAAATGTATGGTTTACTCAACATAAAGCAAATAAAATCAGTTGTCTTCATCAAGATGGAACAATCAAAGAATGTATTGTTCCAACTCCTGATGCACGAGTGCTGTGTTTGACCATATCTTCAATAGGTGATATTTGGTTTACTGAAAATGGGACTGATAAAATTGGAAGGCTTTCAGAAAAGGGCATATTTACAGAGTACCCATTACCCCATCCAAATTCAGCGCCATATGGAATTACTGAAGGTCTTCACGGTGATATTTGGTTTACTGAAATGAATGGAAATCGCATAGGGAGATTGACAGCAGAAGGGGTGATTCATGGATACGAACTGCCGAATGAAGAATCATATCCTTCTTTTATTACGTTGGGGCCCGATGACTCACTTTGGTTCACTGAAAACCAAAACAATGCGATCGGCAAGATAACTCGATCAGGAGAAATAACGGAATACCCAATCCCAACACCGGGAGCAGCACCAGTAGGTCTTGCCAACGGAAATGATGGTGCCCTTTGGTTTACAGAAATAATGGGAAATAAAATAGGAAAGATCACGATGTCCGGCGAAATAACGGAATATGATATTCCTACACCAAATGCCCGGCCTCATGCTATTGCTGCGGGAGTCGAATCGGATTTATGGTTCACTGAATGGGGAGCAAATAAAATAGGAAGGTTAACGAAAGAGAGAACCTTTGAAGAATATACAATCCAAACCCCTAATGGCGAACCTCACGGAATTGGCTGTGACAAAGAAGGCTGCGTATGGTTCGCATTAGAGTGTAATAAAATCGGAAAGCTGCGTTTACTGAAATAAAGAGAAAGTGCTGAAAGAATAACATAGAGGATTTAAAAAGCATACCAAGAACATCGTATGCTTTTTCATTTGCATAAAACGCCATAATGTTACATGAACCGAAGTCTCGTCAATATAGCTTTTCAACAGCTTAAGTACTTATAGCTCTTTTACCATGACCTTCTCGCCGTTAAAATCGAGCTCACCATTAAATGTAAAACCGAATTTTTGATACAGGCGCAAAGCATGAATGTTGTTCTCAAAAATGCTTAAATAAATTCTGTTACATGTATATTGCTCAGCAAGGTGATGAATAAGAGCTTCAAGCATCATGCTCCCTAATCCTTGACCTTGAAAACGCTCGTCAATGAAAAATCGGTCAAGCCACACTCTGCCGTTTTTATTTTCTTCATCAAACTCAGGAAACCATCCATACATAGCAAAACCGACTAACTCTCCTTCGTAATAAAGTCCAGCAGGTTTATAATACTGACATTCTGATGCATCCTCTAGACATTGCTTGGTTGATTCTATATATGATATTTGGCTTTTGTGAACATGAAGAGACAGAATAGATTCACGATTCTCTTCAGTTACCGCCTTTATCTCAATATTCATAGTCATTCCCCTTTTTTCTCTTTTTCTGGTAAGGATATAAGATTTTTCAGATAAATTGTTACGCTTTCATCCACATCATGTAGTCTTGTAAGGAACAATGAGTTCTGTAGTTAATCCCCTTACTTTACAATTTGCACAAAACCTTTAATTAAATACTTTTCATAGCCCTGATACTCATCTAACATCACTTTTTCAGTAGAAGAATTCTTGTAATTTTATATTTTTGTCGCGGCAGCTGAGGAGCTGTCTTTTTTTGTAAAACTGTATGGGAGGTCATGCAATACACTACGTGCTCGTTCATAAATTAGTACTTATTTACTTAAATGAAATTCATCTTGATTGAAGCTTGTCCTGTGCAATCTTTTATGGAGAGTATCTTCTTTTTAATGAATGAACAGGTGAATTTTCTGCGCATAAATCCAATTTTTCCGGAAGTTTCGGTAAAAAACAAAACTTTTAGCGTGGTTATTTTACTTTATAATGTAAGCGGTTTCCTATGTAGTATACTTATACTATCGTACATCATTTGAGTGAAACACAGGAAGGATAGAAAAACAGATGAGATACATGAATACTAGACAAAAAGACATTTTGTATCTGTTGTTATCTGAACCTGATGACTATTTAGTCGTGCAAGATTTCGCCGACAGGGTAAAGTGTTCTGAAAAAACGATCAGGAACGATCTGAAAACGATCGAAGGTTATCTGCATGAACATTCTCCTGCTCAGCTCATTCGCAAACCAGGATTAGGTGTCTATTTAAATATAGAAGAACATGAAAGGGCCCGGTTAACTCAACAATTAGGTACTGAACATTTTGGCTCAAAGCACCAGTCCGATGAAGAAAGAATTCTGCAAATCGCTTATCAATTATTAATGAACCCAAAACATGTTTCAGCAAAAGAAATTGCCGCTCAGCATTTTTTGAATAAGTCTTCCATCAAAAGGGATTTACATGAAATTGAAGAGTGGCTGAAGCGATTTGATCTCAAATTGGTGTCAAAGCAGCGGCTCGGTTTAAAGATTGAAGGAAATGAAAGAAATAAAAGAAAAGCCTTAGCCAGAATCTCTGATTTGATTGATAACCCAGAGTTTACAAGTCAATTTATCAAAAGCAAGTTCTTAAGTCATGAAGTGAAATGTGTGTCGAATGAATTCAAAACATTGCAAAAGCACCATTCTATCTATTTCACAGATGAAACGTTCGAGAATCTATTATTGCATACATTGCTGATGATACGCCGGATCAAAATGAAGCAGCCCATCTCGATTTCGCCAACAGAAATGGCAGCAGTAGAAAAGAAGATAGAATATCAATGGGCAATGACATGTTTAAAACGGCTGGAAGCGGTTTTTGCCATCCGCTTCCCTAGAGAAGAAGCCGTGTATTTAACGCTCCATATACTGGGCGGAAAAGTTCGTTTTCGATCTCGGGGAGAAGAAAAAAAGGTTCTAGAAAATCCCTTGCTTCCCATGGTTGTGCGGTATTTAATCGATCGTGTGTCAGAGCTGAAAATGCTTGATTTTCATAATGATCAGGATTTGGTCAATGGATTGAACATCCATCTTAACACAGTGCTAAACCGGCTGAATTACGATCTTTCTGTATCAAATCCAATGCTAAATGACATAAAAAAAATGTACCCCTATCTGTTTCATATGATCATTGACGTTCTGGAAGACATCAATCAAACGTTTGCTCTTTCTATTCCTGAGGAAGAGGCCGCTTATCTGACATTGCATTTTCAAGCTGCGGTCGAACGTTTGCACCACAGCAGCGAGAAGCGTAAAAAGGCAATCATCGTCTGCCACATGGGCATTGGAATGTCACAATTGCTGCGGACAAAAATTGAACGGAAATTTCATCAAATCGCTGTGAAGGCCTGTATTGCAAAAGCTGATTTAGCAGATTACACAACAAAGCATAGGGACATAGATCTTGTCATTTCCACGATAGCGCTGGAACATGTGCCGATTCCTCATATTGTTGTATCACCGCTGTTGGAGCCTTCTGATGAGAAGAAACTAAGTGTATTTATGGATCAGGTTGACGAATCCCAACGCCAAACACAAAAAACGTTTAAGATGCTGAACAATACGACTCCTTTCTTAGTTTTTTTGCAGCAAGAGTCAGTTCATCGCTATAAGCTGATTGAACAAATGGCAATGGTTTTATACGAGAAAGGCTATGTGGAGAAGGAGTATGCCATTCATGCTGTGATGAGAGAAAAAATGTCGGCGACAAACATTGGGGCTGGCATTGCGATTCCTCATGCAAACTCTAAATTGATTAAACAATCAGCCATTGCGATTGCCACATTAAAAGAGCCGCTTGATTGGGGGGCTGAAAAAGTGTCGCTCGTCTTTATGCTGGCTGTCAAACACGAGGATCAAAACATGACAAAGCAATTGTTCCATGAACTGTCATATCTATGCGAGCAGCCGGCATTCATTCATAAGCTGACGAAAGAAACAAATGTTATGACATTTTTATCTTATTTGAATTATTAAAAGCGGGGCTTTGATGCCCTGCTTTTTTTGTATATGGAAAAATGCCGGTTTTTCCGGAATTAACGGTAAAAAACAGCGCTTTTACAAGCATGATTTTGATATACAGTTGTTACAGGCCTTATGATTCATACTTTAAAGGAGGACTCGTATGAAACTGTTAGCGATTACATCATGCCCGAATGGAATTGCCCATACATATATGGCGGCTGAAAATCTGCAAAAAGCTGCCGACAGATTAGGCGTCCAAATGAAAGTCGAGACCCAAGGCGGAATCGGAGTGGAAAATGAGCTGACCGGTGAGGAGATTCGTGAAGCAGACGCGATCATTATTGCGGCAGACCGTTCGGTAAACAAAGACCGGTTTATAGGAAAAAAACTGTTGTCTGTCGGGGTTCAGGATGGTATCCGCAAACCGGAAGAATTAATTCAAAAAGCACTTAGCGGCGATGTGCCGGTCTACCGTTCAGTTTCAAATTCGGAAGCCGGCAATCAACAGGAGAAAAAACAAAATCCGATTTATCGTCATTTAATGAACGGTGTTTCTTTTATGGTTCCATTCATCGTCGTCGGCGGATTATTGATAGCGGTTGCATTAACGCTTGGAGGTGAGAAAACACCGAAAGGCTTAGTCATTCCGGATGAATCTTTTTGGAAAACGATTGAACAGATCGGAAGTGCCTCATTCTCATTCATGATCCCGATTTTGGCCGGATATATCGCGTACAGCATCGCTGATAAGCCCGGGCTTGTACCAGGAATGATCGGCGGATATATTGCAGCGACGGGAAGCTTTTACGGCAGTGCAAGCGGCGCCGGTTTTCTCGGTGGCATCATCGCCGGTTTTTTGGCGGGGTATGCTGCCCTTTGGATCAAAAAATTAAAAGTTCCAAAAGCGATTCAGCCGATTATGCCGATTATTATTATTCCAGTGTTCGCTTCACTAATTGTAGGTTTGGCGTTTGTGTTTTTGATCGGTGCACCTGTAGCCCAAATTTTCGAATCTTTAACGGTATGGCTGGCGGGCATGAAAGGTTCGAGCTCCATCCTGCTGGCATTGATTTTAGGCGCAATGATTTCATTTGATATGGGAGGCCCCGTAAACAAGGTGGCATTCCTGTTCGGATCGGCCATGATCGGAGAAGGAAACTATGAAATTATGGGACTGATTGCCGTCGCCATTTGTATACCGCCGATCGGCCTGGGGATTGCCACGTTTTTTGGAAAAAGGAAATTTCAGGAGTCGGAAAGAGAAATGGGAAAAGCATCATTTACCATGGGACTCTTCGGCATCACTGAAGGAGCCATTCCATTCGCGGCACAAGATCCGCTTCGCGTCATTCCGGGGATTATGGCAGGTTCTATGATTGGTTCTGTGATCGCTATGATCGGCAATGTCGGAGACAGAGTAGCGCACGGCGGGCCTATAGTGGCAGTACTAGGCGCCGTTGATCATGTATTGATGTTTTTTATTGCAGTGATTGCCGGATCTCTTACCACCGCTCTTTTAGTTAATGTACTAAAAAAAGATATTCCGGTTTCTTCACCCGCCGGGCTGAGTGAAGCTGCAGCATCGAATGACGCTCCCAAACAGCACAATGAAGCGGAAAACAGACAGAAGACGGATATTAACAAGCTGACAGACATTATGAGTATAGATCTTATTGAACCAACATTATCAGGCGAAACCAGAGATGACATTATCGATGAAATGATTCAAAAATTGTCCCGCGCAGGTATGCTGCATTCAGAGAGCGGTTTTAAAGAAGCGATCATGAATCGCGAACAAGAGGGGACAACGGCGATTGGCATGAATATCGCGATCCCGCACGGGAAGTCTGATGCCGTCAAGAAGCCGAGTGTAGCGTTTGGAATCAAACGATCAGGCATTGACTGGAACAGTCTTGATGGATCAGAAGCAAAGTTAATCTTTATGATCGCTGTACCGAAAGATAGCGGAGGGAACCAGCATCTGAAACTGCTGCAAATGCTATCTCGAAAACTGATGGATGACAGCTATAGGGAAAGGCTGCTCTCTGTGCAGACAAAAGAAGAAGCATACAAACTCCTGGATGAAATCATATAAAGCGGGGGGATTTTCATGATGACTGAACCGTTATTTTTCAAGCCTGTTTTCAAAGAAAAGATTTGGGGCGGCACCGCTTTGGCTGCTTTCGGCTATGACATTCCGTCAGAACGGACGGCGGAATGCTGGGCTTTTGCAGCACATCAAAATGGGCAAAGTATTGTTCAAGACGGGATATACAAGGGGCTCACGCTCAGCGAATTATGGGAACATTACCGGCATTTATTCGGACATCTGAAGGGGGACCGCTTCCCTCTTCTCACGAAAATTTTGGATGCCAATCAAGACTTATCCGTTCAGGTGCATCCGAAAGATGAGTATGCAAAAACGCGTGAAAAAGGAGAGCTCGGAAAAACAGAATGCTGGTATATCATAGACTGCCAAGAAGATGCAGAAATCGTTTATGGCCACAACGCAAAAACAAAGGGAGAACTCATCTCGATGATAGAAGGTGGAAAATGGGACAAGCTCCTGCGCCGCGTAAAGGTAAAACCGGGGGATTTCTTCTATGTGCCAAGCGGCACCGTTCATGCGATTGGGAAAGGAATTCTCATTTTAGAGACGCAGCAGAATTCCGATACAACCTACAGATTATATGATTACGGCCGAAAAGATACAGAAGGCAATTTGCGTGAGCTTCATTTGGAAAAGAGCATAGAAGTGATAGACGTACCATTTGCGCCAGAGCAGCAAATGGTTCAATATGAACAAACAGATGATTTGCGAATTGCCGTATTGGTTGAGTGCCCTTATTTTTCAGTGGAGAAGTGGGAGTTAACAGGATCAGCAAATTTAAAACGGCAAAAATCATTCCTTCTTGTCAGCGTCCTCGAAGGAGAAGGCCGGATAATCTCCGGCGAGCGTACATATGACTTTAAAAAAGGAGATCATATGTTGCTGCCTTACGGGTTTGGGGAATTCAAACTCACAGGGGATGCGGAGTGTATCGTATCTCATCTGTAAAATAAAACTTTATACCAGTTTATTTTTTAAGATTGATATAAAGAACGAACCAAAGTGATCTCATTTTGAGCTAATTGAATGTTTCAATATAAAAAGATACCAGCTGGTATCTTTTTTCATATTCACTCACTATGACACCCCTTCGATGTTTCTTTTATCTTATCTGCAATTGGGAGTATGCTGTCCAGCAGATTAACTGTAGACAACAATCACGTTGCTAAAGACAACCTATAAAAGCTGCTTCAATTTTATATAGATAAATAGAGAAGAAAACGAAATGTGTTTCTGAATGATTTGTTTGTAAAAAAACAAGCTATCCTATTATAAACGCAGTTTTTTTTATTTCGTGGGCAAAATCATCTTTGAGCTGTCACGTTCGCTATTTCAAATGTTTCTTTCCCCAAACTGAACATTTGATCTGACAAGTTTTATAGGTAAGAATGTAAAGGATGATCTACATGAAATATGATAAAGTATTTTTTATGTGATAGTTGATGAAAGAATATTTTGATAAGAGGTGTATTTATGAAGTTGGATGAATTTGAGATTGGACAAGTATTTCATACAAAGTCTTTTAGGGTAACAAAAGAAAATGTAATGAGGTTTGCGGAAGAATTTGACCCTCAATATATGCATGTAGACGAGGAAAAAGCGAATAAAGGCAGATTTAATGGAATCATCGCTTCTGGCATACAAACGTTAGCCATTTCATTTAAGCTCTGGATTGAAGAGGGGTTCTATGGCGACGATATTATTGCTGGAACAGAGATGAATCATATTAAATTCATAAAACCCGTGTATCCAGATGATGAATTGCATACAGTTGTTGAGGTAGTGGATAAAAAACCAAAGAAAAGTGGAACGGGAATACTTACTGTATTGTTATTTACTTATAATCATAAAGAAGAAAAAGTATTCGAAGGTGAGTTATCAGTATTGATTAAGCAATAAATAATGTAACATTCAAGGTTTGTGATCACCGATTGATCAAACGATGAGAGTATAATTAAGATATGCTTTTTGGACTTACAATGTTAAGAGCTCATCTTAGAAAAAAACATACCAAATACGATTGGTATGTTTTTTTATTCATTCATGTAATGACATGAAGCAGGGTACCGATACCGTGCATCAAGACAGAAAGGAAATTAGAACTTTTTCATCTCCTTTAACATCTTTATTTTGCTTCCTTTTATGTAGGTGAAACATACCCCGCTGACAGTAACCATTCCGCCTAGCAGTGAAATAAGTGAAGGCATTTCGCCTATCCACACCCAGGAAATCACCAACGTCAAAGCCGGTGTTACATAAAGTGAAATCGTTGCTTCAGAAGCACCGACGATTGAAGTTACATATGCAAGCGCAAAGTATGGGATGACCGTCGGGAATAAACCTAAGTAAACGATAGACAATGTGGAGTTCATTGAGGCGTTTACAAACTCCCCCCATAAGCCTGGAAGAAAAACAAGCATTGGTAAGGATGCACCCCAAATCGTGAACGTTACAAATGGAATAAAACCATACTTTTTTATATAACGGGCTTGAAAAACAAAATAAATACTCTCTGCAAAAGCTGCCAGCAGAATGAACAGAATTCCTTTCATTGAAAGCGTATGATCTCCTGTCCCTAATGAAATAAATGACACACCCAATAAACTAATGATAGAGCCAATCCATTTAGAAAAACCAAAATGTTCACCAAAAAACAGTCGAGACAACACCGCAGAAAAGATTGGTGCTGTGGTTACGAGTAAGCTTGCAATCCCGGCACTAACTGTTTTTTCGCCGATATTAAGCAAAATGTGATAGAGTGCAAAACCTAAAAACCCTAATAATAAGATGACAGGGATATCTTTCATGTCAGGTAAGCGCATTTTAGTCAGCACAGCAAAAAGCAACAATGCCATAGATCCGATTAACAAACGAAATAAAGCAAGGTGTTCGGGTGTGTAATATTCCAGACCTACACGAATTCCCGGAAAAGCTGATGCCCACAAACCGATCATAAGACTGTAAGATATGATGAGTTGCACAGTTTTCTTTTTCATGATCTTCACTCCTTCTTTACAAAAACCAACCAGTTATTTAGTGTGTTTTATACTAATAGAGATTTGATAAAATGGCTTCAACCAGTTATACAATTTTTGACCCAACCACTTTAGTTGAAGGAGACTGCTTTTGATGAGCGTTACAGAAGAAAAAACGGTTAGAAAGCTTCCTAAGTACTTACAAATCATTGATTATATAAAAGAGAAAATAGGAAATGGAGAGTGGCCGATTGGAAGTAAGATTCCAAGCCAGCGAACGCTTGCAAAAGACTTTCATGTAAATCGAAGCACGGTTATCACAGCATTAGAGGAATTGATGGCAGATGGGTTGATTGAAGGCAGAATGGGCAAAGGGACAGTTGTCATCAACAATACTTGGACACTGTTGGCTAAGAATTCTGCACCCAATTGGGAGAAATATGTAACTTCGGGAATCCAGCAGCCAAGCCGAAGAATTGTTCAAGAGATCAATAAATCAGAATCAAATTCTGATCTTATACAGCTAAGCAAAGGAGAACTTTCAAATGAGATTTTTCCTTTGTCTGCTATGAAAGAGATTATGGGCAAGGTATCTCAAAACATAGAGGCGTTCGGATATGAGGAACCAAAAGGATACTTGCCTTTAAGAGAGGCATTGAGTGATTATTTAAAAACAATCGGGATTCATGCTTCACCTTCATCCATTCTTATAGTTTCAGGAGCACTGCAAGCCTTACAGCTTATATCAATGGGGCTTTTGCAAAGAGGTTCAACTGTTTTTCTTGATCAGCCATCTTATCTTTATTCATTACATGTATTTCAATCAGCCGGAATGAATCTGACCGGACTTCCTATCGATAAAGAGGGGCTTTTGCCAAATCATATTCATATGACAAAGGGGGAACGGGGAAGAGCCATATTATATACAAACCCTTGTTTTCAAAATCCGACTGGTATCTTAATGTCAGAAGAGCGGCGGAAAGAAATCCTTGCAGCAAGCGAAAAAACGCAGCTTCCCATTATTGAAGATGACATATATCGTGAGCTGTGGATAGATGACATTCCGCCATACCCTATTAAAACAATAGATAAAAGCGGCCATGTGCTATATGTAGGAAGTTTATCGAAAACGCTAAGCCCGGGCTTAAGGATTGGATGGATAGTCGGGCCAGAGCCAGTGATTGAACGTTTATCTGACATTAAAATGCAGACAGATTACGGATCGAGCTCGTTGTCTCAAAGAGTAGCGGCGGAATGGTTTACATCTGGCCAATATCAGCGGCATTTAGAACGGGTGAGACATCAATTAAAGATAAGAAGGCAATTTGTTACGAGCGCTTTAGAAACCAATATGAAGAATGCAGCTGTTTGGACTATTCCTAAAGGGGGATTCTTTATCTGGTTAAAAATATTGCCTTCGATATCTATGAAATTACTTTATAAAAAAGCCTTAACAAAAGGGATTCTTCTCAATCTTGGCAGTATTTATGCTCAGGAAAAAGGCAATTATATTCGCTTGTCATACGCTTATGCATCCCTTGAAGATCTTCAAAAGGGAATTTATGAATTAAGTTTGATCATTAAGGAGCTGGCCAGTAAATAAATATGCATTCAATGTTGAGAACCTATCTATCAAAAAACATACCAAACGATGTTGGTATGTTTTTATTTTTATACGTTCTTAGGAATTAAAAGATGAATATGCAGAGGAGTAGGTATCTCTTTATCTTACTGGCTGTTCTAAAAAACAGAAGTGTCTCTTAAAAGAGGGGAATTCTTTTACGGATAGAATAAAAGAGGGAAAGTGATAGGAGGGTACAGTTTGCAGGAGATAAAAAAAGAACAATATAGTAAAGTCAAAACATTGATACATCATAAAGAAACATGTTGCCCGACATTTGTTTATTCAATATTAGAACAAACAATTCCGGGAGTTGTTTATGCAGATGATCAATCGTTTCTGATAGGAACCAGCTCAGGAATTTATTATGTTGCAGGCGATGAAAGGAATCAAAATGTAAATGAATTTATCGTCAAATTATACAATAAGAGAGCTAAATCCAAAAAAAGATTTACTCTGTTTTCTCCCAATCGCTCATGGGACAGCGTAGTAAAAACTGTACTGCATGATGAATTGAATCAAATGATGCGATATTCGTTTTCTCAACAAATTTCTGCCAAAAAGGCTTTTCAGCTTCCAAAGGGGGTTACATTAAAAAGAATAAATGAGGATATCATTTCAAGCAGCACTGAATTTCAAAAAGCTTATTATGAGGAGTATTGGGGTTCAGTCTCGAATTTTTTAAAAAACGGATTTGGATTTGCTGTTTTGTATGACAATTATGTTGTCAGTGAGTGCACTTCTATATTTCTAGGCGGCGATCGTGCAGAAATGGATATCTATACTCACGAAGAATATAGAGGGATGGGGTTCGCTTATATTGCTGGGAGTAAGTTTATAAATGATTGTCTCGAAAACGGCGTCAGCCCTTGCTGGGATTGTGATGTCAGCAACAAATCATCTATTCATTTAGCAAAAAAACTAGGATTTAAGATATCAACCAAATACTCCATCTTTTTTAAAAAATCAGGTTAAAAAAGACCCTTCCAAGGAAGGGCCTTTTCTTGAGCACCAAGCTGACGGAGAATATCATGCTTATTCACATGAACTCTTTTCGCCATTTAAAATGAATATGATTCGCCATCATCTGGCACTAGTACATGAGATGACATGCCTTTTTCATGAATAAAGCCTTTTAATTCTTCTCTGGATAATGCCCAATGGTTGACCGCTTCCATATGGCTCACGATTATTTTTGCATGAGGGGCAGCTTGATGCGTTTCATAGATATCTTCTTTCCCCATGACGAGAGAGCCGCCCTCAAAGAATTGATTGTTTCCTCCGTTCACTACAATGATTTCTGGCTGGTGTGTATCGATCTCTTCTTGTATCGCATCATACCAAACTGTATCTCCGGCTACATATAACGTTTTCTCGCTTTGGTGTTTGAACACGACACCGCATACAAGACCGGCAAGTTTTAAAATATCTCCTCTGCCGTGTTCGCCTTTGGTTTTGATTAATTGAATACCATCAAAGTCTGTGTCGGTTGTGAGAATCTCGACATTTTGAAAACCGGCGTTTCTGACTTCTTTCGCATCTTCTTCATTTTGTACAAACATTTTTATGTCTTTTGGCAACATGTCTTTGGCTGCATCATCAAAGTGATCCAAATGCAAATGAGTGACAATGACTGCATCAAGATTGTTGATGATATGATCCGCTGATGTCGGCAAGCTGACTAAAGGATTTTTTTGGTCTTGTCGTGGTGAATTTGGGAATGGAGGATAAGTGCCCTTTTCTGCTAACATTGGATCTATTAAAAACGTTTTGCCTGCATATTCGACAACAAGTGTGGCATTACGAATTTGTTGAATGTTCATATTAAAACTCCTTTTCTTTGATATACGTATAGCTTATACTATGACCAATCGCCAAATACATGGATGAAATCAAGTCTTTTTGCCGTTTTACTTGAATGTTGAAAGAACCTATTACACATGAACATCGAACGGGCTAGAGTGCATCCTGATTGAAGAGAATGCGGACAACCAAAATAGTACGCGGGTTTTAAAAAAGTGAATGTATTTTTGGAACTCGGACATAGGTGCCAATTTACTTAGCGCATACGATGTTTTCATTTGTTTTTGAAAGGATAGGATATGATGTTGGATCACACGGATATGCAAATAATAGAAGAGTTATCTAAAAACAGCCGCATTACAATGAAAGAATTAGGGGAGAAAGTTCATTTGACGGGCCAAGCCGCTGCATCCAGGGTTGCCAAATTAGAAGATAACGGAGTGATTGAGGGTTATACCATTAAAGTGAATCAAGACAAATTGGGATATTCTATCCATGCCTTGATTAATATCTATACAAAAAGCACGCACCATCAGCCTTATCTTTCCTTTATCAAAACGCAAGAGACATACGTCATCAATAATTATAAAATCAGCGGGGATGGCTGTTATCTTCTGGAATGCAGATTTCCCTCTAACGAATTGCTGGATGAATTTTTGGTAGGCTTAAATCAGCATGTAAACTATAAATTGTCTATTATTATTAATAACATGCAACAATAAAAATGCATAAAGTAAGAATATATAAATGCTAATAAAAACCAAGGGTGTCAGCCTTTGGTTTTTGTTATAAGGCGGAAGGATAATGAAGTTTGATGAAGACATTTAATCAGACTGTGGCGAATCATCCGTAATTGGAATCCATTAGTGATTAACAAATTACGAATATCATCTGGATCTGTGGGGTTCTTTGGAACAGGGAGGCGCTGCACCAGCTGTTCAACTGAATGGCCGACAATTGATGAAAAAAGGCACACAAAGACGTCCAATCACAGGCGCCTTTTTTAATGCAGCTTTTTAGGACTGGGATTTACATTTTCATGATCGATTTCATCAAATAAATTTCGGTTATTTGAATGGGATGGCTGAACATCTTCTTTGATAAAGTCGGGGTGAATGATCTTTTTTAAATCCCTGACTGTTAAAGGCTTGGCTTCATCAATTAATTCTAAGCCTAATAGGCCGTTTGCTTCTAACGTCGCCTTTTTGACATCCTGTAAAGTAGAAACGCCGTGCAGCCTCAATTGCATTTCCAGCTGATCTAACGTCAGTCTCATTCTCTTTAAATTGTCTAAATGTAATTGGCCATCTTCAATGATAATTGTCGCTTTCCCGGTTAACAGCTTTTCAATCAAATTAGACTTTAGCTGAATCCATTCCATAAAAAGGAGTGAGAGCGTAAAAATGACAGCTGCAACTAGTGTTTTTAATAGGCTGTTTTCGATGATCGGCTGAACAATGATGGTTCCGATCGAAATCATGACAACCGTTTGTGCCGAGGTCATTTGCGCAATTGATTTTCTTCCTGAAATTCTAAGCAAAATCACCCCAGATATCATGAGGACAAATGCTTCCCAAGTAAAACTCATCCTACCACCTGACCAGTAATGTAAAGGATTATAACGCCGGAGGCTAAGTGCAGAGCGTCTTTGACCATTTGAACGTTAATATATCCGAAAGCCTGGTTGTTCATTCAGCATGATGAATGACTTTGTATGTTGCCAAGCTGCCCGCATGAGAATAAACAGCGATAAAGTTGCCTTACAGCGGTTCGCGTTCCAAGCGGCTTAGAGCAGGTGAAAAGATTTGTCTTACAATTTTGGACAGGTTGTATAAAAATAAAGCAGATATATGGACATTCTCAAGGCTGGTCCCGTATATTTCAGGAGGTAAATACCAATCAGCAGGAGGAATGGGATGAAAGAGGTTACTGAATTACTATCACTGAATGCAATAGAGAATTTTATAAACCGTCACCAGTTAAGTTTTATCTATATATCAAGACCAAGCTGTACAGTATGCCACGCAGTTTTGCCGCAGCTCAGAGAATTGCTGGAGCAGTTTCCGCATATCAAACTAGGACACGTTAATGCTGACAGTGTGGAGGAGGTTGCCGGCAGATTTTCGGTCTTCACCGTCCCCGTTCTTCTTTTATTTATTGAGGGTACTGAATTTCTGAGAGAAGCGCGTTTCGTGCATTTTGAACAGCTGGAACAGAAATTAAAAAGAGTTTATCAATTATATGAGGAATAAAATGTGCAGCTAAACGAACATGGCTTCAAGTCATGTTCGTTATGTTTTTATGAAGGAAGCAGATGGATATGAAATTCATTGACATAAAATCCAAATTCATGAAATAATACTCATAAGTAATGTTACTGAAAAGTATCTTTTTGTGGAGGCTGATCCGATGTGAAAAGCAGAAAAGGACGTAAAGGGGAGGAGAGCCGGAAACGATTGCTCAAAGCTGCTGCACATGAATTTTCGATTCGGGGATTTCATGAAACGAAGGTAAGTGCCATTGTGAAAAGAGCTGGACTGACGCAGCCTTCCTTTTATCTGTACTTTCAAAGTAAAGAAGCCATCTTTGAGGAGTTAATCAACGATTTCCACTCTCGCTTAAGAAAGCTGACAGAATCACTTCTCCTGGAAACCGGATTACATGCGAACGATGTAACAAACGGAGTGCTCTCTGCTGTGGCAGCTGTTTTTCAGTTTCTGGCGGAGGACAAGGATTTAACAAGGATCGGTTTTTTTCTCAATCCAGAAGCGAAACAATTGAAACAAGATGTGGCGATGGTTTTGAAAGACAACTTAGAAGCAGAACAGCGCCTTGGCTATTTTCGTTCCGAATTGGAAATGGAAACCGTGGCGGAATGCTTGATCGGCATGATTGAACATTTGACCGATTCATATTTGTTAACCGGAATCAAAGATCCGGCAAGTCTCGCCGAGCCGGTTGTCAATCTCTTAATATACGGGATGCTTCCAAAAGGGAGTGACGCAAGATGATATCTATGATCATGAAAGTCAGTTTGGCAGCTTTTATGCTCGCAGGAGGCATCATAAAGGTGTTCCGCGTGCCCTTTCAAGTGGAGCATTGGCGGCATTATCAATATCCGTTATGGTTTCTGACTGTTACTGGTATTCTTGAAATAGCGGGGGCATTTGCTATGACAGCGGGAATTTGGAATCGGTATGCAGCATTTGGGGCAGGCGTCCTGTTTGTCGTTCTCATGGCGGGAGCGGTTCATGCGCACATTGTTCGAGCGCGCCAATCAGTACTCATGACGATCCCTGCAATGATCTGTTTGATTGTTTCTATCATTATAATCATTTGGGAGTCCACGTAAGCTATTCACTTAACAAACCAATTTGCAGGAGACCTCCTTCTCTTATCGAATAATAGAAAATAGATCTTCATTTGTACGTTATTCGTACGGCACCAGCTGGACTTTTTTTCATAAAGGAGGAATACAGGATGGCGTTAACTTTGGAAGACATGACTGTGGAGGAGTTCGAAGCATTTCGAGGGATGTCCGTGCAAAATTATGCGAAACAAAACATACAATCGGGAACTTGGACGGAAAAAGAGGCGTTTGAGAAATCGGAACAGGCATATGAGAAAATGATTCCGAATGGACGAAACAGCAGCAATCATTTCTTTTGGAACATCATAAATGAAGAAGGGGAAAGGATGGGCTGGCTCTGGCTGTATGCTGATCCGCTTCATCCGCAAAAGGAAGCGTTTATCTATTCCTTTGGATTGTATGAAGCCTTTCGCGGTAAAGGGCTGGCTCAATTGGCGCTTCAAAGTCTGGATGAAAGAGCAAGAGAGCTTGGGGCGGAAAGACTTGCTCTCCATGTGTTTGCACATAACGAGACAGCCGTCTATCTTTATCAGAAGATGGGATATGCCATGACCAATATACGTATGCGGAAACAGCTGTGCTGATAATAGCTGCTTATTTAAGCGGTTTCCCAAACACAATATGCCAATGCAGATGTTTAGAGTCATGGTAAGCTCCTAAGTTGGTGATCACACGGCATGCACCTTTTTCTTCCGTCACTATGGAAGCGACCTTTTGAATGACACCCATTCACATCATGGTCGTTCTCTTCCAGGGTGATCATGAGGAGATATGTTTCTTCGGGACAGCCACAACATGGACTGGATAAAAAGGGTTTGTATGATAGTAAGCCAATACGTTATCTGCCTCTAATACCTTATTTGCTTCGTTTTGCCGCTAAATACGTCATCACAGTAAAAGTCTTCAGTCATATGATCCATCCTCACTTTATTTCATTTTCTCTTCTGCTTTTCTTCATTACCTCTCTTCTATATATGAGAAGTTTCCATCTGAACGATCAGGGGCCGCACACCATTGGTATTTTTTTGCCCCTGAACCCTTAGTCGTTGCTGGCTTGATCGACGGGCTAAAGGAGAGGTCTGCTTAAACACAGAAAAAAAGATTGACCTCAAAAATGTAAGGGGTTACAATTGGAACCAATTAGGAAAGACTTTCTCTATCCTTAAATGTATTTAGAAATATTTTTAGGGGTTATTTTTTATTCTATAATGATATTAAAGGGAAAGACTTTCCTTATTTTCGCAGAATGGGAGTGGTACTGTTGGGAAATGTACAGGTTGGGCTATTAGGTGCGGGACGGATGGGAGCTTTTCACGGAGAAAGTATTGCGTTCCGTGTGAAAGGAGCAGATTTGTATGCGGTTGCAGATCCGGTTCCGGGGAATGCAGAAGCATTTGCAAAAAAGCTCGGCTCAAATATTAAAGCGTTTACGGATCCGTTAGACATGCTGGAGCATCCGGCTATTGATGCGGTCATCATTGCGTCGCCAGCAAGGACGCATGCCGCAAACATTATTGCAGCGGCAAAGAAGGGGAAAGCTGTATTTTGCGAGAAACCGATGGCTGTTACGCTGGAAGAAGCGGATGAGGTCATCAGAGCAGTAAATGAAGAATCTGTTCCGCTCCAGGTCGGTTTTAACAGACGTTTCGCTAAAGGCTTTCGCAGTGCATATGAAGAAATCTGTGCAGGAAAAATCGGCACACCACAGTTAATGCGTTCCATCACAAGAGATCCGGCACTCGGCGATCCGACTTCAATTCCTCAATGGACGATTTTTTTAGAGACGCTGATTCATGATTTTGATACCTTACTCTTTCTCAATCCAAATGCAAAGCCAATTGAAGTCTATGCCGCGGCCGATGCTCTTGTCAGACCTGATTTTAAAGACAAAGGATTTTTGGATACTGCAGTTGTCACGATCAAATTTGATAACGGAGCGATTGCAACGGCGGAAGCGAATTTCCAAGCCGTTTATGGATATGATGTCCGCGGAGAAGTGTTCGGATCTGAAGGCATGCTGACCATCGGAGATATCCGCCATACAAACATGACAAGGTATAACAAAGACGGAGTCAGCTACAACACGATTCGCTACGATCAGGACTTATTATTTGATGCTTATGTTGATGAGTTACAATCATTTGTGGATGCCGTTCGAAATCATAAGCCAACCTTAGTTACAGGCGAAGATGCGCGTGCGGCACTTGCCATTGCCGCAGCTTGTATAGAATCTTGCAAAACGAAGCGGCCTGTTACACTAAAAAACGGAGTGCCGCAAACGGTTTGAGTTTTTGATAGAAGAAGCTCCTTTTTAAAAAGAAATTCTGGTAAGCATTCGTTTATACTAGAGAGGATCTATTTTATAAAGGTGGCCTTCTTATGAAAACAACCATTTATGATGTTGCTAAGGAAGCAAACGTTTCAATCTCTACGGTTTCAAAGGTTCTTAATAACACCGGCAATATAAGTGAAAAAACGAAAAATAGAATTTGGAAAGTGATTGAGGAGCTTCAATATCAGCCAAGTGTTGTGACTTCAGCCAGAAAAATGATGAAGACCATCGGGCTGCTCATTCCTGACATCGCCAATCCGTTTATGGCCGAACTGGCCAGAGCCGTGGAGGACAGCGGCCGTAAAAAGGACTTCAGTGTCATCATATGCAGTACGGACAATCATTCGCTGAGAGAAGAAGAATATATCACCATGCTGAAGCAAAAGCATGTAGACGGCATTATTGTGGCGACGGGTCTCAAAAACAGTCAGGCGATACGCGAGCTGATTGAAAGCGACATGCCGGTTGTCATGCTGTCGAGAGATATACCGCATCTGCCTGTAGACACTGTAGTGGCGGATGATTTTAAAGGGGGATACGAGGCAGCTGTCCATTTAGCCCATTTAGGGCATGCAAATATAGCTGTCATAGCAGAAAAGATTAACAATACATCAATCAAAAATCGTGTCATCGGCTTTAAAGAAGGACTGCAGGTTTCAGGAATCCAAATCGATGAATCAGCCATTCTGGACTGTCCATATGACTTGTCAGCCAGTAAAGACATCAGTTTAAAGCTGCTTAATCAAAAACATAGGCCGACAGCTGTCTTTGTGACGACTGAGCTGCTTGCTTTAGGCGTTTTACAGGCTGCTAGGCAGCTTCACATTTCTATTCCTTCATCTCTTTCTCTAGTTGGGTTTGACAACAGCATCCTTGCAAAGATCAGTGATCCCCAATTGACGACTATCGCACAGCCGACTGAAGAAATGGGAGAAAAGGCAATCGAACTGCTGATGGACGGCATGGCCGATTCAAAACAAAAGAAAGTGATACAGCGTGTGATGCTGTCTCCTTCATTAATTGTGCGGAATTCAACGGCGTCACTGTTATGACCCTGTATTTTGGGGGATCTTTCTCTTAAACGAAGGGATATCCCCTCTTAAACGTTAAATACAATCAGTCGGAGGTGTCTTAATGACATCCAAAAAGGCCTATATCAGTCTTATTTATTTTTTCGGGGCATTAGGAGGTTTGCTGTTCGGGTACGATACGGGTGTAATATCCGGCGCGCTGCTGTTTATTAGAGAAGACATGGAGCTGACTCCATTTTTAGAAGGATTGGTTGTCAGCGGAGTACTGATTGGCGCTTTAGCCGGGGCAGCCTTTTGCGGAAGATTTTCCGACCGCTATGGCAGGAAAAAAACAATCATCTGGCTAGGTGTGCTTTTTACAATTGGAGCCATTGGAACAGGCTTAGCTCATAATATCGGAATATTATTACTATTCAGAATGGAATTAGGTGTAGCAGTTGGAGGAGCTTCGGCAATTGTTCCTTTGTATCTGTCAGAAATGGCGCCTGCCGCGATCAGAGGCAGAATCGCTTCATTGAATACATTGATGAATTCTTTCGGAATTCTCATGGCGTATATTGTAAACTTTGTTTTTTCATCTTCGGGCAGGTGGGATCTGATGCTTCTATTAGCAGTGATTCCCTCTTTCATTCTCATGGCTGGCATGTTTTTTATGCCTGAAAGCCCGCGATGGGTGCTGCAGAAAAGAAGTGAGGATGAAGCACGCCATATTTTGCTTCTGACGAGAGATCCGAAAACAATCGATGCTGAGATCCGCAGTATGAAGGAGATTAAGACGAAGGAACGTGTTTCCATATCAACATTATTATCCCCGGCAATCAGGCCGATCTTATTTTTAGGTATTGGGGTCGCCATCTTTCAGCAAGTAATAGGCACGAATACGATTATTTATTATACACCGACCATCTTAGAAAATGCGGGGTTCGGCGCTTCCAGTGCCATTGCAGGAACCATTGGCATCGGCATTATCAATGTCTTATTTACGATCATCGGCTTGCTGCTGATTGATATGATAGGGCGAAGAAAGCTCATGCTGATCGGCAATGTCGGAATGTCTTTGGCACTTGGTATTTTGGGCATCAGTACGCTGTTCTTTCATGCACCCGATTGGCTGCTGTTATCCTGCTTATGCTTGTTTATGGTAGCGTATTCAGCGAGCTGGGGAATGGTCGTTTGGGTTGTGCTGGCTGAAATTTTTCCGTTGCAGGTCAGGGGAACGGCGCTGGGAATTGCTAGTACCTGTCTGTGGCTGGCAAATATTGCAGTGTCGCTGTCCTTCCCGCTGCTTTTAGATCTGATAGGTACAGGTGCTTTATTTCTCATGTACGGCGCCATTGGTGTACTTGCCTTTCTCTTTGTTTATCAATATGTGCCAGAGACAAAAGGCAAATCATTGGAACAGATTGAAGGAGAAATCATGTCAAAGAATACAGCTTTATCTTTCTAAAAGGAGGATTTCAATATGGGAAGAGAATATGGGTTATGCTTATGGACTTTCGGCAGCATTCCATTTGAACAAAAATGCCGGCTGGCTGCAGAAATCGGAGTAGATGGGGTTGAGGTCGAAGGGGATATTTCGCTGAATCCGAAAGACATTGCCGAAACATTGGCTGCTCATCAAGTAAAGGTTTTATCGATAACGCCAAGGAATGTGGATATTTCAAGTGCGAATGAAGAAGTTCGTTCAAAGGCTGTGCAGTATTTCTTAGATTTACTGGATTGGGCTGTGGATTTAGGGGCTCCCCGTATCTGTATTCACGGCGATGTCGGTAATGTGAGAGGGAGCGGTGATGATACAAGGGATTGGAGTTTACTAGTCAAAAGCGCTAATAGGATCATGGCTAAAGCGGAGGAATTACAGATTCAGGTGGTATTTGAAGTACTGAACCGATACGAAAATCACCAAGTGGTCACTTGTGAAGAAGCTTTACAATTCATTCGCGATGTCGGCAGCCCCAATCTCGAAGTACTTCTCGATGCGTATCATATGAATATAGAAGAAGCTGATCCTGTAAAGGCCATTAAATTGGCAGGGCAGAAACTCGGAGTCTATCACGTGGCTGATTCAAATCGCCAGGCGATCGGAAACGGCCATGCGAATCTCAAAGAGCAAATCGAAGCGCTTAATTTTATCGGTTATAAAGGCCCGATAATTATGGAGATGGTGGCGGCTGGACCGGATCCGTTTACTCCGATGAAAGGAAATGCCTATTTGGAAGTAGCGGCAGGGTATTATAAGTCATCATTAGAGACATTAAGGTCATGGGAAGGCTTGAAAATATAAAGAAATAAAGGACAACGGCTGTTGTCCTTTTTAATGCCGCTTGAACATTCCCGCTCAGTTTTTTTTATCTTGATGATCAAGCTCTTTCATCCGTTTCGTAAGCTCATTGAAGGCCTGATCCAGCTCCTTGTACCCTTTATCATTTGGCGTCATAAAACTGAGCTTTCCCAGCACTTCTTGTCTTTCTGTCTCAAGCTTTAAACGAAGCTCCTCCCGGTCATTTCTTTCTGAAGGAACGTCATTCAATTGCTTTTCGATGCCATTGTTTGAGATAACGAGTTTGCTGTTCGTTGTTTTCTCGAGAAAATAACGGTCGTGCGATACCACAATCAGTGTGCCGCTGTATTGTGACAGTGTTTCTTCCAGCTGTTCGCGTGACGGCAGGTCGAGGTGATTGGTCGGTTCATCTAATATCAGCACGTCTTTTTCCTCTAAGATATAAGCCATCAGCTTGCACTTTACACGCTCGCCCATACTCATATGTTGAATTGGTTCTGTCCATTGAGAAGCGGTAAATCCCAATCGCGTCATGATATTCTGGACATTTCCTCTCGCCTCGAACGTGTCTTGATAAAATAACTCCTCCGGTGTTTGTTCTAAAGGCAAATCAAATACTTCCTGTGTTAAATAACCGATTTTTGCTGATGGTGATATCCACACCTTTCCCTCAGCCGTTTCCTGTCCAAGAATGACTTTCAATAAGGTTGTTTTTCCGCTGCCGTTCGGGCCTGTAATGGCAACCTTTTCTCCGTGCTGAATCGTAAAGCGGGCGTTTTGAAACAGTGTCTTTTCGCCAAATGACTTCGTCAGATGTTGAACCTCCAAAAACCGTTTTCCTGTTTTATGAGTTGTATCAATTGAAAAACGAACAGTATATTCCGGATCGACAGGCTCAGCCTTTGTTTTTTCGAGTTCTTTTTCAAGCCGCTTTTGTTTCGATTTGATCTGGGCATCTGTGCGCTTTGCTTTTACACGATGGTATTCTTTAAACCCTTCCTTTTTCGTCGATTGTGCGTGGGCTTTTTTCGACCATGAAGTGAGTTCTGTCATTTGTGCTTCAATCCGTTCAATCATTTTCTGCTGTTTTTCATATTCGCGCTGCTGTGTCAGTCTTTTTTCTTTCCGGAACTTCATGTAACCAGAGTAGTTCCCTTTGTATTCAGTCAGCGTGTGGTCCTCGATTGACCATATTTTCGTGGCAGCTTCATCTAAGAAATACCGATCGTGCGAAACGAGAATGACAGTGCCGCTAACATTTTTCAGCTGCTGAATGAGAAATTGCAGGCTTATGTCATCAAGATGGTTTGTCGGTTCATCTAGCAGGAAAAGGTCTGCATCCTCTGATAGCCCTTTTGCCAGCCGTGCTTTCAGTTTTTCTCCGCCGCTTAACTGGCTGAAATCACGGGCTGGCACGTGCCATTTCTCCAGCAGTTTCACTTCGGCAGGTGTCTGATTCTCAAAGGAATACGATTCAGTCTCCTGTTCAACCAGCACCGTTTTTAAGCCGTGCTGCATCCATTGGATTTGTCCCTGTGACGGAATTAAGTCCTTGTTGATCAGGTGAAGCAGCGTCGATTTTCCAGCCCCGTTTTTGCCGATAATCCCAATGATATCGCCTTGCTGAACGCTGGCATTTATGTTTTTAAAAACGGTAAGATCCTTCACTTCATAGCTGACGTTTATAAGTTTTAATTGTTCTTTCATCTATATCCCTCGCTTTAAGGGAGAACAAAAAAATCCTCCCAAATGTTTTGGAAGGATTAGCCGTGCCTTTGCCATGATTAAATAAGCTATTCTTCAGAAATAGCGCGTACGTATTTAGAAAATGGGCAGACTAATCCTATTTTTTATGATTTGAAATATGCGATTTCAAACGTTAAAAATAAGATTAGTTAATCATTGTCCACCCATCATCCCTTCTCAATTTATTACAAACAATATAGCATATTTTTTAATTCGAAAGCAAAGGGAAATTGGAATTCCTCTGGATATCCAATCAAAAAAGCTCCTGCTCTCATTTCTGAGGCAGGAGCTTAAAAGGGTTATGGCTGCTTTAATTTTCTTACTTTATAAATCACAATCAACAAAATAAACCAAACCGGTGTAACAAATAAGGAAACCCGAGTATCCTGTGCTAATGCCAGTACAACAAGGACAAACGCCAGGAACGCCAAAATTAAGTAATTCGTAAATGGATAAAGCGGCAGCTTAAATTTGTTTGCTTTCGCCAATTCAGGTCTTGTTTTACGGTATTTCATATGGCAGATAACAGTAATTCCCCAAATATAGATAAAACATACGGTGGAAATACTTGTGATCAAGGTGAATACGCCTTCCGGCATGATGTAGTTCAATGTGACACCGATTAAAATCACGATAGCTGAAAAGAACAATGCATTTCTCGGTACCTTGCGCGGTGTCAGTTTCGCCATTGATTCCGGCGCATTCTTGTCTTTCGCCAGTGAATAGACCATGCGGCTTGTACTGAATACAGCGCTGTTGCAGGCTGAGGCAGCTGACGTTAATACAACAAAGTTGATAATGCTTGCCGCACCGACGATGCCGACTGCAACAAAGACCTGTACGAATGGGCTTTCGCTAGGATTGATGACATCCCATGGATAGATGCTCATAATCACAAGAAGCGCCCCAATATAGAAAAGCAGCACCCTTACAGGGATATTGTTGATCGCCTTAGGGATGACTTTTTCAGGGTTTTCTGTTTCACCCGCTGTAAGCCCGACGAGTTCAATGCCGACAAAGGCAAACACAACCATCTGGAACGAGAGGATAAATCCGTGTATTCCATTCGGGAACATGCCTCCGTGGTTCCAGAGATTTGAGAAACTGGAAACACCTGAACTTGTGGAAAAGCCTTTGAAAATCATAAAAAGACCGATCACAATCAGCGCCAAGATGGCAATGACTTTAATTAATGCAAACCAGAATTCCAATTCTCCAAACAGCTTGACGGTAGCCAGGTTCATAATCAGTAAAATAATAAGAGCGATTAAGCCCGGAACCCATTGCGGCACACCGGGAAGCCAATACTGTGTATATAGCCCGACCGCAGTTAAATCGGCCATCGCGATTGAAATCCAGCAGAACCAGTAGGTCCAGCCTGTGATAAATGCGGCCATATCGCCTAAATAATCCTGAACAAAATCAACAAAAGAGTGATAGTTCAGATTAGACAACAGCAGTTCTCCAAGCGATCTCATAATTAAAAAGCAAATGATCCCCGTGATCATGTAAGCAAATAAAATTGACGGTCCTGCAAAGTGTATCGATTTTCCCGAACCGAGAAACAGGCCTGTCCCAATGGCTCCGCCGATCGCAATAAGCTGGATGTGCCTGTTTTTCAGGCCTCTCGACAGTTTCTGCTGATTTATATTAGGATCTTGCGTCTTGTCGTCTGTCACTTTGTGTGTTCCTCCATTGAAAATTGTTTAAACATGTTTTTAGATACTATTATAACACTAAAATTTCTATCTTTTTTACTATACAGGAAATATGGAAGGAAATTTTAAGGTTTATCGATTCATCACAAGGTACGAAAAAAGCGGCTCAATCGTGGGAGCCGCTTTTGTTTACGCCATTTTATGACTTTTTCATATACAGATAAAGCCCATAATCAGTCGGAGCAGATGCGTACCCTATCTGACGCAGCATCGCTGTTATGTTGCCGCGGTGATATGTCCCGTGATTTACAACATGCGGCACCAGTTCAGAAGCAGTCGTTTTCATGATTCCGCCGGCGGGATTTTCAATCTGAAGGGGTTTATGGATCTGTTCCTTTTGCTTGAAAAAAGCTGTATATCGCTCGGACAACTTTAGAAACAGGGCTTCCATTTCCGCTAGCTCCTTCGCCACTGTCTGTTCTGTAAGCTGTTCAGCTAATGCCAAAGCATGGTTCATACTTTTTCCGGAAAACACTTCAATCCAGCCGAGATCAGAAAGATAAACATGGGACAACACATGGGATATTGACGGGAACACACTTTGGATCTCCTGACGATAAACCTCCTGTGGAAGCTCTTTTAATCGATTAAACATTTGCTGATGAGCCCATACGTTATATTCATACAATTGTAATGCTAGATCAGACATGTGAATTTTCCCCTTTCGCGTTTATTGTTTCTATTGTATACGAACAAACATTCTTTAGGGAATTTTCTGTGAATAAAATGTATTGACAGAACATAGTTTAGAGGGATAAACTATGTAGCATCGATCGAAAGTTTAGAGGTGTAAACTAAAATGCAGGAGGAAAGACGTTGAATGAACAGAAGCTATGCCAAGCGATAAATCTTTTCGTAGAAGTTTTACTTGAAGGTACAGAGTTTGTACATCATGAAGTCGATCAGGATATATTCAAACACATCTCCAGAGAACAGGCCGACCTGTTAAAAATTTTAAAAGTCAAGGGCCCATCTTCTCCCGGCAGCCTGGCCATGTATCAAAACGTGCATAAGAGCGCGATTTCTAACCGATTGAAGAAGCTGCTGGAAAAGGGATTGGTTGAGTGGGATGACTGTCCGGTAAAAAATGATAAACGCACGAAACGAATCAAAATTTCAGAAAACGGTGAAAGCATTATCGAAGAATTGGATTCAGCTATCTTTAACGCGCTCAAAGAGCTGATGCACGATATAGATGAGGAGCACTTACAATCATTCATTGACATATTTACCATTCTAAAAAGCAAATTTAAAGGAGGGGATCTTCCGGAATGAAATCGATTGTCAAATTCAAATGGGCCATTGCGGCGGTTATCTTAGCGCTGACTGTTATATTGAGTTTATTTTCTCCCAACTTAACGGAGCTGGCCAATCAAAAGGGGCAGTCACAGCTGCCGGCTGATTCCGTTTCAGAAAAAGCAAATGCTATTCTGAAAAAAGCCGGAGAAAACAATAATTCGATAAGCATTGTCTTTCCATTAGATCGTGCGCTAAATAAAGATACAGAGGATCAGCTCCGCAGCATGATCGATAACGTCAAAAAGATTGATGGTGTTGAAGAGGTAACATCTCCGCTGACAGGTGAAAAAGAAATCAAAGATCAATTGATTTCAAAGGATAAGAAAACCATTCTTATTCCCGTAACGATCACCGGGTCTGATAAGAAAGCGGAAAATATTGCTGATGATATTTATCAAATCGTTCCCGATGATTTGACGGCATATATTACGGGAGCGTCTCTTATCAATCAGGATTTTGCGCACAGCTCAGAGGATGGGCTTAAGAAAACGGAAGTGATCACAGTCTGTTTGATTATCGGCTTGCTGCTGATCGTGTTCCGCTCTGTTGTGACGCCTTTTATCCCGATTGTGATTGTCGGTTTCTCGTATGTAATCAGTCAATCTATACTGGGCATTTTAGTTTATAATGTTGATTTTCCTATTTCGACATTTACCCAAACCTTTTTAGTTGCCATCCTGTTTGGGATTGGAACAGATTACTGTATTCTTCTTCTGACTCGTTTCCGTGAAGAACTGGCAAACGGGCATGACAAAAAAGAGGCAACCCTTATTGCTTACCGTACAGGCGGAAAAACATTGTTTATCAGTGGGTTTGCGGTATTGATCGGGTTTTCTGCCCTTGGTTTTGCAAAGTTTGCCATTTTCCAATCAGCTGTGGGAGTTGCTGTCGGGGTTGGCATTTTAATGATCATCCTCTTCACTCTGCTGCCTTTATTTATGGTGACGCTCGGTGAAAAGCTCTTCTGGCCGTCTAAGAAAGTGCTGTCGCACAATGACAATAAATTGTGGGCGTTTCTCGGCAGACATTCTGTTGCCCGTCCGTTTCTGTTTCTCGTTATAACAGTCATCATCACGCTTCCGTTCATTTTGACCTATGATGACCAGATTTCATTTGATTCAACGGCGGAAATCAGCAGCGATTACAAATCCATCAAAGGTCTTGAAGCCATTAAGGATGGGTTTGGTGAAGGAAAAGCATTTCCGGTGAATGTGGTGATAAAAGGAGACAAGGATCTCACTACCGCTGAGACGATCCCTTATCTTGGAAATATCAGCAAAGCCATTGAGAAAGTCGAACATGTTGATTCCGTCATGACCATTACCCAGCCGACGGGTGAAAAAATCAAAGATTTATATATTGATAAACAGCTAGGCTCTGTGTCAGACGGGCTGGATAAGACAGTAAAGGGAATTGCTGATGTCCAAAGCGGGTTAACGGATATTGAAGATGGGCTGAATCAAATGTCCGGGCAAACCGGAACAGCCGCGAATGGCAGCTCCGGAGGCTCACTGTCAGATGCAGCTGACGGTTTGGGAAAAATCAATCAGCAGCTGCAGCTTGTCAGCAAACAGCTTTCTCAAACCGGCAATACCGCACAGGCGGTGCCGCAGCTCACAGCAATCAGCGGACAGCTTGGACAAATTCAAACCGGCCTTGAGCAAGCAAATGAGCAGCTTTCAGGCCAGCAGAAACAGGCCGGAACGCTGACAGAAAGCCTGAATCAGCTTGCCGAAGGTGTGAAGAGCGCAAATAATGGACTGACAAAAATCACCGACGGGATTACGGAATCCAGTGATATGTTAGAGGACATGAGCAAAAGCTCAACCGTTCGGGATACGGGGATTTTTATTCCTGATCAAGTCATGAAAGATAAGGATTTTAAGAAATCAATTGATCGGTATTCCTTTGCAGACGGCAAGGGAGTGCAATTAAGCGTCGCCTTGGAGTCAAACCCGTATTCAGAACAAGCGATTACGACCATAAACCAGATCAAAAAAGCGGTAGCCGGCGAAGTCGGCGGCACGCCTCTGGAGGACACTCAAATTGTTTACGGCGGGGTAACGAGCGTCAATGCCGATTTAAAAGAGCTGTCTACAACGGATTTCTCCAGAACGATGGTCATCATGATTCTCGGGCTGTTTATCGTCTTGACAATCTTGTTCCGTTCAATGGTGATGCCGATTTATATGATCGCTTCACTGCTGCTTACGTATTACACTTCAATATCAATGACGGAATTGATTTTTGTGAATATCTTGGGCAATGATGGAGTCAGCTGGGCGGTACCGTTCTTCAGTTTTGTCATATTGATCGCGTTAGGGGTAGATTACTCGATCTTTTTGCTTGACCGCTTTAAAGAAGAGGTTCAGCTTGGCATTCATCAAGGTGTCATCAGGTCAATGAGCAAAATGGGCTCTGTCATCATCACCGCGGCTATTATTTTGGCCGGTACATTCGCGGCGATGATGCCATCAGGCGTAAATACGCTGATGCAGGTGGCAAGTGTCGTCATTATCGGGCTGCTGCTGTACGGCCTTGTCATTCTTCCGCTCTTGATGCCGGCAATCATTGTGACATTTGGAGAAGGAAACTGGTGGCCGTTTGGCAGAAAGAAAAATAAAGAATAGAAAAAAAGAGTGGTGACAATTCATTTGTTCATCACTCTTTTTTGTAAATGTAAAAGGCACGTTTTTCACCTGTCAGCAAGCAATGGAGGAACAGGGGAGAATCATCAACTTTCCCTACATCTGTTGTCGGTCAAATGTTTCCGACATACAGCATATGCGGGAACAAAAGGGCTTGGGCAATTCACCCGTCAGCTTGCCAAAGAATTAGCCGTGAAACAAATCACCATTAATGCGGTACCGGAAGATATCGCAAATGTGATTGAATTTTTAACGAGCGAACAATCCAATGGATCACAGACCAGACGATCCGTGTGAATGGCGGATTTATTTAAAATGAAAAAGCTCCCAAGAGTCATTCTTGGGAGCTTTGTTTTATTTCCATTCTGCAATAGTATCAATCGGCAGACGGTAGGAAGCGTATCCTTCGTCCGCAGCTTTTCCGATGGAAAGAAGCATAACAGGCACATAACGCTCTTTGTCTAATCCGAAGGCTTCCGCGATGTTTTCTTTATCGTAGCCGCCGATCGGGTTTGTGTCATAGCCGTGCGCGCGTGCAGTCAGCATAAGCTGCATAGAAACAAGGCCGCCGTCAATCAGGATCGTTTCACGGTTCACCTGAGCCGGAAGCTTTTCAAAATGTGCTGTCAGGGCAGCGATTTGTCTGTCTTTTACCTCCTGCGGCATGTAACCGAGCTCCACGGCTTTTGAATAAATGTCTTCTAAGTAGTCTGCATTGTTCATGTCTGCAAAAACAGCGATGACGGCAGATGAAGTTGTGACCTGTGTTTGGTTAAAGCTTGCTAGCGGCGCGAGCTTCTCTTTTCCTTCCGGGCTGTCGATGACGAGAAAACGCCATGGCTGCGCGTTGACAGAGGATGGCGCAGTTGTAGCTTCCTCTAGGATTTCTGTCATCTCTTCTTTGCTGATTTTCACTGTCGGATCATAATTGCGAATGGAACGGCGTCCTTTCATAATGTCCATAAAATCGTTTGTTTTGATCATGTTGATACACTCCTCTTAAGCTTCGATATTATTTATATTGTTTCGCATGCGCGCCAGCACATCAATGAGCAGGCGGCGTTCTTCTGCACTTACATTTGCGAGCATTTCGTTCATGAAACGCTCCTTTTCCTTCTTAGAAGACTCAATTCGCTCTCTTCCCTGGTCTGTTAACCGAACAAGGGTGATGCGGTTGTCCTCGGGCTTGCGCCGTCTTGATACCATGCCTTTGGCTTCAAGCTGTTTTAGGTGTCTTGTGACGGCCGCGCTGTCGATATTGACTTTCTTTTGAAGGTCGCTTTGACTGATCTCATCCGCATGATAAAGCAATGTCAGCAATTCCAAACGAGATTGGCTGATGCCCGTGCATGCCTCGAACTTCACGCCAATCACTTTGTTCACGCCTTGCAGCTGATATAAAATCTCGGCTTCCTCAGAACAAAATGATGCCAAAACCCATCCCTTCTTTCTTGTCAAAAAAATAATTGATATATCAATAATTGACACGTCAATTAATATACAACGATTGATTTCAATTTGCAAGCCTTTTGCATATTTGAAAAACCTCCCAACATATAAGTTGGGAGGTTTTTGTTATCCTTGCGGCTCAGGATAAAACATCAGCAGAAAAAAGCTGGCCGTTTTCTGTGATGAATTGATGTAGCTGTGCGGTGTGGATCCCGTAAACTGCATGGCGTCTCCTGGTACCAGCGAATGCTCCTGATCCTGCAGATTGACGGTTAACTCGCCTTCTTTGATTAAAATGTATTCTTCTCCTAAATGTGTTTTTGCTTCATGTATGCATCCCGGTTTCAGATCGACAACATAAATTTCAAACTTTGTTTCAGGGTTGTACGGAAAAAAGGGGTAAACAATGTAGTTTTCTTCATTATCTGTAACAGGTTCAATATCTTTAAGATTAATTTTTCTTACTTTCGGCTTGTCTTCTTTCAGAAAAACAGAAAAAGATACTTGCAGTCCATTTGCGATCTTCCAGAGAGTGGTGACAGTCGGGGTCGATTTTTCTTTCTCAATTTGTCCTAGCATCGCTTTGCTGACGCCCGTTAACTCAGAAACTTGATCAAGAGTCAGGTTTCTGCTTTTTCTGAGTTTGACAAGATTCTTTGCGATAATGGCTTGGATATCATCCATACATGTATCTCCTTACGTCATATTCGCTTTATTATAACATATTAAAATCAGCTATTACATACAGTTGTAAGCTATAACATATATGTGTATAATATGTTAGACGAGGAGGAGAAACAGAATGATATCAGAGAAGGAAATCACTCATGCCCCAACTTGCGAGCCATCGTTCTTACAAGGGTTTAAAGATTGTGTCCCGACGCTGATCGGCTACATCAGTATAGGTTTGGCTGCCGGAATCGTGGGAATTGCCTCGCATTTAAGCGTCCTTGAGATTACGCTGTTGTCAGGTTTGGTTTTTGCCGGCGGCTCCCAGTTCGTTATCTGTGCTTTGTTAGCAGCGAATAGTCCGATGTCCGCTATTATCCTGACAACGTTTATCGTAAATTTACGCAATTTTCTATTAAGTGCCGCGCTTGCTCCTCACTTTTCAAAGTATTCGCTAGTGAAAAATGTGGGGATCGGCATGATGGTGACAGATGAGTCATTCGGTGTTGCTTCAAATAAGATTGTAAAAAAAGAACCAATTAGTGATCGATGGATGTTCGGTTTAAATCTCACTGCATATGCGTGCTGGGTGCTCTCTTGTGTGGCAGGGGCAGTCTTTGGTAAATGGATTACCGATCCGGAAACGTTCGGACTCGATTTTGCGGTGACGGCTATGTTTTTAGCATTGCTGATTTTGCAGATGGAACATGTTGTGCCTGCAAAGATTAAACACTATGTATCTCTCATTATTTATATGGTGATTGCGATGATTGTTTTCTCTTTCTTTATGCCGTCACATCTCGCTGTGATTATTTCAACGATCATCGTAGCGACAATCGGGGTGGTGACAGATAAATGAGCGTAAATACATACATCCTGATGGTGATTATCGGCTGCGCGCTGGTCACAATGATTCCCCGCGTGATTCCATTTTTAGTTGTACGGAATATTTCCTTGCCGGAGCCTGTGCTGAAATGGCTCTCCTATGTGCCGGTTTGTATATTGACGGCACTTGTTGTGAAGGATTGCATGATTCAATCCAATGATTCTCTGAAATTGAATTGGCAGGCAGCAGTTGTATTGATTCCTACTCTATTGATTGCACTGAAAACAAAAAGTTTATCTATGACAGTCATCAGCGGTGTTGTTCTTATGGCCGGCTTGCGCTTATGGGTATAAAACAGCTGCTTACATCAAAACTCACGATATCAGGGGGAAGCAAACCCTGGTATTTTTTGTGTCTCTGATTCAATCTTTAAGCGGCTTTCACTGGCTGAAAGTTATGGTACAATATACAAATGTTTTACAGCTTCAATCAATTGTTGGAGTGACATCTGTTTCAGATAAATAATAGATTGAAGGGAAGGTTTTGATAGAATGCTGCAAAATCCAACTGGAAAAGAGCGTTTGGCATTGGCATTTCTGCTCGGCATGCTTGCTATATTGGGCCCGCTTAATATAGATATGTATTTGCCTAGTTTTCCTGACATTGCCGATGATTTATCGGCCAGTGCCTCGCTTGTACAGTTAAGTTTAACAGCCTGTCTGATCGGGCTTACCATCGGCCAGGTGATTGTCGGGCCGGTCAGTGATGCGCAGGGAAGACGGAAACCGCTATTAATCTGTATTTTCTTATTTGCGTTATCTTCTCTGTTCTGTGCGCTTTCACCAAACATTACAACACTAGTGGCAGCCCGTTTTTTACAGGGGATTACGGCCTCTGCAGGACTTGTGCTGTCTCGGGCAATCGTGCGGGATGTGTTCACAGGGAGAGAGCTTTCTAAATTTTTCTCACTGTTAATGGTGATTACCGCAGTCGCGCCAATGATAGCGCCAATGACAGGCGGTGCTCTTTTATTGCTGCCGTTTGCAACGTGGCATACGATTTTTCACTTTTTAACGATCATCGGATTTGTGCTTGTACTGATTATTGCGCTGAGGTTAAAAGAAACATTGCCGCCAGAAAAGCGGATTCCAAGCTCAATTGGAACATCAGTCAGAACAATGGGGAGCCTGCTGAAGGATCGTTCTTTTATGGGCTACGCGTTAACTGTCGGATTTGTTCACGGAGGAAGCTTTGCTTATGTATCCGGTACGCCTTTTGTGTACCAGGATATTTACGGGGTGTCGCCGCAGGTATTTAGTATTTTATTCGGCATTAACGGCCTGGCGATTATTACGGGAAGCTTTATTATCGGGCGCTTTGGCGGAATCATTCATGAAAAAAGCCTGCTCCGCATGGCGGTCATTACAGCTATGATCGCGACTGCCGTGCTATTAACGATGACGATGATTCACGGTCCTCTCGCTGCATTGGTCATCTCTATTTTTGTCTATATGATTACGATCGGCATGGTTCTGACGAGCACATTTACGCTGGCCATGGAAAAACAGGGGCACCGCGCCGGAAGTGCAAGTGCGCTGCTGGGAATGCTCCCGCTGCTCCTTGGCTCCATCGTTTCGCCGCTTGTGGGCATTGATGAGACGACAGCTGTTCCGATGGGAGCAATCATGTTTGTTACAGCAGTTATCGGTTCGCTCGCCTTTTTTAGATTAACTAAAGAGAGCGTGAAGCAGAATTAATCAAAAAAACCTGACGGCATGTCAGGTTTTTTTGATTTTATTAAAATAGCAAAAGCAGGCCGGCGATGGCCGGAGTCAAAAAGATTGCGGATTTCAAGACGGCCTTTGGCATGAGATTGGTGAATTTCGCGCCGACATACGCACCGCACATGGTTCCGATCAAGACTTTGACCAGCAATACATAATCAACAAATCCTTCCGTGATATACCCTATGCCTCCTCCTACAGCAAGAGGGATAATGACAAGCATCGTCGTTCCGACAGAATGACGGATGGAAAGGTTCAGCATAATCATTAAACCGATCTGGATAAAAGGAGCAGAACCGATGCCGAATGTGCCGGAAAGTATGCCTGATACGATTCCTAAAATCACGGCTTTTGTGTACATTGAAACATTGCTTTGATTCCCTTGAGGTTTTTCTTTTAAAATAAATAATCTGATTAAAATGAGAATCGCTGATAAAAATAACATTCCCGCTGTCAAATAATGAAGCAAATCGGCCGGAATAAAAGATGTCAGCTTTGCCCCGAAAAATGACCCGACGGCAGCAAAGCATCCGACCGTTAAACCGATTTTCAATTGGATGTTGCCTTCCCGGTAATGGCTGTAGGCCCCTGATAAGCTGGTGAAAGCCATACCGGCGAGGGAAGTGCCTAAAGCTGTATGAATCGGAATATGAAAAACCAGGGTTAAAAGAGCAATAACAAAGCCGGCTCCCCCGGCACCAATAAAGCCTAAAATGATTCCGAGAAGAAACATAACAAGAATAATGAGCATATTTTTTCCTCCATTATATTCTGAGCTGTAAATGTAATGAATCTGAGTGATTGTAGCTGAGGCGAAGTGTCCGGCAGCCGATGAGAGGATTATCTCACTGGTTTACAGTAGTCTGTCGACCGTCGTTTAGCAAAAATATCGTACCGCAAATTTTGGAATTTGACAAGGCAGTTTGTTGCTTCCCTTTATCATCTGTTATATGATTTTGATGAAGAACAGCCCCTGAATCTATTCAAAAGAGGTATTATTTATATGGATGATTTTAAATTAGACAAGCCGACTCCTTATTACCTGCAATTTTATTTCCAGCTGAAAAAAATGATTTTTAACGGGACTTTTAAGCCGGGGGAACGGATCAATGAAACACAGCTGGCTAAAAGTTTCGGCGTCAGCCGCTCTCCGATACGGGAAGCTATGCGGCTGCTTGAGAAAGACGGCTTGTTAAGAGCAGATGACCGGAATGGATTTTCAATCGCTTCTTTAACCGCTAAAGATGTAGATGAAATTTATAAAATCAGAATTCCTCTCGAACTGCTTGCTGTCGAATTGGTCATAGACGAAGCGAATGACGAAGAGCTTCAAACGCTTGAAAAACAGCTTGAAGAAACAGAAAACGCTATTCGTAACGGAGCGGAAGAAACTGAAATGATCAGCTTAAACCAAAAGTTTCACCAGCTGCTTGTCGATTTTAGCCATAACAGGCATTTAAAAAACTTGCTTGAGCATGTAAACGATCTGATTCACTTTTGCAGAATCCTTAATTATAAAGGGGACAACCGCCCTGAAACGATCCTGCGTGAACACCGCAGCATATTTGAAGAAGTAAAAAAGAGAAACAAAGAAGCAGCTAAAGAACATATGATGGCTCATTTCAATCATGATTCAGAACATTTGAAGCGTGTGCTTGAAGAAGGAAAAGAAAATTAAATGACATGTACAGATACCGAGGATGAGTCCTTGGTATTTTTTATTGCTCTCATCACTTTAATAAATCGAAAATCATATATAAGGAAGCCCATTAATAAGATTCTATGATGATTGACTAACGAATAATGGGGGTTAGACATGTTTATCCATATCGTCCGGCCGGGTGATTCTTTGTTTTCCATAGGCAGAAGATACGGTGCTTCTGTTGATCAAATACGGGGTGTAAATGGTTTAGAAGAAACGAATATTGTGCCGGGGCAGGCTCTGCTCATCCCTCTTTATGTATATACAGTACAGCCGGGAGACACGCTGGCAGCTATTGCAGCAAAAGCGTTTGTTCCGGCAGAACGGCTAAGAGCCGCAAATCCCGCTATAAATCCAAATGCCTTGCAAGCAGGAATGAGACTGACGATTCCTAATATCTCAAACTATATTGCGGGAACGTTAAGCTTTTACGTGCTCCGCAATCCGGATCTAGATCGCGATTTAATCAATGATTACGCCCCGTATTCGTCTTCGATTTCCATTTTCGAATACCATATTGCGCCTAATGGCGACATTGCAAACCAATTGAATGACGCAGCCGCTATTGAAACCACATGGAGAAGACGGGTGACGCCGCTTGCTACAATAACAAATCTGACCTCAGCAGGCTTCAGCACGGAACTCGTACACCAAGTGTTAAACAATCCAACTGCAAGAACCAATCTGGTTAACAATATTTATAACTTGGTATCCACAAGGGGATATGGCGGCGTGACGATCGATTTTGAACAAGTGAGCGCTGCAGATCGGGATCTGTTCACAGGATTTTTGCGTCAGCTGAGAGATCGTCTGCAGCCGGGAGGGTATGTGCTGACCATAGCGGTTCCGGCAAAAACAAGCGATGATATTCCGTGGCTGAGGGGCTATGATTACGGAGGGATTGGAGCGGTTGTCAATTATATGTTTATCATGGCGTATGACTGGCATCATGCGGGAAGCGAGCCGGGGCCTGTTGCGCCGATTACTGAAATAAGAAGAACAATTGAATTTGCGATTGCCCAGGTGCCGCGGAGAAAAATCATCATCGGAGTCCCGCTCTACGGCTACAATTGGATCATCCCTTACCAGCCGGGAACAGTGGCTTCAGCTATCTCAAATCAAAAATCAATTGAAACAGCGATGAGGTACCAAGCACCCATTCAATATTCAAACGAATATCAATCGCCATTTTTTCGCTACAGAGATGAGCAGGGACGGACGCATGAAGTATGGTTTGAAGATGTCAGGAGCATGAGCCAAAAGATGCTGATCGTCCGAGAATATGGATTACAAGCAATTGGCGCCTGGCAGTTAACACTCGGATTCACACCAGCTCCGTGGCTTCTGCGGAAATTTTTTACGATCAGAAAGGTTTAAGGGCACCGGGCACGGTGTCTTTTTAGTGATGTTTTAAGCGGCTGCTGAATGCTTTTACCGTCTCAGCCTGCCTTGCGTTGTTTCTCGCATCGTGCATTATCTCTAAGCTGCTTCGTTAAAGTCAGATGATAATCGTTCACGGTGTTGAAATATAAGAAGCAGATAAATGCCATTCTCACACAAAGGAGGACATAGGCGTATTTTTTGACTGCGGTGCTTCGAGCAGCCCTGAGTTCCCGACATATTGTCATTTCACTGGCTGGCAGCGCTGGCGATATCCTTTATCGTAACGGATTGATCGCCGTAAAACCGCATCAGCCTAAAGCGGCAGAATAATTCGATCATTTGTCACTTGCATGGCGTCAGTCTCCCCCATTATGATCGATAGTGAGAACTATCATCAGTCTAATCAGGCACAAATTGCATATCATCTTATGAACGCTTACGGAATATGAGTGAGAGGAAGTTGTCAGAATGAAAAAAGTATTGATCCTGAATTTCCCAGCTGAAGGCCATGTAAATCCTACATTAGGCATTACGAAAGCCTTTGCCGATCGAGGATATGATGTCCACTATATATCCACTGAAAAATATAAAGAAAGATTAGAAGCGGTGGGAGCGACTGTCCACCTTCATCAGGATTTGCTGAGAACAACACCTATTCATGTCGCTTCGCCAAATGGCATTCTTGATTTCCTGAAAATACATATCAAAACCTCACTGGACATTTTACATGTCGTAAAAGAGTTGTCAAAAAGCATCCAATTTGACTTTGTTTATTATGATAAATTCGGTGCGGGAGAGCTGGTCAGAGATTATCTCAACATCCCGGGCATCTCTTCATCTGCTTCCTTCTTATTCGATGAAGAGCATTTAAAGGTATTGCCTCTGCATCCGGATTCAGAAGTGCCTTTACAATTGGATAAAGAGTGTGAAGATCTATTATTAGAGATGAAACAAAATTATGGTGTATCACCTGAAAATATGGTTCAATTCATGAATAATAAAGGTGAATTAAATGTAGTGTACACAAGCCGATATTTTCAGCCGGAAAGCCATCGTTTCGGCAATGAATTTCTGTTTATCGGTCCAAGCTTTCCAAAGAGAGCGGAAAAAACTGATTTCCCAATTGAGAAATTGAAAGATGAGAAAGTCATCTATATTTCAATGGGGACTGTATTAGACGAAACTGAAGAGTTTTTCAACTTATGTATAGATGCTTTTTCTGATGTCGAGGGCAAGGTCGTGATAGCTGCGGGAGAAAAAGCTGATCTGACAAGATTAAAGCAAGCGCCAGAGAACTTTATCATTGCTTCATATGTGCCTCAATTGGAAGTGCTGGAACAATCAGATGTTTTCATCACTCACGGAGGAATGAACAGTGTAAATGAAGGCATTCATTTTAACGTTCCTCTAGTTGTAATGCCGCACGATAAGGACCAGCCAATGGTGGCCCAGCGGCTGACTGAATTACAATCAGGTTATACAGTATCTAAAGATCATGTAACCGCGCAGTCTTTAAAACATGCAGTGGAAGAAGTGTTGAATAACGACCGGTATAAGGAAGGGATTCAAAAAATCAATCAAAGCTTTCAGGATTGCATGAATATGGAAGAGGTAATGGAGCGGATTGATCAATTTATAGATCAGAGAAAATAAACAGCAAAAAATACATTTGGATGATATAAGAAAAAAGAGTGAGATGAAAATGGTCTCACTCTTTTTTACTGATAGGGTCTTACAGGCATTGTGACAATAACCGGATTCATTTTGCGGGATCAGAGATTTTAGCAAAAGGATTATAAATTTGTATGGGCTCATTTTCTGGGAACGGCAGGGCAGCAGGAGGAATACTTTCGCATTCATTCACACTCAAAATCATTTTTCATATTATGAATAAGTGTATGGAAAATTATGTATCGAAAGGATGTGGATATAAATTATGTCTCGAAAGCCGTCACATAGGTGCCCTTACTGTGGATCTAACTCTTCAAGCCCCAGTTGTAGAGTAGGCCCTAAAAAAAATCCTGAGCCTAAACATTCATGTATGTGCTGCTGCTGCGTAAGGGGAGTAATAGGGCCGCAGGGACCACGCGGATTACGCGGTATTCCAGGCAGTATTGGAGCCACAGGACCACAAGGACCACAAGGACCACCGGGGCTGCCAGGGCTGCCCGGAGCAACAGGGGCCACAGGACCACCAGGACTGGCCGGGGCTACGGGAGCCACAGGACCACCAGGGCCGGCCGGAGCAACAGGAGTCACGGGAGCCACAGGAGACGCCGGACCAGCCGGAGCAACGGGAGCCACAGGAGCTACCGGGGATGCCGGACCAGCCGGAGCCACAGGAGCAACGGGAGCCACAGGAGCAACCGGGGACGCCGGACCAGCCGGAGCCACAGGAGCAACGGGAGCCACAGGAGCAACCGGGGATGCCGGACCAGCCGGAGCGACGGGAGCGACGGGAGCAACAGGGGACGCCGGACCAGCCGGAGCCACGGGAGCGACGGGGGACACCGGACCAGCCGGAGCAACGGGAGCGACGGGAGCAACAGGGGACGCCGGACCAGCCGGAGCCACGGGAGCGACGGGAGCAACAGGGGACGCCGGACCAGCCGGAGCGACGGGAGCTACAGGGGACGCCGGACCAGCCGGACCAGCCGGAGCCACGGGAGCTACAGGAGACGCCGGACCAGCTGGAGCCACAGGAGCAACCGGGGACGCCGGACCAGCCGGAGCCACAGGAGCCACAGGAGCAACGGGAGCAACGGGAGCCACAGGAGACGCCGGACCAGCCGGAGTCACGGGAGCGACGGGAGCGACGGGAGCCACAGGCACAGGAGCAGCTGGGTTATCCGAATACGGGTATATTTATAACTTAAGCGCTCAAACGGTAGCTATAGAGGCTGATGTCATTTTTGATTCAACAGGGATAACCACCCCTGGAATTACACATGCCCCCGGAACTTCTCAAATTGCAATTACCACTCCGGGAGACTATGAGGTCACTTTTTCTGTTTCGGGAGTAGAGCCTAACCAATTCACACTATTTTTAAATGGTGCGCCGATTACGAATACAGTCTACGGTTCAGGTGCAGGTACTCAGCAAAACAACGGTCAGGCTATTATAGCCATAGCAGCCGGCGATGTTCTAACTCTTCGAAATCATACGTCCGCTGCCGCAGTGACTCTCCAGACTTTGGCAGGAGGCACACAACCTAACGTAAACGCTTCAATTGTAATTAAAAAATTAGATTAACAATTAGCACTGTGTCATGAACAAACAAAAAGTACTCTATTGATCTTACTAGTACTTATATTTCAGCAGTGCTTTTTTTGACCTATTTATGTGATCATACAAACGCTCCAAGTTCTTTTTATCTCAGATATTTATTTTGTATGGGGAGAAGAGACAAATACTGAATTTCATAACTCACTGACAGACTTTTATCACTATAGGAAAGAAAAAGAAGCTCGATTAACTTTATTTCCTTCCAGTGAGAACTGGGATAGGGTGTGTAAAACAAAAAAAACGATATCGTACAAATGAGCAGACATACCTTATTTTATCGGTTAAACGATTCTTCGGAGGGTTGCAGCATCTAAAGAATTAACGAAGAAACGATTACAAACAGCTCGTTATTTAATGGTGTATATTCGGTGGCAACTAAAGGTTTTGGGTATGCCATCACCAAGGTGGGCTAGTGATATTAACAATTTATCATCGGTAAAACCAGCTCAAAAGTTAGGGTTTGACGACAGATAAAGTATTCTGTTTTCGCAAAAAATAAGATCATATCAAATTGGCATACAAGGTGACTGTTTAGCTTCTCCGATATACAAAAACCTTCCGAGTTGGAAGGCAATTATTAAAATGCAATTTTGATCTTTTGAGAATCAGTGATTTTCTTATGGTTTTGGTCAAAAACGTCACTTGTTGTGATTTCAATCCATTTGATCTCTTTTTTCTTCTTCTCAGCTGATGGTTCATCATGAGCATGTCCGCTTGCTGCGTTTACAATAAAGCCGAGATTGCCGGATTTTTCGGCGCCGCCTTCTAATTCACCATTCAACTCTTCGAGGTACATGTCTTTATTCCAATCAAAGGTTTCACCTGTATTTGTTTTCATCAATGCAATCGGGGCAAAATTCACTTTCTCGGAAGAAGTGTTTTTGATATCAACGAAAACTTTAACGAAATCAAACTCTTCATCGTGTGTTAATACATGAAAATAATCAATCATGCTGTAATCCGGACGTAAGTGGATCAGCTTCATTTCTTTTACCGTTAACTCTACGTTTCCAATCTTATAAGTTTGATTGACTTGTTTGATATCTTTTAAGACGGCTTCACCTTTGTCATCAGAAAACGTTTGATTTACCTTCAGCAATGACCGGTCATCTGTTACCTGTGAATTAGGCTGATACTCATCTATACTGTCCTTTTGAGACGAAGTGCTTTGCGGTGTGGCTTTTGCTGTTTGCTCTCCGGCTGTATTTTGTTTTTCAGAATCGGCGTTTGATGAACAGCCCGCAAGCATGACGATAAAAAATAAGATCGATAGAATCTTTTTCATCATGAGTCCTCCATTAAAAAGAGAGCCCGTTCCTTATACAAGCAACGGGACATCTTGTATTCTCTTACTTATCTTTAATCTTAATGTTGTATTGTAAAGCGTCGAAAACATTTTTGGCGATTTCAGTATTATCGATTTGGCCGGAAAACTTCTCACTGGACGGTCCGTACGCATAGACAGGAACATCCTCGCCGGTATGTCCGCTTGTTGTCCATCCTGTGTGGGAGCGTTTATTGAAAATCTCCTCAATCGCATTATCGATATCAAGGACTTCCTTCGATTTTGCCGCTTTTTCAACAGATTGAATTTCAGATGCAGTTAAAGCTAATTTCTTTTGATCAATATACGTTTTTAATGTTTTTTCAACATCTGCGCCGCCGGCGATTTTTTCTGCCATAAAGTCAGGCGTGCGTTTTGCCGCTTTAATTGGCTCACTGAACCAGTTGTAAATGCCGTCCGCACCGATGGAGTACCCGCCGGTTGAGTGGTCAGCCGTTGCGACAACCAATGTATGCTTGTCTTTTTTAGCGAAATCGATCGCTGCCTTGTAGGCTTGTTCAAAGTCTTCCATCTCACTCATGGCGCCGACAATATCATTGTCATGCCCCGCCCAGTCAATCTGGCTTCCTTCAACCATGAGGAAGAAACCGTCTTTGTCCTTGCTTAATTTTTTGAGAGCTGTGTTTGTCATGTCTTTTAATGAAGGAATATCCTTCGTGCGGTCGATCTTTTTAGGCAGGCCGCCGTCAGCGAATAGGCCGAGAACTTGGCTGTCCTTGTTTTTCAGCAGGTCCTTGCGGTTATCCACATAGCTGTATCCCGCTTTTTTGAATTCCTTTACCAAATTACGGTCCTTGCGGTCAAAATTGCTTTTTCCTCCGCCTAGAAGGACATCGATTTTGTGCTTGCCGTTCACCATTTCATCAAAATAGTCGTCTGCAATAGAATTCATGTTTTTCCGGCTGTGATCATGTGAGCCGAAAGAAGCCGGAGTGGCGTGAGTAATCTCTGAAGTGGCGACAAGGCCGGTCGATTTTCCTTTTTCTTTTGCCGCTTCAAGAACTGTTTTGACCTCTGAACCGTCATTATCCACTGCAATTGCATTATTATATGTTTTAACCCCAGCTGACATAGCGGTTGCGGCAGAAGCAGAATCCGTTACATTTTGTTCAGGGTCTTCAGGGTAAGTAGTCTGCTGGCCGACAAGGTACTGGTCAAAAGCTGTAGGCTCAACAACCTTAGTCTTTTTATTATCCTTTAAGTAACGGTGAGCGGACGTATAAGACACACCCATCCCATCACCGATCAAGACGATGACATTCTTAATTTCGTTTTGATTCCCCTTTTTCTTTTCCTGGGCGCTGGCTTCAGGTACGCTGCCGCTGACTAGGCTGCTGAACGCAATAGATGATAACACCGCAATAGGCAGCAGCTTCTTCGGGAATTTTTTCAACTGAATAACCTCCTAAAAATATGATCCTCAATGACAAACCCATTATATTTTTAAAGTGTTAAGCTAGTATTAATCGATTTTAAAGATTGAGTTTACAAGAATACAAGGAAATGAAAAGGCAGTGCCGAAAGTAAATATGATGTGCAAATCTGACCGGCTAGTGATTATGTATGTGACTAGAAGATGTCAATCAATCCCTTGATATAGAACTCAAAAAGAAATCGAGTTTGCTAGAGGTAATATTTCTTACTGAGGGGATATTAAAGGAAAACATGTGACCGGCAATGCACCCGAAGAAGAGAATAGATGTTGAGGTGACAGTATGGAAATAAACGATGTGCTTTACGGCAGGCATCAAATAGACGGAGTACTGGAAGAACTCATAAAAAGCGCGCCCGTGCAAAGATTAAAAGGGGTTTATCAAGGCGGCGCCAGCTTTTTAGTCAATCCAAAGTGGAATGTGACCCGGTATGAGCACTCCATTGGCGTTATGCTTCTAATCAAAAGGTTGGGGGGAACCATAGAAGAGCAGATCGCGGGTCTTCTCCACGATGTGTCGCACACAGCATTTTCTCATGTAATCGATTTTGTATTTGAAAATGAAGCGGAAGATTATCATGAAAACATTTTTCAACAAGTCATTGACCAATCCGAGATCCCTGGAATTCTAAAAAAACACGGTTATGATGCCGACGGTCTTTTATTAAATGATACAAGATGGACACTGCTCGAACAGCCCGCACCGGAGCTGTGTGCTGATCGCATAGACTACACGCTGCGTGACATGTATCAATATGGACAGATCACGCTCCGCGAAGCAGAAATCTTTTTAGATCGCCTCATTGTGAGAAACGGAAGGGTGTTTCCAGATAGTATCGGAACAGCCGAATGGTTCGTGCGAGTGTATTACAAGGAAGTAATCGATTTCTTTATGCACCCAGTGAATGTATATGGATATGAATACTTAACGCGAACGCTGAAGGCTGCGCTGCAGCACAATGTCATCGCCGCCGAAGATTTGCTGAAAACAGACCAAGAGGTGTTAGACATCCTGCATTCATCAGAAAATGAAGAAGTACGGAGACTGCTTGAAAAAATACATCCTCACATACAAGTAAAAGAGGATGACATTCATTACGATTTTCATCGAAAAAAGAAAATGCGTCTCATCGACCCTTCTGTTTTCCATCATAATGAATGGATCACATCCTCATCAGTATCTCAAAACATCAGAAAAATGGGAGAGACCGCTTATCAGAAAGCAAAAAAAGGCGTGTATGTCAAAGTAATCGAAAACTAACCGAAGCCGCGCAACCGCGGCTTTTATCCACCGCGTTTTATTCTGCGGATCACGGGGAATAGGACAAACAGCAGCATATTTTATGAGAATATCAGCGCATTTACATACCATCCGGGGGTATAGTATTCTTGAAAAGATCATGTTTGACAGGCAGATGTGAAGGCCATTCTGTTTCTGCGGATTACATTCACACCAAAAAATGAAGCAAAGGAGAATGAACATGAAGATTTCGAAAAAGGCACTTGGAATTTTATTGATGTCACTTATTTTTGTTTTATCAGCATGCGGCAATAGCGATAGCAAAAAAGAAAGCACTCATGAAAGTCATTCGGACTCCGGCTCACACGAAGAAATGGATCATTCCGGATCTGCTGAAGTTCCAGAGGGATTAACGGAATCGAAACATCCTAAATATAAGATAGGCAGCCAGGTCATCATCAATGCTTCTCATATGAAAGGTATGAAGGGCGCCGAAGCAACAGTTACAGGCGCATACGATACTACGGCATATGTTGTTTCTTATACACCGACAACCGGAGGACAGCGAGTTGATCATCACAAATGGGTGATCCAAGAAGAGATAAAAGATGCAGGAGATAAACCCCTCAACCCCGGAGATCAGGCGATCTTAGAGGCCTCTCACATGAAAGGCATGAAGGGAGCAACTGCTGAAATCGACTCTGCAGAAAAAACAACGGTATACATGGTGGACTATACATCGAAAACAAGCGGAGAAAAAGTGAAAAACCACAAATGGGTCACCGAAGATGAGCTTTCAGCTAAATAATAAAAAATCCTCCTTTTACAAGGAGGATTTTTTTGCTGTCTGAACAGGTCTTGTTAAAGAAATTAGAGCAAACAGGACAGCGATGATCACAATCGACCCGCCGCACCATGCTGTTGACACCACAGTACCCGTCTGATCCAAAACAACACCGCCAATGGCTGAGCCAAGGGCAATTCCGACTTGGAGGGCCGACGTGTTAAAGCTTTGCTGAATGTCAGACGAATCAGGTGCAATTTCAATTAAATAGCTTTGCTGAGCCGGGGCGAGGCTCCAGCTCAGAAGACCCCAAATCACCATAACAGGCAAAAAGAAAATCATAGACGATGTAGACAGCGGCAGTAAGAACATAATGATGGCAAAGGAACCGGTCACCAGCAAAATGCTCTTAAAGGAACCGAGCCGGTCAGAAAGCGCTCCTCCAAAAGGACCTCCGCATACAGCAGATATTCCGAAAAGGAAATAGCAAATGCTGACCCAGAAAGAGCTCAGGTGAAGAGTCTCTTCTAAAAACGGCGCAAAGTAAGCGTAAAGCGTGTAATGGCCAGCTAATGTAAACATCGTGACGAGGTGTGAACTCGCGATTTTCAGATTACCGACTGTCTTGAGTTGTTCCCGGAAAGGAATCATTTTCTCCGCTGGTATTCTTTCAAAGAAGATTGAAATAATCAGCATGGAGATCAGCGCCAACAGGCCGATGCCAAGGAACAAAATGCGCCATCCGAAGGAATTACTGATCAATATGCCAAGCGGCACACCTAATGCGATGGCAGAACTGAATCCCATAAAAATGATGCCGATTGCGCGGGCTCTGTATTCAGGCGCCACAATTTTCGGCGCAATTGTCAAGGAAAGGACCACAATCAGTCCTGTGCTCATCGCCGCCAATACCCTTGATACCATCAGCATCGCAAAGTTAGGGCTGAAATAGGCGACAAGGTTACTTAAAAAGAAAACAAATAACGCAATTAAATATAAACGCTTCCGTTCAACCCTCGCGGTCATTGCCAAAAGCAGCGGCCCTGAAACAGCATATCCCAGCGCAAACACACTGATCAGCTGTCCGGCCGAAACAATGGAAATGTGTAAATCATTTGCGATTTGAGGAAGAATCCCACCCACAATTAACTCAACCAATCCGACTGCAATCGTAGAAGCTGCAAGCAGAAAAACTTTAAAATTCATAACAAACTCCTTTACATAAATTTTTTGACAAATAAAAAAATCCTGATTACAAAAAAAGTGATACACAATTTTTGTAATCAGGATTTTACGGTTCCTGGTAGACACCCTCAATCCATATTATTGAGGTTATACAAGTAAAAATAGCTATTTAATTGATTTAGTTTCCGAGGATGAGTTTAACATATTGTGAGCGAATCTTCCATAGAAAATTTTGATAAATAGTTGAACTGAAAAAATATGAGTATATTTATTTTTACAAAAGTATAGACAATTAAAATTAAATGACTATAATAAATTTTGTAAGCGTTTTAAATAAAAGAGGGGGGTCATCCATTGAAGAAAATTTTACTGGCGTGCAGTTCGGGAATGTCCACCAGTTTGTTGGTGACAAAAATGAAAGAATACGCGCAATCCATCGGAGAGGAAGCGGAGATCTGGGCAGTCGGCCAGGATAAAGCGAAAGAAGATATGCAAAAGGCAGATGCGGTTTTAATCGGCCCGCAAATGAGCTTTCTGAAAAGCGAACTGCAAAAAGAAGCCGACCAATACAACATTCGGGTTGAGGTCATTGACATGATGGCTTACGGAATGGCTGATGGCAAAAAAGCTTATGAACAGGCTTTGTCATTAATGGGGCAACAATGATGGAGCAGATAAAAATCACCGATTTAACAGACGAACAAATCAGCTTTCAGCTTATTCTCCACAGCGGCAATGCCCGCAGCTGCATCATTCAATCACTGCGCGCCTACAAGGAAGGAAACAGGGGGGAGGCAGATGCCCTTATTGCCCAGGCTGAGGATGCTCTATCTGCAGCCCATGACATTCACTTTCAAATGATACAGAAAGAATCAAGCGGCGAGGCAGCCAATTTCTCATTGCTGCTTATGCACGCGGAAGATCATCTGATGTCAACATTGACTATGAAAGAATTGGTAAAAGAGCTGCTTGGCATCTTTAAAACAAAGAATATATAAAAATCGGGGTGGATAGGGTGTTCGAGAAAATCAGCCAGTTCCTTGTTCCAATTGCAGGGAGGTTAAATAATAACCGTTATTTGCAGGTGTTGCGCGATGCGTTTATGCTGGCCTTCCCGCTTACGATATTCGGGTCCATTTTTGTGGTGTTAACGAACCTGCCGTTTTTAAATAAAATCATGAATGCTTCAATGCTCACATCGTTTCAGTCCAATTTTGGCATTGCGTCTACGGCGACCATGGGGATTATGTCTGTCTTCGTCGTGTTTGGTATAGGCTATTATCTCTCAAAAAGCTATCAGGTTGAAGCTGTGTTTGGCGGTGCGATCGCTTTGGTTTCCTTTTTGCTGCTGACGCCTTTTATCGTTCAGCCGGAAACAGGAGATGCCATAACCGGAGTCATTCCGGTAGACCGCCTCGGTGCCAAAGGAATGTTTCTGGGTATGATCACGGCATTTCTTTCTGGTGAAATCTACAGAAGAATCGTTCAAAAAAATCTGACGATCAAAATGCCTGCCGGGGTTCCGCCGGCTGTAGCAAAATCATTTGCCGCACTTATTCCGGCTTTTATCACACTGACTGTGTTTTTGCTGATTAACGTTCTGGTCACCCAGCTTTTCAAAACCAACATGCATGATGTCATTTATCATGCGATTCAGGCTCCGCTTGTCGGACTTGGAAGCGGTATCATTCCGACGCTGATTGCTGTATTTTTTATTCAAATTCTTTGGTTTTTCGGATTGCATGGGCAAATCATTATCAACTCTGTGATGGACCCGATTTGGAATACACTTCAGGTGGAAAACCTGGCAGCCTACACAGCGGGGAAAGAAGTGCCGCACATCATCTCAAAACCGTTTATGGAGATTTATACAGTGGGGATGGGCGGAACCGGGATGACGCTGGCGATTGTATTTACGATTCTTATATTCATGAAAAGCAGGCAGATGAAGCAAGTATCAAAACTCGGCCTTGCTCCAGGGATTTTTAACGTAAACGAACCGATTATCTTCGGACTTCCGATTGTGATGAATCCAATCATTATCGTGCCTTGGGTGCTGGCACCGATGGTTGTTACGCTCGTCACCTATCTGGCCATGTCAGCAGGGCTCGTTCCGCCGCCGACCGGTGTGACGGTGCCGTGGACGGTTCCATTATTCATTAATGGCATTATGGCGACGAACTCAATCATGGGTGGCGTCATGCAGCTTGTTAATCTATTAATTGTCTTCGTGATATGGTTTCCGTTCCTAAAAGCAATGGATAAATTAAATCTCGCAAAAGAAAAAGAACAGGCTGTTCAGGAAACAGCACAGCAAAATGATAACAGCATCAAAATGTGACATAAGGAGAGAGAGAACTTGACTCAAACAGAACAGTATCGTTTTCCGAAAGATTTTTGGTGGGGATCATCCGCTTCAGCGACACAAACGGAGGGTGCCTCCGATCGAGACGGAAAAGGGAAGAATATTTGGGATTACTGGTTTGAAAAAGAGCCTCATCGCTTTTTTGATCATGTAGGGCCTGCATCCACATCGCAATTTTACGATAACTATAAAGAGGATATCAGGCTGATGAAGGAGCTTGGCCACAACTCGTTCCGTATGTCGATTTCATGGTCACGTTTAATACCGGGCGGAACAGGCGAGATCAACCCTAAAGCAGCGGACTTTTATAACAGCGTCATTGATGAGTTCATAGCTAATGGAATTGAACCCTTTGTCAATTTGTTTCATTTCGATATGCCGATGGAACTTCAAAACATCGGCGGCTGGGCAAACAGAGAAACGGTGGATGCTTATGAAAACTATGCGGGAACGTGCTTTCGTTTGTTTGGCGATCGCGTGAAAAAATGGTTCACGCATAACGAGCCGATCGTACCGGTAGAAGGCGGATATTTATATGATTTTCATTATCCGAACAAGGTAGATTTTAAAGAAGCCGTTCAAGTCGGGTTTCACACCATGTTATCGAGCGCCCGGGCCATTCGGACTTACAGAGAGATGAAGCAGGATGGAAAAATCGGCATCATCTTAAATTTAACCCCATCCTATCCGAGAAGCAGCCACCCGGCGGATGTAAAAGCGGGTGAAATAGCAGATGCGTTCTTTAACCGATCTTTTTTAGACCCTTCTGTAAAAGGCGAGTTTCCAAAAGAACTCATAGACATTTTAAAAACTGAAGGCTTTATGCCTGAATATGAGAAAGAGGATCTTGAGATCATTAAACAGCATACGGTTGACTTATTAGGTGTGAATTATTATCAGCCGAGACGTGTAAAAGCCAAAGAGCACCTGCCAAATCCGGATGCGCCGTTTTTGCCTGACAGGTATTTCGATCCTTACGTCATGCCGGGCCGCAAAATGAATCCTCACCGAGGCTGGGAGATTTACGAAAAAGGCGTTTATGATATCCTGATCAATTTAAAAGAAAATTACGGGAATATCGAGTGCTTTATTTCTGAAAACGGCATGGGGGTTGAAGGGGAAGAGCGTTTCAGAGACGAGCAGGGTATGATTCAAGATGACTATCGAATTGAATTTATCAAAGAGCACTTAAAATGGATTCACCGCGCTATACAGGAAGGATCAAACGTAAAAGGCTATCACTTATGGACGTTTATGGACAATTGGTCATGGACAAACGCTTATAAAAACCGATACGGATTTGTTTCAGTCAATCTGAAGAAAGACGGAGAAAGAACCGTCAAAAAGAGCGGAAAATGGTTCAAAAAGCTTGCTGAGAAAAATGGTTTTTAGGTTGCTATAGCTAAAAGGTCTTCCGGCGGTCAAAATTCCTAACAGAAACAACAAATAGCCATAACATTGATGAAACAGGGAAAAGAACTTATGATATCCGTAAAGAAGTTTATTCGATATCAAAATTTTTACTTTTACAGCTGCCGGAGGATACCAATGAATAAATACGAAATCATTGCAAATGAAATGAGAAAACGAATCAAAAATAATGTATATCCCATCGATCAGCCGATTCCCGATGAAGTATCTCTTGCAAAAGAGTTCAATTCAAGCCGCATGACGATGAAAAGAGCTCTAGATAATTTAGTTGCTGAAGGACTGTTATTCAGAAAACGCGGTCACGGAACCTTTATCATCCAATCTGCGATACAGGATGAACATGTCCATGTCGTCAGCAATGAAATCCTCGGACTGACCAATTTGTTAAAAGACAAAAAAATCAAAAGCAAGGTCATTCAGTTCGAGGTGCAATTTCCCACTGAGGAAGTGGCTGCCCATTTATCAATTGATCAGAAAACGCCGGTTTATTATGTTGTACGGCTGCGGATTGTGGAAGGCGAGCCATATGTATTGGAAAAAACATATATGCCGACACACTTAATACCCGGTATTAATGATGAGGTGCTGCACCACTCTATTTATGAACACATTACAAACGGGCTTCAGCTAAAGATTGCCGGAACGCACCGGAAAATCAGAGCCTGTAAATCTGATGAGATGGATCAGCAGCATCTGGGCTGCAAACAGGATGATCCCATTCTTGAAGTTGAGCACGTGGGCTTTTTAGATAACGGTATTCCATTTGAATATTCCTTTTCACGTCATCGGCATGACAAATTTGTCGTCACTTCGGTAAATGTAAGGCGCTGATCGCGGAGATAACAAGGAGGCCATCTGCATGCTTGGCGGTATTGAAGCAGGCGGCACAAAATTTGTATGTGCCGTCGGAACAGAAGATGGAACGATCATTGACAGAATAGAGATACCAACAGCGATGCCGGATGAAACGATAGAGAAAGTCATTCAATATTTTCGCCAATTCTCGCTACAGGCAATCGGCATCGGCTCCTTTGGTCCCGTTGATTTAGATGTAAACAGTAAAACATATGGAACCATTACTGCCACGCCTAAACCAGGCTGGAGGCACTATCCATTCTTGAAAACAATAAAAGAAGAAATGAATATTCCTGTCGGATTCAGTACGGATGTAAACGCTGCGGCGCTCGGTGAATCTCTTTTCGGCGCAGCTAAAGACTTCGACAGCTGCTTATATATCACGGTCGGCACTGGCATTGGTGCAGGCGCGATTATAGAAGGGCGGCTTCTGCAAGGATTATCACATCCTGAAATGGGCCATATCTATATTCGCCGCCATCCGGATGACACGTATCAAGGAAAGTGCCCTTATCATAAGGATTGCTTCGAAGGTCTGGCTTCCGGTCCTGCTATAGAGTCACGATGGGGAAAAAAGGCCGCAGATTTATCACATGTTAATGAGGTCTGGGAACTTGAAGGATATTACATTGCGCAGGCGCTGGCACAATATATCCTCATCCTGGCACCAAAAAAAATGATTCTTGGCGGCGGCGTCATGAATCAGAGTCAGCTGTTCCCTTATATATATCAATATGTCCCTAAAATAATGAACAGCTACTTTAATTTTTCTGAATTATCAGAAAGTATAAATGAGTATATTGTAGCTCCCCATTTAGGCAGAAATGCCGGAATCATCGGAACGTTTGTTTTAGCCGATCAGGCATTAAAAGCAGAAGAAGCATCTGGGGAGGTTCCATCATGAAGCATCCTTTATTTTTAGAGCCGATTTTTAAAGAAAGGATATGGGGCGGCACAGCGCTTCGTGATAGATTCGGCTATAGCATCCCTTCAGAAAAAACTGGTGAATGCTGGGCTGTCTCGGCCCATGCCAATGGATCATCGACTGTTCAAAATGGCCGGTTGGCAGGAAAAACCCTAGATCAAGTGTGGAAAGAATGCCCGGAGTTTTTCGGCTTTCCTCAAAGAAGCGTGTTTCCATTACTGGTGAAAGTACTTGATGCCAACATGGACCTCTCTGTACAAGTGCATCCTGATGATCATTATGCCATTGTGCACGAAAACGGAGACCTCGGAAAAACAGAGTGCTGGTATATTATTGATTGCAAAGAAGGGGCAGAACTGATTTTGGGACATCACGCAAGCACGAAGGAAGAATTCAAACAGCTTATAGAAAGCGGTGACTGGAACGGGCTGCTTAGGCGCATCAACATAAAGCCAGGAGATTTCTTTTATGTTCCAAGCGGCACGCTGCATGCATTGTGTGAGGGCACCCTCGTCCTTGAAATTCAGCAAAATTCTGATACCACATATCGAGTATACGATTATGATCGCTGTAATGACCATGGCCAAAAAAGGGATCTCCATATAGAAAAAGCGATGGAAGTCGTAAACATACCGCATGCGGATTCTGAACCAATACCGGCGGTGAAAGAAATGAAGGATGCCGTGATTACGTCTTATGTTCAGTCAGATTATTTCTCAGTTTACAAATGGAATGTCAGCGGCAAGCCGGTTTTTCCTTCTCCTCAAACCTATTTGCTATGCAGTGTTGTCGAAGGCTCAGGGATAATAGAAAACAACGGTGTGCAGTATGAATGCAATAAAGGCTCACACTTTATTTTGCCTGCCCATTTTGGCGAGTTTTCAATAGAAGGAACTTGCGAGCTGGTCATATCTCATCCTTCATAAGAACGGAGGAATTTCTGTGTTAAAGAAACCTATCATCTGTTTGTTCATCTTATTTTTATTTGCGCCTGCCGTTTTGGCTGAGCCGATCCAAGCACATACTGTGTCACCTGTTAATCCTAAAGCACAGCAGACAACAAAAGATCTGATGAATTGGCTCGCTCACCTGCCGAATCGTTCTGAAAACAGAGTGCTTTCCGGTGCGTTTGGCTTTTACAGTCATGACACATTCTCCATGGCCGAAGCAGAAAGAATCCGAAGCTCAGCCGGACAATCACCTGCCATTTACGGCTGTGATTACGCGAGGGGATGGCTTGAAACCTCAAACATTGAAGATTCTATAGACGTAAGCTGCAACAGTGATTTAATTTCGTATTGGAAAAGCGGAGGGATTCCGCAGATCAGTCTGCATCTAGCGAATCCTGCTTATCAGTCAGGACACTATAAAACACCGATTACCAACGATCAGTATAAAAAACTGTTAGACTCTTCTACAACAGAGGGGAAGCGGCTGAACGCCATGCTCAGCAAAATTGCTGACGGACTTCAAGAGCTGGAAAAGCAAGGCGTGCCCGTTCTGTTCAGGCCGCTGCATGAGATGAACGGCGAGTGGTTTTGGTGGGGTCTTACGTCATATAATCAAAAGGATGATGAAAGAATCTACTTATATAAACAGCTCTACATCAAAATCTATCATTATATGACTGACGAAAGAGGATTGGATCATTTATTGTGGGTTTACTCTCCCGACGCTAATCGAGATTTTAAAACAGATTTTTACCCTGGAGCTTCATACGTAGATATAGTTGGGTTAGATGCATACTTTCAAGATCCATATTCGATAAGCGGATACGACCAGCTGACAGCACTTAATAAACCATTTGCCTTCACAGAAGTTGGTCCGCAAACAGCAAACGGCAGCTTTGATTACAGCCTGTTTATGAGTGCGATAAAACAAAAATACCCTAAAACCACTTATTTTCTGGCCTGGAATGATGAATGGAGCCCGGCTGTGAACAGAGGCGCTTCTGCTCTCTACAATGATAGCTGGACATTAAATAAGGGAGAAGTATGGAACGGTGATACGCTAACACCTATAGTTGAATAAAAAACGTTTTACATTAATAAAAGGTTCTCAAGGATATCCTTGAGAACCTTTTGCTCATCAGGCGTTCATATCCCCTAAGCCGGGACTATGTTCATTCGGCATGTGCGGAAGAACCGGAACAGGAAATCCAGCCGGAGGTTCAGTTACTTGCAGCTCGCCGCCATTTCTGCTTGGAGATTTCCCTTGAAAGATCTCTGCAATTCTTGTTTCATCTAATCTGAAATTAAACTGTACATTATGGTAGCCTAATTCAACATACTTTCTGCACTCTGGATATTTATTAATGTCGTAATTCGGAACTGGAAAAAGCTTAGCCCAGTCAACACCCAAAGTCTCAAGCGCTTTAGCGAAAGCATTTTGATGAGCATTGTCACGAACAATAAGAAAAGCGAGTGTTTCCCGGAACGTCTGATTAGAGCTCATTTCATAAATTCTTGTTTTTTGGAGAACGCCAGTAGACTCAAGCAACAAGTTATCCAACAGGTCAGTGATTAAGTTTCCGTGATTATACACCCAGGATGCGTTCCAAGGATTGCCGCCCGCATCAACCGGGAGTGAACTCTGTGCGCCAATAATGTAATGATGAGGGTTAGCATGTTTAACTGCTTCATCAAGGGGGGCGTGGTCTATACCCTGGCTGCCGACTCCAGCACCGCCTGATTCATCCAATAAAGCATTGATTGTATTTTGCACAAGCTCTACATGGGCAATTTCTTCTAAGAAGATACCGCGCAGCAAATCACGATATTGTTTCTGCTTTCCTCTGAAATTGGAGCTTTGAAAGAAATATTGCATCATTGTACGCATTTCTCCGTAATGTCCGCCTAATATTTCCTGCAGTACTTTAGCTGCGGCCGGATCTGGCTTATCGGGTTTAATGATATTGATTAGTTCTTCTTTGTAGTAAAACATAACACGCCTCTTTTCTTATTTATTTTGTTTTTTATATCATCTGTACAATCAGATAAACTATACGGACTAACCAACAGCTGAAAAGAAAATGAGAAAAATGAAACAAAAACATAGAAAAGTGTTGACCGATAAAAAAACACATGGTATATTATTAAACGTCGCTGATGAACAGCACAGAACAAAATGAAAAACAAAAAAGTTTTTCGAAGGTGTTTACAAACACTTCAGAATGTGTATAATAGATAAAGTCGAATCAAAAAGATTTGAAAAAACATTCGAAAAAACATCTTGACTTTAACATCAATTAATAGTATGATAGTTAAGTCGCTCGATAAGCGCCCGTAGCTCAATTGGATAGAGCGTTTGACTACGGATCAAAAGGTTAGGGGTTCGACTCCTCTCGGGCGCGCCAATATAATATACATGCGGGTGTAGTTTAGTGGTAAAACCTCAGCCTTCCAAGCTGATGTCGTGAGTTCGATTCTCATCACCCGCTCCATTATTTCTTGAATGATCTTTGAAAACTAAACAAGACAAAACGTACCTGTTAATTCAAGTTTTATTATAAATCGCACAGCGATGTGCGTAGTCAGTCAAACTGAGGTCTGCACGATGCAGATCACGCAGATGTTGCCACAGGATGTGGTGAACTTAATCTGCGATCCATTTATCGGAGAGTTTGATCCTGGCTCAGGACGAACGCTGGCGGCGTGCCTAATACATGCAAGTCGAGCGGACAGATGGGAGCTTGCTCCCTGATGTTAGCGGCGGACGGGTGAGTAACACGTGGGTAACCTGCCTGTAAGACTGGGATAACTCCGGGAAACCGGGGCTAATACCGGATGCTTGTTTGAACCGCATGGTTCAAACATAAAAGGTGGCTTCGGCTACCACTTACAGATGGACCCGCGGCGCATTAGCTAGTTGGTGAGGTAACGGCTCACCAAGGCAACGATGCGTAGCCGACCTGAGAGGGTGATCGGCCACACTGGGACTGAGACACGGCCCAGACTCCTACGGGAGGCAGCAGTAGGGAATCTTCCGCAATGGACGAAAGTCTGACGGAGCAACGCCGCGTGAGTGATGAAGGTTTTCGGATCGTAAAGCTCTGTTGTTAGGGAAGAACAAGTACCGTTCGAATAGGGCGGTACCTTGACGGTACCTAACCAGAAAGCCACGGCTAACTACGTGCCAGCAGCCGCGGTAATACGTAGGTGGCAAGCGTTGTCCGGAATTATTGGGCGTAAAGGGCTCGCAGGCGGTTCCTTAAGTCTGATGTGAAAGCCCCCGGCTCAACCGGGGAGGGTCATTGGAAACTGGGGAACTTGAGTGCAGAAGAGGAGAGTGGAATTCCACGTGTAGCGGTGAAATGCGTAGAGATGTGGAGGAACACCAGTGGCGAAGGCGACTCTCTGGTCTGTAACTGACGCTGAGGAGCGAAAGCGTGGGGAGCGAACAGGATTAGATACCCTGGTAGTCCACGCCGTAAACGATGAGTGCTAAGTGTTAGGGGGTTTCCGCCCCTTAGTGCTGCAGCTAACGCATTAAGCACTCCGCCTGGGGAGTACGGTCGCAAGACTGAAACTCAAAGGAATTGACGGGGGCCCGCACAAGCGGTGGAGCATGTGGTTTAATTCGAAGCAACGCGAAGAACCTTACCAGGTCTTGACATCCTCTGACAATCCTAGAGATAGGACGTCCCCTTCGGGGGCAGAGTGACAGGTGGTGCATGGTTGTCGTCAGCTCGTGTCGTGAGATGTTGGGTTAAGTCCCGCAACGAGCGCAACCCTTGATCTTAGTTGCCAGCATTCAGTTGGGCACTCTAAGGTGACTGCCGGTGACAAACCGGAGGAAGGTGGGGATGACGTCAAATCATCATGCCCCTTATGACCTGGGCTACACACGTGCTACAATGGACAGAACAAAGGGCAGCGAAACCGCGAGGTTAAGCCAATCCCACAAATCTGTTCTCAGTTCGGATCGCAGTCTGCAACTCGACTGCGTGAAGCTGGAATCGCTAGTAATCGCGGATCAGCATGCCGCGGTGAATACGTTCCCGGGCCTTGTACACACCGCCCGTCACACCACGAGAGTTTGTAACACCCGAAGTCGGTGAGGTAACCTTTATGGAGCCAGCCGCCGAAGGTGGGACAGATGATTGGGGTGAAGTCGTAACAAGGTAGCCGTATCGGAAGGTGCGGCTGGATCACCTCCTTTCTAAGGATATTTACGGAATATAAGACCTTGGGTCTTATAAACAGAACGTTCCCTGTCTTGTTTAGTTTTGAAGGATCATTCCTTCGAAACGTGTTCTTTGAAAACTAGATAACAGTAGACATCACATTCAATTAGTAACACAAGATATCACATAGTGATTCTTTTTAACGGTTAAGTTAGAAAGGGCGCACGGTGGATGCCTTGGCACTAGGAGCCGATGAAGGACGGGACGAACACCGATATGCTTCGGGGAGCTGTAAGCAAGCTTTGATCCGGAGATTTCCGAATGGGGAAACCCACCACTCGTAATGGAGTGGTATCCATATCTGAATTCATAGGATATGAGAAGGCAGACCCGGGGAACTGAAACATCTAAGTACCCGGAGGAAGAGAAAGCAAATGCGATTCCCTGAGTAGCGGCGAGCGAAACGGGATTAGCCCAAACCAAGAGGCTTGCCTCTTGGGGTTGTAGGACACTCTATACGGAGTTACAAAGGAACGAGGTAGATGAAGAGGTCTGGAAAGGCCCGCCATAGGAGGTAACAGCCCTGTAGTCAAAACTTCGTTCTCTCCAGAGTGGATCCTGAGTACGGCGGAACACGTGAAATTCCGTCGGAATCCGGGAGGACCATCTCCCAAGGCTAAATACTCCCTAGTGACCGATAGTGAACCAGTACCGTGAGGGAAAGGTGAAAAGCACCCCGGAAGGGGAGTGAAAGAGATCCTGAAACCGTGTGCCTACAAGTAGTCAGAGCCCGTTAACGGGTGATGGCGTGCCTTTTGTAGAATGAACCGGCGAGTTACGATCCCGTGCAAGGTTAAGCAGAAGATGCGGAGCCGCAGCGAAAGCGAGTCTGAATAGGGCGCATGAGTACGTGGTCGTAGACCCGAAACCAGGTGATCTACCCATGTCCAGGGTGAAGTTCAGGTAACACTGAATGGAGGCCCGAACCCACGCACGTTGAAAAGTGCGGGGATGAGGTGTGGGTAGGGGTGAAATGCCAATCGAACCTGGAGATAGCTGGTTCTCTCCGAAATAGCTTTAGGGCTAGCCTCAAGGTAAGAGTCTTGGAGGTAGAGCACTGATTGGACTAGGGGCCCCTACCGGGTTACCGAATTCAGTCAAACTCCGAATGCCAATGACTTATCCTTGGGAGTCAGACTGCGAGTGATAAGATCCGTAGTCGAAAGGGAAACAGCCCAGACCGCCAGCTAAGGTCCCAAAGTATACGTTAAGTGGAAAAGGATGTGGAGTTGCTTAGACAACCAGGATGTTGGCTTAGAAGCAGCCACCATTTAAAGAGTGCGTAATAGCTCACTGGTCGAGTGACTCTGCGCCGAAAATGTACCGGGGCTAAACGTATCACCGAAGCTGCGGACTGTTCTTCGAACAGTGGTAGGAGAGCGTTCTAAGGGCTGTGAAGCCAGACCGGAAGGACTGGTGGAGCGCTTAGAAGTGAGAATGCCGGTATGAGTAGCGAAAGAGGGGTGAGAATCCCCTCCACCGAATGCCTAAGGTTTCCTGAGGAAGGCTCGTCCGCTCAGGGTTAGTCGGGACCTAAGCCGAGGCCGAAAGGCGTAGGCGATGGACAACAGGTTGATATTCCTGTACCACCTCCTCACCATTTGAGCAATGGGGGGACGCAGGAGGATAGGGTAAGCGCGGTATTGGATATCCGCGTCCAAGCAGTTAGGCTGGGAAATAGGCAAATCCGTTTCCCATAAGGCTGAGCTGTGATGGCGAGCGAAATATAGTAGCGAAGTTCCTGATTCCACACTGCCAAGAAAAGCCTCTAGCGAGGTGAGAGGTGCCCGTACCGCAAACCGACACAGGTAGGCGAGGAGAGAATCCTAAGGTGATCGAGAGAACTCTCGTTAAGGAACTCGGCAAAATGACCCCGTAACTTCGGGAGAAGGGGTGCTCTGTTAGGGTGCAAGCCCGAGAGAGCCGCAGTGAATAGGCCCAGGCGACTGTTTAGCAAAAACACAGGTCTCTGCGAAGCCGTAAGGCGAAGTATAGGGGCTGACGCCTGCCCGGTGCTGGAAGGTTAAGAGGAGCGCTTAGCGTAAGCGAAGGTGCGAATTGAAGCCCCAGTAAACGGCGGCCGTAACTATAACGGTCCTAAGGTAGCGAAATTCCTTGTCGGGTAAGTTCCGACCCGCACGAAAGGCGCAACGATCTGGGCACTGTCTCAACGAGAGACTCGGTGAAATTATAGTACCTGTGAAGATGCAGGTTACCCGCGACAGGACGGAAAGACCCCGTGGAGCTTTACTGCAGCCTGATATTGAATGTTGGTACAGCTTGTACAGGATAGGTAGGAGCCTTGGAAACCGGAGCGCCAGCTTCGGTGGAGGCATCGGTGGGATACTACCCTGGCTGTATTGACCTTCTAACCCGCCGCCCTTATCGGGCGGGGAGACAGTGTCAGGTGGGCAGTTTGACTGGGGCGGTCGCCTCCTAAAAGGTAACGGAGGCGCCCAAAGGTTCCCTCAGAATGGTTGGAAATCATTCGCAGAGTGTAAAGGCACAAGGGAGCTTGACTGCGAGACCTACAAGTCGAGCAGGGACGAAAGTCGGGCTTAGTGATCCGGTGGTTCCGCATGGAAGGGCCATCGCTCAACGGATAAAAGCTACCCCGGGGATAACAGGCTTATCTCCCCCAAGAGTCCACATCGACGGGGAGGTTTGGCACCTCGATGTCGGCTCATCGCATCCTGGGGCTGTAGTCGGTCCCAAGGGTTGGGCTGTTCGCCCATTAAAGCGGTACGCGAGCTGGGTTCAGAACGTCGTGAGACAGTTCGGTCCCTATCCGTCGCGGGCGCAGGAAATTTGAGAGGAGCTGTCCTTAGTACGAGAGGACCGGGATGGACGCACCGCTGGTGTACCAGTTGTTCTGCCAAGGGCATCGCTGGGTAGCTATGTGCGGACGGGATAAGTGCTGAAAGCATCTAAGCATGAAGCCCCCCTCAAGATGAGATTTCCCATTCCGCAAGGAAGTAAGATCCCTGAAAGATGATCAGGTTGATAGGTCTGAGGTGGAAGTGTGGCGACACATGGAGCTGACAGATACTAATCGATCGAGGACTTAACCTAATTTCTAATGATGTCACACCTGTTATCTAGTTTTGAGAGAACACTCTCAATTGTTTGGTGGCGATAGCGAAGAGGTCACACCCGTTCCCATGCCGAACACGGAAGTTAAGCTCTTCAGCGCCGATGGTAGTCGGGGGTTTCCCCCTGTGAGAGTAGGACGCCGCCAAGCAGTTTTATCATAATTATATCGTCGCGGGGTGGAGCAGTTCGGTAGCTCGTCGGGCTCATAACCCGAAGGTCGCAGGTTCAAATCCTGCCCCCGCAACCAAATTAAAATGGTCCGGTAGTTCAGTTGGTTAGAATGCCTGCCTGTCACGCAGGAGGTCGCGGGTTCGAGTCCCGTCCGGACCGCCATTTATTGTAAACGAAACGATCATGTTTTCGTTTTTTTTTGTGTTTTCTTTTATTACATCTTTTGCTTGGTATGATAGCCAAGCTTTCTTTATATCGGCAACATCTTGGATATTTCACCATAATCCGATACACTAGATACAGTACATATAAAACATAATCAGACCAAAAGGAGGTTTGGTTAATGGATGAGTTTGATTTAATTAATAGTATTACTCCGCGAACCATTCACCATTCTTCCGTTGATGTAGGAATTGGAGACGATGCGGCTCTTTACACAGCGAAAAACGGTGTGCAGGAAATTGTCTGTGTCGATACAATGGTAGAGGACGTGCATTTTAAATTGAGCTATTCTTCGCCGGAGGACATTGGATATAAGGCGTTGGCTATAAATATAAGTGATATTGCCGCAATGGGAGGTATTCCTAAGTTTTATTTAGTGTCTCTTGCGGTGCCTTCAAAATGGACGGCATCAGAAATCAAGGAAATGTATGAAGGAATGAATGAACTGGCGAAACTATACTGTATGGACCTGATTGGCGGTGATACAGTTTCTACTAACGATAAACTAGTCGTCACAGTGACTGTGATTGGGGAAGTTGAAAAGGGACGTGCCTGTTTGCGCAGTTTGGCAAAGCCGAATGATATTGTCTTTGTCACTGGTGAAATCGGTTCTTCTGCCGCTGGACTTTCATTGCTGCTAAAAGAGTCCTCTCATCCGGAAACATCATTTGAAACAGATCACTTTATCAATAGGCATAAACGGCCTCACCCAAGAGTGAGTGTTGGCAGACTATGCTCGAACGCTCAGCGTGTGGCTCTTAATGATATTAGTGACGGATTGGCAAGTGAATTGCATGAAATTGCTGAATCCAGCTCTGTTTCAATAGAAATTGACGAGAGCCTTCTTCCAGTTCATCCGGACTTGCCTAAGTTAAATTCCCAATGGAAGGAATGGGCTTTGTTTGGCGGAGAGGATTTTGAGCTGACTGGGACGATCTCAAAGGAAGACTGGGAAGTGTTACAGCAGGAGTGCAGCAGACTTCAACTGCCAATTAAAAAGATTGGATGTGTCCGTGAAAAGACAGAATCCAATGTCGTATTAAAGACAGATGAAGAAACAATGACTTTAGAGAAAAAAGGATATAATCATTTTAAATAAGACGGGTGACTCGTGTGAAGCAATTAAAATGGAGAACTGTAAATCCTGAAGAAACAAAAGCGATTGCTAAGCTGACTGCATCGTTTTCAAAGCCTGGGGACGTCCTGACATTAGAGGGCGATTTAGGAACTGGGAAAACAACCTTTACAAAAGGTTTTGCTGAAGGACTCGGAATTACACGTGTTGTAAACAGTCCGACGTTTACGATCATAAAAGAATATAACGATGGTTCACTTCCTCTTTATCATATGGATGTATACAGAATGGAAGACGAGAGTGAAGACTTAGGACTTGATGAATATTTTCATGGACAAGGTGTCTGCTTAGTGGAATGGGCACATTTAATTGAAGAGCAGCTTCCGCAGGAGCGACTGCAAATTGCCATTAAAAGAGCTGGTGATGATGAAAGAGAGATCACCTTTACAGCTGTGGGGAATCGGTATGAAATGCTTTGTGAGGAGATAAGTAGACATGACAATATTAGCAATTGATACATCGAATTATACTTTAGGCATAGCGCTGCTTCGGGACAACACTGTCATAGCAGAATACATGACATATTTAAAAAAGAATCACTCTGTGAGAGCGATGCCTGCTGTTCATTCTTTGCTGAATGATTGTGATACAACCCCGCAGGATCTTTCTAAAATTGTTGTCGCAAAAGGTCCTGGCTCGTACACAGGGGTGAGAATCGGTGTAACCATTGCCAAAACACTTGCCTGGTCTTTAAACATTCCGATTTCTGCTGTTTCAAGTCTTGAAGCGCTCGCGGCAAATGGACGTCACTTTGACGGTCTGATCAGCCCTATATTTGATGCGAGACGCGGACAGGTGTATACAGGTCTTTATGAATATAAAAACGGGCTTTTAGAACAGGCTGTGCCGGATCAAAATGTGATGCTGACAGAGTGGCTGGAGATGCTAAAAGAGAAAGATCGCCCTGTTTTGTTTTTAGGAAATGATACATCCATACACAAGGAGACGATACTGGATGTATTAGGAACAAAAGGAATCATAGGGTCTGCGGTTCAGCATAATCCCCGCCCTTCAGAATTGGCTTACTTGGGTGCGGATAGGGAAGCTGCTGATATTCACGGGCTTGTGCCGGATTATTTGCGGCTTGCAGAAGCTGAAGCGAAATGGATTGAAAGTCAAAAGTAGGGTGATAGGATGAAAACAAAAGCAGCAGTCAGAAAAATGCAGCTTGATGATGTTGATCACGTATACGAAATTGAAACATCCTCCTTTACGTCTCCCTGGACGAAGGATTCGTTTTATCATGAATTGCTTGAAAATCCGTATGCCCACTATCTCGTGATTGAAAAGGACGATTGTATCGCGGGTTATTGCGGGATTTGGATTGTGATGGACGACGCCCAAATCACAAATATAGCGATTAAACCAGAGTATAGGGGCCAGTCTTTAGGAGAAGCACTTTTTCGTTCAGCTCTCGAGCTTTGTAAAGAAAAAGAGGCGAGGCGGCTTTCGCTTGAAGTGAGGGTTTCCAATCACCCTGCTCAAAGTTTATATAAAAAGTTCGGGATGCAGCCCGGCGGAATAAGAAAGAACTATTATACTGATAACGGGGAAGATGCGTTAATTATGTGGGTGATGATAAATGAATGAGCAAAAAGATCTTTATATATTAGGAATCGAAACGAGCTGCGATGAAACGGCAGCAGCTATTGTAAAAAACGGAACAGAAATCGTCTCGAACGTTGTGGCCTCTCAAATTGAAAGCCATAAACGATTCGGAGGGGTTGTGCCGGAAATAGCATCAAGACATCATGTGGAGCAAATCACTTTAGTGATCGAAGAGGCTTTCCGTAAAGCAGACATGACATATCGTGACATAGATGCGATTGCAGTTACTGAAGGCCCGGGATTGGTGGGAGCACTGCTAATCGGGGTAAACGCCGCTAAAGCATTGAGCTTTGCGCATCATATTCCGTTAGTTGGAGTCCATCATATAGCGGGCCATATATACGCAAACCGTTTAGTAGAAGAGATTGTTTTTCCAGCGCTTGCATTGGTCGTTTCCGGCGGCCATACGGAATTGGTTTATATGAAAGAACACGGTTCATTTGAAGTAATCGGGGAAACACTCGATGATGCAGCAGGGGAAGCTTATGACAAAGTGGCGAGAACAATGGGTCTCCCGTATCCAGGCGGACCGCAGATTGACAAGCTTGCGGAATCAGGGAATGACACTATTCCTCTGCCTCGCGCATGGCTTGAAGAAGGCTCTTATAATTTCAGCTTCAGCGGGCTGAAATCAGCTGTGATCAATACGCTTCATAACGCGGCTCAAAAAGGACAGGAAATTGCGCCGGAAGATCTTTCTGCCAGTTTTCAGAATAGCGTCATTGATGTCTTAGTGACAAAAACGGCACGCGCTGCAAAAGAATATGGTGTCAAACAGGTTCTTTTGGCCGGCGGAGTAGCTGCAAACAGAGGACTCAGAGCTGCGTTACAGAAGGAATTTTCCCAGCATGAGGGGACGGCGCTCATCATTCCTCCGCTATCCTTATGTACGGATAATGCTGCAATGATTGCTGCGGCCGGTACAATTGCTTTTGAAAAAGGGATTCGCGGATCATATGATATGAATGGCCAGCCTGGTCTTGAACTGACTTCTTACCAGGGTCTCACGACATAATGGCGTGAGGCTTTTTTATTGTTATTAACAGATAATTCTCAATTTATCCACATATCTGTGAGCAATTATAGAGATATAGATGGATAAAGGGGTTGAGAGGCTGTTAATAAAGTGGATAAATTCAGAATATTTTGTGGATACTGTGTATAAACCGCTTTCTTCGTTTGCTTATAAGGCTATTTTCTGTGGATAAAAAGCACCTCTAAAAAAGAGGTGCTTGACTTTTTTAATCTTCTTCTGTGGATAGTTCTTCCCATTCTGATAATAGGTTTTCCAATTCTTGATTGAGTTTCTCGTTGTCAGCGTGGATGGCTTGTACCTTTTCGTGGTCCTGATATACTTCCGGATCACAAAGTAATTCATCATTGTGACTGATTTTTTCTTCTATGGTTTGAACTGTCGTTTCAATTTCTTCTATGCGTCTGAGTCGTTGTCGTTCTTTCTTTTTCCATTCTTTTTCTTCCTCATAAGAACGTTTAGAGTCGGATTTCATTGCAGCCGTGGCTTTTTCAGTTTCCTCTTGCTGTTTCATTTTCTCCAATTCCAGCTGCTGTGTTTTTTTCTCTGTATAATAATCGTAATCTCCGAGATATTCTTCAATATGGTTTGGAGAAAGCTCATATACCCTTGTTGCGATTCTGTTAATAAAATATCTGTCATGTGAGACAAATAACAATGTGCCTGGATAATCGATCAAGGCGTTTTCGAGAACTTCTTTGCTGTCTAAGTCTAGATGGTTCGTCGGCTCATCAAGAATGAGAAAGTTAGCTTTTTGCAGCATCAGCTTTGCCAGGGCCACTCTTGCTTTTTCGCCCCCGCTTAGGGAATGGACGGGTTTAAGCACATCATCCCCGGAGAATAAGAAATTTCCGAGGCACGTTCTGATTTCTTTCTCTTGAAGCTCCGGATACTCGTCCCACAGCTCATCAATGACGCGTTTAGAGGAAGTCAGCTCAGCCTGTTCCTGGTCATAGTAACCGACACTGACATTTGAACCGTACGCTATTGTTCCTTGATCCGGCTTCAATGTGTTTATTAATGTTTTCAGCAGGGTTGATTTTCCGATTCCGTTGGGACCTACAAGAGCGGCGCTTTCTCCTCTTGTAAGCCTAAACGACACATCTGTCAGAAGCGGAGGCTGGTTTTCATAGCTTATGGTCAGATCCTGAACCCGCAGGACCTCGTTCCCGCTCTGTTTTGTAATATTGAAATGAAAATTTGCTGATTTTTCGTCGCCGAGCGGTTTTGACATGACGTCCATCCGTTCAAGCTGTTTCCGGCGGCTTTGTGCTCTTTTTGTCGTTGAGGCTCTCGCCAGATTTCGGTCTACAAAGTCCTGCAGCTTGGCGATTTCATCCTGCTGTTTTTCATACAGCTTAAGATCCTTTTCATATTGGGCAGCTTTTTGGTCTAGATAAGCGCTGTAGTTGCCGTGATACTTTTTGCTTTCTGATCTTGATACCTCGTACACCTGGTTCACCACTTTGTCCAAAAAGTAGCGGTCGTGAGAAACAATCAGAATCGCGCCTGAATAGCCTTGTAAATAATGTTCAAGCCATGTCAGCGTATCAATGTCCAGATGGTTGGTCGGCTCATCTAGAATGAGAAGATCAGGCTGTGTTAACAGAAGCTTACCCAAGGCCAGTCTTGTTTTCTGACCTCCGCTCAGGCTTTGCACCTGTGTTGAATCGTCAAAATGGCTGAAGCCGAGACCGTGCAGCACAGATCTGACATCTGCTTCATACTGATAGCCGCCTTTATCTTTAAATTCCTGCTGAAGACGGTCGTAGGTTTTCATGATGCTTTCCAGTTCACTTGGGTCAGCTGCCGCCATTTTTTCTTCTATGTTTCGCATTTCTTTTTCCATTGCTTTTAAGTGATCAAAAACAGTCAGCAGCTCTTCTTTTATGGTAAGCTTAGAATCCAAGCCGGTATGCTGGGCCAAATAGCCCATTGTGATATCTTTCGGCTTGATCATTTCACCCTTTTCATATGAAAGGTGACCTGCGATAATTTTAAGGAGTGTAGATTTCCCCGCGCCGTTTCTTCCTACAATTGCGACGCGATCACGGTTTCTGACTTCCAGCTTTATATTGTTTAAAATAGTATCAGCACCAAATGATTTGGAAAGCTGATTAATTTGTAAGATCATCATATTATTTCACCTCTGCTATAATAAGTTAAGTGTAGCTTATGAACCAGAACTCAGCAAACAATACATTGGCCGAATAAGACATAGAGAAGAAAATAGTGTATGATCTGTTTAAGGAGAGTTTTTACTATGAATGGATTTTCTCATTTTAATGAACAGGGCAGAGCCCAGATGGTGGATATCAGCGAAAAATCTTCGACTGTCCGTACTGCGGCGGCTGTATCAAGCGTACACATGAAGAGTGAAGTGTACGAGAAAATAAAAAGCCATGATATCGGCAAAGGAGATGTACTTGCTGTCGCTCAGGTGGCGGGTATTATGGCTGCGAAACAAACATCAAATATCATCCCGATGTGCCATCCGCTATCCTTGAGCGGGGTCGATATTTCGTTTGACTGGAAAATAAAAGAAACAGAAGTTATACTTCATATAAAAGCACAGGTCAAAACGAAAGGGAGTACAGGTGTGGAAATGGAAGCGCTAACTTCTGCATCGGTGTGTGCCCTTACTGTTTACGATATGTGCAAGGCGCTTGATAAGGGGATGGTCATCGGTCCTACCTGCTTGCTGGAAAAGACAGGCGGGAAAAACGGTGACTTTAAAAGAGAACTATCCGAGTATAATTTGGAGGACCAAAAATGAATAAGGATCAATCAAAAATTCCGCAGGCGACGGCAAAACGGCTGCCGCTTTATTATCGCTTTTTAAAGAATCTGCATGCGTCTGGAAAACAGCGTGTATCATCCGCTGAACTCAGCGATGCCGTAAAGGTTGATTCTGCCACGATTCGCAGGGATTTTTCCTATTTTGGAGCTCTTGGCAAAAAAGGATACGGATATAATGTCGATTATTTGCTGTCATTTTTCCGAAAAACGCTGGATCAGGATGAAATGACAGACGTTATCCTGATTGGTGTCGGAAACTTAGGAACAGCGTTTCTTCACTATAATTTCACAAAAAATAATAACACAAAAATTTCTATGGCTTTTGATATAAATGAGAGTAAAATAGGAACTGAGGTAGGCGGTGTGCCCGTCTTTAACCTCGATGATCTTGAAAAGCATGTAAAAGGCGAATCAGTTGCCATTTTGACAGTGCCCGCAGTTGCGGCCCAATCGATTACCGACAGATTGGTTGCGTTAGGGATCAAGGGTATTCTTAATTTTACGCCGGCCCGTTTGAATGTGCCGGAACACATTCGAATTCATCATATAGATTTAGCTGTAGAGCTTCAGTCACTGGTTTATTTCTTGAAGCATTATTCTGTTTTAGAGGAAATCGAGTAACCGGAAAGGAGGAGCCCAAATATGCCGATCGGTCCTGGAAGCCTTGCTGTTATCGCAATCGTTGCTCTGATTATCTTTGGCCCCAAAAAGCTGCCTGAGTTGGGAAAAGCGGCTGGAGACACACTTCGTGAATTCAAAAACGCTACTAAAGGATTAGCGAGTGATGATGAGGAAAAAAAGAAAGAGAATCAGTAAGTTAGGATGACACAAATGAAAGTGAATCAAATGTCGCTGCTGGAGCATATTGCGGAGCTTCGAAAACGATTGCTGGTTGTGGCGCTGGCGTTTGTCGTTTTCTTTATCGCGGGATTTTTTTTAGCGAAGCCGATTATAGTGTATCTGCAAGAAACGGATGAAGCGAAGGAGCTCACGCTCAATGCGTTTAATCTGACAGACCCGCTTTATGTGTTTATGCAGTTTGCGTTTATCATCGGGATTGTCCTGACTTCGCCGGTTATTCTCTATCAGCTTTGGGCTTTTGTGAGCCCGGGCCTCTATGAAAAGGAGCGCAAAGTAACGCTCAGCTACATTCCGATCTCTATTTTGCTGTTTTTAGCGGGTTTATCTTTTTCCTATTATATTTTATTTCCTTTTGTTGTCGATTTTATGAAACGGATATCTCAGGATTTGAATGTCACTCAGGTGATTGGAATTAATGAATATTTTCATTTTCTTCTGCAGCTGACGATTCCGTTTGGACTGTTGTTTCAAATGCCGGTCATCCTTATGTTTTTGACAAGGCTTGGAATTGTGACACCGATGTTCTTAGCGAAAATCAGAAAGTATGCGTACTTTACGCTGCTTGTGATTGCTGCTCTGATCACACCACCTGAGCTTTTGTCTCATATGATGGTGACTGTTCCGCTCTTGATTTTGTATGAAATCAGTATTTTAATATCGAAGGCTGCCTATCGGAAAGCGCAGAAAAACAGTGCTGCCGATCAGGACGTTTCTTCTTAGCCAACATAAAAAATCCATTTCTCATAGAGAGAAATGGATTTTCTTTATTTCTGGTTCTTCTTTATTTTAAATGAAAAGGCGAACATCTTAAAAGAAATGCTGATGTTGTATGCAGCGAACACCATCAGCAGGATGGAGTAAAATGACCACATGCTGCCTGGCGAGCTTGCGGCGAGATAAGTAAAGATGCACCCTACGGCAAAGTAGATCATTCCCCACACTATCGGGTTTCTCATGAAAATAATCCTCCAATAATCAATTGCATTTGTGTGCTTTGCTGTTCAAGGTATTTCTGAACAGGCTCAAGCTGCATAATGACGACGAATGTATTCATCATTACATGGGCGAAAATCGGCACCCAAATCCGTTTGGTTCTCGCATATAGAAATGCAAAGGTAAAGCCCATTGCCGTATACAGCAGAAGGTGCGTTAAATCCGCGTGAACAATTCCGAAAATAATGGAGCTGATCAGTCCGGCAATAAAGAAATTTGTTTTTTCGTACAGCGCGCCGAAAATGATTTTTCTGAAGATGATTTCTTCTAATATAGGCCCGATGATAGAAGAAACGATAATCATAAGCGGGACTGCCTGAATCACATCCAGGATGGCTTTTGTATTTTCTGATTCTCTTCCGATGCCAAATACATAATATTCAATAGAACCGGCTATTCCTTGAGAGAAAAGGGCTATGAAAAACCCGGCTATCGCCCAAAGGATCGAAAGTCCGACCGAGTCTTTCTTTTCGTTCCGCAGCGTAGTTTTAGGCACAGTTCTGAGAATGAGCAAAACAACAATCAGACAGGCAATAAAACTGATGACGGACCATAATCCCTGCGCGTACAGCAGATTTTCTTTTGTGGGCTGTCCTCCCGCATAACCGAATTTAAATAACAAGGGAATCCCGATTACTGCTGAAAACTGCATGATGATATATGTCAAAATAATAAACCAATACTGTTTTCTCAAATGGTATGTACTCCTTTGTTAAATGGGTTTCTTTTGTCTACAGCTATTGTAACATAATTGAATCGGGGGTGAAAAAGCCAAGGGATATCTGAGCTGAAAAGAATGATGTAAGCGTGAAAAATTTTTTATCTTATCACTTGAAATTGGAAGTGAGATTCTTTATTATAAGAATTGTGTTAGCACTCTTTAGTGCTGAGTGCTAAAATTACATATTCATACTATTGAGGAGGTTATTACATTGTTAAAGCCATTAGGTGATCGCGTTGTCATTGAACTCGTAGAATCTGAAGAAAAAACTGCCAGCGGAATTGTGTTACCGGATTCTGCAAAAGAAAAGCCGCAAGAAGGCAAAATCGTGGCAGCTGGTTCAGGTCGCGTGTTAGAAAGCGGAGAGCGCGTTGCTTTAGAAGTAAAAGAGGGCGACCGCATTATCTTCTCAAAATACGCAGGTACTGAAGTGAAATATGAAGGTACTGAATACTTAATCTTACGTGAAAGCGACATTTTAGCTGTTATCGGCTAATTCTTAAATAAACAAATACTTAAAAATTCGAGGAGGTTTCGTACACATGGCAAAAGATATTAAGTTTAGTGAAGAAGCTCGCCGCGCAATGCTTCGCGGTGTCGATGCACTTGCTGATGCTGTAAAAGTAACTTTAGGACCAAAAGGACGCAACGTGGTTCTAGAGAAAAAATTCGGTTCTCCGTTAATCACTAATGACGGTGTAACAATCGCTAAAGAAATCGAACTTGAAGACGCGTTTGAAAATATGGGTGCTAAGCTTGTAGCTGAAGTAGCCAGCAAAACAAACGACGTTGCCGGTGACGGTACAACAACTGCGACAGTTCTTGCGCAAGCAATGATTCGTGAAGGCCTTAAAAACGTAACAGCAGGCGCTAACCCTGTAGGCGTGCGTAAAGGTATGGAACAAGCTGTAAACGTTGCGATCGAGAATCTGAAAGAAATTTCTAAGCCAATCGAAGGCAAAGAATCTATCGCTCAGGTTGCTGCGATCTCTGCTGCTGATGAGGAAGTCGGAAGCCTTATCGCTGAAGCAATGGAGCGCGTAGGCAACGACGGCGTTATCACAATCGAAGAGTCTAAAGGCTTCACAACTGAGCTTGAAGTTGTTGAAGGTATGCAGTTCGACCGCGGATATGCGTCTCCTTACATGGTAACTGATTCTGATAAGATGGAAGCGGTTCTTGACAATCCTTACATCTTAATCACAGACAAAAAAATCACAAACATTCAAGAAATCCTTCCTGTGCTTGAGCAGGTTGTTCAGCAAGGCAAACCATTGCTTCTGATCGCTGAGGATGTTGAAGGTGAAGCTCTTGCAACACTTGTTGTGAACAAACTTCGCGGCACATTCAACGCAGTTGCTGTTAAAGCTCCTGGCTTTGGTGACCGCCGTAAAGCAATGCTTGAAGACATCGCTGTCCTTACTGGCGGAGAAGTCATCACAGAAGATCTTGGCCTTGACCTGAAATCTACTGAAATCGGACAATTGGGACGCGCTTCTAAAGTTGTCGTTACAAAAGAAAACACAACAATCGTTGAAGGCGCTGGCGAAACAGATAAAATTTCTGCACGCGTCACTCAAATCCGCGCTCAAGTGGAAGAAACAACTTCTGAGTTCGACAGAGAAAAATTACAAGAGCGTCTTGCTAAACTTGCTGGCGGCGTAGCTGTCATCAAAGTCGGCGCTGCGACTGAAACTGAGCTGAAAGAGCGTAAACTTCGCATCGAAGACGCCCTGAACTCAACTCGCGCAGCTGTTGAAGAAGGCATCGTATCCGGCGGTGGTACAGCGCTTGTCAACGTATATAACAAAGTCGCTGCAGTTGAAGCTGAAGGTGATGCGCAAACAGGTATCAACATCGTGCTTCGCGCGCTTGAAGAGCCAATTCGTCAAATCGCGCACAATGCAGGTCTTGAAGGATCTGTCATCGTTGAGCGCCTGAAAAACGAAGAAATCGGCGTAGGCTTCAACGCTGCAACTGGCGAATGGGTAAACATGATCGAAAAAGGTATCGTTGACCCAACGAAAGTTACACGTTCTGCACTGCAAAACGCAGCTTCTGTAGCAGCAATGCTCTTAACAACTGAAGCTGTTGTCGCTGACAAACCGGAAGAAAATGCCGGCGGCGCAGGAATGCCTGATATGGGCGGCATGGGCGGTATGGGCGGAATGATGTAATTCTACACTTCATTCTGTGAAGTAGTGATGAAATAAATTTATATTTGAAGTAATAACCACTTCCTAATAAAAATAGGGAGTGGTTTTTATGTAGTTGAAATTTACTTATCAGGAATTTAGGAAATTAAAGACACGACCAAGACAAACATCAAGAATTATGAAAAGATTTTAGCCAAGTTTATTGATTACTCTATTGAAAATGGAGAGGACATTACATACAGCTTTGTTCGGCAGATCTGTTAATGTACCAAGAAAAAGGTGATAAGGCCAGCACGATTAACACTAAGCTGATAAGAATCAGAGCTTCATTAAAATTACATGGTGGAATGTGAAGTAATTAAGTACAATCCAGCTGATAAGGTGAAAATGCAAAAGGAAGATTTGGATTGGATTGATATTGTAGTCAAAGGCGAAAATGCAAATGAAGGGCATATTACCTACCGACAAGCTATGGTCAACTTCTGTATGAAATGAAGGTGTGAATATCATCGATCCAAATTTAAAAGTGGTGTGTAGCTTTCACTCAAGATATTCAACTGAATTTATCCAGCAGTTCGCAAGAGCAAGACGTTCGGACATTATAGACTGTATTGTGGCACCTACGAAAAAAATGTTACTTGGTTATAAGCAATCATGTCAAAATGAACTAATTGGATACTGAATCAGGTGAAACAGGAAGCCAACCCTAAATTTATGAAAATGCGAGAATATTACTTTATTGAATCAATTCTGAAACGGACTACATTTTAAAGTCGGCTGGAGCTTATGTTGCTAGAATTTATAAGACCATACCAGTAATTAATTCCGCTCAAGTCCATAGTACTTATAGACCAAAAGCTTTCTAAAAACTTAGAAGCTATGGTAGATGTGAAAATGTTTAATGGAATGCCAGAAATATCTTAAGGAAAGAATGTTTAAGTTAGATGGGAAGAAAACAATCTCGTGACGCTTTGTAAATCAAGTAAAACACAATTAGGAACTAAGGATTGGCTTGACTTCGATTTTGACCCTACAGATAACATATCATTTATTATGTCAGCTGCTTGATAGCAATTGGTTTTGTTTTTCCCCCTCCTAGGTCTTTTTTTAAAAACGTCTAGGACCAAGAGAATGAGGTGAGGTCAGTAAGAAAAAATTCAAATTCTCAGCAGCAAGAAATTGAAAGGTATGATTTTATGCCCTAGAAAAACTACTTGCAAACTTCCGTAGAAACTTATAAAAGGCACAAAGAGAACTAAGTAGCTGAAAAAGCAGTTGTAACCAATACTACAAGTCCTAGATCTAATGATATTGTGAAAAGCAGGTAACCAATGCTAAAACTGTAGAATCAGATCAAAAAGCTAATTGACCATTTTATACAGGTCGACAGTATTTCTTTGAACACGCTGGTGTGTAACTTATTTTTGAAATACAAAAACGAACAAAAGCTGTTATCACTAGATATGGATAGTGACGAGTGTGAACGGTACATACTCCGTCTCGAGAAATTTAACAAGCAAGTCAATGAATTTATGAAGCAGTTGTGTATTTTACTTAATGCTCGTCTTGCATATGCAAATGATATGGCTAAAGTAATAATTGAGAAAAAGAAACTTGAGCAAATGATGGAAACAAATAAACCACAACCTATTAACCCACTACTTGGTATTGCTGAAGAAGAGATGATGAATAGATTTACTGAACTTTTTTTAGGGATAAAATTTTAAGAGGAGCTCTTTTTAGGAAGCTCCCTTTATTACAGAACTTAAAACTTAAAAATTCTTCATAAGCTTACTAATTCAGTCTATCAATTAAACGGATAGTTTTATTCTATATTTCTTCACTACAATCGATCGTTTTGCTCCTTGGGTAAATCTTAAAGTATCCTTTGTTTCCGTCTTTTGTATCAATAACACTAAAAAATCCCTAATTTATTACTATTCGCAAGAAATTTATCATCTCATCATTGTGCTTGTGTATAATCTTTTCAAACACTAAAACATCTAATTGAATATATCCGATCAATCCACTCATGGGATTTTTTAATGTTCTTTTTGATAATTTCCTTTGATACTCGGTACCCAATTTTGAAAAGAATATCTAACTTCAGGTCTCAAATAAAGAAAGTTTTCTCTTTAACAAATTGTTCCCCTTCCTGTGTAATAACAAATTCATCCCGTTTTGATGTCCTAACCTAATTAATCCCTGTCACATTTAAATGTTTTTAACAAATATAATCGGTCATCTAGTTCTTGTTTTACTTTTAGAAAGAAGTTCCACTAAGCTGCTTACTTGTTAACAAGAAAAATATCCTAACAACTTGCTGCATTTATTTATACGCAAACTTCACCATCTAGAGGAACTTTAACAATCGCAACCTCACATCTTAATGTTTTAGAATACTCATAACAACACCTTTTTGATTTGTTTTTTATATTTTGTAATTTAAAATATATTGAGTAATTAAATCAATTGTAACCATTTATATCTAGAAGTCCATGTTAGTTAGAATTAAAACACCTATTGTAAAAAAAGGTATGGATCTTTCTTCAATCCATTGATATAATGAAACTTGCAAATAAATGTGTTAGGAATGAAAAAATATGATTCATATAAATGAACAATTATTAGACATAAATGATCTTAACCAGTATATTACATGTAATTCTAAACAACTTATTAAATACATGCCTGACGATATAGAGCCATTCATCGACCTCATTATTACTTCTCCTCCATATTGGGACATGAAACAGTATGGAGATGTAGAACAAACAGGATATAAACAAACTTACGAAGATTATTTAGATGATATTGAGCAAACTTTCGATACAATTTACAAATTATCTAAGGATACAGCTACGCTCTATGTAAATAGTGATACCTTAAAACGAAATGGACGATTAGTTCGATTACCCGATGATATTGCAAAAAGACTAGAAAATGTTGGATGGATCCATCAGGATATAATTATATGGAATAAAGGTAAAACTCTTCCATGGTCACGTAAGGGCCAAATGAGAAATACGTTTGAATATATACACATGTTTACAAAATCAAAGAATTATAAATATTATATTGAACGAATTAAAACAGTGGATGAATTAAAAGAGTGGTGGGTTAATTATCCTGAAAGATATAGTCCTGAGGGGAAAGTACCAGACAATATATGGGAATTTATCATTCCTACACAAGGTAGTTGGGGAACAAAGAAAGATTTTGGGAATGAAGAATTTAAACACGCATGTCCCTTTCCACCTGAAATGATGGCTAGAATGATTAAGTTATCATCAGATGAAGACGATGTGGTTTTCGATCCATATGCTGGAACTGGAGTTCTTCTTGCTACTGCCTTAAATCTTAATAGAAAATATTTAGGACTAGATACTAATCCAGACTACAAAAAGATATTTGAATATGTTACAAAACCACTTATCGAAGAAAAAATACATGAAATAAATAGTTATTATGACAATCAAGAGAGATTAAAAGAGCTCTTAAATGAAGCAATTTATAAATTACGTGTTTTAAAGTTTCCAAAAGCAATGATAAAAACATTGCTTAAAATTTTTGGACAAAAAGAAACCAATGAATTATCACCTTTTTTGGCAGCCATAGCCATCGAAGAGGAAATGAATGAACAGGAAAAAACAGAAAAGCATAAAATAGGTAAATCTAGTTATTATTTTGTGTTAAATAACAATTTTAATTATAACGATAGCACTGATTTTGAATCTAAGCTTACAGAATTAAATCAAAATGCCCCATTTTCCAAATATGGACTAATTACAAGGGTGCATTTAATAACAGTCGAAGAAGCAATAAATTTATTAGAAACTCATGAAAACAATTTATATTTATATAGTAACGGGATTGTAAACGACTCTTATGGGGAAGTAAATATAGAAGAAGCAATTTATTTTCTTGCAAACATGGATGCAAACCAAGAACATTCTGATAAAGGCATACCTCCTATACTTAGTAATATCAAAATTAATAAGTCTGATTACGAAGAAATACCCGCTGGAAAATATAAAAAACGGGGTTATCAATGATGATAATCCCCTACTGAAAGGGGCTAATGCCCCTTTTTGTTTTGCTTTTTATGGTATTTATATCAAGTGTAATCTTTACATTTTTCCATATTCCACAACCTTGGTTTAATGGGATATGTGATGATATATCGCTTTTATCAATGATAAATAACTCTGGTTCTTTCCCTAAAAACCACAAGTGAAACTGATAATACTGTGATGTTTCAGCTACATTCCACTCATTTCTTGTTAGGTAAAAGGTAAATGAATCCGAAGAAGTGGTAGTTGCTTTTACTTCTATTCGAAGAGGTGCCGGATCAGTTGAGCTAATACATGAAAGAATATCAAACCCAGATAAATTCGATTCAATTGACTGCCATACTGGATTTTTTCCGGTCCTATTTCTCTCATATTCTAAAGATAATTCCTCGCCTGCCCTACCTATTTCTAGCTGGGAGTCTTGCTGCTTTCCCCTGGCAATCAAAGCTAAAATATCCCACCACTCGATTACAGTATGATCATAGGAATCAGTCAGCTCCGCTTCCTTAAAGCACTGCTTTACATTAGAAGGGAAATACTGAAACGCCTCCTTTCTTCCTTTATGGATAAGATAAGACCAAGATGGTCTATATTCATCAATTATATCCATTAATTGGACACGTAATGCATCACGCATACTTGCTTGTATAAGAATTTTTTGACCACTTTCCGATATATTAATATTTCCCTCGAAGTCAAGCTTAATCCAATTGCATCTTTCAGCTACTTCGAGTAGTAATGACGAAGAAGTTGCTCCAAATCGATGAAATGTTGTCGAAAATTCCGTTGATTTTAGCGGTGTTTGACTAACAAATCTTAAAAACTTTTGAACAGAATAGAGAATGCCGACTGAAAATGCCATATTCTATTCTCCGCGTAAGTGGTTAATGAAATCAAGAATATCTTGTTCACTAAACCCACTTTCAATTTCTTCATCTGCATATTCAGGTTCAATCATTATGGATGGATCGTTTAATACCTGTGACATCCTGTTAATTTTATCAGATAATCTTCGCTCAACCGATTGATCTACACTATCTGGTGCTATAACAAGCTCTACGTGTGTTTCTATATCTGGTGATAAACCTAAACGATGAATTCTGTCTACTGATTGCAAAAAATGTGCTGCATTATAACTACGATCTACATAAATAGCATGGTGACAAACGGTATGTAAACTTATCCCTTCACCAGCTGCAGCAGGATTTGCAACTAAGACAAAACAATTTGGGTCATAGTGGAAACGTTTAATTTTTGCTTCTCTTGTATCACTATCTTCTTCACTACCTGAGTCAACACCACCATGAATATAATCTGCTCCTAAATCGCTAAGGCGAGTAGCAATTTGTTCAATACTTTCAACGAAAGTAGACCAAATAATGACTTTTTTTCCTTCACTGGCAAGTTGTCTAGCTCGAACACAGACGTAATTAATTTTAGGACTATCTCCTTCTAACAATACATCTTTTAATAGTTCGTGATGTTTGAAGTCACTATTTACAAGCAATGATGGATTAGAAGCAACTTGAAGCAGTCTTAAAGCACTTCTTCCCATTGAGCGCAATTTATTACGGTCACGTGCTAAAAAAATTTCAGCTTGTCTTAGTTCCTCATCCCTCATTAGATTATAAAGCCTTCTTTGAGCTGGGCTCATCTGAACAGGTGTTACACTATAAATGGGATTAGGTAAGCCTAATTCATTTTTAGTTGTCCGTACATAAACAGGACGAATATATTCAATGACTGATTCACTATCAGTTTTCACTTCAGGATATAGAAAGTTAAACTGTGAAATAAGATCAGCCGTTGAATTTGGAAGGGGTGTACCAGACATAATCAGCTTTTGTTCAGGCAAGTGAGATAAGCTTAATACGGCTCGACCATACACACCATCATTTCCTCGTTTGATCCGATGGCTTTCATCTAAATACATATAAAACGGAACCGTACTCAAATAGGAAGCAACCTCTGTTAAGACATTTGGGAGTTGCTGATAGGTAATCACCATTATGTGTGGATTACTTAATAACGCCTGATTTACAGCTCTTGAACCACCACGTAACCGTACCACTTTTGGACTTTCTGGCATACATATTTCTAAGGTTTCCTCCCATGCAGCAAAAGCATTCTTAGGTGCAACAATCAGTAATCGAGTGTTTTCAGCCTTTTTTAAACAATATAAAGCGAGTGCTTCAGTCGTTTTTCCAGCACCAGGGACAGAAAAGGTTGCCCCTGATGGTAGAGATCCTAGTCTTGCAACATTTCGAAGCTGTTGTGGTGTCAGTTGTCTTTGAAATCCACGTTCTAAAAGGAGACTTTTTACATCTTCTAGGGTGTATTCTTCATAGCCCTCTTGAGCACGTCTGTAGGTGTTTTCTCTTGCGACTGATAACCTTAAAAGCCTTGTTGCTTCTTCATCAGCAGTCAGAGGCAAACGGTGTTTTTTTCTGATTCGATTAATGGGACCACGAATGGATAAAAATGACCACCACGGCATTGTAAGTGTATTTGTTGTATTGATTGACACATCTTGACCGGCTTCTTTACATGTTCGACATAACTCGCGCCAACCAATATGATGTTCATTTTCTGTTATGAGTTGTGCAGCATGCCTATTCACCAAATACCTAATGTGTAACATTTAAAAGTTTCCCCTTTAAAGTTTCAATATGAGTTTCGATTGTTTCAAGTTGTGATTGAATACCATCAGTCTCCGTTTCATTGTCAAACATATTTACAGCATCCTGTAACATGGCATTGGCTCGTTGGATTTTTTGGATTACAGTAAACCTTTGTTGACGATCATCTTCAGCATCGATCATATCCTTTACAACATGAACAACGTTTTCTCTGTTTTCTTCTTTATCTAAAGTTTGAGCAAGAGCTATTAAATCATCTTCAAATTCACTGTTACTGAAAAGATCGTCACCTACTAGTTCATTATCCATCGAAATTTGCCCTTCTTCAGGTGGAAATTCTTCTTTTGCTCGTTCAATGATCGCATCGATATTGTCTGCAACTTTAGGTAAAAAGCTATATAAACGTCCCATACCTTTTAATGGGTTTTCAATAACAGAAAAAGCAATGCTCTGAAAGATATCCTTTTTATCTTCATCATCGCCTATTTTTTTTCTTCCTTTTATGATCGCTTCAAATGCTAACTGTTGATCGAGAATCTGGTAATATTGTTTTGGTATGTTACGTGATTCTAGGTACTGATCAACATAGGTCAATAATAAAATCAGCTCTTCAATTTGCTCAGGTTTCTTATCATAAATCCCAGCAATTTTTTCTGTTGTATATCCTTTTTTATCTCGAAGAGAGCGATACATACAAGCTTCAGCCGTCCAAACATAATCAGCTTGGATATCTTCAATAATTTGCAATTTACTTTCTAATGTCAGAATGTCTTCTTCCGAACAAGGAGGTAATATAATAACTTCGACATGAGAAAATCTTGGTGATATTACACCAGAATCAACTTCCTTTTGATGTAACTCTCTCATGGCACATAAACGGCGATTTCCGTTTACTACAAATCCATCATTATCTAAAATAAGAGGTTCTTCCTGTTGTTTATTTAAAAAATAAACAAGTAGATCGATACCTCCTGTTGATCTAAGCTGCTTTTTTAATATTCCATGCTGTACCTTATGTACTTCTTCTAATTCAATATCTCTTTCAAAATAATTCTCTGGTAAGTTATATTTTGTGTAGTGTTCTTCTTGTGCATCTTGCGTACGTCCATTTGATAAACGATATTTTGGCATGCCAATATCAACTTTGAAAATAGGAAAAAACTTTCTTTCATTTTGAAAGTTAATAGGGTGTTTGTGTTGATCGTTTGTAACGCTGTTTTGCAATCGATCAATAAGTTCTCTTCTTCTTGGGTAAGCCCAACCTAGTTCCACTCTGCATCGCTCCTTTAGATATCGATACCTATTACATGAATCGGCATCGTAATGATTTTTTTATATAAATCTAACTCTTCAACAAAACGCTCGAAATTCGCTAAATTCTCTCCCATGATGACAGCAGCTCGCTTTGTTGGAAGGATATAAATCCCTGCCTCTGCTTTTCCATTTAAATATAAGGTCTGAAGTTTAAGTATATCAGCATAAAACCTACCCACGTTACCTGTTTGAATACATAAACCAACGTTATCTTTCATAGATGTAATCGTAATGCCCTTTGATTTATCAATTTTAACTTTATCTGACCACCCTTGCAGTTGAATTAACCGTTCAACAGTTTTACGTAAGTTGGTTGCGCAACCTTTTTTGATTATAAATTCTACAGCATCCAGTGAATCAATTAGAGGTTGTAACATCTGTTCTTTGATTGCTTGTTTTCCTAAATGATGGTCATATGTAATGAGTTTCATAGGTGCACCTCTTTTGTAAAAAAGAAATATGAAAAAAGACTTAAGATTTAAACAATATCTTACCATAGATATTAGATTTTTAGCACCCTAAGTAACATTAAATTTCCAAAAAAAGCACCTAACTTAGACTCTGGAACAAGAGAAAACGATTAACGTATAGAACAAAGCTATGGAATGGATTTGTTGGTAATAAGACCAACCTAGTTGAAGTTAATATTGTGGCACGATTTGACGAGAAGAAGAAAAGAAATAATCGAGCTTTTTAAAAGCATTGGTTTGTTTAAGGGTTATGAAAATCTAATACAAAGAATACTGAGGAAGGGAAATTGAGTGAAAGTAAGAAAGGAAAAATGAAATATAGGAAACTAATAAAGTCCCTTTGCAAGACCTATGGTGGTTATATTCACAGATGGTAGACGAATAGAGACAGCTTCACGACAAGATATAGCTGATCTCGTGAAATGAGAATATAATTTATCTATGGGCATAATACAAAACATTATTAAAACTGGACGACCATATAATCCATTTTTGGAGCAAAATACAAAGTTAAAAGGATCAATGATAAAATATTCCAGGAACTTCACAACCAGCAACTACTACTGTTTAATGAAAGAAGTAGCAATATCTAAAGAAGTGGTTGTTGTTAACTGATTATAAATAAATTATCACTTAAAACCTCAGATGTGCTAAGCATTGACCCAAACTTGTTCTGCACTTCAAAACGCTGCGTCTGTAGGGGCAATGTTCTTAACAACTGAAGCCGTTGTCGCTGACAAGCCAAAAGAAAACTGGCGGCGCAGGAATGCCTGATATGGGCGGCATGATGTAATTAAACGGCGAAAACCCTTGATATACCAAGGGTTTGACCGTTGATTTCATTTGAAATGCTCATAGTATTCTATCAGTAAAGCTTTTTTAGTTTATAAAAAGAGAAGGTGTAGGTGTAAGATCGTTTGTCTAAGATTGACCTCATACTTTCCTAACTACAATGTGATTTCAATCTCTTCCTTCAATCACTCCCCAGTTCTTCCACCTCACCCCGAATCCCAATCGCAGGCTCCCACGAATCAATCAAACGAATCGCTTTCTGATTAGCTTCCATCGCTTTCGTTTTCTCTCCTTTACGATGCAACAGCTGCGCCATCCCATAATAATAATAAATCAGCTCAACCTGATTAGCGTTGTGTTTGTCATAAAGCATCTGCTCAAAGGCTTCTTCCGCTTTCTCAAACAGATCACATTTCACGTAAGCCACACCCAAATTGAAGTAGGCTTCTATCGTTTTTTCGCCCCCATACATGGAGCTGATTTGATTTGCCGCTTCGTATAATTGAATGGCTTCTTCATTATGATCTTTCACAAAGCTCAGATCTCCGCGAACCAATAGAACTCTGTGCTGAATCGCAGGGGAATTCGGTTTATCTTTGATTTCGGTTAAAATCGCTTCTGCTTTTTCATGACTTCCGGCTTTTAAATACAGCCTCGATTGCAGTGCGAGTCCCCATACCTTTAGATCGTGAACGTCTTGCTCTCCAGTGTCTGATTGTTCCAGAGTTTTCAGGCCGGCTTCAATTTGCTGAAGTGCCCCGTCTAAATCATTGACTTCCATCAGTGCCCAGCCTGCTGTGTCGATTCGGAAGAATGCTTCTCGTGTGTGTTGGCCTAATTGATGGGCGGCGTCGGCGGCTTTACGTCCGTATTCGATTCGCAGGGGCAGGTTGATTCTGCTTAGGAAATGGCTGATGCGGGTGATGAGTTCAATTAAGATTTCATTTTGTCCGGTTTCGCTTGACCATTTGATCACCTTTAGGATGTTTGGCCATTCTTTTTTGATTTGGTCCAAATCACGTCCCAGGAGATAGCTCCAATAGATAGAGTTTGGCTGTTCCCGCTTTAAGTGGGTTTCTGCATAATGAATATAATAGTGCGCCCAGCGGCTGCGGGCTTCTTTTTCATACTTCTGATTTTCGGATAAGTGCTGTTCTCCGTATGCGACAACGGTTTGATGGGCTAAGTACTGTGTCCTTTTGCTTCGTTCGGGCTGAATCAGAGCAAAAGACCGCATTTGTTCAACTGCGTAATGGAAACGGCGAGCGTCTAATCCGGCTGCTGCCGCCAGGCTTTTTTCATCTGGCGGCTTGCTGAAAAAGCATAGCGCCTGCCATAGCTTCCGGGTGTCTTCATTGCATCTGTGCCATGTGCGCCCAAATAGAAAATCAAACAGATCTAATAGTGAGTAGCCTGCTTTTCCGAGATCATGAATCAGCTGCCGAGCGGGAATGTCATCGTCTGACATATAGGCGATGCTGAGTGCCATGGCTTTCGGGTTTCCGGCTGTCGCTGAAATGAACTCGCTCTTCAGTTCTGGAGATAGTTCCAGCAGCTGCGCTAGCTTTTCTCGTTTAGTTGGATCGTTGCACATTTGCAGGCAGCGGTTCACTTCTTGATGAAAATATTCCAGGGCATCTGTTTGTTCAAGTCCGCTCAGCTGTATGGTTACCATTTCTCCGAAGCCTTCCCGATAGGTTTGCTTCAAGTTTTCACGTGCTGTGAGGAGGACTTTCACGCCTTGAGGCAGGCTGGTGATAAATTCGTGAATGTCTCTTTCGGCAGTGTCTATGCTGTCCACGATCAGCAGTACCGGTTTTTCTTTAGTATAATTGGCAAGAGCATTGCGGACGACAAATCGTTTTTCGTTTATGGATTTATCGATTTGTTCCGTTCGACCGAGCTGATAGGCAATCGTATTTAAAAAATCACTAAAGCTTAATCCCTTCCAATCAGCACTGAGCCAGATGATGCTGTTGAATGCCGGCCAATCTGAGGAATCGCCGATACAGGAATAGGCTGCTTCTAGAGCAGTTGTCGTTTTTCCCGTGCCTGCCCATCCGGTAATTAAACAGACGGGTGATGGGGAAAGCATCCATTGCCGTATCGCCTCGATGTCAAATCTTCTTCCTATAAAGTGACCCGACCAGCGTGACGGTAAGTTGTGTGTCAAAGGCATCTGTTCTGTAAGCGCATTCGTTTTATGGTCGAGAATATCGGGAAATAAACGTTTGACTGTTTTTTCAATATCTTGATCAAGCGGTGCTCCGAATGAATTGTCCTGCCGTACTATTTTTGCTTTTTTAAGACATGAGGCTGCCCATACAGGCAGTGCAGGTTTGATTACCGGTATAGTGGTGGTCTCAAGCAGGTCGGTAAACCACTGTATATTCATATCGGTTTTTTCAAGAATGATCCAGATCATTCCGAACAGTTTTCCGTCTTCGATTCTTCCGGGGACATAGTTCACACCCATCTGTCCGATCCAGCTTTTAATCGTGTTTGGGGAAACTCCCAGCTGGTGTGAAATGTTGTCTAAATAAGACTGTCTTGTTTTTTCGTTCTTATTCCTTCTGACTTTATAATCTGGATGAAGTTTTAATGACTTTACGCCAGATGCCAGCAATTCTGCAAATTGTTTTCGATCTTCAAGTTCAGCCATAAAACCTGCACCTCCTATTAGTACTATTTTATCAATCGTTCTAGTTTTGTATATGAAAAATCAAAAAGTACAGTGCGGCTGTCCTTTTATACAGCATGAAAAGCTGTTGAACATTCTGAAAAGCAGATAAAATGAGGACAGTAACAGAAAACGCAAAAATGTATGCACTTACATTTCTTGATGAAGCGGCCATATGTCGTTAGAAGTATTCATAAAGAAAGGAATTTGCCGTAATGACTCATACAGTACCTAAAACCATGAAAGCAGCTATTATGCATAACACAAGAGAAATCAGAATAGAAACATTGCCTGTACCTGACATCAGTCAGGATGAAGTGTTGATTAAGGTGATGGCTGTCGGGATTTGCGGATCGGATCTGCATTACTATGCAAACGGCAGAATAGGCAATTATGTAGTGGAAAAGCCATTTATCCTCGGACATGAGTGCGCGGGAGAAATCGCGGCTGTCGGCTCGTCTGTTGATCAATTCAAAGTCGGTGACCGCGTCGCTGTTGAACCTGGTGTTACGTGCGGACGCTGTGAAGCGTGCAAAGAAGGGCGTTATAACCTTTGTCCGGATGTACAGTTTTTGGCCACACCACCGGTAGACGGCGCGTTTGTACAATATATCAAAATCAGACAGGACTTTGTTTTCTCAATTCCAGATTCACTTTCCTATGAGGATGCTGCCTTGATTGAACCGTTTTCTGTCGGTATCCATGCAGCGATGAGAACGAAGCTTCAGCCTGGATCAACGATTGCGATCATGGGAATGGGCCCTGTTGGATTAATGGCTGTTGCAGCCGCTAAAGCATTTGGAGCCAGTACAATCATTGTGACCGACTTAGAGCCGCTGCGGTTAAATGCCGCGAAAAAAACGGGAGCTACTCATGTGATTAATATCCGTGAACAAGATGCTCTTGAAGAAATTAAAAAAATCACAAATGATAGAGGCGTTGACGTTGCTTGGGAAACAGCGGGGAATCCTGCGGCACTGCAATCTGCATTGGCTTCTGTACGACGCGGCGGAAAGCTTGCGATTGTCGGTTTGCCTTCTCAGAATGAAATTCCGCTAAATGTGCCATTTATCGCAGACAATGAGATTGATATATACGGCATCTTCCGTTATGCCAATACGTATCCAAAAGGAATTGAATTCCTTGCTTCGGGTATTGTTGACACGAAGCACCTTGTGACGGATCAATATGCGCTGGAGCATACGCAAGAGGCGATGGAGCGGGCACTGCAATTTAAGAATGAATGTTTAAAAGTGATGGTTTATCCGAATAGCTGAGTGAACAGGGAGAATCTCGTATTCTCCCTCTTATTTACTGGATTTGTATTCAATATTGAAAACGGATTCTTGGGGTGGAAAAGATGATTCAAACAGAAAAAGCAACGGTAATGAAGGCGAAACATCAAACAAAATCCAGTGCCGGTCTGTCCTGGCTTGAACGAATCGGATACGGCTTCGGTGATATGTCGTATAATATTGTGTTTCAATTTGTAAACGCATACCTGCTGTTTTATTACACGGACATCGGCGGCATACAGCCTGCGGTCATCGCTACATTATTTCTTGTTGTGCGGGTGCTGGATGCTATTTTTGACCCGATTATGGGGGTTATTTTAGATAAAACGAACACAAGGTGGGGAAAGGCAAGGCCTTATCTGCTGTGGGTTGCATTTCCTTTCGCATTATTTACTGTCCTGTGTTTCACCACGCCTCACTTTGGAGCAACGGGAAACATCGTATATGCGTATATCACCTATATTCTGCTCGGCATGTCCTTTAGTATGCAAACGATTCCGGTGAACAGCTTAACGGGCCGGATGACGAATTCTGTAAAAGAAAGGACGGTATTAACAACAACTCGTATGATCTTGGTTTATGTCGGAATCCTTCTATCCATCTCCTGCGCAACACCGCTTGCAGCAGCTTTGGGAGGAGAGAACCAGGCATTTGGGTTTCAAATGACAGCTCTCGTCTATGCCATTGTTAGCATCGCTTTGAACCTCTTTAGTTTCTTTACTGTGCGTGAGCGGATTGCGCCTAAGAAAACAAAGAAACAGGGAATGAAAAAGACGTTATCTGTTTTGTTTCAAAACAAACCTTTGCTGATTCTAACGTCATCATTTTTAGCTTTTGCAATAGGGTTTAATATTAAAATCAGTACAATGGTGTACTACTTTACGTATAACGTGAATCATAAGGAACTGGTGTTCTTTGGAACCGTTTTATTTTTTGGCGCAGCCCTCATCAGTAACTTGTTTATTCCATACTTTTCTGAGAAGTGGGGCAGGAAAAATGTGATGATCATATCGGCCGCTTTGTCACTGATTTCGTATGCAGGTCTGCATTTTACGGCGTATTCTTCGGTGACGCTCATTTTCATCTGGCTATTTGCTTCAGGGTTCTTTACAACCCCTTTAAATACGCTTGCTTGGGGAATGGTTGCCGATTGTGTTGATTATGCGGAATGGAAGACAGGGGTTCGTGCCGACGGAGTGGTAATTTCCAGCATGAGTTTTATCAATAAGTTAGGTGTTGCACTGGCCGGTTCGTTTTCTGCCATCTATTTAGGAATCGCAGGATATGTGGCGAATACTGATCAAACCGTGACGTCACTGAATGCGATTAAACATATGAATGCCTTAATTCCGGGTCTATTTATTTTACTCTCTATCATCATCATAGCCTTTTATCCTTTAACTGAAAAAAGATATAAACAGATCATCACCGAGCTTGAGAAGAAATCCAGGTAAGTGAATATATTTAATATTTCTAATATTCGATGTAAAAGGTTGTATTTATGACTGAAAGTAATATACTGAGACTGTAATCTAGAATATGTAAAAAGAGTGTGATAACATGCGAAGTCAGTCTGTTGTTTGTATTGGGGAGTTATTGATCGATTTCTTTTGTACCGATGTGGACGTTGATTTAAAGAAAGGGCGTCAATTTTTAAAAAGTGCCGGCGGTGCACCGGCAAATGTGTCAGCGGCGATTGCCAAGCTGGGAGGGGACGCTGCTTTCGCAGGAAAAGTAGGGAAGGATCCCTTTGGGTATTTTCTGAAGCAAACGTTAAATGCTGTTCATGTGGATACCTCTATGCTGGTGATGGATGAGAAAGCACCTACAACGCTTGCTTTTGTTTCATTAAAGAATAATGGAGAGCGCGATTTTGTTTTCAATAGAGGCGCGGATGCTCTGTTTACGATCGAAGATGTCGATCAGGATAAAATGAATCAAGCGAAAATCCTTCATTTTGGCTCAGCGACGGCATTGTTATCTGATCCATTTTGTACAGCCTATTTACGGCTTATGTCCATTGCGAAGGATAAAGGGCAATTTCTTTCATTTGATCCTAACTATCGAGGGGATTTATGGAAGGGAAGAGTCTCTGAGTTTGTTAGTGCTGCAAAAAGAGCCATTGCTTTAAGTGATTTTGTTAAGGTGAGTGACGAGGAGCTGGAGATCATCACTGGTGCGAAGGATCATGAAGAGGGCGTCAATATTCTCCATGGTATCGGAGCCGAGATGGTTGCCGTGACCCTTGGGAAAAACGGAACATTGCTGTCTAATGGCAAGGAACATGAAATCATTCCGAGTATTCCTGTCACTTCGATTGATTCTACAGGAGCGGGAGACGCTTTTGTCGGAGCGGCATTGTTCAAATTAGCTGGTACAGATAAGATTGAATCGGTAGAAACTGATTTTGAGCAGCTGCGTGATATCGTGTCTTTTGCCAATAAGGTGGGCGCTCTTGTCTGCACTAAAATTGGAGCGATTGATGCACTGCCGCGTATGGAAGAGATTGAAGCTTCTTTATCTTTGTAATAAAAATAGAGGATGTTTCTTAAAAGTCTTTTTGACTTTTGGGAGGCATCCTCTTTTTTACCCCTTACTCTTGTGCAGGCCACTTACGCGCACCCGCTTGAACAATGCCCAAAAGCAATTGCCGCCGTTCTTTTAAAGATTTGACCGCTGTTCGAAATGTTTGCTCCGATAGGGTTGGTATGCCGCAATCCCTTAGCTTCAAGAGGTTGGGCTCCGGCGGTTCTTGTTCAGCCGGATGGATATATGCTGTATGAACGGTGTCTAAGTAGTTTTTGACACTTGAGCGCGCTTCTCTTATGTGCAGCTGATTCGGAAGGTACTGCTTTGGAATGCCATACGTCAAAATGGTTAACGCTTCATCCAATACAGTGACTGCAATGACGGAAGATTCCTCGCGCTGTGTGCTATGGTAAAAATGTAGAATGGGGAAGGCGTTGTGCTGAGCGGTCAGCTTTCCCAGTTCTGAAGAAAATGTGACGAGAAGCAAATCCATGTCGTGAAAATGTCTTCCGTTCCACGCAGTTTGGACAATCGCTGTTCCGTTATGCCCAAGACTCAGTACACTCTGGGCGAATGAGCGCTTTTGATTAACCGCACTCAAGACAGAAATCAAATACGTGACAGAAAAAGTAATCGTAAGCAGACCTTCAGCTGTAGCACCGACTGTCACAAGCTTCCAAAGGGCACCGTTCGGTGTAAGGTCGCCATTTCCTAATGTAAACATCACATATCCAGAAAAATAAGCCCGGTCTGACCAGGAGGCTGGTTCTTTACTTTGAGTAACTACGAGAGAGTGAGGATCACTTGAGAAGATAAAAGTCCAGCCGCTCCAAAATAAACCGATCCACACCAATAATGTCATGCATAACAGCAGCGGCCCTGCCGTACTGAGAACCTTTGCGTGATCTCCGCTGATCTTACGGAAGCCTTTCCACAACCATGCAGACAAACATCTTGAGATCGGACCGGCTCCGCTCTCAAGCCATAATGTTGTCCATATAAAATCAATCATCCCCGCTGCCAACAATAAAATTCCTGCAAAGATATAAATCTCATTCAATTTTATTGCCTCCTCCTATTCAATAAGAGCCAGCCATTTAGCCATCTTTATTTTCCTCTTCTATTTCCTTTTGTCTTGAATCTGAAACAAACATTTGAATGTTTGAGCAGCGAATCATGCAGAGAAGATTTGTATAGGGGAAGTTACCCAACACTTACTCATTTTGATGAAGACAGAAATGAAACAGAAATTCACAGATAATACATACTGATTCCACATTTCCGGCAAGAAAAAAGTTCAATTTCCCCTTGAAGTGGTCATTTTACTGACATAAAGTTAAGGAATTTTCAGAAATTTATATTGACTGAAAGCGTTTTTGAAATTATGATAATATCAGAAGTGACAAATATATCACTATGAAATTACTATAACAACACTACAAAGTGACTATAAGATGACAATTCATTAAGTCAGACATCAAAAATATACCCATTGTTGTTTAGTAATAAATGAAATCGCTTCCAAATCAATTGACTTCATCACATGCTGAAAAGAAGGGAAGGTTATGAAGCCAGTGAAAAAAGACATTTTGAACTTTTTTCTGCGGCCTGCTCACGGCATTTGAGGAAGGCGGCACCCTAGAATGCGTTTTTGAAATACGCAGTGACCGATTTTGAAAAAGACTGGGGGAAACGGTATGAATACAAAAGGCAGTCAAATGTCATTTTTACGCACAATTATTTTAGTTTCGACTTTCGGCGGGCTTCTCTTCGGTTATGACACCGGGGTATTAAATGGAGCTTTACCATATATGGGTGAGCCTGATCAGCTTAATCTTAATGCTTTTACAGAGGGGCTCGTCACCAGTTCTCTTCTTTTTGGAGCTGCACTTGGAGCTGTGCTTGGCGGAAGAATGTCTGATTTTAACGGACGCCGTAAAAATATTCTTTTCCTCGCCATTATATTTTTTATCTCAACGATTGGGTGTACACTGGCTCCAAACGTAACAATCATGATCATCTCCCGTTTTGTGCTTGGAATTGCCGTCGGGGGCGCATCAGTGACGGTGCCTGCTTATTTAGCGGAAATGTCACCAGTGGAAAGCAGAGGACGGATGGTGACCCAGAATGAATTAATGATTGTATCCGGACAGCTGTTGGCCTTTGTTTTTAATGCCATCCTCGGGACGACAATGGGAGACAGCTCCAATGTATGGAGATTTATGCTCGTGATAGCGTCTCTTCCGGCCGTATTCCTGTTCTTTGGAATGATCAGAATGCCTGAGAGTCCTCGCTGGCTTGTTTCAAAAGGAAGGAATGAAGATGCTTTAGGTGTTTTGAAGAAAATCAGGGACGAAAAACGCGCTGCTTCTGAGCTGGTTGAAATTGAATCCGCTTTCAAAAGAGAGGATAAGCTTGAGAAAGCTACGTTTAAAGATCTTGCAGTGCCGTGGGTGCGCCGAATTGTATTCATAGGAATCGGAATTGCGATTGTACAGCAAATTACGGGTGTAAACTCCATCATGTATTATGGCACTGAAATTTTAAGAGATTCCGGATTTCAAACGGAAGCAGCGCTGATCGGGAATATTGCCAATGGTGTGATCTCCGTCCTGGCCACGTTCGTTGGAATTTGGCTGCTCGGTAAAGTCGGTCGCCGGCCGATGCTGATTACAGGGCTGATCGGAACGACAACGGCATTGCTGCTGATCGGGATATTTTCACTTGTGCTGGAAGGATCGCCTGCGCTTCCATATGTGGTTCTGTCATTAACGGTTTCGTTCCTGGCGTTTCAGCAGGGTGCGATTTCACCAGTGACATGGCTGATGCTTTCAGAAATTTTCCCGCTGCGCCTTCGCGGTCTGGGAATGGGTGTTACGGTATTCTGCTTGTGGATGGTCAATTTCGCAGTCAGTCTGACTTTCCCTATTTTGATGGCAGGCATTGGGTTATCAACAACGTTCTTCATCTTCGTTGCGCTGGGAATTTGCTCGATTCTGTTTGTGAACAAGTTTTTACCGGAAACAAAAGGTCTTTCGCTTGAGCAGCTTGAGGAAAGCTTCCGTGCTCATGATCGCAGTGAGGTTAAAGAAGAGTCCGGCGCTGAAGTGATTGGCTAAGTGGAATAAAAAGAATCCACACTTGAATGCGGATTCTTTTTTTGTATGTTTAGTTTGGTCTGACAAGAATTTTCACTTGGTTTTTCTCTTTGATCAGAGCTCCGAAGCCTTCTTCGATTAAATCGTCTAAGACAATCTTTTTCGTAACGAGTTTATCGGCTGAGAAATAGCCTTCTTTCATTAATGACAATACAGCTGGGAATACGTCACGGTACCCGATGATTCCTTTCACTGTACGCTCTTTGATTACGATATCGTTCGGATGAATTTCAGCGCCTTTTTCCCAGATGCTGACGATCACTGTCTCACCGGCGATTGTTGTAGATTGGATCGCTTGGCGCAAAACGACTGGAACCCCGGTTACTTCAAAGGCTACGTCAACGCCGCCTCCTGTAAGGTCTGCGATATGTGCCACTACATCGTCTGTTTTGGACGGATCCACAATAATGGCGCCGAGCTCCTCAGCTTTTTGCTGGCGCTCAGGTGAGAGCTCAACAGCATAAATTTCAGTAGCACCCGCAGCTTTCAGCGCTTCAATGACAAGAAGTCCGATCGGGCCGCAGCCGAATACAGCCGCTTTGTCACCGGCTTTGATTTTGCTTGAGCGGACAGCGTATAAAGCGACCGCAGAAGGTTCAACGAGTGCGCCTTGTTCATATGATAATTCCTCAGGAAGTTTGAATAACAGCTCTTCATCTACAGAAACGTATTCAGAGAATCCGCCGCCGCCTCCGGCTAAGCCGAGGAATCCCATTTGTTCATCAAGGTTGTACGCACCCTGATGTCCGTGTGTTGCAAAAATCGGTTCCACAACGACTCGGTCTCCGACTTTATAGTTTTCAACGCCTTCCCCGACTTCAACAACTTCACCGGAGAATTCATGCCCCATTGTGACAGGTGCTGTTTCTTTTGTTAAAGGATGGGGTTTGTCCACCGGGATAAAGATCGGGCCTCCTAAATACTCGTGTAAATCACTGCCGCAGATGCCGCACCATTTGACTTTGATCTTGACTTTTCCCGGTTCCGCTTTTGGCTCTTCAATATTTTCAATACGGATATCCTTTTGGTTATGCCATCTAGCTGCCTTCATGGATTACCACTCCTATATCTTTTGATATGAGTAATTCCGCACCGATCAATATGAACTGTTCACAAAATCGCCATTTTTTAAAACCAAAAAAAGATAAAACTTATATATAATATAATCTACGTTTTTTGAAATAAGAAACTTTGAAGAAAAAAGAGTCTCGCACACTCTTTTTTCTTTATGATGAGAGAGTATGATTGGTTTACATAACTATGAATTTGGCTTGAACAATACGGTAATGGTTCGTTCATATTGAATGCGACAACTACTCTATCAACAATTATAACGCTAATGCTGCAATTATAATAGGATAATCTTCCATGGTTTATTTTAGCAGAGGGGATTTTTTCGACTTTGTAACATTACTGTAAGGATATTGAAATAAAAAATCCCTGGTTGATCGTGTATAATTTTTCCTAGATGTTAACAAACAGGGGGACGAAATGTTGAAGAAAGTCATTTTAGCCGCTTTTATCTTAGTAGGAAGTACTTTGGGAGCTTTCAGTTTTTCAGCAGATGCCAGTGCAAAACATGTGAACGGAAATATTACTTGGTATAACGGAGTTGGGAAAAAAGGCTCTTCAGGTAAAAAACTTGGACATTGGGACTGTGCGACAAAGATCGGATTTGACGTACCTAGAAATGGGACAAAAATCAGAGCTTATGCTAAAGCGAAGCCTAAAAAGGTGATTACGGTTTATAAAAATGATGTTGGCAGAATGCCTCATGCAGTGCTGGATGTAAGCCCTAAAGCGTTTAAAGCGCTGGGATACCCATTAAGCAAAGGAAAAGTAGCGGGACATTACAGCTATTAATACATAGTTTAAATCTGTAAAGCAAGAAGTCGCATTCTTGCTTTTTCTATTGGTGGAGATAAGAGATGAAAAAAGGAATCGTTTTATTGGCAATCGTCGTTGTTTTGGCGGCAGCTGCAGGTTTTATGTTTTATTCTTTTAAAGATAAAGGCAGTGAGAGTGCCGCCGATGTTTCCGTGAACACGGAGAACAGTGAGAAGCTTCTGGTTTCGATTACCGATACCGATCTTCTGACGAAGTATTATGAAAATGATAAGGTGATCCACGAGGCGAAGCTGACCAGCTATCCGGCATTTGCCTTGGACCAAGAGCAGCAGGCGCTCTATTATACAAGCAATAACGATCAAAATGAGATGAGGCTTTTTAAGCTTGATCTTAAGTCTGATAAGAAAACTATGCTTTATAAAGGTCCGGAAAGCGCGGACAGCTTGTTTTTATCAAAGGATCGCTCAAAAATCTATTTTCGTTTAGGGAAAGCGGACGAAAGCAATTTTCGTATCGCATCCTTTGATTTGAAGACGAAGAAGTACAAAAACCTGTATCCTGCCGCTAATGACCAGGATGACAGCGTCAGCAGCTTCTTTTATAACCAAAAAACAGATTCATTTGCATTGCTTCATTATTCTGTAGAAGAAGATTACAAAAAAACGGATGAAGCCAATGAGAAGGGAATCGATCCTGAACCGACAAAGATTCATTTTTCGGCCGGTCATGAAAGCGGCCTTCATGAGCTTAAGAGCCTGGAGCAGTTTATCAGTGACATTGCTGTTTCTGATGACGATAAACGTATTCTGTTTACGTCATATACACAAAAAGGCACGGAGCAAACGGCTTCTATTCAAATGCTGAATGCAGACACGAAAACCTATGAAAAAATCATTTCAAATCAGAAAACATTTAAGCTGTTAATTGACGCGCAGCCGCAGTTCTCCAAGGACGGAAAGAAGATTTATTTCCTTGCCGAAGCCAAAGGGGCTAAAAAGCTGAAGGACGAAACAGGGCGTGAAGCCAAGGTTCGGACAATTTATTCTTATGACCTTGATACGAAGACGTTCAAAAAAGTATGGGAAAATCCGAATGGCATCATCAACAGCTTTTCTGTCATCAACTGAAAAAATCACTCAGCAAATGCTGAGTGATTTTTTTAATGGACGAGGTGCAGGGCAAATGATCCGAGCCATTTAAAGAAACGAATGATCGGTATTGACCAATTCATAAGTTCCGCACATGAGTTTATAGCCAAATTCAACTTTTTGACAGAAGCTCGTTTCTTCAGGTCAGCCTGCTGTTGGTTTTTGATCACATCATCACCCCTCATATCCATATTATACCATAACGGAAAGTGAAAAAGCCCGAAACGTTTACAGTTTTGGGCTTCATTATCTCGGCCTCTCGTCAAATCGGGAGGCCGTGCTATTGGATATAAAATTCGTATCTCTGATCGAGGATTGTTTGCTGATAGAGACTGCTTTTAAAAAAGGGAAGAGCTAACTTGTTTTCGTTTGGCTGTTGTTTTGGAGATTCACTAATGAACGGATGCCGTCGACCATTTTACTTCCGCACAAAGGGCACAATGGCGTGTCACTGCTGGCGAAGTTTTTTCTGGTCCAGCCGTTGCAGTCTTCTTTTGTGCATTCCCAAGTACTCACATCTTCCTTTGGCAGCGGTTCTTGATTTCGTTTGTTATAGTAAGACATAAAGTCACTTCTTCCCTCATGTATTTTACTGCACATTTCTTATTGTCTCATACTTTGCCCTAATCTCCTAATTCCTTTTTCTTTATGACTTTCCAATCTGCTCATCTAAAAAGGACAGGAGCGTGCTGTTGAAAGCATCCGGTTCTTCTAAAAACGGGCAATGGCTGCTCTTCGAAAATGTAACGAGCTTTGCGTTTGGAATATGTTCACGCAGGTGTTCTCCGGCTTCTATTGAGAAAAATTTGCGGTCTTCTCCGAAGCATAACAATGTCGGCACATGAACGTTTTGAATGGTTTCGCGATAATCAGCTGCCGTTTGATTAAATAAAATCGTACTTGAAATGGCTGCTGGCTGTTTCAGAATTTCGGCAAGCATCCATTCTGTTTCTGTTGATGCTGGCGGCTCTGCGAACATATTATTGATGAAGCTTTTGTAGAATGGAAGCGGCTCAGTTTGAATAGCGTGCATCGCTGTTTTCAAGCCGTCAAAGTCAAACGGGCCGTGTCCCCAGCCGTCCCATTGGTAGTCAGAAGCCGATTGATCGACGATAACAGCGGCTCGTATGTTATCATTCCCAAATTGATTGATATAATCCCATACCACGAAAGCGCCCATTGACCAGCCGACAAGGACGGCAGGATCAAGCTCCATCGCACACATAAATTCCTTGATATCACGGGCGTATTGGGAAATGGTGTGTCCATGAAGAACTTTGTCGGATTCGCCGTGCCCTCTAAGGTCGAGACGAATACATTGATAATTGGCAGATAGCGCTGAAAGTTGTTTGTGGAAAAATTGTCCGCTCATAAGCACGCCGTGTATAAATAGGATCGGTGTCCCGCTCCCGTGAGTTTCGTAGTATAGGCGGGTCTGATCTTCTAATGTGATATATGGCATGTTTTCTCCTCCTTTAGTTTCCGTCATGTGAATGAATGGCTGATGAACTGATGATCACAGCTGTCGCGGCTGCCTGCTGTGCTTGGATGGCCGTTTCAATTGCTGTGTATAGGCCTGATTCCATCAGCAGATTTTTCTCCATATACTCGCTGAGATATAAGCTGACAGCAATTTTGAAGTTCATATCCTTTTCCCATTTAAATGCTTTTTCTTGGTTCAGCTCATGAGTGATGCCTAAAACGGTTTTGATGTCCGGCTCTTCCAAGAATGTGAGAAGGGCGAGATCGGGATAATGAAAATCTTTTGGCTTTTTATGAGATTCAGTAATGGATTGAAAGATCAGTTTGCATTGGAAAACAAGGGTTTCAGGGTCTTTTTCACTTTGCAGGGCAAGAATATGGCTGACGTGTTGTAAGTATTGGCCTTTTTTAAAGCCATTAGCGGACAGCAGCTGATAACATGTTTCTGCCTTGTTCAGCGCCCGCAAACTATTTTCGTTTTGGGCAAGCAATACGGCAAGCGGAACATTTTGAGTTGAAGTGAGGAAATAGTGATTTTTCTTCATCTGCTGATAAACAGAGAGCCCCATGTTCATCTGTTCTCTTTGGTTTATCGTTTCGGTCTTGCCGGTGAGCATGATCAGAGCGGAAAGGTACGTGAAAATATCCCGTTTATATCCAAGCTTCACCATTTGGCTGTACACATCGATGAAAGTAAGAAACGCTTGCTTCGCCTCATGCTGAAAATGAATATCCAGAATTGAAGCGACAGTAAAGCGGTGGTGAGAATTGAGTGTTGAAAAGCTGCCGATGTTTGATTTTATATAGCTGCTCAAATCATAAAAGCGCTGAAAATCAAAATCTCTTTTATTCACAATATATGCAGATGAGATGAGCATTAATATCTGATTATGAGCAACTTTCCACCTTAATTTTGATTTTAATTCGTCATAAATTGAAATGTATTGATTTGTTTTATTTTTAAGATCGTTTGCCAGCATAAAAAGCAGCTCCTTTCTTCGCTGTTTCTAAGTTATACGATTTATGGAAGAAAAAAGTTTCATAGATAAAAAAACCTGCCTGCAGCAGGCAAGTTTTATGGGACTTATTTATGGGGGTCAATCACATCCATCGGTCTCATCATGTCATAGTCTTCATGCTCAAGAATGTGGCAATGCCATACGTACCGCCCAGTGTATGGCCCGAATGTTACGGCGATTCTCAGAACTTCACCGGCGTGGGACTGAACCGTGTCTTTCCAGCCTTTTTCACTTGGTGGCGGCGGAACGGCGGGTCCGGTGTAGGCCAGTTCTCCGCGCTCTTCAAAACGGGCTGTATCAAATGGGCGCCGGTCCAATACACGGAAGGAGACCAAATGAAGATGGATCGGATGTGTTCCGCGAGTCGGGTTGATAATCGACCATATTTCGGTAGAACCGGCTTTCGGTGCTTCAGTGACAGGATCGTGCCAGCGTTTGTTGTTAAGAAGAAGGACGGGTCTGCCGTATTGGTCTTGAGTGCCTGCCAGCTTCAATGTTCGGAGGTTTTGTATTCTTTCGTGCTGTACCGAAGGGTAAGATGCCAGGTATTTTGGTTTTCTGCTCTCGTCTTTTTGGGCTAACGGTTTTGTGACTCTGAATTGCATGATGTTTGCGTCTGTTTCTGGATTAACGTCACCGCCGCAGCCCTCGCTGTTTGCTAAAATGATCGATTGTCCTTCAAACGCGGCGAAGTCAATGAGAATATCAAAGCGCTCAGCCGGCGCAATACTGAAGGAGTTTAGCTTGACGGAGCGCGGCAAAAGTCCGCCATCAGAACCGATCTGGATAAATTCTCCGCCATTATCAAGTGATAGGTTATATGTTCTCGTATTAGAGGCATTGATGACGCGGAAGCGGTATTTTCTCGGTTCTACCTCCATGTATGGCCATGCCTTCCCGTTGACGAGAATCGTATCTCCGCAAAAGGCTGGAACGATTGACGGATTAGGCAGTGACGGTGAAGGGTTTTCCGGTCCGCTCGGATAAAATAAAGAGCCATCTTCATTAATCGTACGGTCCGTGATCAAAAGCGGCAAATCGTATTCACCTGATGGGAGCTTTAGACGTTTTTCCTTTGGTTCATGGATGATATAAGCACCGATGAGCCCGGCATACACATTCAGCCTCGTGAGCGCCATAGCATGATCGTGATACCATAAAATAGCTCCGCGCTGCTGATTTGGATAATGGTAAACCTCTCGTTTAAAATAAGGGCCTGTTTGTTCAAAGTCTTTAGAAAACCAGGCCTCAGGATAACCGTCGCTGTCATCTGGAGTGACGCCGCCGTGTAAATGAACGACGGTTTTCACCTCGGGTTCGGCATGCTGGCTGTCACTGTGATGAATGGTGTGATCAATTGGAAGAAAATGCTCTGAAGGAAGGTTATTCATCCATTTCACATAAACGTTTTCATTTCTTTTGGCCTTAATGGTGGGACCGGGGAATAAACCGTTATAGCCCCACAAGCGGGTTGGAGGGAGATCGCGGTGAAGCTGATGGTAGCATTCCTCCATGGTTACTTCGTAGTATGTGCTATCTTTTGACTGCTGTACCGGCTTTAGTGTATCTGGGATTGGGAGAGCATCCGCAAATTTTTCAAGTGTCATTTTCATCTGTCCTTATCTAAATATTCCCTAATTGGTACTATAGTTAATGACATTAAGGACGTGAAGGTGACAAAAAAATCCTGCCGTTAAGGCAGGATATCGGGCTGCTGCTGAGTGACCGGTTTGGCTGATGCTTTTTCAGTCACCTTGCGTTTTCTGAACACAAGATAAGAAAGCAATACAATGCCTGTGATAAAGCCTGTCAGCAGCAGTTCATCTCTCATAGATTCAATAAATGCCATGGATACTAAAATACCGCAGATGGCAATAATGGTCAGGTAGGTTAAGAACGGGAAGAACCACATCTTGATTTTCAATGCTTCCGGGTTTGTTTTTTCGAGGCTTTTTCTCATTCTCAGCTGGGAAACAGCGATAACAAGATAAACGAGCAGGGCGATTGCGCCTGATGAGTTGACTAAAAATAAAAAGACGGTGTCAGGTGAAAAGTAATTCATTACGACCGCGATATAAGAGAAAAATGTTCCGGCGACAATTGCTTGTACGGGAACTCCTTTTTTGCTCAGTTTCATAAAGCGGCGCGGCGCTTCGTTTCTTTCTGCGAGTGAATACAGCATTCTGGATGTGGTGTACAAACCTGAATTCAGGCAAGAAAGTACAGCTGTGAGGACGATAAAGTTCATAATTTGCGCGGCTGCCGGCACTCCAATATGTTCGAGAACAGCGACGAAAGGGCTTTCTAAAATATTCGCTGAGTTCCAAGGCAGAAGCGCAACGACAACGGCGATTGAACCAACGTAAAAGACAATGATGCGCCATACAACGGATCGAGTCGCTTTGGTTACGGATTGGACCGGGTTTGATGTTTCACCGGCAGCAATCGCAACAATTTCCGTTCCCATAAAGGAGAAGATCACGACAACAATTCCGAGTAATACAGAGCCTATGCCTTCCGGGAAAAATCCGCCTTGGCCCGTGATATTTGCGAAACCGACTGGATCACTGCCTGGGGCGAAGCCAAAAATAAATGCAAAACCAACGATTAAGAATGCGATGATTGTAACAACTTTAATGAGGGAGAACCAATATTCAAACTCACCAAATGATTTAACAGAGTAGATGTTTGTCAGTGTGAGTAAAATCGTCAAAATTAAGCTCGTCATCCACAGCGGAATATCGTGGAACCAGTATTGGATAATGCCTGCTCCCGCGATTGCTTCAATAGCGATAACAATAACCCAGAAAAACCAGTAGAGCCAGCCGATTGCAAATCCTGCCCACGGTCCGATAGCGTCATGAGCGTATTGGGAGAATGATCCGCTTGTCGGGTTTACAGCCGACATTTCACCAAGCATTCGCATGATAAAGATGACCAATAATCCGGCTAATGCATAAGAGACAATGGCACCGGGCCCGGTCGAGTGAATGACTGAACCGCTGCCAACAAATAATCCGGCTCCGATGACGCCGGCGATAGAAATCATCGTCATATGTCGGGTCTTTAATTCTTTTTTTAATCCTGATTGAGACTGGTTCATATGTTACCTCCTTGAAAATTAGAGTTGTTACTGAATATTATGATAATTGAAACTGTAACATAAATATACATTTTGTCGAAAATTTATGTCAGAAAATATAACAGTTTATTTCAAATTTGTAGGGTTTTGTTTGCTGTTTTTGGAGTGAATATGTTCGAAATAAAAGAAAAAATTTTCCGTCAATTATCCGTTTTTTTGATTTGTTATATTTTTGAAAAAGTGTTGGATGGCTAGAAGTATTGGTATCATTGGATTTGAAACACTTTTTACAAATGAAAATAATTTGTATTGGGTAAAAAATGTTCTATCGTCACTATTTTTCTGTGGTGAGTGAATCATGTTTCTATAGACCCACTGCGGGTCAGCTTTGTATCATAATGATAGGAAAACATGAGCGGAGAGGAGGTTTTTTATGGAGAGATATGATGAACTGAAAAAGGGAGAATCCGGGGCGCTGGTCAGTATTGCCGCGTATCTTGTGCTGTCCGCGATTAAGCTGATCATCGGCTATGTATTTCACTCGGAAGCTCTTACGGCAGACGGGCTAAATAACACAACAGACATTATTGCTTCTGTTGCTGTGCTGATCGGTCTCCGCATCTCTCAAAAGCCTCCTGACGAAGATCATCCATACGGCCACTTTCGGGCGGAAACAATTGCATCACTTATCGCATCGTTTATTATGATGGTTGTCGGCCTGCAAGTGCTTTTCAGCGCCGGTGAATCTATTTTTTCTGTGAAAGAAGAAACACCGGATATGATTGCGGCTTGGACGGCTGCAGGCGGGGCAGTCATGATGCTGATTGTCTATCAGTACAACAAAAGGCTTGCCAAAAAGGTGAACAGCCAAGCGCTGCTTGCGGCGGCGGCTGATAATAAATCGGACGCATTCGTCAGTGTCGGCACGTTTATCGGTATTTTGGCCGCGCAATTCCATCTTGCATGGATTGATACGGTGACTGCATTTGTCATCGGCCTTCTCATTTGCAAAACGGCATGGGATATTTTTAAGGAATCATCGCATTCATTGACTGATGGCTTTGACGTAAAGGACATGTCCGATTATAAACAGACGATCGAAAAAATCTCCGGTGTCAGCCGGTTAAAAGACATCAAGGCGAGATATTTGGGCAGCTCTGTGCACGTAGATGTAGTGGTTGAAGTGTCATCAGAGTTAAATATTACAGAAAGCCATGATATTGCGAATGAAATTGAGCGGAGAATGAAGGAGGAGCATGCGATTGATTATTCGCATGTTCATATGGAGCCTTTGCAAAACAAATAACTGGGTAATGAGAGCTTCCTGTCATGGGAGGCTTTTTTGTTTGAATGCTCTGTATGTATTGGCAGTAATTTGCTAGAATCGTTTTTTTATACAGGTCGTTTTTTGTGGTAAAGTTAGGTTACTATATGATGATTTTTGTAGATGACTAGGAGGAAGAGAATGTCATACCAAGAAGACCTGCATCCTTTGCTGGGAAAAGCAGTTGAACATATTGATAAAGTAATGGTTGGAAAACGGGACATCGCAAAACTCAGCTTAGCAGCTATTCTTGCCAAAGGACATGTGCTGCTTGAGGATGTGCCGGGCGTAGGGAAAACGATGATGGTTCGCGCTCTGGCGAAATCGATCGGCGCAGATTTTAAACGAATTCAATTCACACCGGATTTGCTGCCCTCTGATGTAACGGGTGTTTCTATTTATAATGCGAAAACAATGGAGTTCGAATACCGGCCGGGCCCGATTATGGGGAATATCGTGCTGGCTGACGAAATCAACCGAACATCCCCTAAAACACAGTCTGCCTTGCTTGAAGCGATGGAAGAGGGAAGCGTCACGGTAGATGGCAACACAATGCCGCTTGCCGCTCCATTTTTTGTTATGGCAACGCAAAACCCTGTGGAATATGAAGGGACATATCCTTTGCCGGAAGCCCAGCTTGACCGTTTTTTATTTAAACTTCGCATGGGCTATCCGTCCTTTGAAGAGGAATTGGATGTCTTATCTCTTCAGGAAAAAAGCCATCCGATTGAGACACTCGAGCCTGTGATTTCAAAAGAAGATTTCATCCGCCTGCAGAGAGAAGTGCAGGATGTCCGTGCTGATGACAGCATGAAGGAATATATTGTCGAAATCGTGCAAAAGACGAGACAGCATGCCTCTGTTCACTTAGGCGTCAGTCCGCGCGGATCCATCGCTCTTATGAAAGCGGCCCAGGCATTTGCGCTGCTTCATGACCGCGATTATGTCATTCCGGATGATATTCAATATCTTGCCCCTTATACACTGCCGCACCGGATGCTCCTGCAGCCGGAAGCAAAATTTGAAGGGATCCAGGCAGAAACAATCATACGGGAGATCATGTCTGGCGTGAAAGTTCCGGTTCAAAGGTCGTCGGTCCGCTGATGAAAAAGAAATTTCAATGGTTGATGTACGGGTGGAAACTGCTCGTATTAACGTTATTGACGGGTGCTGTTTTCTCTTATGCAATGTTTCAGGGCGGCTTTGTCAGCTGGTTTTTGTTTTATGCATGTCTCCCTTTTGTTGTATACGCCGGGCTGCTGGCGATGTACCCGCTCCGCTCCTTTCAGGTGTCGCGGCATATCGTCAAAACGCAATTGCATGCGGGAGACAGGCTGGAAGCTTCGATTACGCTTAAAAGAAAACTGCCGTTTCCCCTGATGTATATGGTAATTGAAGATTGTCTGCCGTCAGGGTTAGAGCCATTAAACGGAGATGAAGCTTTGGCCAAACAGCTGGTATTCCCGTGGTTCAAACGGAGCATCACGATGTCATATCAAATAACGCCAGTACCGCGTGGAGAGCATCATTTTCATGCCGTCAGGGTGCGGACCGGGGATGTCCTCGGACTGATTGAAAAAACGGCGTTTTATGGGGCAGACGATGCGGTGTTTGTTTACCCGTTCTTTCAGCCTCTTCAATATCAGCTGAATGAGCGATATCAGGAAGATGGCGTAAGCGGGGCATCACCTGTTCATCAGCACCATTCTTCTGTCGCAGCGAGTGTAAGGAACTATCAGCCGGGTGACCGTTTTGCGGCGTTAGACTGGAAGACTTCGGCGAGACGGAGCCAGCTGATGACGAAGGAATTTGAACCGTCGAGAAGCAAAAACCTGTTTCTTCTGATGGACCGTTTTAGCTCTGACGCATTCGAAGAGGTCGTTTCCGTGACAGCTTCGATTCTTCATTCTGTTTTGAAAAATGGCGCAGGAGCAGGTCTGGCTTCAGTCGGAAAGGAAAGGTCCATTTTTCCGATTCAGGAGGGAGAGCGGCATTTTAAACACATGCTCCATCACTTAGCCGTTTGTGATTGTGATGCTGCTGACCGCGTAAGCCGTTTTGCGGCTGAGGAGCTTGGGAAGCCGTCTGTTCGCCAGGCTGATAAAGTGATTGTCACGGGACAGATCACGGAGGATTTGATGAAAACGTCAGAAGCAGGGATCGGTCCGGTTACCATTATACTGGCAAAAGAGAAAGACGCCGATCTTTCCCAAGGTGAGCATATGATGATCGAACGCATGCTGAAACACCAAATCAGAGTTCAAATCATGAGAGGCGGCCGAGCTTCGCGTGTTGTTTAGAAAGAGAGGTGACGGTGTACATGCCGCTTGATGACCAGAAGGGAAGCCGTTTGAGCTTGCTGTTATTTTATTTTCTGGCTTTTTTATTGCTGTGGGAGTGGCTCAGGCCGCTGGACCATTTTACAGACACGAAGCATACAGGCTTTTTTATTGTCTTTATCGGCTTGACGTTTCTGCTGACTTTTTTCAGGATGAGGTGGTTTGTCACCGTTCCTTTTTGTGTCTTATTTACATTCATTTCGATACACATTCTGTTTTACCAAGGGTCTATTTTTGACTTAAGCTGGGTCAGCTCTTTTTTACAGGATGTCTATTTGAATATCACGTTTATTCAGACAGGACAATGGGATAATATGATTCCTTCTTTTCGGACCCTGCTGTTTTTTGTGCTGCTGTGGCTGCTGGTCTATCTCCTTCATTACTGGGTGATTTACCAGAGGAGGATATTATTTTTCTTTATGATGACAGTGGCGTATATTACGATTCTTGATACATTTACGCCTTATGACGCCGCTTACGCTGTTATCCGTATCGTGCTGATTGGCTTCTTTATGCTGGGCCTTCTGTATTTGGAACGCATTAAGCTGATGGAACGAATAACGTTACCGAAAGCGGCTGTTCTGAAATGGTTTCTCCCCCTGTCTGTGCTGATTTTGGCCGCGGTGGGATTTGGGCTTGCCGCGCCGAAATCAGATCCGAATTGGCCGGATCCCGTTCCTTTTCTCAAAAAAGTCACCAATCATGATCGTGTGCCGGCAGGAGAAAGCAAAATCGGATACGGGAATCACGATGAATCGCTCGGCGGTCCGTTTCAGCAGGACGCTACCCCTGTTTTCATGTGGCAGGGAAAAGAGCGCACATATTTCCGCGTGGAAACAAAGGATACGTATACGGGAAAAGGCTGGATTGAAACAGACACGGGCATGTCGTATCAGCTTAGCGGAGGCAACGTTGAAAATCTGTGGTTTGATCATAAGGTTTCCACAGAGCAGAACACTGTACGCGTGAAGGTCGATGAGCGTTACGGATATAACCATGTAATGTATCCGATTGGTGCGCAAAGTATTAAGCCTAAGCAGGCTGTCTCGCTTGAAATGAACGGGAACACTGAACAAATTTCTCCGATCAGTGAGCAGACCGGTGATATTCGGAACATGGGCAGTTATACAGTGACGTACAACTCCCCGGTCTATAAACAGGATGAGCTGAAAAAGGTGAAAGTGAGACAAAACAGTGAGGAGTACACATTCAGCGACCGCTATATGCAGCTGCCGGATACTCTGCCTGAGCGGGTGAGAACGCTAGCGATCAAGCTGACTCAGGATCACGATAATATGTTTGATAAGGTCAAAGCTGTTGAGGACTATTTAGGATCAAACGAGTTCACCTATGAAACAGAAAACGTCACCATCCCTAAAGATGATGAAGATTATGTGGATCAATTTCTGTTTGAAACAAAGATGGGCTATTGTGATAACTTTTCGTCCTCGATGGTGGTGCTCCTGCGTTCGGCCGGCATTCCGGCACGCTGGGTAAAAGGATATACGTCTGGTGAATATAAAGAAGCGGGGAACAAAAACGGCAGCATCTATGAAGTGACAAATAACAACGCCCATTCCTGGGTAGAGGTGTATTTTCCAGAGCAGGGATGGGTCACTTTTGAGCCGACAAAAGGGTTCACAAATCCGGCTGAGTTTGCTTCCTCCGATACAAAGGATTCCGGCAGCGAAAGCAGCAGTTCGCCTGAGAAAGCAAAAGAGGAACAGAAAGAAAAGAGAAAACAGCCGGAGAAAGAGCAAAAACAAAAGGAAAAACGTGAGCCTGCCGTTTCCAAAAAAACGCCGTCTGCGCATGCAAGCGTTGGAGCAGGCTGGTATGCCGCCATGGCTGCGGTTCTTTTGACAGCGGTTTTGCTTTATGTTTTCCGTTCGTTATGGCTTCCTGTTTTCACAGTGAGAAAATTGAAGCACCGCAGTGATCAGCATGTGTTTTTTGAGGCATACGGCGCGCTCCTGAAACAGATGAAAAGAAGAGGCCTGCCTAAACGTGACAGCGAAACGCTGCGGGAGTATGCAAAACGAATCAACGAAACATATCATTCTGAAGACATGTTAAAGCTGACAGCAAACTATGAACGGGTGCTGTACAGAAATGACGATTCGGCAAAGCTTTGGAATGAATCTAGAGAGTTATGGGAAAATTTAATTAAAAGAAGATGGTCTTGACCGCTTATCGACGTGTTGTTAGAATTAGTGAATATTATCGGAGTCTGGGAGCGAGTTGCCTGACTCCGGCAAACGGCCTTGCCAAAGAGGGCGGAGCATGTTTCATATCTGTCCTCGTTTTTTTCTGTGTCAAAAAACTTAGAGGAGATTAGGTGACAACCATGACAAAGTTAGTGAATGAAATGATTCTTGTCCTTGATTTCGGCAGTCAGTACAATCAGCTGATTACACGCCGCATCCGTGAATTTGGTGTATACAGTGAGCTGCATCCGCATACATTGACGGCTGAAGAAATTAAAGAAATGAATCCAAAAGGAATTATTTTATCCGGCGGTCCGAACAGTGTATATGATGAAGGCTCTTTCCGCTGTGACGAGAAAATCTTCGAATTAGATGTTCCTGTATTGGGGATTTGCTACGGCATGCAGCTGATGACTCATTACCTTGGAGGTAAAGTAGAAGCTGCCAGCCAGCGTGAATACGGCAAAGCGAACATCCACATCGAAGGAACACCTGATTTGTTCAAAGATCTTCCGAATGAACAAGTGGTTTGGATGAGCCACGGTGACTTGGTTGTAGAAGTGCCTGAAGGTTTCACTGTTGATGCGACGAGCCATCACTGCCCGAACTCAGCAATGAGCAAAGCGGATAAAAAATGGTACGGTGTTCAGTTCCACCCGGAAGTGCGCCATTCTGAATACGGCAATGACCTTCTGAAAAACTTTGTATTCGGCGTTTGCGAATGCGAAGGCGAATGGTCAATGGAGAACTTTATCGAAATCGAAATGCAAAAAATCCGTGAAACGGTCGGAGACAAACAGGTTCTTTGCGCGCTTAGCGGCGGCGTTGATTCTTCTGTTGTTGCTGTTTTGATTCATAAAGCGATCGGCGACCAGCTGACTTGTATCTTTGTAGACCATGGCCTGCTCCGTAAAGGCGAGGCTGAAGGCGTTATGAAAACATTCAGCGAAGGCTTTAACATGAACGTGATTAAAGTAGACGCAAAAGACAGATTCTTAAATAAGCTAAAAGGCGTTTCTGATCCTGAGCAAAAACGCAAAATCATCGGTAATGAATTCATTTACGTATTCGATGATGAAGCGGACAAGCTCAAAGGCATCGACTACCTTGCACAAGGTACGCTTTACACAGATATCATCGAGAGCGGTACAGCAACGGCGCAAACGATCAAATCTCACCACAATGTCGGCGGGCTTCCTGAAGACATGCAGTTTGAGCTGATCGAGCCGTTAAACACGCTCTTCAAAGACGAAGTGCGCGCGCTTGGCACAGAGCTCGGCATTCCGGATGAAATCGTGTGGCGCCAGCCGTTCCCAGGACCGGGACTCGGCATCCGCGTTCTTGGCGAAGTAACAGAAGAAAAACTGGAAATCGTTCGTGAATCAGATGCGATTCTCCGTGAAGAGGTTGCTAATCATGGTTTAGAGCGTGATATCTGGCAATACTTCACTGTTCTTCCTGACATTCGCAGTGTTGGTGTTATGGGTGACGCGAGAACATATGATTACACAATCGGAATTCGCGCCGTTACATCAATTGACGGCATGACTTCTGACTGGGCGCGTATCCCATGGGATGTGCTTGAAGTGATTTCTACACGTATCGTAAACGAAGTAAAGCATATCAACCGCGTGGTGTACGATATTACAAGTAAGCCGCCTGCGACGATTGAGTGGGAATAAGTAAAATTAGCGAAAACCATTTTCTTTGGCAATTATGCCGAGAAGATGGTTTTTTTTGTTTATTACGAACAAAATCGATTTTTAACCGACTATTGTTCGTTTTTTATATTGTTTTTTCAAATCGAAGTTGGTACAATAGACTCAGAAATCAAATAAGATGAATTCGTATAATCGCGGGGATATGGCTCGCAAGTTTCTACCAAGCTACCGTAAATGGCTTGACTACGTAAACATTTCTTTCGTTTGATATAAATAAAACAGGTTTATTTATTCAAACTGAAATCCGTCTGTAGTCAAGCGTCCCAAAATGTATTGGGGCGTTTTTTATTTGGCGATTTCAGGGCAGGATAAATAGCAAAGAGTGAAGGGAGTCATATAGCTTGAAAAAGTTTTTTCAGTTTGATGAGCTGGGTACCAGCTATCGCAACGAAATCATCGGCGGATTAACGACCTTTTTATCCATGGCGTATATCCTGTTCGTCAATCCGATTACGCTTGCTTTGGAAAGTGTAAAAGATTTTCCGGAAGCATTGAGAATAGATCAAGGCGCGGTCTTTACGGCGACAGCTTTGGCGTCTGCAGCAGGCTGTATCTTAATGGGACTGATTGCGAGATATCCGATTGCCATTGCGCCCGGTATGGGGCTGAACGCGTTTTTTGCGTTTTCTGTCGTTCTCGGTATGGGGATTTCCTGGCAGGCCGCTTTGTCTGGTGTTTTCATTTCAGGACTGATCTTTGTTGCTCTTTCTTTAACAGGTTTTCGTGAAAAAATCATTAACGCCATTCCGCCTGAGCTGAAATTGGCAGTCGGAGCGGGGATTGGCCTATTTATTACATTTGTCGGCTTGCAGGGCTCAGGAATTATTGCATCGAATCCTTCAACCCTTGTCACAATCGGAAACATTCACAGCGGTCCTGTGCTGTTAACGATTTTCGGTGTCATCGTAACGGTTATTTTGATGGTGCTTCGCGTCAACGCTGGCGTGTTTATCGGGATGCTGTTAACGGCGATTGCCGGGATGATTTTCGGTTTGGTTCCGGTTCCGTCTCAAATCGTCGGAAGTGTGCCGAGCCTGGAATCGACCTTTGGACAAGCTTGGATTCACTTGCCGGATATTTTCTCTGTGCAAATGCTGATCGTCATTTTAACATTCTTGTTTGTCGGATTTTTTGATACGGCTGGTACACTGGTTGCTGTGGCAACACAGGCTGGTTTAATGAAGGAAAACAAATTGCCGCGTGCGGGCCGTGCGCTTTTAGCTGACTCAACTTCCATCGTTATCGGCTCCGTGCTTGGGACGTCTACGACAACGTCTTATGTGGAATCAAGCTCGGGTGTTGCTGCGGGCGCTCGTTCCGGATTTGCGGCAATTGTAACTGGGTTTCTCTTTTTGCTCGCTATGTTTTTCTCGCCGCTTCTATCAGTCGTTACGTCAAATGTAACAGCTCCGGCACTGATCATTGTCGGTGCACTAATGGTAGCGCCGCTTGGCAAAATCGCTTGGGATAAGTTCGAAGTGGCGGTTCCCGCTTTCCTTACAATGATCATGATGCCGTTAACGTACAGCATTGCGACCGGGATTGCCATCGGATTTATTTTCTATCCGATTACAATGGTGTGCAAAGGAAAAGCCAAAGAGGTTCATCCGATCATGTACGGACTGTTTGTTGTATTTATTCTTTACTTTATTTTCTTGAAATAATGAATGAAAACCAGCTGCGATGTTGCGGCTGGTTTTTTATTTTGTGCGAAAGGCAAAACCATTTCATATCATATACCGTCATGTAGATGTGCCGCCATTGTTTACTTAAATGGAAATGACTTGACTGTTCAGGAAGGCTTCGGTACCTTATATAAGTGTTTTATTTTCTTACTGAATGGTATTCCGCCGTATATTTTTGATAGGAGTTGCTAACATGACGGAAGAAAGAAAAGAAACGTTTGAAGAAGAAGTTAACCAGAATGAAGGAATAGATGAAGAGCCGCTTTCGCGGATGTCCAGAAAAGCCAGCCGCCAAAGCAAGCAAAAGCAGAAACAAAAGCAGAAACAACATAAGGAACGCGTAGAATCGTCTGTGAAAGAAAAGCTATCCTCTGTTTGGGCAGCCATTAACAGATATTGCGGCTTTGCTTTTTCAATATTAAAGTCTCCGGCGAAAACTGTTGTGGCAGATGGTTTCTCTCATTATAAATATGGTCTTATTTCAATGCTCATATTCAGTATCGTTTTTTCAATCGGAAACTGGTTTCAGTTAAAGGCGAGCTGGAACAGGCCGCTTGGTTTTGGAGAGCGCCATCACGCGTTTTATGACGGATTTTTTGTTGTTCTTGTGTATATGCTCGTTTTTTTTGCTGTTATGGTCTTCTCCATATGGGCCGTGTCTCGGTATATGATGAAGCAAAAGGTATCATTCAAGGAAGCTGCGGCTGGTTTTGGCTCATTGCTTGTTCCGGTGATCGCCGTTTCAATCATTTGGATGATATTTGCGATCGTGAATGTACCGATGCTGACTGTCCTTTTTACAGTGTTAATGCTGTTTTCGATCTTCTTTATGATGGCGTTATATGTACAGCGTCTGTATCAGGCGGCAAGCGAGGCACCGATTGACTATATCTATTGTGTGTTTGCTGTTTTAGCCGTTGCGCTGCTGTTTGCGGCAGTGACTTGGCCGTTTATTTCTGAATATTTTACGGCATCGCTTATCCCGCTTTAATGTAAAAAAACCGGCTGAAAAGGCCGGTTTTTTTGATGTCACAGTTTTTACAAATATATCTAAAAAACACAGTTGAATTGTAGGATTAATCCGTGTATGATGAGGAAAATGCGGTGGAGGATGATGGACATGGCCCATTTACTTCGTCAGGCGATTTATCAAAAGAAGGAATTTTTAAAAACCAAATTAATGCTCTCAGAATTTTATCGCGGAAGAGGGGAACAGCTCGCTGATTATACGCTGAGTGAACTTGAGAAAGAATATGAGTCCCTTCGGAAAATGAAAAAAGAGATGTGACAATAGATAAAGAAAAATGAGTCTGCTGAAAAGCAGGCTTTTTTGTTTGGATTTTGAAAAGGACAGAAAGAGGGTAAACTATTGCTGAGTGATGAAGAGAGTGTGTCGAAAAATTTTGCCTGCGATGACGGCCATAGCTGATTGTAAAGGGTTCATTTCTCTAGTAGAATATGAATGCTTTACGTAAGTTGAATGAGTAAGGAGGTTTTATAAAATGATGCAAACCTTATTATCAAACGGATTAGCAATGGTTCTCATTATTCTGATTATCAATGTTGTTTATGTATCATTTTTTACGATAAGAATGATTTTAACACTGAAAGGCCAGCGGTATTTAGCGGCCGGTATCAGCACCATTGAAATTCTGGTTTATGTGACAGGGCTGAGCCTTGTGCTTGATAACTTAGACCAGATTCAAAACGTGATTGCGTACGCACTCGGCTATGGTTTGGGCGTTATTGTCGGCATGAAAATCGAAGAAAAACTGGCGCTTGGCTATATTATGGTCAATGTGATTACAAAAGAGCTTGACCTCGATCTTCCAAGGCAGCTTCGTGAAAAAGGCTACGGCGTAACGAACTGGGTGGCCGGCGGGCTTGAAGGCGACCGCACGGCCCTGCAGATTTTGACGCCGAGAAGATATGAGCTGCAGCTGTATGATACGATTAAAACGCTTGATTCGAAAGCTTTTATTATTGCGTATGAACCAAAAACGATCCACGGCGGCTTCTGGGTCAAAGCGGTGAAGAAGAGGAGAATTAAAGAATAATGGCAAAGCCGAAGAAGAAAAAGTTTGAAGTGACAGAACAGCAAACGATAGAAGCAGTGCTTCAGCAAATGAAAGAAGAAGGATATATGCCTGTACGTCGAATGGAAGAACCGATTTTCAAGGAAAAGATGGAAAATGGGTCAATTCATATCGTTCCGTGCGGAAAAAAAATCGTATTTGAAGGGAAATTGATCTAAAACACGAACATTAGAAGAATGAATTTTTGTATCGTTCGATAATATCGTTGACATTATCCAAGTCCGTTGTTAAGATAAACATGAAATCAAAACACGACCTCATATAATCTTGGGAATATGGCCCATAAGTTTCTACCCGGCAACCGTAAATTGCCGGACTATGCAGGAAAGTGATCGATAAAACTGACATGGATATATCGCAGAAGCGAACGACTGCCGATACATGCACCATGCCCGGTTTGTATTGCTTCCTCATAAGTCAATACAAAGCCGGGTATTTTTTATTTTCTGAAAACTAAAGCATTAGAAGGTGGGAACAGAATGCAGCCGCTAGTAGGGATCATCATGGGAAGCACTTCCGATTGGGAGACAATGAAAAACGCATGCGACATACTTGAAGAACTTGAAGTGCCGTACGAAAAGAAGGTGGTTTCCGCTCACCGGACGCCTGATTTCATGTTTGAGTACGCTGAAACAGCCAGAGAAAGAGGCATCAAGGTGATTATCGCCGGTGCTGGAGGAGCGGCGCACCTGCCGGGGATGACAGCTGCTAAAACGACGCTGCCGGTCATCGGTGTTCCGGTTCAATCCAAGGCGCTGAACGGACTCGATTCACTTCTTTCCATCGTGCAAATGCCTGGAGGCGTGCCGGTTGCCACAACAGCCATCGGAAAAGCGGGCGCTGTGAACGCAGGTCTGTTAGCGGCGCAAATTTTGTCAGCTTTTGACGAGGATCTGGCCAGAAAGTTAGATGAAAGAAGAGAAAATACAAAACAAACAGTGTTAGAAAGCAGTGATCAGCTTGTCTAATCAAATCATCTATCCGGGAGCCGTCATCGGCATTATCGGCGGCGGACAGCTTGGAAAAATGATGGCTGTCTCCGCAAAACAAATGGGGTATAAAGTCGCGGTCGTCGATCCGGTAAAAGACTCGCCGTGCGGGCAGGTGGCGGATATTGAAATCACCGCTTCATACAACGACCGTGAAGCGATTCGGAAATTGGCTGAGATCAGCGATATTATCACGTATGAGTTTGAAAACATCGATTATGATGCGCTGCATTGGCTGAAAGGTCATGCGTATCTCCCGCAAGGAAGTGAGCTGCTGCTCATTACCCAAAACCGTGAAACAGAGAAAAAAGCGATTCAATCCGCAGGCTGTGAAGTTGCACCTTACCGCATCGTCAAAACAAAGGATGAGCTGAAAGAGGCGGTTCAGTCGCTGGGGCTTCCCGCAGTGCTGAAAACATGCCGCGGCGGATATGACGGCAAAGGCCAATTTGTCATCAAGGAAACGGCACAAATAGAAGAGGCTTCAGCTCTTTTAGAGCACGGAACCTGCATTCTCGAAAGCTGGGTTTCTTTTAAAATGGAACTGTCCGTGATTGTTGTCAGATCGGTAAACGGAGAAATTTCGACGTTCCCGGCCGCAGAAAACATTCACCACAATAATATTCTGTTCCAAAGCATCGTGCCTGCACGGGTTGAAGAAAGGATTCAGGAAAAGGCAGATGAGCTGGCCGTTAAGCTCGCAGATGAGCTGAACCTTGTCGGACCGCTTGCTGTTGAAATGTTCCTGACAGAGGGCGATGAGCTTTTGGTTAATGAACTGGCGCCAAGACCGCACAATTCAGGACATTACACGCTGGATCTTTGCGAAACAAGCCAGTTTGAACAGCATATCAGAGCGGTCTGCGGCCTTCCGCTTGGAAAAACGGAGCTGCTGAAGCCTGGCATGATGGTGAATCTTCTCGGCGATGAAGTGAAGATCCCAGAGGAAGAGCCAGAGCTTTTAAAAGAAGCAAAGCTTTATGTATACGGAAAACATGAAATCAAAAAAGGCCGCAAAATGGGGCATATTACTTTTATGAAGCAGCCTGAAGACGAATGGATTCAGGAGATCACAAATAAATGGAGAAATAGAGACGGAGGACAAGCAGAATGATCGAACGTTATTCAAGACCTGAAATGTCCGCGATTTGGACGGATGAAAACAGATTTCAAGCATGGTTAGAGGTTGAAATTCTTGCCTGTGAAGCGTGGGCGGAGCTTGGCGTTATTCCAAAAGAAGACGTAAAGCTGATGCGCGAAAATGCGTCATTTGATATCAACCGCATATTAGAAATCGAACAGGACACGCGCCATGACGTAGTTGCTTTTACGCGCGCTGTATCCGAATCACTGGGCGAAGAAAGAAAATGGGTGCATTACGGCTTAACGTCAACTGACGTCGTAGATACCGCTCTTTCTTACTTATTAAAACAGGCAAATGACATTCTGCTCAAGGACCTTGAGAGATTTGTTGACATTATAAAAGAAAAAGCGAAAGAACATAAATACACCGTCATGATGGGCCGTACACACGGCGTACACGCAGAGCCTACAACATTTGGTTTAAAACTGGCGCTTTGGCACGAAGAAATGAAACGCAACCTGGAACGCTTTAAACAAGCGAAGGAAGGCATCGAGGTTGGTAAGATTTCCGGTGCTGTCGGCACATATGCGAACATTGATCCGTTTGTAGAGCAGTATGTTTGTGAGAAACTCGGCCTGAAAGCCGCACCGATTTCAACACAAACGCTTCAGCGTGACCGCCATGCTGATTATATGGCGACACTTGCTTTGATTGCGACAAGCATTGAGAAATTCGCGGTTGAAATTCGCGGACTGCAAAAGAGTGAAACACGCGAGGTCGAGGAATTTTTTGCGAAAGGGCAAAAAGGTTCATCAGCTATGCCGCATAAACGGAATCCGATCGGTTCTGAAAACATGACAGGTATAGCGCGTGTCATTCGCGGCTACATGATGACAGCTTACGAAAATGTTCCATTATGGCATGAGCGCGATATTTCTCATTCTTCAGCGGAGCGGATTATTCTTCCGGATGCGACAATTGGGCTGAATTACATGCTGAACCGCTTCTCCAACATCGTGAAGAACTTAACGGTCTTCCCGGAAAACATGAAGCGCAACATGGACCGTACATTGGGGCTGATCTACTCTCAGCGCGTGCTGCTGGCATTGATTGACACAGGCCTGACTCGTGAAGAAGCTTATGACACAGTGCAGCCGAAAGCAATGGAGGCATGGGAAAAGCAAGTACCGTTCCGTGAGCTTGTGGAAGCGGAAGAGAAAATCACTTCCCGTCTTTCTTCGGAAAAAATTGCTGACTGCTTTGATTATCATTACCATCTGAAAAATGTAGATCTGATCTTTGAACGTTTAGGTTTAGCATAGAAGAAGCTTTTAGGCGGCTTCTTCCCCGCTGCCTTAGTTTGAAAATTCCCAACATTCGGGTTAGGAGGCCTTCCGTGAATATTGTGAAGAATGAACTTTTATATGAAGGAAAAGCGAAAAAGATTTACAAAACCGACGACGAAAACACGCTGTATGTGGTGTATAAAGATTCTGCAACTGCCTTTAACGGAGAAAAAAAGGCGGAAATCAGCGGCAAAGGGCGCTTAAACAATGAGATCTCAAGCCTGATTTTCAAACACCTTCACGAAAAAGGGGTTAACAACCACTTTATCGAGCGCATTTCGGAAACAGAGCAGCTCATTAAAAAGGTAACGATTGTGCCGCTGGAAGTCGTTGTCAGAAATGTGGTGGCAGGAAGCATGTCCAAACGTCTCGGCATTCCAGAAGGCACGAAGCTTGAACAGCCGATTATCGAGTTTTACTACAAGGATGACGCGCTGGGTGATCCGCTCATCACAGAAGATCATATTTGGCTGCTGAAAGCGGCGACTCCTGAACAGGTAGAAACCATTAAGTCCATTACAAAAACAGTAAATGAAGAGCTTCAAAGCATTTTTGACGATTGTCACGTCAGATTAATAGATTTCAAGCTTGAATTCGGTTTAGATGCAGACGGGAAAGTGCTTTTGGCGGATGAAATTTCACCTGACACATGCCGCTTGTGGGATAAAGACACGAACGAAAAGCTGGACAAAGATTTATTCAGACGCAATCTGGGAAGCTTAACCGACGCATACGAAGAGATTTTCAATAGACTGGGAGGCATTCATCATGTATAAAGTAAAAGTTTATGTCAGCTTAAAAGAAAGTGTACTGGATCCGCAAGGGAGCGCTGTCCAGCATGCCTTGCACAGTATGTCTTACAAGGAAGTCGCCGACGTGCGCATTGGGAAATACATGGAGCTAACAATCGAAAAGTCTGACCGTGATCTTGACGTGCTAGTCAAAGAAATGTGCGAAAAACTTCTTGCGAATACAGTGATTGAAGATTACAGATACGAGGTTGAGGAGGTAGTCGCACAGTGAAATTTGCGGTGATTGTGTTACCTGGCTCTAACTGTGATATCGATATGTTTCACGCTGTAAAGGATGAACTCGGTCATGATGTGGAATACGTCTGGCACGAGGAAACAAGCCTTGACGGCTTTGACGGGGTGTTAATCCCGGGAGGTTTTTCTTACGGAGATTACTTGAGATGCGGCGCCATCGCCCGTTTTGCGAATATAATGCCAGCTGTAAAACAGGCAGCGGCTGAAGGAAAACCTGTTCTCGGCGTCTGCAACGGATTTCAGATTTTACAGGAGCTTGGCCTTCTGCCAGGTGCAATGAGACGCAACAAAGACTTGAAGTTCATTTGCCGTCCGGTTGAATTAATCGTGCAGAGCGACGAAACATTATTCACCTCTTCCTATGAGAAGGGCCAAGCGATTACGATTCCGGTTGCCCACGGTGAAGGGAATTTCTACTGTGATGACGAAACGCTTGCTTCATTAAAAGAAAACAATCAAATTGCTTTCACATACGGTTCCGATATTAACGGAAGTGTCAGCGATATTGCCGGTGTTGTAAATGAAAAAGGAAATGTATTAGGCATGATGCCTCATCCGGAGCGCGCGGTCGATGAACTGCTTGGAAGCGCCGACGGTCTTAAATTGTTTCAGTCTATCGTGAAAAATTGGAGGGAAACTCATGTCACTACTGCTTGAACCAAGTAAAGAACAAATTAAAGAAGAGAAAATCTATCAGCAAATGGGTGTCAGTGATGATGAGTTTGCATTGATTGAATCCATTCTTGGCAGATTGCCGAACTACACAGAAATCGGAATTTTTTCTGTCATGTGGTCAGAGCATTGCAGCTACAAGAACTCAAAGCCGATTTTGCGTAAATTTCCGACGAGCGGCGAACGCGTGCTGCAAGGTCCGGGTGAAGGTGCCGGAATCGTTGATATCGGTGACAACCAAGCGGTTGTGTTCAAAATTGAATCGCATAACCATCCATCAGCCATCGAACCGTACCAAGGCGCTGCGACTGGCGTAGGCGGCATAATCCGTGATGTCTTTTCAATGGGTGCGCGTCCTATCGCTGTATTAAACTCTCTTCGATTTGGTGAACTGACTTCACCGCGCGTGAAGTACTTGTTTGAAGAAGTAGTAGCAGGTATCGCCGGATACGGGAACTGCATCGGAATCCCGACAGTCGGCGGCGAAGTGCAATTTGACAGCAGCTATGAAGGAAATCCGCTTGTCAACGCAATGTGCGTCGGATTAATCAATCATGAAGACATCAAAAAAGGCCAGGCAAAGGGTGTCGGCAACACGGTCATGTACGTCGGCGCTAAAACAGGGCGTGACGGAATTCACGGCGCTACGTTTGCATCTGAAGAAATGTCTGATGCATCTGAAGAAAAGCGCTCCGCGGTTCAAGTCGGCGATCCGTTTATGGAGAAGCTTTTGCTTGAAGCATGTCTGGAAGTCATTCAATGTGACGCCCTAGTCGGCATTCAGGACATGGGAGCTGCCGGTCTGACCAGCTCAAGCGCGGAAATGGCAAGTAAAGCGGGTTCAGGCATTGAAATGGATCTAGACTTGATTCCGCAGCGTGAAACAGGCATGACTGCTTATGAAATGATGCTTTCTGAATCACAGGAACGGATGCTGCTTGTTATCGAGCGCGGACGTGAGCAGGAAATCATCGATATTTTTGACAAGTATGATCTTGAAGCGGTTTCTGTCGGACGTGTAACAGATGATAAACTGCTGCGCCTGACACATAAAGGTGAGGTTGTATGCGAGCTCCCTGTTGATGCCTTGGCAGAAGAGGCGCCGGTTTATCACAAGCCTTCTCAAGAGCCTGCTTACTACCGTGAATTTTTAGAGACGTATGTCCCGGCTCCTCAAATTGACGATGCGAATGAAACACTGAAGGCGCTCCTGCAGCAGCCGACGATCGCAAGCAAAGAGTGGGTTTACGACCAGTATGACTACATGGTGCGGACGAATACAGTTGTGGCTCCTGGGTCTGATGCGGGTGTTCTCAGAATCCGCGGAACGAAAAAGGCGCTGGCGATGACAACTGACTGTAACGCCCGTTATCTCTACCTTGATCCAGAGGTCGGCGGAAAAATCGCTGTCGCTGAAGCGGCGCGCAACATCGTTTGCTCAGGTGCAGAACCGCTTGCGGTTACAGATAACCTGAACTTCGGAAATCCGGAAAAACCGGAAATTTTCTGGCAGATTGAAAAAGCGGCTGACGGCATCAGTGAAGCGTGCAACGTTCTCAGCACACCTGTGATCGGCGGAAACGTATCGCTTTACAACGAATCAAACGGCACGGCGATCTACCCGACACCTGTGATCGGCATGGTCGGTTTAATTGAAGATACAGCACACATCACAACGCAGTATTTCAAACAAGCGGGCGACCTCGTGTACGTCATCGGCGAAACAAAACCTGAGTTTGCCGGAAGCGAGCTGCAAAAAATGACAGAAGGCCGCATTTACGGCAAAGCGCCGCAAATCGATCTAGATGTAGAACAGGCACGCCAAAAGGCACTGCTTGACGCGATTAAACAAGGCTTTGTTCAATCAGCGCACGATGTATCTGAAGGCGGCTTAGGCGTAGCGATTGCTGAAAGTGTCATGACGACGGAAAACCTTGGCGCTAACGTGACTGTTGAAGGGGAAGCAGCGTTATTATTCTCTGAATCTCAATCCCGCTTCGTCGTTTCTGTGAAAAAAGAACATCAAGCAGCGTTTGAAGCAGCTGTACAAGATGCGGTTCTTATCGGTGAGGTAACAGCTGACGGACTTCTGAGCGTTCAAAACCAAGACGGACAACAATTGATTCACGCGCAGACAAAAGAGCTTGAACGCGCGTGGAAAGGAGCTATCCCATGCTTGCTGAAATCAAAGGCTTAAATGAAGAATGCGGCGTTTTTGGGATTTGGGGGCATGAAGAAGCCCCGCAAATCACGTATTACGGCCTTCACAGCCTCCAGCACAGAGGACAGGAGGGCGCGGGCATTGTGGCGACTGACGGTGAAAAGCTGACGGCGCATAAAGGCCAAGGACTGATCACTGAAGTATTTCAAAACGGTGAGCTCAGCAAAGTAAAGGGGAAAGGCGCAATCGGACACGTTCGGTACGCAACGGCTGGCGGCGGCGGATATGAAAATGTTCAGCCGCTCCTCTTCCGCTCTCAAAACAACGGCAGCCTGGCGCTTGCCCATAACGGAAACTTGGTGAATGCCACTCAGCTGAAGCAGCAGCTTGAAAATCAAGGGAGCATCTTTCAGACTTCTTCGGATACAGAGGTTTTGGCTCACCTGATCAAAAGAAGCGGCCACTTCACGCTGAAGGATCAGATTAAAAACTCGCTTTCTATGCTGAAAGGCGCCTACGCGTTCCTGATCATGACTGAAACAGAAATGATCGTAGCGCTTGACCCGAACGGGCTTAGACCGCTGTCAATCGGCATGATGGGAGACGCTTATGTCGTCGCTTCAGAAACATGCGCATTTGATGTCGTCGGTGCGACGTACCTTCGCGAGGTGGAGCCGGGAGAAATGCTGATTATCAATGATGATGGCATGAAATCAGAGCGCTTCTCCATGAATATCAACCGTTCCATTTGCAGCATGGAGTACATTTATTTCTCAAGACCTGACAGCAATATTGACGGCATTAACGTGCACAGTGCGCGCAAAAGCCTTGGAAAAATGCTCGCTCAGGAATCAGCGGTTGAAGCTGATGTCGTGACAGGGGTTCCGGATTCCAGTATTTCAGCGGCTATCGGCTACGCGGAAGCAACAGGCATCCCGTACGAGCTTGGATTAATCAAAAACCGTTATGTGGGCAGAACGTTTATTCAGCCGTCTCAGGCTCTTCGTGAGCAGGGCGTCAGAATGAAGCTTTCTGCGGTGCGCGGTGTTGTAGAAGGGAAACGCGTCGTTATGGTGGATGACTCCATCGTGCGCGGAACAACAAGCCGCCGGATCGTAACAATGCTCAGAGAAGCGGGTGCGACAGAAGTGCATGTAAAAATCAGTTCGCCGCCGATCGCTCATCCGTGCTTTTACGGCATTGATACGTCCACACATGAAGAGCTGATCGCGTCTTCTCACTCGGTTGAAGAAATCCGTCAGGAAATCGGAGCCGACACTCTCTCATTTTTGAGTGTCGAAGGGCTGCTGAAAGGAATCGGCAGAAAATACGAAGACTCGAATTGCGGGCAATGTCTTGCTTGCTTTACAGGGAAATATCCGACTGAAATTTATCAGGACACTGTGCTTCCTCATGTAAAAGAAGCGGTGTTAACCAAATAAAACTTGAAAATGACATAAAGGCAGCGCAGTTTGGCTGCCTTTCTCTTTCTGCCCTTGTTCGGAGAGATATTTTGAAAAGCGCCTTAAAGGAGTGAATAGGATGTCTGAAGCATATAAAAACGCAGGAGTTGACATCGAAGCCGGATATGAAGCTGTAAAACGGATGAAAAAACATGTGGAGCGCACGAAAAGGCTTGGCGTTATGGGCAGCCTTGGCGGCTTTGGCGGCATGTTTGATCTGTCGGAGCTTTCTTATCAGAAACCCGTTTTAATTTCGGGAACAGACGGTGTCGGCACAAAATTAAAGCTGGCTTTTTCCATGAATAAACATGACACGATCGGTGTAGACGCTGTTGCAATGTGTGTCAATGACGTGCTTGCGCAAGGTGCGGAGCCGCTCTTTTTTCTCGACTATTTAGCGGTCGGCAAAGCAGACCCCGTGAAAATCGAGCAGATCGTACAAGGCGTTGCGGATGGCTGTGAGCAATCAGGTTCAGCCTTGGTCGGCGGAGAAACCGCTGAAATGCCTGGATTATATACAGCTGATGAATACGATATCGCAGGTTTCTCAGTTGGTGTGGCGGAAAAGGATGAAATCGTGACCGGCGAAAACATCAAGGAAGGCCACCTTTTAATCGGTCTGAGCTCCAGCGGCCTTCACAGCAACGGTTTTTCCCTTGTGAGAAAGGTGCTTCTGGACGATGCAGAGCTTGATCTCGACAAAACGTATGCGCCGTTTGAACGCCCGCTCGGCGAAGAACTGCTTGAGCCGACAAGAATTTACGTGAAGCCTGTGCTTGCGGCTGTGAAAAGCGGACTCATTGATGGAATGGCGCACGTAACAGGCGGCGGATTTATCGAAAATCTTCCGCGGATGCTTCCTGAAGGCTTAAGTGCGGAAATCGATCACGGCTCTTGGCCGATCCCGCCGATCTTCTCTTTCTTGCAGGAACACGGCAAGCTGAAAGAAGAAGACATGTTTAACGTCTTTAATATGGGCATCGGATTTGTTCTCGCGGTAAAAGAAGAACATCTCACCGAAGTCATCGGAACGCTTGAAAGTCACGGCGAAAAAGCCTATTTGATCGGGCGAGTAAAACATGGTGAAGGCGTTACATTCGGCGGTGCTGCACTTTCATGAAAAAGTTTGCGGTATTTGCATCCGGAAACGGCTCAAACTTTGAAGCCATCGTCACGCGTTTGAAAGAGGAGAACTGGGATGCAGCCGTTTCGCTCCTCGTTTGCGATAAGCCGCAGGCGAAAGTCATCGAGCGGGCGGAAAGATTCCAGATTCCATCCTTTGCATTTGAGCCGAAGTCTTATGAAAACAAGGCCGCATTTGAACGGGCCATTATTGAACAGCTTCATCTTCATGAAGCAGAATTGATCGTTCTCGCCGGGTATATGAGACTGATCGGTGATACGCTGCTTCAGGCATACGGAGGAAAAATCATCAACATCCATCCTTCCCTTCTTCCTGCTTTCCCTGGAATAGACGCAGTCGGACAGGCATACCGGGCGGGTGTGAAGGTTGCCGGGATTACCGTTCATTATGTCGATGAAGGAATGGATACAGGGCCGATCATCGCTCAAAAGGCAATTGAGATTACCGAAGATGATACATTAGAAACCATCGAACATCACATTCACAAGCTTGAGCACAAATGGTATCCGAGTGTGATCAAAGAGCTATTAGGATTAAATAACAGAGGTGAAAAGGCATGACCATTAAACGCGCACTAATCAGTGTTTCAGATAAAACAAATCTTGTTCCTTTCGTAAAAGAACTGACAGAGCTTGGCGTTGAAGTGATTTCAACCGGCGGCACAAAAAAGCTTCTTCAAGAAAACGGTGTTGATGTCATCGGAATTTCTGAAGTGACAGGTTTTCCGGAAATTATGGACGGGCGTTTAAAAACGCTTCATCCGAATATTCACGGCGGTCTTCTCGCAGTTCGCGGCAATGAAGAGCATATGGCGCAGATCAATGAACACGGCATTGCGCCAATTGACCTGGTTGTCGTCAACCTCTATCCATTTAAAGAAACGATTTCTAAAGAGAATGTGACGTACGAAGAGGCTATTGAAAACATTGATATCGGCGGACCTGGCATGCTGCGTGCGGCATCGAAAAACCATCAGGATGTGACGGTTATCGTTGACCCAGCGGATTACAGCCCTGTTCTGAATCAAATCAAAGAAGAAGGCGATGTTTCGCTTCAGAAAAAACGCGAGCTGGCGGCAAAAGTATTCCGCCACACTGCGGCATATGACGCGCTGATCGCTGACTATCTGACAAATGTTGTCGGTGAAAAAGAACCAGAGCAATTCACCGTTACGTTTGAGAAAAAACAATCGCTTCGCTATGGGGAAAATCCTCATCAAGAAGCAACATTCTACCAAAGCGCGCTTCCTGTCAAAGGATCTATTGCGCAAGCAGAACAGCTGCACGGCAAAGAGCTTTCTTACAACAACATTAAAGATGCAGACGCAGCTGTTCAAATTGTTCGTGAATTCACTGAGCCTGCTGCGGTCGCTGTGAAGCATATGAATCCGTGCGGCGTGGGAACTGGCGAAACGATCGCAGAAGCGTTTGACAGAGCGTTCGAAGCAGATAAAACATCGATCTTCGGCGGCATTATCGCATTGAACCGTGAAGTGGACAAGCCAACAGCCGAAGCGCTTCATCATATTTTCTTAGAAATCATCATTGCGCCTTCATTCAGCCAGGAAGCGCTTGATATCCTGACAGCGAAGAAAAATCTCCGTCTGCTGACACTTGATGTGACAGCTGCCGTCCAAAAAGAAAAACAGCTGACATCTGTACAAGGCGGATTGCTGATTCAAGATTTAGATATGCACGGCTTTAATGATGCTGAGATCAGCATTCCGACAAAAAGAGAGCCGAACGAGCAAGAGTGGGAAGATTTGAAGCTTGCTTGGAAAGTCGTGAAACATGTGAAATCCAATGCGATCGTTCTCGCAAAAGATAACATGACAGTAGGTGTAGGAGCCGGACAAATGAACCGCGTCGGATCAGCGAAAATCGCAATCGAGCAGGCCGGAGAAAAAGCGAAAGGCAGCGCACTCGGATCAGATGCATATTTCCCAATGCCTGATACAGTCGAAGAAGCGGCAAAAGCGGGCGTTACAGCTATCATCCAGCCAGGCGGATCTATCCGTGACGGGGATTCCATTAAAAAAGCGGACGAGTACGGCATTGCCATGGTATTCACCGGCATCAGACACTTCAAACATTAAGGGGATGAAAACGACGTGAATGTATTAATTATCGGTAAAGGCGGAAGAGAGCATACGCTGGCATGGAAGGTGGCGCAAAGCAGCCTTGTTGATACGGTATTTGCCGCTCCGGGAAATGACGGCATGGCATCTTCTGCACAGCTTGTAAACATTGAGGAAAGCGACCACGCCGGGCTTGTCTCATTTGCAAAAGAAAATCAGGTCGTGCTGACCATTGTCGGGCCTGAGGTTCCTTTAATTGAAGGCCTTGTTGACGAGTTTGAAAAAGCCGGTCTTCGTGTGTTCGGTCCGTCAAAAGCCGCTGCGATAATCGAAGGAAGCAAGCAGTTTGCAAAGGATTTAATGAAGAAATACGACATTCCGACCGCAGAATACGACACGTTTACATCCTTTGAAAAAGCCAAGGCTTATGTGCAGGAAAAAGGCGCTCCGATTGTCATTAAAGCGGACGGACTGGCGGCTGGAAAAGGCGTAACCGTTGCGATGACGGAGGAAGAAGCCATCGCGTGTCTGCATGATTTTCTTGAAGATGAAAAATTCGGTGATGCGAGCGCATCTGTCGTGATTGAAGAATTTCTTTCCGGCGAAGAGTTTTCCCTCATGGCATTTGTCAAAGGAGAAAAGGTATATCCGATGGTCATTGCCCAAGATCATAAACGCGCGTTTGATGGTGACAAAGGGCCGAATACAGGAGGAATGGGCGCTTACTCTCCTGTTCCGCAAATTTCGGAAGACACCGTGCGTCATGCTGTAGAAACGATCGTCAAGCCAGCCGCAAAAGCAATGGTTCAAGAAGGTCGCTCCTTCACAGGCGTTTTGTATGCGGGGCTGATGCTCACTGCGAATGGATCGAAGGTCATTGAATTTAATGCCCGCTTCGGCGACCCGGAAACGCAGGTTGTGCTGCCTCGTATGGATTCTGATCTGGTACAAGTGCTTCTAGATCTTTTAGATGATAAGGAAGTTGACTTGAGATGGAAGGATACGGCGGCAGTCAGTGTCGTGCTTGCTTCAGAAGGCTATCCTGAAAGCTATGCAAAAGGCACGCCGATTGGCAGCCTGACAGCACATGCTGAACAAGTTGTCGTTTTCCATGCCGGAACGAAAGCAGAAGGTGAAGAGTTCGTCACAAACGGCGGCCGTGTCGCCAATGTGACCGCTTTTGATGAAACGTTTGAAGCGGCACGAGACAGAGTGTACAAAGCCGTTGATGAGATCATCAAACCCGGCCTGTTTTTCAGAAAAGATATCGGAGCACGAGCTCTGAAGGCTGCCAAAAAATAAAGTGAAGAAAAACCCGCAGATTGTGCTGCGGGTTTTTTGTTATACAAAAGCATGCCGGAAAGCGGAAGAAGAAAGCACAACAAGCGTGGTCGGTTTTCCGTGGGCCATTGAAGCGTCTATAAAATCTTCTAGACTATGCACAGATTCCGTCACCACTTTTGTCACATAGCTGTACATACCTGTAATCCGGTGGTTCTCTGCCACATCGGGGTGAGCTGCGGCAAAGGCGGCGTAGTGTTTGCAGCTTTTCGGCTCCATCAGGATAAAAGCAGTGACATGTTTGTTTAGCTTTTCATAACAGATATCAGCGCTGTACCCGGTAATGACCCCTTTGTCCTCAAGCTTTCTGACACGTTCCGCCGCACTCGGAGAGCTGAGTCCGACAAGCTTTCCTAATTCAACCATCGTTAATCTGGCATTTTGCTGCAAATGCGAAAGAATTTGAAGGTCTGTATCATCCATTCGTATTGCTCCTTTACATATTTAGGTGAATTGATAAAAATACCTTTTATGATTAGGTGATGTTGTTGTTTTAGCTTAATTGTAGCATATAAGTGTCGTCATCTTTTTTCTATAATAAAGTCATCAACATGAGAGGAGGCATCATTTTGCCGGAATTGCAGCGTTCGATTACTTGGGTTCAAGGAGCGGCATTAACGATCGGGGCCGTATTAGGCTGCGGGATCTTAATTCTTCCGTCTGTCACGGCTGACACCGCTGGTCCCGCTTCTTTATTGGTTTGGGGATTTATGTCTTTCTTATCTTTTCTGCTCGTCGGCACACTGGCGCGCCTTGTCAGAATGGCACCAAGCGCAGGAGGAATCACGGCTTATGTACAGCTAGCTTTTCGGCCAAAAGCCGGAGCCATGTTGGGCTGGATTATGCTGGGATCGGTTCCGATCGGTGTGCCAGTGATCGCTTTGACTGGCGCACATTATGTCAGCTACGTCACACAGGCTTCAGATTGGCAGATTGCTTGCATTGCAGCAAGTATGCTGGCGATCTCCATTTTGCTTCATATCAGGGGCATTCAATTATCAGCAAACATCAGCATACTCGTCATCTGTGTCATTCTGCTGCTGCTTGTCATTTCTGTTGCTGTTTCACTGCCCCATGTAAAAGCAGCTGAATTTAAGCCTTTTCTGCCACATGGCTGGTTTGCCGCGGGTTCTGTTTCTGTCATCATCTTTTTTTCTTTTGTAGGCTGGGAAATGATTACCCCATTAGCTGAAGAGTTTAAACAACCGGAAAAAAATGTTCCAATCAGTTTATTCTTGGCGGCAGCTTGTGTGGCGGTGCTTTATATCATGCTATCGTTTGTCACTGTAGGCACTCATGCATATGGAGAAAAAGGAGAAATCGCATCTCTGACGATGCTCATATCAAAAGGTACAGGGGATATTGGGGTATATGTAACGACTTGTTTAGCTCTTTTTATTACATTCGCCACCATTCATGCCAACATTGCGGGATTTTCAAGAATGGTCTATGCGTTAGCGAGAGAAGGTCATATTCCCGGGTATTTCGGGAAGCTCAGTCATACAAAACATACACCTGTCCGTGTATTAACAGCGCTGGCTTTCGTGTTTGGTTTCGTTCTTATGGCAAACGGCATATTTCAAATTGATCTGACAACGCTCCTGAAAGGACCAAGCTCAGCATTCATCGCATCTTACATATGCACAATGGCGGCAGCGCTGAAGCTGCTGAACTGGAAGGATTCAGGCTGGTGGATGGCTTTGGGGGCGCTTCTTCTTTGTACAGTGATCTACTTATTTAGCGGCTGGGCTCTCTTGTATCCGGCTGCGTTTGCGGCTGTTGGTTTTTTCTATATGAAGACAAAGGGATATACTGAGAAAAAGCTTGATCACGTTTTATGATCAAGCTTTTTTGCTTACGATTCTTGATGATCCTGTCCATGGTTATCACCAGTGCTGTTTTGAAACATATAGGTCACAGGGCAGAAACGCAGTATGCCTGAACCTGCCTTCATGGCGCCGATAAAGATGCAGAACAGATGCATTCTGCACCAAGGTTTTTTCGTATACTTGGCACTGGCAGCTGACATAATTGTCAGTCCGCAGGCGATACGGAAGACGGCATTGATGAGACTGATGTTTGGTTTCATGGAATCTGCTCCTTTTACTTAAAAAAGTTTTTTAATCGAACCTTCAAAAATTTGTAACGTTTTTATCGTGCGTGATGGAGAAGGATGTGATAACATGAGTCTAATACATGTAAAGGAGAGTATGTGAATGTCCGAACGCACCTTTAACTGGAAAAACAAAGACATCAGGGCACAGGTTGATGTTGTAGACTCTAAGCTGCTTCCAACGCTCCTTTTACGGAATGCTCTCGTCTTAAATCCATATGTAAAACAATGGCTGAAAAAAAACATTTGGATTTATCAGGACCGTATTGTTTATGTTGGTCATGAACTTCCGGATAGAACCGAAGAAATTCATACGATTGATTGTGAAGGAAAATACATTGTGCCTGGCTATATCGAACCGCACGCACATCCTTTTCAAATATATAATCCCCAAACGCTGGCGGAATATGTGTCTCAGTACGGTACAACGACATTCGTAAATGATAACTTATTTTTGCTTTTGCAAAGCGGAAAAAAGAAAGCGCTTACTATTTTGAACGAACTCAAAAAGCTTCCGGTTCAGTATTTTTGGTGGTCACGGTATGACCTGCAGACCGAGGTTTTGAACGAGGATCACGTTCTTCCGTTTGACGTCAGAAAGCAGTGGATCGAACATCCGGATGTCATTCAAGGCGGAGAAATGACCGGCTGGCCGCGTCTTGTAGATGGCGATGATTTAATGCTTCACTGCATGCAGGCCACAAAAAAACAGCGGAAACGCATAGAAGGGCATTTTCCCGGCGCTTCAGATAAAACGCTTACAAAAATGAAGCTGTTCGGAGCGGATTGTGATCATGAAGCCATGACAGGTGATGAAGTGATGAGAAGGCTGGAACTGGGCTATTATGTATCACTTCGCAATTCGTCCATTCGCCCTGATTTAAGAAACATATTGCAGGAGCTTCATGAAAAGGGCTTCCGCTACTATGACCACTTTTTTTACACAACAGACGGCGCTACACCGAATTTTTATAAAGGCGGCATGACAAACGAGCTCATCCGGATTGCTCTGGAAGAAGGGGTTCCGGCAATCGATGCGTACAATATGGCATCCTTTAACATCGCAAAGTATTACCAAATGGATGATTATTTAGGCGTTGTCGGACCGGGAAGACTTGCGTCACTGAATATCCTTGAGGACCCGTTGCAGCCGAATCCGGTAACCGTTCTGTCAAAAGGCAAAATTCTGCGTGAAGACGGCCGTGATATGAATGCGTTTCCACATACGAACTGGAATAAAGGCGGTCTTGTCCCGCTTGAGCTTTCATATGATATGACGATGGATGATTTGCAGTTTTCCATGCCGATGGGCGTAAAAATGCGGAATGCGGTGATTATGGAGCCGTATATGATTGAGATCGACAACTCAGTCGAACAGCTTTCATTTGACCATGATGAAAGTTATTTAACGATGCTTGACAGACATGGGAAATGGCGCGTGAATACGATGATAAAAGGATTTGCGTCAAGTGTGCAGGGATTTGTGAGCTCCTTTACGACGACGGGTGACATTGTCGCGATCGGAAAAAACAAAGCGGATATGCTGCTTGCTTTCTCCCGCATGAAAGAAATCGGCGGGGGAATTGTGCTTGCGGAAAACGGAAAAATCCTTCACGAAATACCGCTTTCACTGTGCGGATGCGCTTCTTCGGAATCGTATGACATAGTGCTGGAAAAGGAACAGAAGCTGAGAGATCTTTTGACTGAAAGAGGCTATGAGTATTGTGATCCGGTTTATACGCTGCTCTTTTTGCAAAGCACGCACCTCCCGTATATACGCATTACGCCAAGAGGAATCTTCGACGTGATGAAAAAAACTGTACTCTTTCCATCGATAATGCGTTAAAATATAAAAGAGCGGGGAGCCGACATATGAAAAAATGGATGACAGTTTGCGTACTGTGTTTCGCGTTTTTCCTGCTAGTATCCTGCCAGCAGAAGGACGCTGTCCCTGATCACACAAAGAAGCTGAAAGCTCCTTTGACGGGACTGGAGACTGAGCAGAAGGTGACTGAACGCAGGCCTGTTGCTGTCATGGTGAACAATCACCCGAAGGCGAGGCCGCAATCAGGACTGTCTAAAGCCGACATTGTCATAGAAGCGCTTGCCGAAGGCCAAATCACAAGGTTTCTGGCCATTTTTCAAAGCCAGATGCCTGAAACTGTCGGACCTGTGCGGAGTGCGCGGGAATATTTCGTCACTCTCAGCAACGGTTTTGACAGCATATTTGTCCATCACGGCTGGAGTCCCGGCGCCAAGGAGCAGCTGGAATCCGGAGCTGCCGATTATATTAATGGATTGGATTTTGACGGAAGCTTATTTTGGAGAGCTGATTTCAGCGAACCGCCCCACAATTCTTACACGTCTTATCAGTACATAAAAAAGGCGGCTGAACAAAAGGGATATGAGCTGAAGCAGGAAACAGATCCAATGCTGTTTCAAACATCAGATGCAAAACCTGTAAATGAATCTTATAATGTTCGGGTAGATTATGGAACAAAAAACGTTACAAATCTTGTCGAATACAACTATGATAAAAAAACTGAAGCTTATACGAGAAGCTCTGATGGTGTCATGACGACAGACCGGGAGACCGGAAAGCCGGTTGCAATGCAAAATATTTTCATTGTTGAAGCCAGCCATCATACTATTGACCAAGATGGAAGGCGTGACATCGACATAGAATCAGGGGGTAAAGGTCTGCTGTTTCAGCACGGAAACGTCATTGAAGCAGACTGGAAAAATGTAAACGGAAGAATTGTGCCGGTAAAAGACGGCAAATGGCTGCCGTTTGTGCCAGGAAAGACATGGATAAATATCGTGCCTGATCTCGATGCGGCTTCCATTAGTAAAGGAGAAGGTGTGTAACGATGCAAATCGATAAATTACGCGGCAAAGAACTGGACCAGTTATTTAACTCGATCTTATCGCTGAAAGACCTGGAGGAATGTTATCGGTTCTTCGATGATCTTTGCACAATTAACGAAATTCAATCGCTGGCTCAGCGCCTTGAAGTGGCGCGTATGCTTCGCGAAGGAAACACGTATCATAAAATTGAAACAGAAACAGGCGCTTCTACAGCGACCATTTCCCGAGTGAAACGGTGCTTAAATTATGGAAATGACGCATATGAAATGGCGCTTGACCGTGTGAAGGAGAATGAAACAGAGTCTTCTTCCAAATAAAAAACCGCCCTGCCGTCTGGCAAGGGGCGGTTTTTTTATGAAACAATTTTCTCAATCAGATTGTCGATGTCAACTGTGCTGCCATCCTCTTTTCGATAGACAACATGCTCCTTGGAAAAATGAACTGGCGAATCGATCCCGGCTGCTGCGGCCAGATTAAACAGCCCCTCACGCAGCGAAATGACGTAGTTGCAGACGCGGTGCTGTTTTTCCTCAACGCTCAGCGCTTTTTGCAGCTTCGGATCTGTGGTCGCAACGCCTGCCGGGCATGTGTTGGTGTGGCATACGAGGGCGCGGATGCATCCGACTGAAAACATCATGCCGCGTGCAATGTTGACAAAATCAGCGCCCAGAGCTAAAGCGACCGCGATTTTGTCAGGGGTCAGCAGCTTTCCGGAAGCAAAAAGTTTCATACGGTCACGCAAGCCGTATTGTCTGAGCAGCGTATCAACGATAGGGAGCGCCGTCATAATCGGGAGGCCAACTGTGTCGGCAAGCTCATAGAAGGAAGCGCCGGTACCGCCTTCACTACCGTCTACCGTAATAAAATCAGGATGTTTTCCGCTTTTCTGCATATAAGAAAAAAGCTCATGCAAGTCATCAGGCTGGCCTGCAACAATTTTAATGCCGACCGGCTTTTGACCGACGTCCCGCAGCTTTTCAATAAAATCCAACATTTCAGGCGCGCTTGAAAATTCATGAAAGCGGTTTGGGCTGTCGATTGACTTTCCGGGTTCGACATTCCGGATGTCTGCCACCTCTTCTGATACTTTAGCGCCATCCACATGTCCGCCGCGGGTTTTGGCTCCTTGTGCGAGCTTCAGCTCAAACGCTTTAATTTGATCCAGCCGGCTTTTCTTTTTAAATTCCTCCCACGAAAATTCCCCTTTTTTATTGCGTACGCCAAATAGACCGGGGCCGATTTGGCAGATGATATCAGCACCTCCCTTTAAGTGATACTCAGACAATCCGCCTTCACCGGTATTCATCCAAGTGCCGCCCGCCTGGTGCAGCCCTTTTGACAGCGCCGTAATGGCGCGCTCTCCAAGTGAACCGTAGCTCATGGCGGATTGACCGACTAATCCCTTCACATAAAAAGGCTTTTCGCATGTACTCCCGCCGATGACTTGAACATCATCTGGATGGAGATAATACGGATCAGCCTTGATACGTTCGGCATGTTCGCTGCGTCTGAACAGATTGTCCGAATCGATTTTATAGATGTGGGTTTCGATTTGCGGAGATTGGCCCACACGCAATTCTTCTTTTTGCTTTGGGAAAAGGGCGTTTCGGATATAATAGCCCGGTTGATCAAAATCTCTTACCGATCCGAATCCCATCATTCTGCTTTTGTATTTTCCTGATATGACAGTTTGCTCATATTCTTTTCGTGAAAAAGGCTGTTCCTCATTGTCATTGCTGAATAAATACTGCCGCAGCTCCGGTCCGATTTTTTCAAAAATATAGCGAAACCTTCCGATGACAGGATAATTGCGGAGGATTGCATGCTCCTGCTGTTTTTCGTCCTTTATGTAGATCCAGACAAACAATGCGATGGGGATAACGATGATCCCGATGATAAATGCAATAAGTGCAATAATGATGTATTCCATCTGTCAGCCTCCCTTTTTTATGTAACCATTTCCACTGTTGGGGCGTTTCCAAACAATAGAAAATATTACTGTGTTTTTTCTATAAAAAGAGAGCGGAACAGCCGCTTTTTTTCTGCGGAAATAGAATCAAAACACCTTTTTCAGTGAATAAAGAGAATGACGGCTTTTTCCGTTTTTCCGCGCTATGTGAATTTGTTATAATGTTTAAATGGTAAGAAACGAATGGAGGAACGGATGACGTGTACGATGTAACGGAGTGGAAGCATGTCTTTAAACTCGATCCAAATAAAGATTTGCCTGATGAACAGCTGGAGATTCTTTGTGAGTCAGGGACTGATGCGGTTATTATCGGAGGAAGCGACGGTGTAACGGAGGATAATGTCCTGCGGATGCTGTCTCAGGTGAGACGGTTTTTGGTGCCGTGTGTCCTTGAGGTGTCTGCGATTGAAGCGATTGTCCCCGGCTTTGACTTATATTTTATTCCGAGTGTATTAAACAGCAAAAATCCGGATTGGATTGTCGGAATGCACCAGAAAGCCATGAAGGAATATGGAGAACTGATGTCGATGGAAGAAATCGTGGCGGAAGGCTACTGTATCGTAAATCCTGATTGCAAAGCCGCGGTTTTAACGGAGGCGGACACCAATTTGAATCATGACGATATCATCGCCTATGCGCGCGTATCTGAACTGCTGCAGCTTCCGATTTTTTATCTGGAATACAGCGGCGCTCTTGGGGACATAGAAGCCGTGAAGAAAACGAAGGCTGTATTGGAAACGTCCACCCTGTTTTACGGAGGCGGCATTAAAGATGCGGAGACGGCAAAACAGTATGCCGAGCACGCGGATGTCATTGTGGTGGGCAACGCTGTGTATGAGAATTTTGATGAAGCGCTGAAGACAGTAGCAGCTGTCAAAGGCGAGTAGCGAAATGTACGGATTTGGTTTATGATAGAACATATGTTTGTATAGGCGGGTGACGAATTTTGAATTACATTAGCAATCAACTATTAAGCGGATTAAACCCCGTTCAGCAGGAAGCTGTCAAAACAACGGACGGGCCTCTCTTGCTGATGGCGGGAGCGGGAAGCGGAAAGACGCGTGTCCTGACGCACAGAATCGCTTACTTAATGGCGGAAAAGCATGTGGCGCCGTGGAACATCTTGGCGATCACATTTACAAATAAAGCGGCCAGAGAAATGAAAGAACGTGTGGAGAGCATTCTCGGGCCTGGCGCGGACGATATCTGGATTTCCACATTCCACAGCATGTGTGTGCGGATTTTGCGCCGAGATATCGACCGCATCGGGATCAACCGCAATTTCTCAATCCTTGATACGGCTGACCAGCTTTCAGTCATCAAAGGGATATTGAAGGAACGCAACCTTGATCCGAAAAAATTTGATCCGAGAAGCATCCTCGGTACGATCAGCAGTGCGAAAAACGAATTGACCGAACCGGAGGAATTTTCTAAGGTTGCCGGCGGCTACTATGATCAGGTCGTCAGCGATGTATACACTGATTATCAAAAGAAACTGCTGAAAAACCAGTCTCTTGATTTCGACGACTTAATTATGACGACCATTAAACTGTTTGACCGTATTCCGGAAGTGCTTGAGTTTTATCAGCGCAAATTCCAATACATCCACGTCGATGAGTATCAGGATACGAACAGAGCGCAATACATGCTCGTGAAGCAGCTGGCGGAGCGTTTCCAGAACCTTTGCGTTGTCGGCGACTCCGACCAGTCCATTTACAGATGGCGCGGGGCGGACATCGCCAACATTCTTTCCTTTGAAAAGGATTATCCGAATGCCAGCGTTATTTTGCTTGAACAAAACTACCGTTCAACAAAACGGATTTTGCGCGCGGCCAACGAAGTGATCCAAAACAACACAAACCGCAAGCCGAAAAATCTATGGACGGAAAACGATGAAGGAATTAAAATTTCCTACTACCGCGGAGACAATGAATTCGGTGAAGGACAATTTGTTGCCGGGAAAATTTATGAGCTTCATAACTCCGGCAAACGGAAGCTGTCGGATATCGCCATCTTGTACCGGACAAACGCCCAGTCCCGTGTGATTGAGGAAACGCTTCTCAAAGCGGGCCTGAACTATAACATTGTCGGCGGCACAAAGTTCTATGACAGAAAAGAAATCAAAGACATTCTCGCGTACCTGCGTCTCGTATCCAATCCGGATGATGACATCAGCTTTACGCGTATTGTCAATGTGCCGAAGCGCGGAGTCGGCGCCACATCACTTGAAAAAATCGCTTCATATGCCGCGATGAACGGCTTGTCACTATTCCAAGCGATTCAGCAGGTTGATTTCATTGGCGTCAGCGCCAAGGCAGCAAACGCGCTCGACAGCTTCAGACAGATGATTGAGAACCTGACAAACATGCAGGACTATTTATCAATTACCGAGCTGACCGAAGAAATTCTCGATAAAACCGAATACAGAGAAATGCTGAAGGCTGAAAAATCAATTGAAGCCCAAAGCCGTTTAGAAAACATCGACGAGTTCCTGTCTGTAACGAAAAACTTTGAACAGAAAAGCGAAGACAAGACACTCGTTGCGTTCCTGACAGATTTGGCACTGATCGCTGATATCGATCAGCTCGACCAGAAAGAAGAGGAATCCGGCGGCACGGATGCGATCACGCTGATGACGCTGCACGCCGCAAAAGGACTGGAATTCCCGGTTGTTTTCCTTATGGGGCTTGAGGAAGGCGTCTTCCCGCACAGCCGTTCACTGATGGAAGAAGCAGAGATGGAAGAAGAACGCCGTCTCGCTTACGTGGGCATTACAAGAGCGGAGCAGGAGCTTTATCTGACCAACGCAAAAATGCGCACGTTGTTTGGCAGAACAAACATGAACCCGGAATCACGCTTTATCGGTGAAATTCCTGATGATTTATTGGAAAACCTAAATGAGAAAAAAGAAACGAGAGCGCCGTCTGCAAGAAAAATGCAGCCGAGACGCGGCCCTGTTTCCCGTCCGGTATCCTACGCAAGCAAAACAGGCGGTGATACCCTCAACTGGGCTGTCGGAGATAAAGCCGGACATAAAAAATGGGGCACAGGAACCGTTGTCAGCGTAAAAGGCGAAGGAGAAGGGACCGAACTCGATATTGCCTTCCCGAGCCCGATCGGTGTGAAGCGCCTGTTAGCGGCATTCGCGCCAATTGAAAAGCAGTAATTGAACAGGAAAGGAAGAAGCAGATGGACAAAGAAACAGCGAAGCAGCGGGCAGAAGAACTGCGCCGCACCATCAACAAGTATAGCTATGAATATTACACCTTAGATGAACCGAGCGTCCCGGATGCTGAATACGACAGATTGATGCAGGAGCTGATTGCGATTGAGGAGGAGCATCCAGACCTCAGAACGCCTGATTCTCCTACACAGCGTGTCGGCGGCGCTGTGCTTGAAGCATTTCAAAAAGTCACTCACGGCACGCCCATGCTCAGTCTCGGCAACGCGTTTAATGCTGACGATCTCCGCGACTTTGACCGCCGTGTGCGCCAGGCCGTGGGTGATGATGTGGCGTATAATGTGGAGCTGAAAATAGACGGTCTTGCTGTTTCTCTCCGTTATGAAGACGGCTATTTTGTCAGAGGCGCCACAAGAGGCGATGGAACAACGGGAGAGGATATTACGGAAAATCTGAAGACGATCCGCACTATCCCGCTCAAAATGAAACGCAGCCTTTCGATCGAAGTGCGCGGCGAGGCGTATATGCCGAAGCGTTCGTTTGAAGCGCTCAATGAAGAACGGATCAAAAACGAGGAAGAACCGTTCGCAAATCCGCGCAATGCCGCTGCGGGATCACTCAGACAGCTCGACCCTAAAATTGCGGCGAAACGAAATCTCGATATCTTCGTCTACAGTATAGCGGAGCTTGACGAAATGGGTGTGGAGACACAAAGCCAAGGACTTGATTTTCTCGACGACATCGGCTTTAAAACGAACCAGGAACGGAAAAAATGCGGCAGCATAGAAGAAGTCATTGCGATGATCGATGAGCTTCAGGCGAAACGCGCCGATCTCCCGTATGAAATTGACGGCATCGTCATCAAAGTGGATTCCCTTGATCAGCAGGAGGAGCTTGGTTTTACGGCGAAAAGCCCGCGCTGGGCCATCGCGTATAAGTTTCCTGCAGAAGAAGTCGTGACAAAGCTTCTCGATATCGAATTAAATGTCGGAAGAACGGGTGTGATTACGCCGACCGCGATTCTTGAGCCGGTAAAAGTAGCCGGGACAACGGTCTCAAGAGCATCCCTTCATAACGAAGATTTAATTAGAGAGAAGGATATCCGGATTTTGGATAAGGTAGTCATCAAAAAAGCGGGCGATATCATTCCTGAAGTCGTGAACGTTCTCGTTGAACAGCGGACAGGGGAAGAAAAGGAATTCAGCATGCCGACAGAATGCCCTGAATGCGGCAGTGAACTCGTCCGCATTGAAGGAGAAGTGGCACTTCGCTGCATCAATCCTGAATGCCCTGCACAAATCAGAGAAGGTCTGATTCATTTTGTCTCCCGCAATGCCATGAACATTGACGGGCTTGGCGAACGAGTCATTACACAGCTGTTTCAGGAGAATCTCGTCCGAAATGTGGCAGATCTGTATAAGCTGACGAAGGAACAGGTGATTCAGCTCGAACGCATGGGCGAAAAATCAACTGAAAACCTGATCAGCTCTATACAGAAATCGAAGGAAAATTCATTAGAGCGCCTGTTATTCGGCCTTGGCATCCGCTTTATCGGCTCGAAGGCTGCAAAGACGCTCGCCATGCACTTTGAGAGCCTGGATAATCTGAAAAAAGCCACCATAGAGGAGCTTCTTGCAATAGATGAAATCGGTGAAAAAATGGCTGACGCAGTCATCACCTATTTCCATAAAGAAGAAATGCTCGAGCTTTTGGCAGAGCTTGAGGAGCTGGGCGTAAACACACTTTATAAAGGTCCGAAAAAAGTAAAAGCAGAGGACAGCGATTCCTATTTTGCAGGCAAAACCATCGTTCTGACAGGAAAGCTGGAAGAGCTGTCAAGAAACGAAGCGAAAGCGCAAATTGAAGCGCTCGGCGGAAAGATGACTGGAAGCGTCAGCAAAAACACAGACTTGGTCATCGCCGGAGAAGCGGCGGGAAGCAAGCTGTCAAAAGCGCAAGAGCTGAACATTGAAGTGTGGAATGAAGAACAGTTAATGGGAGAGCTAAAGAAATAAGAGGAGTGTTTTCTATTGAAAAAGACGTTGGTAATGGCGGCAACGGCGGCAGTGTTAATGCTGTCTGCCTGTTCGTCAGGTTTTGGGGGGAAGAAGGAGGAAGAGATTACGCAAAAAACGGCGAAATCGTCAGAAAAAGCGATTATCCCGAAATACAATATCTCTGACTCCTATTACAAAATGGTGCTTCCGTTTAAAGCGGGGAAAGCACGCGGCCTGACAACGGAACAGCTGAATACAAGACTTGATATTGATGAGTTTGAAACGGGGCTGATGCGCCTTGCCCAGGACTCTTTCTCGACAGACGATTATCTGTTCCAAGAAGGACAATACTTAGATGAAGATACAGTATTAAGCTGGCTGGCTCGGAAAAAAACAGGCTCTGATCTGAAAAAAGCCCAAAAAGAAGATAAAAACTTTAAAAACGAGGGTCTGAACCCAGCACTCCCTAGCTCTGGTTCAACTGAAGAGAAAAACGAAAGCAGTCCGGTTTATTTAGCTTCTATGCTGGAACATGATTACTTAGTCAGAAAAGACAAGAATTCCATCCAGCTTGGCGGCGTTATGATCGGCTTGGCGTTAAATTCAGTGTATTACTACCGTGAAAAAACAGGCGACCCTCAAAAAGAAGTGGAGATTGATAACAGCACACTCCGTAAACAGGGAGAAAAAATCGCGCAGGAGGTCATTAACCGCCTTCGCAAAAAAGACAACCTGAAAAATGTGCCGATTACGATTGCGCTTTACAAACAGGCGTCCAAAACATCAATCGTTCCCGGCAATTTTATCGCCAAAACAGAAGTCAAAGCAGGCTCCTCTGATATTTCAAACTGGGACGATGTAAATGAAAAATACGTCTTTTATCCGGCCGATACGAGCACTGCAGAGAAATATCCTGATGATACTGAAGTTTTTAAACGGTTCAAAAACTCAATTGACAACTACTTCCCGAACTACACAGGTGTTGTCGGAACGGCCCTGTATGAAAACGATGAAATGAAGAAAATGAAAATTGAAATTCCGATGCAATTCTACGGAAAGAGTGAAGTCGTCGCGTTTACCCAGTTCTTAACGGGTGAAGTCATGGACTACTACTCAAAGAGCTCACTAGATCTCGAAGTGGATATTACATCCTCAGACGGACAGGAAGCGGTCATTCTCCGCGATGCTGGCGATAAAGAGCCGACTGTTCACATTTATGACTGATAAACATGCAAAACCCTTGTGCCATTGTGGCCTGAGGGTTTTTTTGTGTTACAATTAACAGTATAAGGAAACCGCAACCGTTTCCGCTTCTGTCGAAACAAAAACCAAATGGGGGTATGTTGATGCTGGAAATCGTGTAAAAACAATAGAAGAAATCAAAGGCATAGAAAGGGAGATAAACGTGCATAAAGAAATCAAGAAAGTATTTCGTGAGGAGAAGGTTTTGGCAGAGGCTGCGGGGAGATACGGTTTTTCAAGAAATCAGGTGCGTTTTCTGGCTGATGCCGAAAACTATGTATATGAGTTTATAAAAGATAATGAACCTTATATTTTAAAGGTTACCCATACAATTCGCAGGTCGGCTGATTATATGATGGGTGAAATGGAATGGCTCCGTCATCTGGATGAAGGCGGGCTTTCAGTCGCAAAACCGATTTCGTCGCTAAATGGCACAGAGATTGAAGAAGTCCCTGACGGAAACGGCGGAGCATTTTTATTGCGAGCCTATGAGAAGGCGCCGGGGCACAAAGTGGATGAATCCGACTGGAATGAAACCCTATTTTTTGAGCTTGGCAGATACACAGGGAAAATGCACAGCTTGACAAAAAGCTACAAGCTCAAAAATCCTGCTTTTAAAAGACAGGAGTGGGATGAAGAAGAGCAGCTGATGCTTAGAAAATACGTGCCGGAAGACCAGACTCAGGTGTTTCAGCAGGCGGATGAGCTAATGAATGAACTGCGCCAATTACCAAAAAGTAGGGACAGTTACGGCTTGGTTCATGCAGACCTCCACCATGGCAATTTTAACTGGGACCAAGGGAAAATCACAACATTTGATTTTGATGACATCGGATACAATTGGTTTGTCAATGATATCAGCATTCTCCTTTATAATGTGCTGTGGTATCCGGTCGTTCCATATGAAAATAAAGCCGTGTTTACAGAGGAATTTATGACGCACTTTATGAACGGATACAGAGAGGAAAATAATCTTGATGCTTCGTGGCTGAAAAGAATACCTGATTTTCTCCGCCTGCGTCACATGCTGATATACGGACTGCTGCATCAAATGTTTGATCTTAACTCAATAGGCACAGAAGAAAAAGAAATGCTGGCCGGTTTCAGAAGGGATATAGAAAACCGCACGCCGATCACAGAATTTGATTTTTCAAAGCTCGTCTAGAACGAAAAAAGCCAATGGGATATAATGCCCCATTGGCTTTTATAATGTATCGCACTTCACGCCGACTACACCTTCAATGTCTTTTATATCATAGTAGACATCGGTCGTGTATCTGTTTTTATGGACACGGACCTTGACTTCCATGATCGGGAATTCTTTTTCATGAAGGTCATCGATTCGGACGGAGTGTGTTTTAATGTTTCTTCTTTTCATTTCTTTTAAGATCTCTGTCATTTTGTCCTTATCGGAAAGTGACATTCTGATGCGGATGTCTTTTTCCTGCAGACGGTCTGGACCGATTTTTCTGACCGCCCACGGCAGAAATTCAACGCTGATCAGGATGAACAGAAGGCTGGCAAAGGCTTCTTTGTAAAATCCCGCTCCGGTAGCAAGCCCGAGTCCTGCCGCACCCCAAATCATAGCCGATGTGGTTAAGCCGGAAATGACGTCGTTGCTTTTCCGCAAAATGACACCTGCGCCGATAAACCCGACGCCGGAGATGATTTGCGCCGGCAGACGCAGCGGGTCCATCATGATGCGGTAGTATTTAGGGAAATGATATGCCGCGTTAATACTGACGATCGTCAGCATGCATGAGCTGACGGCGATAACGATACAGGTTTTTAATCCGAGCGGCTTATTCTTCAGCTCGCGCTCCAGCCCGATGACCATGCCAATCAAAGTGGCAATGCCTAATTTTAATAAAATGTCAGGATCAATATACCAGCTCAACAGCAACTTCCCCCTTATCTATGGTGTTTTTAAATAAATATGATTTTCTCACAGTATTTATCGCAAAACAAGGGCACAAAAGCCACCAAGCAGCGCTTGATGGCTTTTTGATTATTTTTTGCGTTTTAACAGTTTTTCCATGACACCGAATAATCGGTAAGAGGCTTTTGCAGGCCGCTTCGTGATCATGCTGACGATAATGCCGGCAATCATACTGAGGATAAACCCAGGGATGATTTCGTACACGCCGGTTGATTTTGCCAGGCCGGTTGTAATCCAGGTCAACACGGTCGCAGCCCCGACAATCATCGCAGCAAGTGCGCCCCATTCGTTCATCCGCTTCCAATACAGGCTGAGCAGAATTGCAGGCCCGAAAGCTGAACCGAAGCCGGCCCACGCGTATCCGACCAAATCAAGAATGGAGCTGCTCGGATTCAAGGATAAGAGAACCGCAATAACGGCAATCACTAAGACGGACAGACGCCCGACCATTACTAATTCTTTATCGGAAGCTTTTCGTCTGAAAAACGTCCGGTATAAATCCTCTGTCACAGCACTTGCTGTTACTAAGAGCTGTGAGGAGATGGAACTCATGATCGCAGCCAAAATAGCTGACAATAAGAATCCTGTAATTAAAGGGTGGAACAATATTTTAGAGAAGATAATGAATATCATCTCCGGATCTTTTACAGCAACACCGAATTTATGGGCATAAGCAACACCGATTAAACCCGTCAGCACGGAACCGAGAACTGAAATGATCATCCAGCTCATGCCGATTCGGCGCGCAGGCTTTAAATCTTTAATGTTTTTAATGGCCATAAACCGGACGATAATATGAGGCTGGCCGTAGTAGCCCAAGCCCCAGGCTAAATAGGAAATAATGCTAATGACGCTCGCGCCTTTAAAGATATCCAATAAATTCGGGTTAACAGCGCTGATTTCATGGAAAGTCGGAGCAACGCCGCCCACATGGGTAAAAGCAACGATCGGCACAAGCACTAGTGCTGCAAACATGATCGCACCCTGCACGAAGTCAGTCAGACTGACAGCAAGGAAACCGCCAAACAGTGTGTACAATACGACAACACCGGTAGTCAGAAGCAAGCCTAATTTGTAATCCGCGCCAAAAGCAGATTCAAACAGCCGTCCGCCAGATACCATACCGGAAGAGGTATACAATGTGAAAAAGATCATGATAACCAAAGCAGATACGATTTTCAGCAGTGATGAAGAATGCTGGAATCGTTTATCAAAGAAATCAGGAATCGTAATCGCGTCATCCGCCGCTTCCGTATAAGCACGCAGCCTTGGAGCCAGCAGCAAGTAGTTTGAGTACGCCCCGATTGTAAGACCTAAAGCAAGCCATAAGGTTGACAGCCCTGTCGCGAACATCGCGCCGGGAACACCCATCAGCATCCATCCGCTCATATCCGCCGCTCCGGCAGACAAAGCAGTAACAAACGGTCCGAGACCTCTTCCTCCAAGCATGTAATCGTTGATATCAGTTGTTTTCTTAAATGCATACCAGCCGATTAACAGCATGGCAATAAAGTAAATTCCTAAAGAAATAATAATTTCAATACTCACGTTTTACCCTCTCTTCAATTCTAATAATTTTGCATCACCTCTCAAATTGATGGTGCCAGTTAAGCAGCCTGGCGCAAGTGCGACACAAAAGACATTCTTTTGCAGGTGCACTTGGTAACTTAACCTAACAAAGTATTCCCACCCATTCAAGCGATGAAACATAGACGGTCAGCGGGAAATACCGGGGCAAACCTAGAAGGGAATAAAGATTAAAACGCTTTCAAAAATAATTAAAGTAAAAATTTTCAGAAAAATATTTCGTTTCTCCTTCGCCTCTTTTTAGTATAAAATATATAGGGTATTGTCTCGAAAACACAGGCCCGCCCCAAGGCGTTTTGTTGCTTTAGAGGGCTTGTTTTTGATATGATCAGTATTATATGACTTAACGGAGAAATATGTGGAGGTGGATCATATGTCACGAATTTCAATAGAAGAAGTAAAGCACGTTGCGCATCTTGCGAGACTTGCGATTACTGAAGAAGAAGCAAAAATGTTCACTGAACAGCTTGACAGCATCATTTCATTTGCCGAGGAGCTGAATGAAGTCAACACAGACCATGTTGAGCCTACAACTCACGTGCTGAAAATGAAAAATGTCATGAGAGAAGATGAAGCGGGTAAAGGTCTTCCGGTTGAGGATGTCATGAAAAATGCGCCTGACCACAAAGACGGCTATATTCGTGTGCCATCAATTCTGGACTAAAGGAGGGACACAAGAATGTCATTATTTGATCACAAAATCACAGAATTAAAACAGCTCATACATAAAAAAGAGATTAAGATTTCTGACCTGGTCGATGAATCTTATAAACGCATTCAAGCGGTAGATGATAAGGTGCAAGCCTTTTTGGCATTAGATGAAGAAAAAGCGCGCGCGTATGCGAAAGAACTCGATGAGGCGGTTGACAGCCGTTCTGAGCATGGTCTTCTCTTCGGTATGCCGATCGGCGTAAAAGATAATATCGTAACAAAAGGGCTGCGCACAACTTGCTCCAGCAAAATTCTCGAAAACTTTGACCCGATTTACGACGCAACTGTCGTTCAGCGCCTTCAAGATGCTGAAGCGGTCACAATCGGAAAACTGAACATGGACGAATTTGCCATGGGGTCATCAACAGAAAACTCAGCTTACAAGCTGACGAAAAACCCTTGGAACTTAGATACGGTTCCCGGCGGTTCAAGCGGCGGATCTGCGGCTGCAGTTGCCGCGGGAGAAGTTCCGTTTTCTCTTGGCTCTGATACAGGCGGCTCCATCCGCCAGCCGGCCTCTTTCTGCGGCGTTGTCGGATTAAAGCCTACTTACGGACGCGTGTCCCGTTACGGATTGGTTGCATTTGCGTCTTCATTAGACCAAATCGGGCCGATTACACGTACGGTTGAGGACAACGCATTCTTGCTGCAAGCCATTTCAGGCGTTGATAAAATGGACTCTACAAGCGCAAATGTAGACGTTCCGGATTTTCTTTCTTCATTAACTGGCGATATCAAAGGATTGAAAATCGCGGTTCCGAAAGAATATCTTGGCGAAGGCGTCGGCAAAGAAGCGAGAGAATCTGTTCTTGCAGCGCTCAAAGTTCTAGAAGGCCTTGGCGCTACATGGGAAGAAGTATCTCTTCCGCACAGTAAATACGCGCTTGCGACGTATTACCTGCTGTCATCTTCTGAAGCGTCTGCCAACCTTGCACGTTTTGACGGCATCCGCTACGGATACCGCACGGACAATGCGGAAAACCTGATCGACCTTTACAAGCAAACGCGCGCTGAAGGCTTTGGAAATGAAGTGAAACGCCGTATCATGCTTGGAACATTCGCTTTAAGCTCAGGTTACTATGATGCGTACTACAAAAAGGCGCAAAAAGTGCGTACTTTGATTAAGAAAGACTTCGAAGACGTATTTGAGAAATATGATGTCATTGTTGGACCAACTACACCGACACCTGCGTTTAAAATCGGTGAAAACACGAAAGACCCGCTCACAATGTACGCAAACGATATCTTAACGATTCCGGTCAACCTTGCCGGCGTTCCGGGTATCAGCGTGCCATGCGGATTTGCTGACGGACTTCCGCTCGGCCTGCAAATCATCGGAAAACACTTTGACGAGAGTACTGTATACCGCGTCGCTCATGCATTCGAACAAGCGACAGACCATCATAAAGCAAAACCTGAACTGTAAGGGGTGAAATGAATTGAACTTTGAAACGGTAATCGGACTTGAAGTCCACGTTGAATTAAAAACAAATTCAAAAATTTTCTCAAGCTCTCCGACGCCATTCGGCGCGGAGGCGAATACACAGACAAGCGTCATCGACCTCGGGTATCCGGGTGTCCTGCCTGTACTAAACAAAGAAGCCGTGGAATTCGCAATGAAAGCGGCTATGGCGCTGAACTGTGAAATCGCGACGGATACAAAGTTTGACCGCAAAAACTATTTCTATCCGGACAACCCGAAAGCGTATCAGATTTCTCAATTTGATAAGCCGATCGGCGAAAACGGCTGGATCGAAATTGAAGTCGGCGGAAAAACGAAACGTATCGGCATCACACGTCTTCACCTTGAAGAAGATGCCGGAAAACTGACGCATACAGGCGACGGCTATTCTCTTGTTGACTTCAACCGCCAGGGAACGCCGCTTGTCGAGATCGTATCTGAGCCGGATATCCGCACGCCGGAAGAAGCATATGCGTATCTTGAAAAGCTGAAGTCCATCATCCAATATACAGGCGTGTCTGACTGTAAAATGGAAGAAGGTTCACTCCGCTGTGACGCCAATATCTCTCTTCGTCCGATCGGCCAAGAGGAATTCGGCACAAAAACGGAATTGAAAAACTTGAACTCCTTTGCGTTTGTTCAAAAAGGCCTTGAGCATGAAGAAAAACGCCAGGAGCAGGTTCTTCTGTCCGGCGGTGTGATCCAGCAGGAAACTCGCCGTTACGATGAAGCAACGAAGAAAACCATTCTTATGCGTGTCAAAGAGGGTTCTGACGATTATCGTTATTTCCCTGAGCCTGACCTTGTCGAGCTTTACATTGACGATGAATGGAAGCAGCGCGTAAAAGCAAGCATTCCTGAGCTTCCGGATGAACGCCGCAAGCGTTATATCGATGAGCTTGGCTTGCCTGCATATGATGCGATGGTTCTGACACTGACAAAAGAAATGGCAGACTTCTTCGAAGAAACAGTTCAAAAAGGCGCTGAAGCAAAACAAGCATCAAACTGGCTCATGGGTGAAGTGTCAGCTTATCTGAACGCTGAGCAAAAAGAGCTTTCTGATGTTGCGCTGACACCGGAAGGCCTTGCCGGCATGATTCAATTGATTGAAAAAGGAACAATTTCTTCTAAAATCGCGAAGAAAGTGTTCAAGGAATTAATTGAAAAAGGCGGCGACGCTGAGAAGATTGTGAAAGAAAAAGGCCTTGTGCAGATTTCTGATGAAGGCGTGCTTCTGAAGCTTGTCACAGAGGCGCTTGACAACAATCCTCAGTCGATTGAAGACTTTAAAAACGGGAAAGACCGCGCGATCGGCTTCCTTGTCGGACAAATTATGAAAGCGTCCAAAGGACAAGCCAACCCGCCGATGGTTAACAAAATCCTGCTTGAAGAAATCAAAAAACGCTAATGAAAAAGCAGCTCTCCTCATTGCAGAGGGAGCTGCTTTTTTATGATCAAATAGAAATAAAGATTGAGATCAAAGCGCGAAGCTTTTCAACTTCTTCGAAATCACTTCCGGTCAAATTTGACAGCAGGCCTTTAATAATCGGCTTGCGCGGCTTTTCCTGTGACAGCTCTTCCTCGATCACATCGAGCGAAACGATGATGTCCTCAGGCAATGCGCTGTTTTCTTTCACTTTTTGAATGTCCTGAAGGATCTGGCCTTTATCCGCCGGCACCAGGCTGTAAATGTCTTTTGGCATGAGCGGATTCAGGCTGGAACGGCTTAGCCCCTGCACAAGATCATCCAGTCTCTCCATGATAAATTCAGATATGTTGTCTGCATCAATTTTGATTTCTTCATTAAATACCATCACATTCATATAGGAGTGCACAATGCCTCTTGCCATGATGGAGAGGTCTGAGAGGTAGTTCTCAGTCTCCTTGCCATAAGTCGCAAGCAAAGCGTTCCGATACAGTTTATCTGTCTCGGCTGTGACTTTGTAAAAGTATTGCTTCACTTCTTGGTTTTCCGGAATGATATTTTCAGTAAGCAACAGAACAATAAAATCCTTATGATCGCGAAAATCCTCAAACTGGGCGCTGATTTGCTTTTTCAGCACATCTTTAGGCGGCTGTCCGGCGAGATCCTCTTCTATTTGTTTCATTTTTTTCATAGACATGCCAATGTAATATTCACAGGCAGACAATAGCAGCGCTTCTTTTGATTTGAAATGCAGATAAAAAGCGCCTTTTGAGATGCCGCATTCACTGGCGATTTCCTGGATGGTCGTCGAAGCGTATCCTTTTTTCGCAAATAAACGAATGCTTGTTTTTATGAGTCTCTCTTTTTTCTCATTCATGACGTGCTTCCCCTTAATCCTTGAAAAATTTAGAAAAATTTTCTGGTATATGAGTTGACGATGTTGCGTTATACCGTTTAGTATTATATAGAATGACCAGTCAGTCAATAAAAACACAATGGAGGATATGATGAATCACGTTATTAATTTCGTTCTGAAAAACAAATTCGCCGTATGGCTGATGACGATTATTGTAACGGCAGCCGGCTTGTACGCGGGTATGAATATGAAGCAAGAATCCATTCCTGATGTAAACATGCCTTACCTGACAATCAGCACGACATATCCGGGAGCGACGCCTAGCCAAGTCGCTGATGAAGTAACGAAACCGGTTGAACAAGCGGTGCAGAACCTGGACGGCGTGAGCGTAGTTACGTCCACGTCCTATGAAAACGCATCGTCGGTTATGATTGAATATGATTATGAGAAAGATATGGACAAAGCGAAAACAGAAGCGGCTGAAGCATTAGAAAATGTCAGCCTGCCTGATGACGCGAAAGATCCTGAAATTTCCCGCTACAGCATGAATTCCTTCCCGATTCTGACGCTCAGCGTATCCAGCGATAAAGATAATCTTCAAGAGCTGACGAAAAAAGTGGAAGATAGCCTCGTACCGAAGCTTGAAGGAACAGAAGGAGTAGCTTCCGTCCAAGTATCAGGCCAGCAGGTTGAAGAGGTTGAATTCTCTTTCAAAGAAGACAAAATGAAGGAATACGGCCTTGATGAAGATACAGTCAAACAAGTGATTCAAGGTTCAGATGTGACAACTCCGCTTGGATTGTACACATTCGGCAAAGAAGAGAAATCAGTCGTTGTCAGCGGCGATATTGAAACTATTAAAGATTTGAAGAATATGAGAATTCCAACGGCATCTGCTTCTAGTGCAGGCAGCAGCGCCGCAGCAGCACAAAGCGCACAAGCGACTCAAAGCGCGCAGGCGGCAGCACAGGCACAGCAAAGTGTTAGCACAGACGTGCCGACGGTCAAGCTATCTGACATTGCAACGATTAAAGATGTCAAAAAAGCTGAATCAATTTCCCGCACAAATGGAAAAGACAGCATCGGCATCAACATCATCAAAGCAAACGATGCCAACACGGTAGAGGTTGCCGACAGTGTCAAAGATGAGCTGAAGCAATACAAAGAAGACCATAAAGGCTTCGAATACAGCGCAACCCTTGACATGGCAGAACCAATTACAGAATCAGTTGACACGATGTTAAGCAAAGCCATTTTCGGCGCTATCTTTGCGATTGTGATTATTCTCTTATTCTTAAGAGATATCAAATCAACATTAATTTCGATCGTTTCCATTCCGTTATCATTGCTGATCGCACTGCTTGTGCTGCAGCAGCTTGATATTACATTAAATATCATGACGCTCGGTGCAATGACCGTTGCCATCGGACGGGTTGTCGATGACTCCATCGTTGTTATCGAAAACATTTACCGCCGCATGAGGCTGAAAGATGAACCGCTGCGCGGAAAAGCTCTGGTCCGTGAAGCAACGAAGGAAATGTTTAAACCGATCATGTCATCCACTATCGTGACGATCGCGGTATTCCTGCCGCTCGCACTGGTAGGCGGACAAATTGGTGAATTGTTTATTCCTTTCGCCTTAACAATTGTATTTGCGCTTGCCGCATCCCTGTTGATTTCGATCACGCTCGTGCCAATGCTCGCGCACAGCCTGTTCAAAAAATCATTAACGGGAGCGCCTGTAAAAGCGAAAGAACACAAACCTGGCAGACTCGCAAACATCTATAAAAAAGTATTGAACTGGGCGCTGAGCCACAAATGGATCACGTCTATCATCGCCGTTCTGATGCTGCTCGGAAGCTTGTTCCTTGTACCGTTAATCGGTGCCAGCTACCTTCCGTCAGAGGAAGAAAAAACGATGCAGATCACATACAGCCCTGAACCGGGTGAAACGAAAAAAGAAGCGGAAGATGAAGCTGAAAAAGCAGAAAAAATCCTGCTTGACCGCAAGCATGTCGATACGGTTCAGTATTCATTAGGCTCTGGCAGCCCGCTTGCCGGAGGAGATTCAAACGGCGCATTGTTCTATATCAAATATGACAGCGACACGCCGGATTTTGATAAAGAAAAAGACAACGTGCTGAAAGAAATCAAAAAGCAGTCTGACCGCGGAGAATGGAAGTCACAGGACTTCAGCTCTTCAGGCAATAACAATGAATTGACATACTATGTGTATGGCGACTCAGAAAATGACATTAAAGACACTGTCAAAGACATTGAGAAGGTCATGAAGGATGAAAAGGATCTGAAGAACGTAAACTCAGGCCTTTCCAGCACATATGATGAGTATACATTTGTCGCTGACCAAGAAAAGCTGAGCAAACTCGGTTTAACAGCTTCTCAAATTTCTAAGGCCTTAATGTCAGAGACAGCACAGGACCCGCTCACAACCGTGAAAAAAGACGGCAAAGAGCTTGATGTGAACATTAAAACCGAAAAAGACGAGTATAAGAGTGTCAAAGATTTAGAGAACAAAAAGATCACATCAGCCACTGGCAAAGAAGTCAAAATTGGTGATGTGGCAAAAGTAAAAGAAGGCACAACATCTGATACGGTGTCTAAACGTGACGGAAAAGTGTATGCTGATGTCACTGGTGAGGTTGCATCAGATAACGTGACAGCTGTATCAGTTGATGTACAGAAGAAAATTGATAAGCTTGACATGCCTGACAACGTAACAATCGATACAGGCGGTGTTTCCGCAGATATCGCGGATTCCTTTACAAAGCTTGGATTAGCGATGCTAGCAGCGATTGCGATCGTCTACCTTGTGCTTGTGATTACATTCGGCGGAGCATTAGCGCCATTTGCGATTCTGTTCTCACTGCCGTTTACAATCATTGGTGCCCTGGTCGGACTTTACGTATCAGGTGAGACAATCAGTCTGAACGCGATGATCGGTATGCTGATGCTGATCGGTATCGTTGTTACAAACGCCATTGTCTTAATTGACCGCGTGATTCATAAGGAAGCGGAAGGGCTGTCTACGAGAGAAGCGCTCTTAGAAGCCGGCTCCACACGACTCCGTCCGATCCTGATGACAGCCATCGCGACAATCGGCGCCTTGATTCCATTAGCTCTCGGCTTCGAAGGCGGAAGCCAGGTCATTTCAAAAGGACTCGGCGTAACGGTTATCGGCGGTTTAATCAGTTCGACGCTTCTGACGCTCTTGATCGTGCCAATCGTATACGAAGTATTGGCGAAGTTCCGCAAGAAAAAACCGGGAACAGAAGAAGAGTAAAAAAACAAAAAGCCTCAGCTATGCTGAGGCTTTTGTGCGTTTCCTTCTGTAAGATTATGTACATTTTGTTGCGATTTTTTTAACTCATAGTATAATTAAAGGTTGTTAGTGTAAAAATGGATCGGATACTCTTAAGTAGGATGATGAGATAATGAAACGTGCACGCATAATATACAATCCGACTTCGGGACGGGAGGTCTTTAAAAAGCATCTTGCCCAGGTCCTGCAAAAATTTGAACAAGCCGGCTATGAAACCTCCACCCATGCCACAACATGCGCGGGAGACGCAACGCACGCTGCCAAGGAAGCGGCATTGCGTGAGTTTGACCTAATCATTGCGGCAGGCGGAGACGGAACGATCAACGAGGTCGTCAACGGGCTTGCCCCATTAGACAATCGTCCGACACTCGGCGTGATTCCTGTCGGCACAACAAATGACTTTGCCAGAGCGCTCGGCATTCCGCGAGAGGATATTTTAAAAGCGGCGGATACGGTGATTAACGGCGTTGCCCGCCCGATTGACATCGGACAGGTCAACGGTCAGTATTTTATCAATATCGCCGGCGGAGGCCGCCTGACGGAGCTGACGTACGACGTCCCAAGCAAACTCAAAACGATGCTCGGCCAGCTTGCTTATTATTTAAAGGGTATGGAAATGCTGCCTTCACTTCGTCCGACAGAAGTCGAGATTGAATATGACGGCAAGCTGTTTCAAGGTGAAATCATGCTGTTTTTGGTCACGCTGACAAATTCCGTCGGCGGGTTCGAAAAACTCGCGCCGGATTCCAGCCTGAATGACGGCATGTTTGATTTGATGATATTAAAGAAAGCAAACCTTGCTGAATTTATCAGAGTCGCATCGATGGCGCTCCGCGGCGAACACATCAACGACCAGCACATTATTTATACAAAAGCGAACCGCGTGAAAGTCAATGTATCAGAAAAGATGCAGCTGAACCTGGACGGCGAGTACGGCGGCATGCTGCCGGGCGAATTCGTGAATCTGTATCGACACATTCACGTCGTCATGCCGAAAGAGAAAGCGGAACAGCTGGATGACTAAAAACTTGGCTTTAATGAGCCAAGTTTTTCTTTCGCTTAAAACAAGAGGTGAACATACATGAAAATGAACCCCCCAGTAGAAAAAAACGAATACTACGACGTGACATTTGAGGATTTGACTCATGAAGGAGCGGGCGTTGCGAAGGTGCAGGGTTTCCCGATCTTCGTGCCGAACGCTCTGCCGGAAGAAAAAGCCCAAATCAAAGTCACACGCGTCAAAAAAGGCTTCGCCTTCGGCCGCCTGATTGAGCTGAAGGAAGAAAGCCCGCACAGGACCGACGCTCCATGCCCGATTTACAAGCAATGCGGCGGCTGCCAGCTTCAGCACATGACCTACGAAGGCCAGCTCTTGTTTAAACAAAAACAAGTCAAAGACGTCTTAGAACGGATCGGCAAGCTGGACCTGTCCAACGTCACCGTGCACCCGACTCTCGGCATGCAAGACCCTTGGAACTACCGGAACAAAGCACAGGTGCCGGTAGGAGAACGGGAAGGCGGACTCGTCGCCGGATTCTATCAGCAAAGAAGCCATGACATCATCGACATGAGCGCCTGCCTGATCCAGCAATCCAAAAACGACGAAGCCGTTCAAGCCGTCAAAGACATTTGCGCAAACTACGGTGTCAAAGCCTACAACGAAGAACGCCACAAAGGCTGGCTCCGCCACATCATGGTCAGATACGGCGTCGTTACGGGTGAAATGATGATCGTCTTCATCACAAAAACAAACGACTTCCCGAACAAAGTGAAGATTATCGAAGACATCACAGCGCAATTCCCGCACGTCAAATCTATCGTGCAAAACATCAACCCAAATAAGACAAACGTCATCTTCGGCAATGAAACAAACGTCATCTGGGGTGAAGAATACATCTACGACCTCATCGGAGACGTCAAATTCGCCATCTCTGCCAGATCGTTCTACCAAGTCAACCCGGAGCAGACAAAAGTGCTATACGACAAAGCGCTTGAGTACGCGGAACTGCAAGGCGAAGAAACCGTCATCGACGCCTACTGCGGCATCGGAACGATTTCTCTCTTCCTGGCGAAGCAGGCGAAAAAAGTGTACGGTGTAGAGATTGTGCCGGAAGCGATTGAAGACGCCAAACGAAATGCAGAATTAAACGGCATCACAAACGCAGAGTTCGCGGTTGGAGAAGCGGAAACCGTGATTCCAAAATGGTATGAAGAAGGTATCACGGCCGATACGCTAGTCGTCGACCCGCCAAGAAAAGGCTGCGACGAAGCACTCCTACGGACGATTGTAGAGATGAAGCCGAAGCGGGTAGTGTATGTGTCCTGTAATCCGGGTACGCTTGCGAGAGATTTGCGGGTGCTTGAGGATGGCGGGTATGCGACGCGCGAAGTGCAGCCTGTGGATATGTTTCCGCATACGAATCATGTGGAGTGTGTGGCTGTGCTTGAACTGAGAGAAGGCAACTAACCCTTGGAGGTTGTTGCCTTTTTTGATTGTTATAAATGGAAAGGCTAATCTTAATTGTTTTTCTTGAATAATTTTATAGTTAGATCACTAATTTCAGATATATGCTACTCAAGTGAGGTCATCGTTTTGTGGATTTCAAGCAGAAGTTGATCAGCATCTTGAACATTGTTAAAATCAATACGTTTACTCTTTTTTAGAAGATTATCCATATCGTTTATTATTGTAGACAAGTCATTTAGATTGTCTTGTTGTTCTTCGAATTCAACAGAAAGTATATTTGTTTGACCGTAGCTATTTATTTTTTCTAAGAGGTTTACAATTTCTCTTAATTGGTTATACATTACTTCCACCTATCTTGTTTTTTTAGGCCTTTGTTTGGTCTGTATAGGAGAGTTTGAACATAAAACATTCTATCACCTTGTTAACGTATTCTTTAGAAAAAGAGACGCAGCCTAAACTGCGTCTTGTCCTTAACCAAGCGTTCCATTTTCAATCGTCATTTCCTTGTCAAAGATGGCTTTGTCTGCCAGGGAATTCGTTGAATTGTTTGCAGCTTTGCTTGTCATGTTTCTGGATGCCACATTTACTTCATTTCCTAAGGAAGAACTGATAAAGCTTACACCGATCAAAGCAATTACAGCGCACAAAGTCAGTTTAAATTTCATACAAACAATCCCCTCTCTGAATTTGTTTGCGGGCATGAACCATCTTTTTGAAACAGATAACAGAATCATCCATCTGCCCAATTTCAGTATAAAACTTTGCGGCTAATAATGCCAACTCTTCCATATAAGGATATCCTTGTGATGTCTCTAATTTGTTGAAAACATTTAATAAAATGGACGCTTCTCCTTTTTTGATAAACAGCGCCTGCAATCCTTCAAACATAATTTTAAATAGGTCATCATCGAATTTACATGCGAAGCGTACGCCTTTTCTGAAACAATCCATTGCCTGTTCTTGTTTATGTTGAAGAAAATAAATTAAGGCTAAATCGTGGTAAGCTTGTGTCAAGTTGTTGAAATTTGATTTTTTAAATTGGAGTATCGATTTCTCCATGTATTTTGCTGCTTTCGTCAATTCGCCCATTTTAAGATAACAATTTCCGATATTGAATAAAGCTTGGCCGTAAATCCGCTTGTTTTTGCTTTCAAGCAGCCGTGCGCCTTTTAGTGCCTGTTCGAGGTGAGGGAGCGCCTTTTCATGACTTTCTAAATCGTCGTAGTTACCTGCGATTACAAAATGGCATTGTATGCGGCGGACTGAGTAAAGGTCGTGCGTTTTATAGATGTTATACGCCTGAGAAGAATAGTGCATGGATACGTGGGTTTGTTTCATATGATAAAACACTTCAGCCCATTTTAAAATAAAATTCCGCCCGCTCAATTTCATCCGAAATATAGGGAATTGTGTTTTCCGCTTTTTGATAGAATGTAATGGCACTTAAGAAATTGCCCTCTTTGAATTCATACATCCCTTGAAAAAAGTAATAGTAGTATTCAACGAGTTTCTCCATCTTCCTGTTGCTGCCTTCAATTCTCTTTGAATATTCTGATAACTCCATTTGGTTTCCATCAGATGGAATCACATAGTCAATCATAAGCTGATGACGAAATGTAATGAGCTGATAGTAAATCAAGAGGTCTTGGTCTTCTTCCATGATGTCAATGTCCCGTTCGATCTCAGCTTTCAGCATTTCAGCGTCAGTCACATTAAACTTTTGAATATGCCGATTCCACTCATTAATTTTCATCCCAACGTGCGGAGACGAAATCGTGCCCAAACTTCTCACCCTTCCTCTTCTCACTAATTATGTAAATTTTATCAATACAGAAATTTAATAGGAAGGGGTTGAGAGACCGCAAATTAAATTTTCGGTGTGATCCGCAAAAGGGAGTTTTGGTGTTTTGCGTTATATTTGGTTTTGTGAAGGTTAGTGGAAACTCAATTCGTAAAGTTAGGATTGCGGTTATTACGACTGAGCAGTTTCGTCATACTCTTTTAGCAGTTTTTCTGTCTTATGCATTTCTTTGAGCATCGGATTCATGTAGTCGTTAGCTGATTCTAGATATGCTCTTGTCAGAGTATCTAGTTTATTTTTAACTTTAGAGAGACCTTCTTCGAATTGTTCCTCTGATGAATGTTGGATAAATTCTTTTGCCTCTTCGTATCTTTTTAATATGTTTTTCACCATTGGAGTTGGAGTCTTTTGATTGTTTGTTTTTATTGCTGCGACTGTTAAATTAAATTTGTTTTATTAATTCTTTTCTTACTGTCAAAATGTTGCTCCTTTTATAAAGAGATATGAGATAAATATAAAACCTTAATATCCTCTATATTAAAGAAAAGTATAGAATCATCTAAAATCTCGTCGTATAGAAAACTTCAACCCATTCAGAAGCAATCAATTTATTAGTTGATCGGTTAACAAATTTTATAATAGGTTTGTTTTTTTCGGTTTCCATAAAAGCCAACCTGAGAATATAAAATAGCCCAGCAGTAAAAAGCTGAGCTATTTTTGAATTATAGACCGAAGTAGTTTATTACAAACTGTTTATCATCCTCATCTTCAGGCAATATTCCTAAATTTTTATATTCCCATACTATTTGTCGTTGAGTACCATTTAAGTCTGAGGCAATGACATCGGTGTAATCATAATCAATTGAAAATTTCCCGCTTCGTTCTAGATGTAAAGTGAGGTTTGTCCATAAGTCCTCATTGTTTGTTTTAAATTCATTTCGTAACTCTTCGATATAGTCATGCAATTCATATAGAAGTTCGTCATATATATCTTCATCAACATTAAAATGTTCAGGAATATCGTGTGAATATATATATTCCTGATTTTGTGGAGTAGTAAAGAAGAAGTAAACTTCTGAAGAATTATCTGAAATTTCAGCATAAAGAGCAACCTTCTCCCACTCAGAGGGAATAATTTCATATATTTGCTCAGCTATCTTTTGATATAATTCACCCATTTTTTCAGTTTCCATTAGATTAACCTCTAACTCCGATCTGATGATTGCATTAGTCAATATTTAGATAATCCTTAACAAATTCCTTATCCTCTTCGTCTTCAGGGAAAATACCCAAGTTATTGTACTCCCAAATCATTTGTCTTTGGTATTCGTCCAATGTAGATTCAATAACATCTTCATAATCATAATCAATTGAGAACGTTCCATCGCTTTCAAGATTCAGTGTCAAATTTGTCCATGCTTCAGTATTATTTTCTTTAAACTCATTGTGTAACTGTTTAAATAACTCTTGAAGATCTATTAATAGTTCGGTATAAATTTTTTTACTAACTTGATATTGTTCTGGAATGTCGTGAGAGTATATATATTCATCGTTTTCTGGTGTTTGAAAGAAAAAATACACTTTTCTGGAAGTGTCTAGTATTTCTGCATAAAGAACAACTTTGCTCCAATCAGCAGGAATTATTTTTCCTATACATCAGTTATTTGTAGATAAGTGCTTTCTAACATCATTATCCCAACTTTATTAAATTGGATTTTCAGGATATTCTTCTAAATATTTTTTGATTAATTTCTGTAATGATGGATCCTTAGGTTCTTCCCCTAAATATTTAAATTTCCAGATGATGAGCTGATCACTGAAACTATAATCAGTCTTAAACCAATCTGTATAATCAAATTTGACAGTTAATTTTCCTGATCTCTCTAGGCTAAGAGTGAAGGAATAAAATAATTCTTGATCATGATTTTTGAAAACATCTCTCATTTTTTCGCTTAGTTTAAATAATTCCATCTCATACTGATCGAATTCATTTTCGTCAATATCAAATTCAAACGGAATTTCAAGACTGTACTTAAAATGCTTAGGCTCATTTTGAGATTTATAAAAAAAGTAAGTGCCTCCGCCTGTCTCTGAAACCTGAGCATAGAACAAAAATTTCTCCCATGGTTCTGGTATCATTTCGTTAACGGTTTCAGCGATGCTTCTATATAATGCATTTAATTCATTTTCCAACAAGAATCAACCTCCAGCTTGATTTTTTATAAATTTCTTAAATAATCCTTTGCCTTCAATTCTGTAAATAACCTCAAAAGAGTCTGGTCTTAGAGAGTCTCCTAAATATTTCGGTCGAATTCTTACTGAGACTTTCCTCGGTGGTTCCTCTTTTAGAGCCGCCGCCCATTCGGTCTCCATTTTGTACCATTCTCCGCCAGAACGGTTAATTTGGCTATTTTGAGCAACTAAGTTATCTAGTTCTCCTGAACCTCTGAATTGTGATCCTATCAAATGCCCGCCATCGTCATCAGGTAATCGATCTTGAGGCTTTCCAGCGTTTGATTGCGCATATTGATTTCGTTTTGCTTCTCCTAATTGTAAATCAGCCTCAACTTTTGTAATTCTACCATAGTTGTCTGTATTGTATGTGTAGCCCTCTTTTGTTTTATATTCAACATTCGGTTTCAGTACTTTCTTTCTACTCCATTTCGCATAATGTTCGCCATATTTGACGGTTACCGGTGGCACATGTGGTACCGGTGTTCGTCTTCCGCTTGATGACGTTCCGTACGGTTTCGGCAGGATGACCTTGGCGAATTTTTGCAGTCCTTCTTTAAGCGTGACCCCGTTGACTGCGTTGTAAGGAACACCTGCCGGCACTAAGTCATGACGCGGGTGATACGGGAGAATATCCGCAAGTGTGAGATCTCCGATTTGATTTAACTTGGTTTTGACGCGTTTTTTTGATACTTCAATGCCTGTGTTTACCTTTTGTTTGATCTGATCAACGGTTTGTTTTGAGACCGTTATGGCTTTTTGTGCTGTGGCTGATTTGCTTGCTGCTTTTTTCACTTTTGTTGTCACTTTGGCAGCTGTACCTGTTTTGGAGACGGCACCTACGCCTTTTGTACCGACAACTGATGTGACAACAGTGCCCACCGCATATGAGACCCATCTGGCTCTTGAGTAGGTGTCACCATTCACCATGTCTTTTTGGTATGATTCTTCGATTGCCGCTGAAATGGCTTCATACGTTTTGATCGGGTGAGCCACCGCTCCTGTAATGGCTTCAACGGTTCCGCCCGGATCTGTGACCATATCCCACAGACCTGTGACCGCGTCTTTTCCTGAATCGTAAAGGCCGACGGCAACCCCTTTGAAGCCTGCTTCAAGTTCACGGGTGTTTTCAATTTGAGTGAAATATCTTTGCTGTTCTGCTGTCAGATTTTCATAACCGATCGTTTTTGCCATTGAGTAGAATTCATCGGCATCTGCATAATCGTAGTTTTTCAGTCTTTCTTTCAGTTTTTCAATCTCGCGTTCCTTCGCTTCCTCTTTCTTAATCTTCAAGTAAGCCTCAGTCCGTATTTCAAAGTCGCCTTTTTTCTTATGTATGTCACTCTCACGGTACGCCTTGGCGTTGTAGTGGATGGGTGTGGCGTTTTTGCCTTTGCCTGTTGCTTCTTGGAGCTTTTGGAAATCGGACTTGATGAATTGTTCGTTTGGTTCTGACAGGGCGTATTCTGTCTGCAGGTCTTCGTCCAAAGTATCTAGCTTTTCTAGCGTTTTTTTGCGTTTGTCATTGGCATCTGCCAGCTCGTCTTTGAAGGTTTCTGTTGAAAACAGGTCGAGCGGGAGGATGTCGTTGATATCGTTCAGGATGTCTTTCATCGCTTTTTTCTGTTCGGACATAATGGATTTCGACTTTTGGTGGGCGTTTGCCAGCTCGTGTTCCAGAAAGGATTCTTCGATGTATGCGTCAGAGAGGGCTTTATCCTCGACGGCTCCGGCGATGCTGTTGAAAAATGCGATTTTCATGTCGATGTAGTCGATCCATTGGTCGGTGACGCCGACGTGGTCGTGATAGAAGGCTTTGATGTTGCTGGCGCCTTTTCCTGAGAATTCGCTGTCACTGAGATCAGCGACGCTTTTTAAGGCTTTTCTCAAGTTGACCATTTGGGTTCTTAGTTCTTTATACTCTTTTGCACGGTCTGTCGCTTCCGAAAGCAGTGTTTTCGCTTCAAGTACTTTCATGACCATTTCCCTTCTTTTGTTCGCTCAATATCAAAATTTTACCACGGAGCAGGATAAGAATGGCTGTGGAAACGTGTTTCGATGGAAAAATGAGTCGTTTGGCATGTGTCTTTATTCACGAAGGGATTGTGTAAACATAGTCGAAATGATTATTGATAGACAGTTAAAGGAGCATTTTGATGAAGAAAAAACGCATTATATTCGGTTTATTAGGGTTTATGATATGCATCATCCTGTTTGCTCTGTATCTTCAGTTACATAATAAAAGCAATATTCCTGTCAAAACTTCCGCCATTCATCCCGAAGAAGACCGCATCTTTTTTATCTATTCCAACCCTCTTATAAAAGAAAGCACGCTGCTCTCAACCTCAACAGGCGAAAGATTTAATAGGCGCACGTTCAAGGTGGCGGATGTGCCGTACATCCAAACGAAGTCTTACGCATCAACAGACATTGTTTTATTAGCGGAACATGAGTCCTTTTATTACACGCTGGAGAAGGATGCTATAAAAAAGCATCCGCTGTCAAATCCATTTTCGTTTTGGTATGAGGGGAAGGATGTTTCTGTTAAGGCCTATAACGTTGATACGACGGGGAATGACGTCCATATAAACGACAAAAAAACGAAAAAGGAATATAGCCTCACCTTGCCTTCGCTTGTCACGATGGGGTCGAGTGACGAGAATTATATTTATGTCATTCAAGGCATGGCGTGATCGACAGAAACACAGAGGAAATCATTGAGACCCTAAGTTTAGCCTCGTATGGGGATACATTCGCAGACTCAGCCGATTTTATTGTCGCGAGCTCGGAGCATGAACTGACTGTGATTGAAAAAGGAACATGGAAGACAAAGTATATTCCGTATCCTGATGATCTTGAGTATGCTGATACCGTGTACTATGACAAAGAAAGCGGCAGTTTTTATGTGACGTACGAAGACAAAGAGGGGGAAGCGAACCTGCTTGAGTATGGGAAGGACTTTTCTTTTCGCACATACGGCTTAAAATTCCCTTATATGGATGCAAAGTTTAAGGGGAATCAACTGTATGTTGTTGCCCAGGAAGAGCATAAAAAGGGCATTGGCGGGTACGTGGGTGTGTTTGATATCCATTCTAAGAAGATGGTTTATCAGTTTGATTTGCCTGAGGAACAGGTGAAAGTTCAGGATTTTATTGTGGTTGACAATAAGTGAGTGCGTAAATGAAATAGAATGATATTGGACTCTTGCATAAAGGGTCTTTTTTTGCCGAGAAAAACAAATTGACAGAATGAAAAAACAATTTCTTCCTTCCGTATTGTTTTCAAAATTTGGGATTGATAGAATATGACATATCTTACAGAGAGGGAGGGAAGCGAGTGAAGCAAGCCATACCATCTTCGCGTGTTGGTGTTAAGATTAATGAATGGTACAAGATGATTCGCCAGTTCAGTGTTCCGGATGCTGAGGTGCTGAAAGCGGAAGTGGAGCAGGACATTCAGCAGATGGAAGAGGATCAAGATTTGCTGATCTATTATTCTCTGATGTGTTTTCGGCACCAGCTGATGCTGGATTATTTGGAGCCGGGACAAACATACGGGAATCGCCCTACAGTGACAGAGCTTTTAGAAACGATTGAAGCCCCTCAGAAAAAACTCACAGGTCTTTTGAAATACTACTCTCTGTTTTTCCGCGGCATGTATGAATTTGATCAGAAAGAATATGTTGAAGCGATTGGATCTTACCGTGAGGCGGAGAAGGAGCTTCCGTTTGTAACAGATGAAATCGAGAAAGCGGAATTTCATTTTAAAGTGGCAGAAGCATATTACAATATGAAACAAACTCATGTCTCGATGCATCATATTCTTCAAGCCTTAGACATTTATCAAGATCATCCGTTATATAGCATGAGAAGAATACAAAGCTTGTTTATCGTAGCGGGAAATTATGATGACTTCAGATGCTATGATAAAGCGCTCCCGCATTTAAGAAAGGCGCTGGAGCTGGCAATGGACATTCAAAACGACCGGTTCATTGGCATCTCTTTATTGAACATTGCCAACAGTTATGACAGGTCAGGAAGATATGATTTGGCAATTGAGCACTTCCAAAAAGCGGCGAAAGTAAGCAGAGAAACGGTCCCTGACTTGCTGCCGAAAGTACTGTTTGGGTTAAGCTGGACATTATGTAAAGCTGGACAAAAACAGCAGGCGTTTCAGTTTATAGATGAAGGCTTAGAATATATCAAAAAATATCCTAGTATGCTTCACCATAAATACTATAAAGAATTGTATACGTTCTTACAGGCGTTGTACAAAGATGTTATGGATGAAGACAGGATTCATGATGTATTGAGCTGCTTTGAAGAAAAGAATCTGCACGCCTATGTGGAAGCATGTGCCCAAAGTGCGGCATCTGTATTTGAAAGCCGCTGTCATTTTGAAGATGCTGCTGTGCTTTACCGAAAAGTGCTGCAAGCGCAAGAGGATATTCAAAAAGGAGAGTGTTTATATGCTTATTAAGAAAAAAGTGATGATGTGTCTTGCTGTTCCCCTTATTTGCGGAAGCATTGCGGTTCCTTTCTTGACACAGTCCGGCGATTTTAAGGAATCAACGGATCGAAACACGACGTATATCGATCATTCCCCTCATCATGTCATGACTGATCCGGATAAGAAAGCCCTTAGCTAGGGCTTTTTTTCTTGCTTTATTGGAAGTTTGTGTCGTCTCGTACTTTTAAACTGCCGCATTCCTTCTATTTCTAACGCAAGACACTCGAAACAACCAAAGCATTTGAGGTATAATGGTTAAAGTGAATAACAGTATTTAGATTGATATAAATGAAAGAGAGTGGAACATCATGGGCCGTAAGTGGAACAATATTAAAGAGAAGAAGGCGTCTAAGGACGCAAATACGAGTCGGGTTTACGCAAAGTTTGGCCGTGAGATTTATGTGGCGGCAAAGCAGGGCGAGCCTGATCCGGAATCTAATCAGGCGCTGAAGGTTGTGCTTGAGCGCGCGAAGACTTACAGTGTGCCGAAAAATATCATTGAACGTGCGATCGAGAAGGCGAAGGGCGGAGCGGAAGAAAATTATGATGAGCTTCGTTATGAGGGCTTCGGGCCGAACGGATCAATGATTATCGTTGATGCGCTGACGAATAATGTGAACCGTACGGCGCCGGAAGTGCGTGCGGCGTTCGGAAAAAACGGCGGAAACATGGGTGTGAGCGGATCTGTTGCTTACATGTTTGACGCAACGGCTGTTATTGGTGTGGAAGGCAAAACGGCTGATGAAGCGCTTGAAATTCTCATGGAAGCGGATGTAGATGTCCGCGATATTTTAGAAGAGGATGACAGCGTGATCGTCTATGCGGAGCCGGATCAATTCCATGCAGTGCAGGAGGCATTTAAAAACGCGGGAGTTGAGGAATTTACGGTAGCGGAGCTGACCATGCTTGCGCAAAGTGAAGTGACACTTCCTGAGGACGCGAAGGAACAGTTCGAAAAGCTGATTGACGCGTTAGAGGACTTGGAAGACGTTCAGCAGGTGTATCATAACGTAGATCTTGGTGAATAAAAAAGGAGCAGACTGTCATGGTCTGCTCCTTTTTTATTGTCCGGGAAATTGTTTTATCTGTTTATAGGCAGGTGTCTATACGATCTGCAAGCTCTTCTCATACGCTGGACTGTAACCTATGTGAAGGAGAGATTGGATATGACTGATACAAGACACTTCTGCTGCGGACCCGGTTTTGGCGCTTACCCAGGCTATGGTGCAGGCGGTCCGGGATTCGGCATGTATGGAGGCGCGGGCTATCCAGGCCATGGCATGTATACGGGGATGGGCCAACCAGGTTATGGAGGCGCAGGCTACCCGGGTTATGGCGTGTCTGGAGGATTCGGCGGCTACCCAAGCGGAGGCTATCCGAGCTCAATGAGTTATCCGAGCTACGGAATGCATTATGATAATGATGGACATCACCAGCATTACCCTGATGGAAATTACGGACACCATCAGGATGGAAATTACGGCCATCATGAGGACGGAAATTATGGGCATCATGATGGTAACTACGGGCACCATCACCACCAAATGGGGCACTGGGGAAAAGACGGCCATAAATAAAAAGCGTGGAGAACGGACACTCTTGCTGATCAAGGGTGTTTTTTTCTTTTTCTTTTTCTTGACTGTTCAGTCTGGAAAAGGTAATATCATCTTGCAGGAGGTGATATTCGTTTGGGTAGGAATAAAGAATTCGATACCGCGCTTGTTTTACGCAGAGCGATAGAGGTTTTTGGAGAGTATGGCTACGAAGGCACGTCTCTTCAGGAGCTGCTCTCTCATTTAGGCATTGCGCGCCAGAGTTTGTACGATACGTATGGAACGAAGCGGGATCTGTTTTTGTCCGCTGTGAAAACGTATCTTGAGGGAAAAAACGCGGCTGTTGTGGAAAGGCTTGAGGCACCGGGCTCTGTCAAGGAAGCCATTCGTGATATTTTTCAGGAGGGTGTGAATGTCCTGAAAGATCCTGAACGTTCAAAGGCTTGTTTTATCATCAACAGCGCTATTGAACAAATCCCGCATGATTCGGACCTTGCCCAGTACTTTGAAGGGCAGACGAAAAAGCTTGAGGCGGCCTTTTATCAGGCACTGAGAAGGGCACAGGCTGAAGGAGAATTGAAGGAACATCTTGATATATCGGCGCTTGCCCGTTATTTAAACCAGAGCAGGCTGTCTCTGACGTTTATCGCTAAGGTTTCTGCTGATTTTGACCAGCTTCAGGATTATGTTGAAGTGAGTTTATCTGTCCTTGATTGACTTTTTTTGATAAAGGGTGCTTAGCCCTTTGACGCATTTTTCGGACTGAGTGGTCTAAAATAAAATACGAGGTGATGATCCATGATGATGACGGAATACGAAAAAGCATGTGACACACTGAATCAATTTATGCAATATATGCTTGAAAAGGATATGGAGAGCTGGACAGAGCTGTGGGATGAACATGCTGTGTTGGAGTTTCCCTATGCGCCAGAGGGATTTCCGGAAAGAATTGAGGGGAAGGCGGCCATTTACGATTATATTAAGGATTTTCCTGATAACATTCATATTTCTGCGTTTACTGCTCCGACAGTGTATCGTTCGGCTGATACAAACACGATCATTGCGGAGTTTCAATGTGAAGGATATGCGATTGCGACTGGGCTGCCTTACCGGCAAACCTATATCAGTGTGATTGAAACGAAGGACGGCAGCATTTTGCATTATAAGGATTATTGGAATCCGCTTGTCGTCAATAAGACGTTTGGAGAAACCATTGAAACATTTATACAAACAGAGGAGGATGAAAAATGATGAGTCACGATCAGATTCTGATTACGGGAGGAACCGGCACGACAGGGAGCCGGATTGCTAAACGGTTAATTGAGCAGGGTTACAGCGTTCGCATCGCGAGCAGGAAAAAGGGCGAGATTAGCAATGCGGAGTATGTATATTTTGATTGGAAGGATGAGTCCAGCTTTACGCCTGCATTGGAGCGGGTGAAGCGGATTTACCTCGTTGCGCCGGTTGGTGTGTTTGATCCGTCTCCTTATGTGCTTCCATTTTTAAAGGAAGCAAAGCGGCTCGGTGCTGAACGTGTGGTGATGCTCAGCGCGTCCGCTGTTTCTGAGGATGGTCCTGTGTTTGGGGCATTGCATCGTGCAGTACGCGGGTTTCCGGAATGGGCGGTGCTGCGGCCGTCATACTTCATGCAAAACTTCATCAATGTCCAGCATCGCATGTCCATTCAAACTGAGGGGCAAATCATCACGGCGGCGGGTGAAGGGAAACTTGGTTTTATTGATGCTGATGATATTGCGGAAACAGGAGTGCGTGCTTTGATTGACATTGCGCCTCATAATACTCATCATATTCTGACGGGACCTGAGGCGCTGAGCTACGCTGAAGCGGCGGAGATCATCGGAGCCGCGGCGGGACGTCCGGTGACGCATGTCAGCATTTCTTCTTCCGAACTGCAAAACAGGATGGAAACAGCAGGTTTGCCTGCGGATTACGCCCGCTTTATGGCGGAATTAGAAGAAGCGATTCGCCATGGTGCCGAACACCGGGTGACGGATACAGTGAAGCGTGTCACGGGAAAAGAGCCCCGCTCGCTGGATGAGTTTGCGGCTGATCACGTTTCGTACTGGACGCGCTGACCTTATTTTGGACTGAATAGTCTAGAAAGACCTTCGGCTCTGCCGAAGGTCTTCTTTTTAGCTATTGAGTTTAAAAAGGCTGGCCGCGTTTTCGGTGCCTATTTTCAATCGGTCCGTTTCACTGATTGGACAGTGGTCAAACCAGAAAGAGATTTCTTCCATCGATTCATACGGATAGTCCACCGAGAATAAGATGCGGTCTGAGCCGACCTCTAACAATGTATCAATTAATGCCTGTGTTCTGAATACGCCGCTTGTTGTGAGATAAAAGTTTTTGCGGAGGTATTCAGTCGGCGCTTTTTTATGGTTTCCATGGGTCTCAGGGCGCTGATGGCGCAGTCTGTGTTCGACGCGCGGCAGCGTAAATGGCAGACCCTCGCCTAAGTGTCCGAGAATTACGGTCAAATCAGGGTATTCGTCAAACAGGCCGTTCAGAATCAGGCGGATGGCGTGTGTTGCTGTTTCAACGCCAAAGCCCCATGCTGAGCCGAGGAGGCCTTCGTAGCCTTCATAGATACGCTGCTGATTTGGCAGCGGAATACGCGGATGCAGATAGACGGGAACCTGAAGCTGTGCAGCTTTCTCCCAGAAAGGGCGTACCTGTGGCTCGTCTAAATATTGAGCGGTATTTTCGTCTCCGATATTACTGTAGCCGTTGACCAAGGCGCCGACAAAACCGAGTTCGTTTACTGCCCGCTCCAGCTCCTTCGCTGCTTCTTCAGGATCTTGAAGCGGAACCGCCGCAAATGCTTTAAAACGGTCTGGATGTTTGGAAACGAAGAATTCCGCAGCGTGATCGTTCATTTGCTTGGCGAGTTTCACAGCTCTGTCAGGATCGGTGATTCCTTCAATCCCCGGCTGGGTTAATGAGAGAATCGACGTTTGGATGCCGTTTTTATCCATGTCTTCAATCCGTTTCTCGAATTCCTGCAATCGTTTTTGGACAGCGCTGAAATATTCATCGTCAGTAAAATTGTGACTTCCCGTTGCCGGAAAATCAGGAGATTCCCAGTGCTCTTCTAATGCGATTTTTCCATTCATGTCAAAAGGCTCCTCTCTTTTTCATGTCTGGTGTAGATCAGATGGAGTGCACTCATTTTACGTCACGAAGCTTCGTTTCAATAGGTAATGAACACCGTGTTTATTACTTTACATCATGTACAAGATGTAAGTTCATGGTACAGTAGATTTTGGGAAAAGGTCAATAAACAGAGAACGTGCAAACGTTTAGAAGAAGACATCAGCTGATGATTTGTCCAGAAGAAAATAAAAGTTAGACATGGAGGTAAAAAATGTCTAAAAAGCATAAAGTAGATCCGAGAGTCAAAAGAACGAACAAATATTTAAGAGACGCTTTGATCGCATTGCTGAAAGAAAAAGAAGCCAATTCGATTACGATTCAGGAAATTACTGAAAAAGCGGATCTGACCCGCGGCACTTTTTATTTGCACTATCGGGATAAACAGGATTTTCTGTTTCAAAGCATGACGGAGGTTCTCGATGATTTGATCCGGCAGGTTAAGCCTGAGACGCCGGTGGAACCGGTCAGTATGGATGAGGATCATCCGCCTGTTTCATTTGTGAGGCTCTTTGAGTACATCCATGAACACGCCGAGTACTTTCAAGTGATGCTGAGTGACAGAGGGCTTCCTCAATTCAGAAGTCTGATGGCGGAATTCGTTCAGAAACGAATTTACGAAGAATTGCTTTCATCCATTGAAGAATCTGAGAAACAGCTTCAGATTCCGAAAGAGATACTGGTCAGCTATATCACCTCCGCCCATATCGGGGTGATTTGTTCCTGGCTGGAAAGCGGCATGAAGTACAGTCCTTTATTTATGGCAAATCAATTAACACGTTTAACGCTTTTGGGACCTCTCCGGATTGCGGGTATAGAAAAACAAATCAAGCTTCCTTATTAAGATTTTTGTCATAATGACGCCTCCTGCCTCATACCTATTAAGGTCATTGTTTTTGAGAAAGGAGGAGCCAGAATGAAGGATATGCAGCCGTTTACACCTGTTAAATCATACACGCCCTTTCACAGCCGTTTTGATCCCTGTCCGCCCATAGGGAAGAAATATTACAGAACGCCGCCTAACCTCTATATGACCTTTCAGCCTGAGCATATGGAGCAGTTTTCACCGATGGAGGCTTTAAGGAAAGGCACCCTTTGGAAGGATCTCTATGATTTTTATGAAAATCCTTATCGAGGGGGAGACACACATGACAAAAAAGGTTGATGCGGAATATTACCGCCAGCTTGAGCAGATTCAAGCAGCGGATTTTGTGCTTGTTGAGCTGAGTCTGTATTTAGATACACATCCTGATGATGAAGACGCGCTAAAGCAATTTAATCAATATTCCGGTTATTCGAGGCACTTAAAAAGACAGTTCGAATCATCTTACGGACCGCTTTTGCAGTACGGCAACAGCCCCGCGGGTGAGGATTGGGATTGGAATCGAGGGCCATGGCCGTGGCAAGTATAAGGAGGAATGCTTGAATGTGGGTGTATGAAAAGAAGCTGCAATATCCCGTCAAGGTCAGCACGTGCAATCCGACGCTGGCAAAGTATTTGATTGAGCAATATGGCGGAGCGGACGGCGAGCTGGCCGCGGCTCTCCGGTATTTGAACCAGCGTTATACCATTCCTGATAAGGTCATCGGCCTTTTAACAGATATCGGCACGGAGGAGTTTGCTCATCTGGAAATGATTGCGACGATGGTGTATAAGCTGACGAAAGATGCGACGCCGGAGCAGCTGCGTGAAGCCGGGCTTGGCGATCATTACGCGAATCATGACGGCGCGCTTTTTTATCACAATGCGGCGGGGGTGCCTTTTACGGCAAGCTATATTCAGGCGAAAGGCGATCCGATTGCGGATTTGTATGAAGATATCGCAGCAGAAGAAAAAGCGCGTGCGACGTATCAGTGGCTGATTGATATTTCGGATGATCCTGATTTGAACGATTCTCTGCGGTTTTTGCGTGAACGTGAAATTGTGCATTCTATGCGCTTCAGGGAAGCGGTTGAGATTTTAAAAGAAGAAAGGGATAAGAAGAAACTCTTTTAACAGGCAGCGGGGGCTCCCTTCATGCGTCCTTTTACATACAGACAAAATATTCTGTTTTTTTGTCGTTTGCTTGCATTATAATGAAGGTATGCATGTAAGTTTAGTTTTGATCGGGGGGCCTTTATGACATCTTTTAAGATTACGAAAGAAACTGTCGCAAATGATTTTTACGCCTGCCTGGCAGATCGTGAGGATGCAGAGCAAATAACGGGACTGCTCGTCCGTACGGCTGAATGGCTGCGGGACCAGGGCTCTGACCAATGGAGCGGGCTGCTGGAGGGGCATGACTCACATGATATTGTTGGCTCAATTGAAAGCGGACATGTGTTTGTGTTCCAGAAAGATCAAGAGCTGGCCGGTGTAGTGATGCTTCTGCCTGAGCCGAGCGAGTGGGACAGAACGCTTTGGGGAGACGAGGGGCACGAAGAGTCCATTTATTTGCATCGTCTGGCGGTCAGCCGCCGGTTTGCGGGGAATGGGCTTGGGGCCGAGATTCTCACATGGACGGAGACAGGTGTTGAGTATCCGGGGAAACAGCGGATCCGTCTTGATTGTGTTGCTGATAACGACGCCTTGCATTCCTTCTACCGGAGAATGGGATATGAATTCAAGGGATCAGATGCCTCGGGGTTTCATTTGTTTGAGAAAGAACTGAACAAGTCAGAATAAGCGTCCTTTTTAGGGGGCTTTTTTGCCTTTTTGAAAAGGGAGGAAAGGGCGGATGATCTTTTTTATGTGATGGCCATTGCGACGGCTTGTATTTCCGCTTGTGTCTCCATTTTTCTGCGGTTGAGGATGCCGCAAAATAAATGGCCGGAATGGATACTGGGTGGGCTGCTTGTTCTCGGTGTGATCACAATTTAGTGCAGCATCTTTTTTGTCGGCGGCTGGGATGGCATGGCGCTGGGCATGCTTGGGATTCATGTGATAGTCGGAGCGTTTGCCGGGTACTTGATCGAGACAGTGTTCCGGCTGTTGAAAAGGCAAATCAGGAGAAGGTAAGACATGTGCCGTCTCAAAAGATGTCGAATTTTTTACGGGGCGGCAGGAATTTTCTTTCGAGTGGAGAAATACATATTACTTTGCAATGAAAGCGTTTTCTGTAGTGGGAAGGTGATGTCGATGATACATAGCCTGACAAATGGGCTGAATCGTTTTTGTACATGGGTGATGAGACTGGCTTATGTAAATGTGCTGTGGATCTTGTTTTCTCTTGCCGGGCTCGTCGTGTTTGGGTTGATGCCTGCTACGGCCGCGATGTTTTCAGTGGCGAGAGAGTGGGCGAAGGGGAACACGGATGTCCCGGTGTTTTCTTTGTTTATCCGGACGTTTAAGAAGGAGTGGGGTGCAGCTCAGCTGTTGGGGCTCATTCTTGTGACGGCCGGCTTGTTTTTGTTTGCGGATATACGGATTGCCGCTCAGATGAATCAGCCTGTGCTGGTGAATGTGTTTATGAGCATCGGATTGATTTTCGTGTTTGTGCTGTTATATGTGTTTCCGGTCTTTTCTCATTTTGATGTAAAGCTCAGACAGGTGCTGAGCATCAGCTTTTTGATTGCCTTCAGCCGGCCATTGGTGACGCTGATGATGGCAGCGGGTGCGGTCGGAATGTTGTTTCTAGTGCTGTTTCATGTGACGTTTTTGCTGTTTTTCAGCGGCAGCGCGCTGAGCTTGTTGTTAACGAAACTGTCCTTTACAGCATTTATGTCAATAGATCAGCGTCAGGAGAAAGAAAAGGCGGCATGAAAGGAAGAGTCGCGGGCTGGTACAGGCGAATGAAGATTAAGGATAAGCTGTTTGTGTTTCTGTCATTGATCATGGCCGTGTCCTTTCTGTTTGTATACAGCGGGGTGCAGTACGCTTTTCATGTCTATGATGAGCAGATTTACCGCAAATCCTCGGAAGTGCTGCGGATGTCTTCTGAACGGATTGAAGACGAGCTGAAGAAAATTGAAGATGTATCATATGAAATCATTACCGATGAACAAATTCAGCGCATTCTCAGCATGCAAAACCGTGATGATACGTATGACCAGTATCAAATGAAGCAGGAGCTGTGGGATCAGCTTGCGCAATATGCCGGCGATGAAAAGTACATTGATTCGATTCATTTGATTGATGCCCGCGGCTCAGAGTATTCCGCCGGAAGCAGTTCATCGGACCTTATGAAGCAGCAGCAGGAAGAGGTATTTGAACGGGCGAAAGCGCAAAAAGGCAGAAATCTTTGGATGACCCTAGGCAGTTCAGATCCTGTACTGATTTCAGCGCGGCAAATCAGATCGTTTCATCAGCTGAGTTTAAATGGCTTGGGAATGGTGCTGATTCAAGTGAATGTGAAACAGATGATTCGTGACTTGCCGAAGGATTGGGGCGATTCGGTCGGAGACATGATGATCGCAGACAAGGACGGCAATCTGGTGTATTCGGCACATGCATCGGTGCTTACGCCTGAGATGACAAAGCAGACGCTGCGGCATCCTGGTTATGACTTGGTAAAAAAGAATGGCAAACGTTATTTTATTTCTTTCCTTCAATCATCCTATCAAAACTGGAGCTACTACAATGTCATCCCCTTTGATCAGATGTTCGCGAAAATTTCCTTTATGAAAACGGTGATCGGTACGTGTTTTCTTTTGTTTTTCAGTGTAGTTTTGCTTTTCGGGCGGAAGATTGCCAACAGCATCACAGAGCCGATCGAGCAGCTTGTATCCGCAATGAAATCGGTGCAGCACGGCGGGATTGAGGCGGGCGTGTCGCTGTCATTGCCGGAACATACACAAGATGAGGCCGGAACGCTGAACCGCCATTTTACCGTGATGATGAAGCGGATCAATGAGCTGATGGAAGAAAATGTGGAAAAGCAGCTTATTATTAAAGAAACAGAGTTGAAGGCGCTGCAAGCCCAGATCAACCCGCATTTTTTGTATAACACGCTTGAGTCCATCAATTGGCTGGCGAAAGCGAATCAGCAGAAGCAAATTTCTCAAATGGTGGAATCGCTCGGTTTTCTCCTGCGAAACAGCATTCACATCAAAGAAGATACAGTGACCCTTCAGGAGGAGGCGGATATTGTGCTTCACTATATGACGATTCAGCGGTTCCGGTTTGAGGAGCGCTTGAACTTCACACTGGACATCGCCGATGAGGTGAAGCATTGCCGAATTCCGAAGCTGACACTCCAGCCGCTGGCGGAGAATGCGATTCAATACGCGCTTGAGCCTTTTACTCGGCCATGCGCCATCCGCCTTCAAGCGAAAAAAACGGAGGACTGCGTCTGTATTACTGTCGAAGATAACGGGCCCGGCATGGACGAAACTATTCTTGAAAAAACGGGCGGAAGAGGGATCGGGCTCTGGAATATTCATGAACGCATCCGACTGATGTTCGGGGAGCCGTATGGCTTACGCATTCAAAGTGAGAAAGGAAAGGGAACCGCGATTTTGCTGACAATACCGTGCCGAAATGAGGTGGTGTGATGTACAAAATACTGCTTGCTGATGATGAGAGGATCATTCTTGACGGTATGGCAGGGATCATTGAGTGGGAGACGCTTGGCGCTTCTTTAGTCGGCAAAGCGCAGAACGGAATTGAAGCGTATGAGAAGATCGTAAACAAGCAGCCGCATATCGTCATCACTGATGTAAAAATGCCCGGTATGGACGGGCTTGAGCTGATCAAAAAGGTGTCAGCCGTCTGCCCGTCCGTGCAATTTATCGTCCTGTCTGGTTTTGGGGAGTTTGAGTACGCGAAGGAAGCGATGAAATACGGGGTAAGGCATTATTTGCTGAAGCCCTGCAATGAGCAGCAGATTATCCGATCATTAGAGGAAATCATCGCCGAGCTGAAGCTGCATGATGTGCGGAAGAAGAAAGCCGCCCACCTGAAACATGAGCTGAATCATATCCGTTCCTTTGCGGCTGATCAATACCTGGAAGGCTTGATTGCCGGTGTCACTCATCTGTCTCCGCCGCCTTCGCTTGCAGGTAAGAAGATTCGCCTTATCATCGCGGAGAACACTCAGCCTGAAGATTCTGCCGCCAGAGAGGCGTTTGGTTCCGCTCTGACAGCTTTTTGCTGCAGCGGAGGACGTGCGGTGTTTGCCGTGGAGGAGGGCACGCCTGATCTGGAGAAAAAGGCGGCGGACGGCTTTGCAGGCTGCCGGGTAATCATCAGCCGGACGGGGGAGCTGCAGGACGCAGGACAGCTGTTCCGGGAAGCAACTGAAACGGCCGGTGACCAAAAGCGGAGTGAATTGATTTCTAAAATCACCAGGCTTGTCGCCGACGAGCTTGGCAATCCGAATCTCTCTCTGAAATGGGCAGCAAAAGATATGCTGTTTATGAATCCTGATTATTTGGGGAAAATCTTTAAGCAGGAGACAGGCGAAAAGTTTTCCCAATATGTTACGCGGGTGCGTCTTGAGCATGCGATGAAGCAGATGAAGCTGAGGCGGGATGTGAGTGTATCAGAAATCGCGGAAGAAATCGGATTCGGTGATAATCCGAAGTATTTCAGTCTCGTCTTTAAAAAATATACCGGTCTGACACCGTCAGAATTCAGAAGAAAACAGGGAGGCGCTTCCGCAGGATAGCCATCTCTGTTTTTTTAACTTTCGCCACTGTTTTTTGAGTGTTTCGCCCCGTCACAACCCTTTAAAATATAATGTAAGCACTTACATTAAAAGGGGGGATTGATGTGAAGAAGGTTTATTACATGCTGCTGTCACTTGTGTGCGTCTTGTTTTTCAGCGGATGTTCTGCGGGTGAAGAAGCATCAGGGAAAAAGGAAGACATTACGCTCAGAATCGCATGGTGGGGCGGACAGCCGCGGCATGACTATACAACAAAGGTCATTGAATTATATGAGAAAAAGAATCCGCACGTCCATATTGAAGCGGAATTTGCGAACTGGGATGACTATTGGAAGAAGCTTGCGCCAATGTCTGCCGCGGGCCAGCTGCCTGATGTCATTCAAATGGATACGGCATATTTGGCGCAATACGGAAAGAAAAATCAGCTTGAGGATTTATCGCCATATATGAAGGACGGAACAATTGATGTCAGTTCAATCGATGAGAATATGCTGTCCGGCGGAAAGATTGACGGAAAGCTTTACGGATTTACACTTGGGGTCAACGTGCTTTCTGTGATTGCCAATGATGATCTGCTGAAGAAAGCAGGTGTTTCAATTCATCAGGAAAACTGGACGTGGAAGGATTATGAGAAGCTGGCGTATGAGCTGCAGGAAAAAGCCGGCGTATACGGATCTAACGGAATGCACCCGCCTGATATTTTCTTCCCGTATTATTTGCGCACAAAGGGTGAGCGTTTTTATAAAGAGGACGGCACGGGCCTTGCGTATCAGGATGACAAGCTGTTTGTTGACTATTTTGAGCGGCAGCTGAGACTGGTCAAAGCAAAAACATCGCCAACACCGGACGAAAGCGCCCAAATTAAAGGGATGGAAGATGACTTTATTGTCAAAGGCAAATCAGCCATTACATGGAACTACTCGAATCAATATTTAGGTTTTGCCCGGCTGACAGACTCGCCGCTTTCTCTCTATCTGCCGCCACAGCAAATGAAGGAAAAAGCGCTGACGCTGAAGCCGAGTATGCTGTTTTCTATTCCGAAAAGCTCAGAGCATAAAAAAGAGGCCGCGAAGTTTATTGATTTCTTCGTGAATAATGAAGAAGCGAACCAGCTGATTAAAGGCGAGCGGGGCGTTCCGGTATCCGACAAGGTGGCAGATGCGATTAAACCGGAGCTGAATGAGGAAGAGGCCAACATTGTGGAATATGTGGAAGCCGCGTCGAAAAATATCAGCAAAGCCGATCCGCCGGAGCCGGTGGGAAGCGCGGAGGTTATTAAGCTGCTGAAGGATACATCTGATCAGATTCTGTATCAGAAGGTATCGCCGGAAAAAGCCGCCAAAACGTTCCGGAAGCAGGCCAATGACATTTTAGAGAGGAATAATTGACGGGAAATGGGGCTGACAGAATGAAAATAAGCCGAAGTATGAGAAAAGACAATCTGGCGGGATATGCTTTTATTTCTCCGTTTATTATCGGCTTCTTCTGTTTTACGGTGATTCCGATGGGCGCGTCCCTGTTTCTGTCCTTTACAAGCTACGACCTGTTTACGGCGCCGAAATGGATCGGGCTCGATAACTATAAGGAAATGTTTACGGGTGACGAAAAGTATTGGCAGTCGCTGAAGGTCACTTTCACGTATGTGCTTGCCGGGGTTCCGCTCCGCCTCGGCTTCGCGCTTTTTATTGCCGTCATTTTAAACAATGCGGCAAAGGGGACGGCTATCTACAGGACGCTGTTTTATCTGCCTTCTATCATCGGCGGAAGTGTGGCTGTTGCCATTATGTGGCGCAATATTTTCGGCAATGACGGGGTCATCAATGCGCTGCTGTTTTTTGTCGGGATCGATCAAAAAATTCTCTGGTACCAAGACCCGACAAGCGCGTTATGGACGCTGATTCTGCTGTCCGTCTGGCAGTTTGGGTCATCCATGCTGATTTTTCTGGCCGGGCTGAAAAACATTCCGGCATCGTACTTGGAGGCGGCCAGCGTGGACGGCGCAAACCGCGTGCAGCGCTTCTTTAGGATCACGCTTCCGATGCTGACGCCGATTATTTTCTTTAACCTGGTCATGCAGACGATTTCTGCTTTTATGACCTTTACCCCAGCCTATATCATCTCAAAAGGCGAGGGCGGTCCGCTTGACGGGACGCTATTGTATTCACTCTATTTGTTCCAGCGGGCGTTTAACTATTTTCAAATGGGCTACGCCTCGGCGATGGCGTGGATCATGCTGATCATTGTCGGGCTGATTACGCTGATTTTATTTAAAACATCATCATATTGGGTTCACTACGAATCAAAGGAGGAATAACGGATGGAGCCGGTCAACCAGCCTGTCAGGCAAGCCCCGGTGTTTGAAGGGAAAAAAGCCGGGCGCATCAAGCCAAAACGCATTCTGTTCCATGTTTTTACGGCGTCACTGGCGGTGTTATTGCTGTATCCCGTCATTTGGCTGTTTGTCAGTTCTTTTAAAGAAAGCTCCAGTATTTTCACAACCTCTCATTCTCTCATTCCAGATCCTTTTATTCTCAGCAACTATGCTGAAGGGTGGAAGGGCATTGCGGGTCAGCCGTTTTTGACCTTTATTAAAAACTCGGCGATCATTGTCGGGCTGTCTACAATCGGCGCTGTTCTGTCATCGGCTGTCATTGCCTACGGCTTCGCGCGCATCCCGTTTAAAGGAAAAGCATTTTGGTTCGCCTGTATGATGGGGACGTTAATGCTGCCGCATGAAGTGCTGATGATTCCGCAGTACATTATGTTTGCGAAATTAGACTGGCTGAATTCTTTTAAACCGATTGTCGTTCCGCAATTTTTCGGGCATGCGTTTTTTATCTTTCTGATGATCCAGTTTATCCGGACGATCCCTGAGGAGCTGGATGAAGCAGCGAGAATCGACGGGTGCGGGCGCTTTTCCTGTTTTTGGCGGATCATTCTGCCGCTCATTGCACCGGCGCTTGCGACGTCTGCGATTTTTTCTTTCTATTGGAAGTGGGAGGAGCTGATTCAGCCGCTCTTATATTTGAATAAGCCGGAGCTTTATCCTGTTTCACTTGCGCTGAAGCTTTTCCTCGATACGGAATCCGCTTCGAACTGGGGCGCGATGTTTGCCATGTCGGCCGTCTCTTTGCTGCCTGTGATTCTCGTATTCTTTCTGTTTCAAAAATATATCGTTCAGGGCATCAGTACGACCGGATTAAAATAAAAAGGAGTGTTGCAGATGGCACAGCTTATCTTTGATGAAGAAAAGGTCACATCCGTGATTGACCGAATCGTGAAACGGACATTTCAAATGGATTTTTCGTGGGATTGGCCAGGCGGCGTCGCATTTTACGGCGTGGCGGAGGCGTATGAAGCGACGGAAAACGAGGAGTATATCAAACTGTTAAAAACGTGGGTGGATGAACAGCTTGAGGATGGGCTGCCGCCGCTGTCGATCAACGGTGTATCAATCGGCCATACGCTTTTGTTTCTGCATCAGGTGACGGGAGATCACGTCTATTTGGAAACGGCTGGCGAGATGGCGGAATATGTGCTTCATCATGCGCCGCGCTTTGGAGAAGGTATTCTTCAGCATACGGTGAACTCGGCGGATTATGTGTTTCCTGAGCAGGCGTGGGCGGATACGCTGATGATGGCGGGGCTGTTTATGCTGAGAATCGGCCGTGTGATGGAGCGTGAGGATTACTTCGAGGACGGCCTGCGCCAGTTTCATGGACATGAGGACGTGCTGCAGGACCCCGTAACCAATCTGTATTACCATGCCTGGGACAACAAAGCGCAAAACCACCTGTCGGGGATTTATTGGGGGCGGGCGAATGGCTGGGCTTCGCTCACGATGGCAAAAGCGCTCCCGCTCATTGAGGTGACGCATCCTTCTTTTATGATCATTGACGGATCGCTCAGAGACCAGCTGAGCGCGCTTGTCCGGCTGCAGGACGATTCAGGGCTGTGGCATACCATTTTGGATGATCCGGATTCGTATTTGGAGGTTTCGGCATCGGCGGGCATTGCTTCTGCTTTGCTGTCGAGCGGGAAGCTCTATACAAAATACGTGCAGAAATCACTTGCCGCCATTTTGGATGCGGTGGAAGAGGACGGACGGGTCAGCAAAGTATCCGCGGGAACAGCCGTCATGAAAAATGCGGAAGGATACAAACAAGTGCCTTACAAACGAATACAAGGCTGGGGTCAGGGACTTGCACTCACATTTCTCGCTGATGTGCTGAGAACGAAAAAACGCGTATATCAGTAAAGACGGCGGCGGGGGGAAAGGGATGAAAAAACAGCCTCAACAGAAAGAACGGGTTTCACACTGGAAGGGAACGTATTTCAAAAGAAACTTTGTTTTCATTTTGCTGATTGCCTGTATTCCCGGACTGCTGACAGGCGGGGCCATATACTTTTTGTCTATCGATAAGGTGGAGAAAGAGCTGCAAAAGTCGCATGAAACACAAGTGGCGCGTGAAGTCAGCCGGATGGATGAGAAGCTGGAAGACCTTGAGCTGACGCTTGCCCAAATGGCATACGATTCCTCGCTGATGAACGGATTGGCCGAGAAGGATTTGGAGAAAGACTTTACATTCTCCTATCAAATAACGAAAAAGCTGTTTCTATTGCGGGACCAGCAGCCGCTGATTCAGCAGGCTTCTATCTTCCTGAACAGCCCCCGGCCTCTTGTGCTGAGCCCCGAATACAGCGCACTGACAGAACAGGATATGCTTCGCAAATACCGCTCGCTTCTCGACTCCGATCGGAGTATTTATTGGAGCCGATCGGGAAAAGACGCCGCGCTGATTCAGCTCATTCCGGGTGCGGCTGAGAAACCGTTTGGCGCGATCATGCTGACGGTAGATCCGAAAGAAATGGAGGCGCTCCTGCAAAGTTTGTCTCCTTACCCTGAAGGCAGCGCGCTTCTTCTGGATCAAAAGCGAGAGGTGCTTTTCCATAGAGGAGAAAAGGATTTTGAAAATGCTTTAATGAATGAGGTGAAAAAACAGCCTCACAAGAAAGGCCATTTTCAGATGGATTGGGACGGCACGGTGTATTCCGTCTCCTATGGAGAAATGAAGCGAATGCATCAGAAGTGGACCTTTGTTTCTGCAGCGCCTCTTTCAGCCATTACAGCGCCGATGGTGTTTTTATCAAAGGTGATTATTGTGATGCTTGTCATTTGTATCGGCTTGGCTGTGTGCATGACGTGGTACGCTTCAAAGAAAATCTATCGCCCGATTCAGCATCTGCTCGGACTGTTTACGGGAGGAGAGAGGAAAACATGGCAGGCGTCAGGCCAGGACGAATTTAAGTGGATAGAAAAGAGATGGCATGATCTTTCCCTAGAGAGCCGAAAGCTTCAAGAGCAGCTGCTCCGGCAGACGCCGCATATGAAAAAGAGTTTTTTGCAGCACCTTCTCCAAGGTGATTTTTACTATGACACAGAGGACAGTCTCAGATCGCGGATGGAGGATGCGGGCTGGGACATCGGGGAACACGTATTTCACGTCCTTGATCTTCAGGTGACAGGGCTTCGTGGTGATAAGAGCATGTTCTATGCCGATGATGAACAGCTTGCTGTGTTTACACTGACCAATTTACATGAGGAACTTGCGGCAAACCGCCGTTTTCAACCTTCAATTCTTGATATTGGCCGCCTTTCCGTCACCGTGCTTGTGATGAAAACGAGCGGCTCGGATCTGAGGGGATATGTTTCAGAGCTGGCCCGCATATTTGGTGCTGTCACGGGACTAAGCCTGACCGGAACAATGAGCAGGCAATCGGCCCGTATTATGGATATCCCATCTCTGTTTAAGGATGTGAAAAGCGGCAAGTCCCGCAGGTGTTTTGCCAATGGCCATCAGATCATAGATTTGCAGGATGATGTTTTTCAGGCTGAGCCATCCGCACCCTGCTATCCTTTTGAACTTGAAAAGCAAATCGTTCAGGCCATTCGGCTGGAAAGAAAAGAGGGAGCAGAAGAGCTGATTCGCTTATGTATGGATGAACTGGCCGAAAAGGCGGTCAGCGACAGACAAGTGCATTCTGCGCTGATTCAGCTGTTCTCCCGCATCCAGGAGGATATTCTGCATTCCGGCCTTCATCCGAGCGAGCTGTTTGGAAACAGGGATATGCTTCGGGAAATATCTGAGCTGCATGAGCCTGTCCAGGCGGCTGCCTGGCTGATGGATGCGGTTGTCACCCCGTACCTCGCCAAGCTTGAAGGCAGGAAAAACAGACAGCAAAAACAGGTGGCAGAACGTGTGATTGCGATGATTCATGAGCAGTATATGGCGGATCTTTCTCTTGAAAGCTGTGCGGATGCGCTGGGCATGAATTCTTACACCTTGAGCAAGGCCTTTAAACAAGTGACGGGCGTTAATTTTATTGATTATGTGACCCGTATCAGAATTGAAAAAGCAAAAGAACTGCTGGTAAATACGAATAAAAAAATTCATGATGTGTCAGAAGAAGTCGGCTATCGCCACAATTATTTCAACCGGATTTTTAAAAAGCAGGTCGGCATGCCGCCGGGAGTTTTCAGGCAAATGTATCAGGAAACGCCGTGAAAGGAGAGGACATGTGATGGAAAAACCGATTCAGGTGTTTTTAGCAGGGGATTCCACCGTAAGCGACTGCCCGCCGCATGAAGCGCCGATGGCAGGCTGGGGGCAGGTTTTCGGTCAATTGTTCACTGAACAGGTGAAAGTGCGCAATCACGCCAAAGGGGGAGCGAGCACCAACTCTTTTGTGGAGGAAGGAAGGCTTCAGGCGATTGCTGAGTGCATAGCACAAGGCGATTATTTGTTTATCCAATTCGGCCACAATGACCAGAAACCGCGGGGGACGAAGCCGTACTCGACGTATCAGCAATTTCTCACTTTGTTTGCGGAAACAGCACGAGAAAAAGGGGCGCAGCCTGTGTTCGTTACATCGGTGCAGCGCCGCCGCTTTGATGAAAACGGAAGGATTGAGCACACGCTCGGTGAGTATCCGGATGCGATGAAAGCGTTAGCGAAGGAGCTTGATGTGCCGGTCATTGATTTGTTAACGAAAACGAAGGCGCTTTATGAAGCATACGGACCGGAGGAGTCAAAGCGTTTGTTCGTGTGGCTCCAGCCGAATGAACATCCGAATTATCCAGATGGCATTGAGGATAATACGCATTTTTCAGAAGAAGGGGCCATGGAGGTTGCGAAGCTCGTTGCTGAAGGCATCGAAGAAATCGGCTTTCCGCTGAAGGACCACCTCGTGAGCCGGGAGGGGAAAGAACATGTATAAAGAAGGCGCATGCCTGTACCGCAATCCGCTCCGTTCAGCAAGCGATGTGAAGGACTGGCGGATGGAGGGAGGCGGGCAGGTTTCATTCGAAGATCACCGTATGCACCTGTCACATGTACAGGACGAAGCGCACTTTGTTTATTGGTGCCCGGAAACATTTCCCGACGGCATCATTGTGAAGTGGGATTTTTACCCGATTGAACAGCCGGGGCTGTGTATGCTGTTTTTCGCGGCTGCCGGCATCGGAGGCGAGGACTTATTTGACCCGCGACTCAAGAAAAGAACAGGAAAGTACCCCGAATACCATTCCGGAGACATCAATGCGCTCCATCTGTCGTATTTCCGCAGAAAATACCCGGAGGAAAGAGCGTTCCGCACCTGCAATGTAAGAAAAAGCCGCGGTTTCCACCTCGCTGCAATGGGAGCTGATCCGCTGCCTTCTCCGGACGACGCTGATTCCCCGTATCATATGAAGCTTATTAAGGATAAAGGGTATGTGCATTTTTCGATCAATGATCTGCCCATTCTGGAGTGGCAGGATGACGGAAGCACATTCGGACCTGTGTTAACAAAAGGGAAAATCGGGCTGAGGCAAATGGCGCCGATGAAAGCCGCTTATCGTGATTTGTCTGTGCACCAAGCGGTGAGAAGATGAAGACGACTGTGACGGATGCGCTTTATGCAGGCTGTGAAGCGGTTGTGAAAATCGCGTGGCTGAACGGGCTGTGGCTGTTGTTTACACTTTTGGGCGGCGTTCTTTTCGGATGGGCGCCGAGCACAGCCGCAATGTGTGCCGTCATACGTAAATGGCTGATGGGGCAAAAAGATGTCCCGGTATTTGCGTTATTTCTGGATACCTACAAAAAAGAGTTTCTGAAGGTCAATGCGATTGGACTTGCGTTTTTTGCCCTTTTGCTTATTTTGTCGGCTAATTATTATTATTTTTCGGCAAGTGCGGATTGGCTGTCCTTTACCGTGACGAGCTGCACCCTCTTGGCGGGGCTTTTGTATACCGTCGCGCTCATGTATGTGTTTCCTCTTTATGTGCATTACGAGCTTCCGCTTCGCCAATATATTCCGCAAGCGCTGCTGTTTGGCGCCATGCGGCCGCTGACCACCGGCTGCATGCTGATCGGCTGCGGATTTGTGCTTTACTTGCTATATACGCTTCCGGGTCTGATCCCATTTTACGGCCCAAGTTTATTTGGGCTCGTGTCGATGTTTTTTGCTTACAGAGGGTTTCAAAAAACAGAGGCCCAGCACCGTCATCAGGCCGGGTAAACAAAAAAATGACAAACCGGCAAAAAAGTGCAGCCAACCAAAAACGTTTATGCAAAAAAGTGACATTGAAGACAGCTTCTTAAGCGCATAAAATCCAATTTAAGTAAGCGCTTACAGATAAATGATAAGGAGCTGTCTGATGATTAGACGAAGAAAAAGCATGTTTACCACTCTCACACTGTTGGTGTTGTTGATGATGGGGGCTTCTGTGTTTCCTGGCAAAGCAGAAGGAACGGCGCGGCAGATGGAAGCGTTGAACCGGGGCCTTGTGGCAGTCAAGACGGAAGGCGGCATTTTTGTCAGCTGGCGGTTTCTTGGGACAGAAAACGCAGCCGTGGCGTTTAATGTGTACAGAGACGGACAAAAGCTGAATGCTTCGCCTGTCAAATCCACGAATTATATCGATAAAAACGGATCTGCGGGCTCAACGTATTCCATTCGGGCTGTTGTAAACGGTACCGAGCAGGCAGCTTCTGAAAAAGCCTCTGTATGGGCACAGCCGTATCACTCCGTTCCGCTTGATAAACCGGCTGGCGGCACGACGCCAAAGGGCGAAGCCTATACCTACAGTGCCAATGATGCCAGTACGGGTGATGTGGATGGCGATGGGCAGTATGAGCTGATCCTCAAATGGGACCCGTCCAATTTAAAGGATAATTCACAGGACGGCTATACGGGTGAAGTGTTTATTGATGCGTATAAGCTGGACGGAACAAGATTATGGCGAATCGGTCTCGGCAAAAACATCAGAGCAGGCGCACACTACACTCAGTTTATGGTGTATGACCTGGATGGTGACGGAAAAGCGGAAGTGGCGATGAAGACCGCTGACGGAACAAAAGACGGCACGGGAAAAGTGATCGGAAATGCGAATGCCGATTACAGAAATGAGCAGGGGCGTGTGCTTTCTGGTCCTGAGTACCTGACTGTCTTTCAAGGTGAAACGGGGAAAGAGCTTGTCACTTCAAACTTTGAACCGGCACGAGGGAACGTATCGGATTGGGGCGACAGCTACGGCAACCGGGTCGATCGTTTTCTTGCGGGCATTGCGTATCTCGACGGGCAGCGGCCGAGTCTGATTATGACTAGAGGCTATTATGCCAAAACCATGCTTGTTGCGTATAACTTCAGAGACGGAAAACTGTCAAAGCTCTGGACGCTGGATTCCTCTAAGTCGGGCAATCAAGCGTTCGCCGGACAGGGCAATCACAATCTAAGCATTGCGGATGTTGACGGAGACGGCAAGGATGAAATCATCTTCGGCTCAATGGCTGTTGATCATGACGGCAAAGGCATGTACTCGACAGGCTTAGGCCACGGGGATGCCCTCCATACCGGGGATCTTGATCCGAGCCGGCCGGGTCTTGAGGTGTTTCAAGTTCATGAGGACAAAAACGCGCAATACGGCTTATCCTTCCGGGATGCCGCAACAGGAAAAATCATTTGGGGTGTTCACGCCGGCAAGGATGTAGGCCGGGGCATGGCCGCTGATATTGATCCGCGCTATCCGGGACAGGAGGTTTGGGCGAACGGTTCCCTTTACACATCGAAAGGCGCCAAAATCGGCAGCAGTGTGCCATCGTCAACCAATTTCGGCATCTGGTGGGACGGTGACCTGCTGCGGGAACAGCTGGACAGCAACAGGATCGATAAATGGGATTATCAAAACGGCGTTTCTAAAAACCTGCTGACTGCATCAGGTGCTGCCTCCAATAACTCTACAAAAGCAACACCGGCTCTTCAGGCTGATCTGCTCGGTGACTGGCGGGAGGAAGCTGTGTGGAGAACCGAGGACAGCAGTGCGCTCCGCATCTACACCACCACAATTCCGACCGAGCACAGGCTGTATACGCTGATGCATGATCCTGTGTACCGGCTCGGCATTGCCTGGCAAAATGTCGCGTATAACCAGCCGCCGCATACAAGCTTCTTTTTAGGAGACGGCATGGCGGCACAGTCTAAACCGAATATGTATACGCCTTAACAGAAGGGGGGAAGGAACGGGCCGCACGCTTGGCCCGTTCCCATTTAAAATGAAACCGAAAAAGAGGCAAATGGAATACCTGACCAGAGGCCTAATCGCGGTCAAAACGGAGCAAGGCGTATTTGTGAGCTGGCGTTTTCTCGGAACCGATCATGAGACTGTTACTTTTCACATTTATCGGAACGGAGATCGGATCACTGGCAAACCGATTTCGGATAGCACCAATTTTCTGGATGAAAAGGGAACGGAGGACTCTCTCTATCAAGTGGCGGCTGTCTATAAAGGCCGGGAAGAAAGGCTTTCGAAAGAAGCTCCCGTTTGGCGGGAAAACGTTCTCGAGCTCCCGCTTAACAAACCCGAAGGCGGCGTGACGCCGGACGGAAAACCGTATACCTACAGCGCCAATGATGCGAGCGTCGGAGATGTGGATGGGGACGGAGAATATGAAATCATCCTGAAATGGGACCCGTCCAACTCAAAAGATAACGCCCACGACGGATATACCGGAGACGTCCTCATTGACGCCTATAAACTGAATGGCACTTTTCTGTGGCGGATCAACCTCGGCAGAAATATCAGAGCAGGCGCCCATTACACGCAGTTTATGGTCTATGACTTAGACGGTGACGGAAAAGCAGAAATCGCTATGAAAACAGCCGACGGCACAATAGACGGCAAAGGAAACATCATCGGTGAAGGGCATGCCGATTTCAGGAATGAGCAGGGCCGTATTCTGTCAGGTCCGGAATATTTGACAGTGTTTAAAGGGGAAACCGGTGAAGCGCTCACGACTGTCGATTATGAACCGCCTCGGGGAAAACTGGAGGATTGGGGAGATGGCTACGGAAACCGCATGGACCGTTTTCTCGCCGGAATCGCTTATTTGGATGGAGAGCGGCCGAGCCTGGTGATGGCACGGGGCTATTATACGAGAACAGTACTCGTCGCTTATGATTTCCGGAATGGCAGGCTGAAGAAACGCTGGACGTTTGATTCCAATCAGCCGGGGCATGAAGCATACGCGGGACAGGGCAACCACAGCTTGAGCGTTGCCGATGTTGATGGAGATGGAAAGGATGAAATTATTTACGGCGCCATGGCGGTTGATCATGACGGAACCGGTCTGTACACGACGGAACTCGGACACGGAGACGCCATGCACGTCGGCGATCTAGATCCGTCACGCAAAGGGCTTGAAGTGTTTCAGGTTCATGAGGACGCAAGCAAGCCGTATGGGTTGTCGCTGCGTGATGCCGGAACGGGCGAGGTGTTATGGGGCGTCCATGCCGGAACAGATGTCGGCAGAGGAATGGCGGCTCACATTGACCCTCGGTACAAGGGATCGCTCGTCTGGGGAATCGATCCGCCGGGCAATGAAGGAATGTCATATGGGCTCTATACGAGCAAAGGAGAAAAAATCAGCGACAAAGCGCCTGCTTCCGCCAATTTCTCCATTTGGTGGGACGGGGACTTGGTCAGGGAGCTGTTGGATCATGAATGGAATGGAACGATCTGCAAACCAAAGATTGAAAAGTGGGATGCTGAAAACCGCTGTTTAAATACGATTTTTCAGCCGGAAGGTGTGCTGTCCAACAACGGGACAAAAGGAAACCCGGTTCTTCAGGCCAACCTGTTCGGAGACTGGCGGGAAGAGGTCATTTGGAGAACCGAAGACAGCAGTGCGCTCCGTATCTATACAACGACACACCTTACCCGCCATCGTTTTTACACACTGATGCACGATCCGGTTTACAGGCTTGGAATCGCTTGGCAGAACACCGCGTACAACCAGCCGCCGCACACAAGCTTTTATCTCGGAACAGGAATGAAAAAACCGCCGAAGCCCGCTCTGTACATAGCGGGAAACAAAGCGGAGACGCCGCTTTAGGAGGAATGTATGGGATACGAAGCAAAGACTGAACGCTATGACAAAATGACCTATCACAAAGCCGGGCGAACCGGATTAAGGCTTCCCGCTATTTCTCTCGGCCTCTGGCATCAGTTCGGCGCTGCCTATTCTCCGGAGAACGCGCGGTCCATGCTGAGAGCCGCATTTGATGCAGGCATCGTCCATTTTGATCTGGCCAACAATTACGGCCCGCCGCCCGGCTCCGCTGAGGAGATGTTCGGGCGCATGCTGAAAACGGATTTTGCGCCTTACCGTGATGAACTCGTCATCAGCACTAAAGCCGGCTATGACATATGGAAGGGGCCGTATGGCAATGGCGGCTCGAAAAAACATTTGACTGCCAGCTTGAATCAAAGTTTAAAGCGGCTGGGGCTTGATTATGTGGATCTCTTCTATTCGCACCGTCCTGATCCTGAAACGCCGCTTGAGGAAACGATGGAGACGCTGGCGGGCTTTGTGCGTCAAGGAAAAGCTTTGTATGTCGGACTGTCAAACTACAGCCCTGAAGAGACAGAGCGCGCCGCCGATCTTTTACAACAGCTCGGAGTCCGGCTCGCCATCCATCAGACGCGATATTCGATGTTTCACCGAGATCCGGAAAAAGGGCTGCTTGATGTGCTGGACAAAAAGGGAGCCGGCTGCATCGCGTTTGCGCCGCTCGCTCAAGGGCTTCTCACGACAAAGTACGTTTCAGGCATCCCGGAAACCTCAAGAGCAAAGGATGCGAACAGTCCATTCCTGCAGACGGAGCACATAACCGAAAGGGCGGTCAGTAAGGCGCAAAGGCTGAATAATATTGCGAAAGAACGGGGACAATCGCTCCCGCAAATGGCGCTCTCATGGCTTTTGAAGGATGCCCGGATGACCTCCGTTTTAATTGGAGCAAGCCGGGCGCAACAAATAGAGGAAAACGTTCAAGCCTTGCAATCAGCGGACTTTTCAAACGAGGAGCTTTCTGCCATTGAGTTTATATTAAGTGAAAAAAACGAGGGGGAATGAGACATGGCACATCATATTTATCTTGCTGGTGATTCGACTGTCCAAACGTATGGAGAAAGTACAAATCAAGGGGGCTGGGGGCAGTTTCTCGGTTCGCATCTGCCGGAGCATATTCAGGTGATCAATAAAGCGATCGGCGGCAGAAGCTCAAAAACCTTTGTGGAGGAAGGCAGGCTTCAGGCGATCCTTGATGTGATTGAGCCGGATGATTGGCTGTTTGTGCAGATGGGCCATAATGACGCGTCGAAAAATAAGCCGGAGCGCTACACCGAGCCCTATACCACCTATAAACAATATTTAAAGCAGTATATCGCAGGCGCTAGAGAAAAAGGCGCGCATCCGCTTCTCATTACCCCAGTAGCCCGCTTTCATTATGAAAACGGCGTGTTTTTGAACGACTTTCCTGATTATTGCATTGCCATGAAGCAGACAGCCGCTGAGGAGAATGTCCAGCTCATTGATCTAATGGAAAAAAGCCTCGCTTTCTTTACTGAGAAGGGCGAAGAAAAAGTATACACCTATTTTATGGTTTCAGAAGGGATTGACGATTACACGCACTTTACAAAAAAAGGCGCAAATGAAATGGCAAAACTCGTAGCGAAAGGCATGAAAGAGCTGGGCCTGCCACTAACAGAATCTATCGTCAAAGAAGGGTGAAGGACTTGGGGAGAAAATTATATCACGGCGCTTGCTATTATCCGGAACTATGGGATGAAAAGACGATTCAGCAGGACATTGACAGGATGCGGGAGGTCGGCATCAATGTCGTGCGAATTGGTGAGTTCGCCTGGTCTGTGATCGAGCCGGAAGAAGGAAAAATTGACGTGAGCTTTTTTAAGGAAATAATCAGCCGGATGTATGAAAACGGCATCGAAACAATCATGTGCACACCGACACCGACACCGCCTATTTGGCTGTCGCACGGCCGGCCTGAGCGAATGCACACCAACGAAAAAAGGGAGGTGATGGGACACGGCTCCCGTCAGCATGCGTGTACAAATAACCCGTATTTCCGAAAAAGAGCCGCCATCATCACCACAAGCATCGCCAAAGAGCTGGGACACTTGCCGGGGCTGATCGGCTGGCAGCTCGATAATGAATTTAAATGCCATGTGGCTGAATGCATGTGTGAGACGTGCTTAAGCTTATGGCATGACTGGCTTAGAAACCGTTACGGTGTGATTGAACGGTTAAATGAAGCGTGGGGAACCGATGTGTGGAGTGAAACCTATCAAACCTTTGAGCAGGTGCCGCAGCCGGGTCCGGCCCCGTTTTTGCATCACGCTTCATTGCGCACGATGTATCAGCTGTTTTCGATGGAGATGATCGCTCAATTTGCGGATGAACAAGCGAAAATCATCCGCTGTTATTCAGATGCGCCAATCACTCATAACGGCTCGGTCATGTTCAGCACAGACAATGAACGGATGTTTCAGAATCTCGATTTTGCTTCCTATGATACGTACGCTTCCCAAGAAAATGCATCTGCATTTTTATTAAATTGTGATATTTGGAGGCATTTCAAAAAAGACCGCCCGTTTTGGATTCTGGAAACAAGCCCGTCATATGCAGCCTCGCTCGAAAGCTGTGCCATGCCGCACGCCGATGGATATTTACAAGCTGAAGCCGTGTCTTCTTACGCCTTGGGGAGCGAGGGATTTTGCTACTGGCTGTGGCGCCAGCAGCGTTCAGGCAGCGAGATTTCACACGGTTCCGTCCTTAGTGCCTGGGGAGAGCCGGCGATTGGTTATCAAAACGTTTTGGCGGTTGAGCGGGCAAGAAAGGAAATCGAACCGATCATTCTTTCTACTGTGCCCGTTCAGGCTGAGGTTGCAATGACCTATTCCGACAGGGCGAAAGCGTTTCTGAAAACAGAACCTCACCGGGGGCTCCAACACCGAACGCTTATCACACACTTTTACGAGCGCATCCTCAACACGGGTATTCATCGTGATCTCGTTCCGGAAGGCTTTCCGCTGGAGGGCTATCGTGTGCTGTTTACGCCATTTGTGCCTTATCTGTCTTCTGCTTTTATCAAAAAAGCTTCCGCATTTGCTGAAGCGGGCGGCATATGGATTGCCGGGCCGCTGACGGGAGGGCGTACGGGCGAGCATACGGTTCATACCGATTATGGCCTTGGAGAACTGGAGAAAACAGCCGGAATCAAAACACTGTTCACGTTCCCGATGAACGAGGATGCCAATACAGGAAAAGCGTTTGGCATGACGGCGCCGCTCGGGCTGTGGAGCGCGGTGTTTGATATAGAGAGCGGAAACACTCTCGGCACAGTTGAATCCGGGCCAGGTGCCGGCCATGCATTTCTGTCAGAACGAGAGCACGGCGAAGGGAAAATGGTCATGCTCGGCTCGCTTCCATCAGGCGAAAAAGGGGATGCAATGCTGGAAGCACTCGTCAGGCATTATGCGGGGGAAGCAGCCGTTTCTGTCAGATCCGATGTCACCCCCGGTACGATTGTTGCCCCGAGAAAAGGAGAAAACGGCCTTGTATGGGTTATCGTTAATATGGATGGAAAAGGCGGGAGCGTGACGCTTCCGGAAGAGGGGACCGACCTTTTGGCAAACCGTTCAGTCGGAGCGGGGAGACTGTCAGTCGGCCAACACGAATACCGTGTGATTCAGTTTGATAATCGCAGCTGATTCTTTGCATTGAATCAGCTTTTTTATATGGAAGGAGAGAACCGATGAAAAAGATCAAATGGCTATCAGAACAGCCTAAGCTGACAAGCGGCGTAACGTGGGGTGTGCCTTGGGAAAGAGGAGAATTGAAAAAGGGAGACTGTCTGGCGCTTGTAAATGCAAAGGGTGAAAGCCGCTATGTGCAAAGCGAGCCGTCGGCCTATTGGCCGGACGGGAGCATCAAATGGACGAAGCACGCGGCTGTGTTCAGTGAACAAACCGATACAAGCTTTACCCTTCAAAAAGATGAAAACCAGCTGCCAGCGAAAAAGCTCATGATCCACGAGTCAAAGGATGCAATCCAAGTGGATACCGGGGTGCTTGTCTGCACTGTGAATAAAACAGGCTCCGACATCATTCAATCTCTGGTGATCAACGGAAAGCCGATCGCCGCAGGCGGGCGGCTGACCGCAATAAAGGAAACGAGAAAGGAGATGGCGGCAGAAAAGGTTTTTTTTCATGAAACATCGGTCAGTCTTATCAAACGTGCGGTCATTGAACAGAGAGGTCCTGTAAAAGCTGTCATCAAGATTGAGGGGGTTCATGTACTCCAAAAGACAAATGAAGAATGGCTGCCCTTCATTATCAGATTGACGTTTTATGCCGGGCTTTCAGAGATGAATATCATGCACACTCAGCTGATCGACAGGAATTTCAAACGAGAGTTCATCAAAGGGCTTGGCATGCAGTTTGACCTCTTTTTACAGGTAGAGCCGTACAACCGCCATTTCCGTTTTGCGGGGGACAAAGGCGTTTATAAAGAACCCGCCCAGCTGTTTGGCACCCGCAAATGGAATGAACGGCATCCTCTTTATCAGCGGCACATCAACGGGGAACCGATTTCTCCAAGTGAAGAGCACAAGGATTGGTTCGCACACGGCGTACAGAACGCAGTTTGGAATGATATGAAACTCGTTCAGGATTCCAGCGATCATTACCGACTGGCAAAACGGACCGGCAAGGAATATTCGTGGGTTGACATGCTGCATGGTACGCGGGCGAAAGGGCTTTGCTATGCGGGCGGCGAAAATGGAGGCTTAGCGCTCGGCCTGCGGTATTTTTTTGAAAAATATCCGTCGTCACTTGAGATAACAGGTCTTGCCGGTGATCAACCGAACTTGACCGTATGGCTCTGGCCGCCAGACGCGGAAGCAATGGATTTCAGGCATTATACAGGGAACACCCATGTCGTCAGCGCGTACGAAGGGTTTGATGAGATGCGCTCTGATCCGACAGGCATTGCCAACACAAACGACATCAGCCTGTCATGCTTTTCTCAGATGCCGTCTGATGACGTGCTGAATGCGTTAGCGGACAAATGGCAGGCGCCGCCATTGCTTATTTGTGAGCCGGACGTTTATTACGAGTCAAAAGCGCTTGGCGTTTGGAGTGTAATCGATACGGCCGATCCGGTCAAAAAAGAGCTGGAAGAACAGCTGGACGCCGCCTTCTTGTTTTATCAAAAAGAAGTGGAGCAGCGCAGATGGTACGGGTTCTGGAACTATGGGGACGTCATGCATACGTATGACCCGGTCCGGCATATGTGGCGGTATGATCTCGGCGGGTACGCGTGGCAAAATAATGAGCTCGTTCCGACCTTGTGGCTGTGGCAGGCGTTTTTCCGCTCCGGCAGAGAAGACTTATTCCGAATGGCTGAAGCAATGACCCGACATACAAGTGAAACCGACTGTTTTCATCTCGGAGAATATGCGGGGCTTGGCTCCCGGCATAACGTGGTGCACTGGGGATGCGGCTGCAAGGAAGCGAGAATCAGCATGGCCGGTCTTTATAAATTCTACTATTATCTGACGGGCGATGAGCGCACAGGAGATCTTTTGACAGAAGTGAAGGACGCCGATGCCGCCCTAGTGAACACCGATCCGATGCGTGCTTTCTACGAGAAAGGAGAGCACCCGACTCACGTCAGAACGGGGCCGGACTGGGCGGCGTTTTGCTCGAACTGGCTGGCGGAATGGGAGCGGACTGAGAATCCTGAATATCTCAGGAAAATCCAAACTGGCATCAGCTGCCTGAAACGCCTGCCGCTTCGCTTATTATCAGGTCCGACGTTTGAATATAATCCGGCAACGTCTATGCTTCATCACATGGGAGACGGCATCGCGGGCGGCTATCATATGATCATTGCGTTTGGCGCGCCGCAAGTGTGGATGGAGCTGGCTGAGCTTCTCGATGACCGTGAATGGGAGGAAATGCTGAGTGAATTCGGCGAGTTTTACACATTCAGTGATGAAGAAAAACGCAAAAAAAGCGGAGGGGCGCTCCATGACGGGCATTTTCACTGGCCGATGTTTGCGGCTGGTATGACAGCCTATGCTGCGAGAAAAAAACAAGACCATAACCTCGCCGAAAAAGCGTGGAATCTTTTGCTCGACCATAAACTGAGCCATACGCCGCTTCCGATCAACCCCGCGCAAATCGAGACGTGGACTCAGCTTGAAGAGCTTCCGTGGGTAACGACAAACACTGTCTCCCAATGGTGTTTAAATGTCATTGCGGCACTTGAATTAATTGGTGAATACCTCCCCGCAAAAAAAGATACATCCGGCAAAAAAGGATAACAGCCGTCAATTCATAGGAGAAATGATGCAAAAAATGAAGATTGCAAGAATTTATGTAAGCGCTTTATATTAGGGGTGGCAAAGGAGAAATGAAAAAGGAGAAAAAGGGGGACTTACGCATCATGAAAAAAAGAATACGAAAAAAATGGCTCGCTTTACCGCTCGCTGCCATGATGATAGCCGGGTGCAGCAATTCAGAAACATCCAATTCAGCGAGCGATTCAAAAAACACGATCAACATCATGGCGCCGCTGCTGTCACCGGAAAGCCCGAGTGATAAAAGCCCATCATTAAAAGCGTTAGAGAAATACACAGGCAAAGATATTAAGGTCACATGGGTGCCTGATTCATCCTACAACGATAAATTTAACATCGTCATGGCCTCTGGAGAGATGCCGCATGCGATTGTGATTAAAGATAAGTCAGCCGGCTTTATTAAGTCTGTCAAAGCGGGCGCTTTTTGGGAGCTGTCTTCTTATTTAAAAGACTACAAGAATGTAAGCCAGGCTGATGAAAAGATACTCAAGAACAGCTCGGTAAATGGCGAGGTGTACGGGGTCTACAGATCGAGAGACTTGATCAGAGCCTGTATGATCATCAGAACCGACTGGCTCAAAAACGTCGGGCTCGAAATGCCGGAAACGCTTGATGATTTTTATGAAGTGCTGAAAGCCTTTAAGGAAAAAGATCCTGACGGAAACGGCAAGGACGATACGTACGGCATGGTCGTGCCGAAATGGATGGGGCTTGGCAACGGAAGCCCGTGGGATGTTCTGCAAATCTGGTTCGGCGCCCCGAATCGCTACGGCGTTGAAAACGGGAAGCTGGTGCCTGATTTTACAACGAAGGAATATATGGAGGCGCTCACCTTCTTTAAGAAGCTGTATGATGAAGGCTTGATCAACAAGGATTTCGCTGTTATGGATTCGGCGAAGTGGAATGATCCGGTTGTAAAAGGAAAAGCGGGTGTCATCGTTGATACAGGCTCCAGAGCGTCGCAAATTCAAAGTGCCATGGAAGAAGCGGATGAGTCGAACAAGGATATCATTGATATCGTCGGTACAGTAGAAGGACCAAAAGGCAAGCGCACTTTCCCGACATCAGGATATTCAGGCATGATCGCGATACCAAAATCAAGTGTGAAAACGGAAAAAGAGCTGAAAGAGGTGCTGTCCTTCCTTGATAAGCTGAACGATAAGGAAGCACAGATTCTGACCAACAACGGAGTGGAGGGCCGTAATTATGAGCTGAAGGACGGCGTATTCACTTCTCTTGAGAAAAACAACAAATCCCTCCTGTATGAGCATGAAGGCTTGGCTCAATTCAGCATGTCCATCCCGAAAAGCGAGTACTACATCGAAGATCAGAAAACAAAGCTCTTCCAGCATCGCAAGGACATCATCACTGAAGGAGAAAAAATAGCCGTCTTTAACCCGGCTGAGTCGCTTGTATCCGATGTATATACCCAAAAAGGAGCCCAGCTGGACAACATCATTCTCGATGCAAGAACACAATTTATTATCGGAGAAATCGATGAAAAAGGCTTCAAGGATGCGGTGAAGCTTTGGGAAAACAGCGGCGGAAATGAACTGATGAAGGACTTAAACAAATTGTATCAATCGTCAAAATAAACCGATGCGCCTGCCGTTCAGCGGGCGCACCGGTATCACGAAAGGAGAACAGATATGGAAACGGTGCCGAAGAAGGGAAACGCACCAGTTCTCACTGCTGGAAAAGGCATCAGCTGGATGGCTGCGCTCAAAAGAGACAAATGGCTTTATCTTCTTCTTATTCCCGGTCTGCTTTATTTTCTGATTTTCAAATACCTGCCGATGTGGGGCGTGCTTATCGCGTTTAAGGATTATTCGCCATATCTCGGCTTCTGGAAAAGCGAATGGGTCGGTCTTGATTATTTTAAAGACTTTTTTATGAATCCGGATTTTTTCCGGCTGCTGCGCAACACGCTCATGCTGGCAAGCCTTGATCTGCTCTTTGCCTTTCCCGCGCCGCTCATTTTGGCTTTGCTGTTGAATGAGCTGAGGAAGGCTGTGTATAAAAGGTGCATTCAGACCCTTATTTACGTGCCCCATTTTGTCTCATGGACAATCGTGGTCAGCATCACCTTTGTTTTCTTTACAGTCGATACAGGGGTCATCAACAAAATGGTCATGAGCCTGACAGGGAATCAGATTTCTTTCTTATCAGACGCTGACTGGTTCCGGCCGATGATTGTCATGCAAAGCATCTGGAAGGAGACAGGCTGGGGAACGATTTTATTTCTCGCCGCTTTGGCAACGGTGGATCAGGAGCAATATGAGGCGGCGATTATGGATGGGGCCGGCCGGTTTAGGCGGATGTGGCATATTACGCTTCCGGCAATCAGAAGCACCATCATTGTTCTTTTGATTTTAAGGATCGGAAGCTTTTTAAATATCGGTTTTGAACAGGTGTATTTGATGACAAACTCGCTTAACCGCAGCGTGGCTGACATCTTCGACACGTACGTTTACATGATGGGGATTACCCAAGGCGCGTACAGCTACAGCACAGCTGTCGGTTTGTTTAAATCGGTTGTCGGGATTATCTTAATTTTCGGTGCCAATTACATCGCGAAAAAGTTCGATCAGGAAGGATTGTTTTAGAGGAGGGAGAGGTATGGCTGACATTCACACGATGCACAACACAAAAGCCGGACGGGTATTTGACGTCTGCAACATTTTGTTTCTTGGCGGCGTCGGCGCGATTACCATTTTGCCGTTTTTGTATATTATCGCCGGTTCCTTTGCGACAGAAGCTGAGCTTGCTCAGCGCAGCTTCTTTATTTTCCCGAAAACCTTTACCCTTGACGCTTATCGGTATGTGTTTTCGACACCGACGTTTATCAGAAGTATGGGCGTATCCATCTTCATCACTGTAGTCGGGACAGCCGTGCAATTGTTTTTCACCTTTACGATGGCGTATCCGCTGGCGAAGCGGCATGTGAAGGGACGGAATCTGCTTTTAAACCTGGTGATTTTCTCGATGCTGTTTTCCGGGGGGATGATTCCGACGTATCTTGTTGTCAAATCACTTGGATTGCTGGATTCCTATTGGGCGTTGATCCTGCCAATGGCGATCAATCCGTTTAACCTCATTATTATCAAAAACTTCTTTCAGCAGCTGCCGCAGGAGCTTGAGGAATCAGCAAAAATTGACGGCTGTTCAGAAATCGGCGTTTTTTGGCGGATCGCTTTGCCGCTGTCAAAGCCGGTCATTGCCACCTTTGCGCTGTTTTATGCGGTCGGAATTTGGAATGATTTCTTCCATGCTCTCTTATATATCAATGACAGTGCAAAATGGCCGCTGCAAATGGTGCTCCGCCAGGTCACGATTTTATCGGACTTAACGGCGACCAATGGCGATACGATGCAAAATACCATTCCGCCGGAGCAGGGGATTAAGCTTGCTGTCATCGTCATCGCGACCATACCGATTTTGGCGGTTTATCCATTTTTACAAAAACATTTTGCCAAAGGAATGCTGATCGGTTCTGTGAAAGGCTGAGAAAGGGAGTGTTTCATATCAGTACGTTAGATCAGATCAAAATCGCCTATATCGGCGGGGGTTCCCAAGGCTGGGCCCGAAGCTTGATGAGCGATTTGTCCCTTGATGACCGAATGTCAGGCACGGTGGCGCTCTATGATCTGAATTTTGAAGCGGCGCAGAAAAATGAAATCATCGGCAATCACAGCGGAGACGGCAGATGGCGGTACGAGGCGGTTTCTACTTTGAAAAAGGTATTATCCGGTGCGGATATCGTGATTATTTCGATTTTGCCGGGCACTCTGGATGACATGGAAACGGACGTTCATCTGCCTGAGCGATACGGCATCTATCAATCAGTTGGTGATACTGTCGGACCGGGGGGAATTATGAGAGGTTTGCGGGCCGTTCCGATGTTTGCAGAAATTGCCCGGGCAATAAGAGACTACGCCCCCGAATCATGGGTCATCAATTATACAAACCCAATGTCTGTTTGCACGAGAACGCTGTATAAAGTGTTTCCGGGCATAAAAGCGTTCGGCTGCTGCCACGAAGTATTCGGCACGCAAAAACTGCTGGCGGAGATGGTTACAGATAGGCTTGGACTAGAGGTAAAGCGGCGTGAAGACGTCCATGTTCATGTGCTGGGCATTAACCATTTTACATGGGTCACAGCAGCTTCTTACCGGCATATTGATCTGCTGCCTGTTTTCCGTGATTTCTGTGCGCATTATGCCGAATCCGGCTATGAGCTGGAGGGGGAAAGCTGGAAGGACAGTGTATTTCGCTCTGCACACCGTATTGCATTCGATTTATTTGAAACGTACGGTGCCATCCCCGCTGCCGGTGACAGGCACCTGGCTGAGTTTCTCCCCGGTTGTTATCTCAAACAGCCTGAGACATGGAAGTTTCACCTGACACCCATATCCTTCAGAAAACAGGACAGAGATCGGAAACAAAAAGAAACGGACCACATGGCACAGCAAAAACAGGGTGTTGAGAGGAAAGCATCAGGAGAAGAGGGCGTGAATATCATTGCGGCGCTCCTCGGACTGGGCGAACTTGTAACAAATGTGAATCTGCCGAATCAAGGCCAGGTCGCTCATCTCCCATTAGATGCGATCGTGGAAACAAACGCATTCATTACCCGCAACCGTGTCCAGCCGATTGTTTCCGGAGCGCTGCCGAAGGGTGTGGAAATGCTGGCGGCACGACACGTATCCAATCAGGAGGCAGTGGCGGAAGCGGGGCTAACAAAGGACCGCGGTCTCGCTTTTCAAGCGTTTCACAATGACCCGCTTGTCACGCTCGACCGCCGTGATGCGGAGCAGCTTTTTGACGACATGCTTTCAAAGCACCAGCCGATATTATAATAGGAGCAGTGACCGTTTAGAAAACGTGCAGTTGACCATAATGATAGTAGCTCTTAAGAAGTAGGTGCTATCAACATGGGAGATTATCTCAATGTAGCGGTAGAATTAGTTTGCGGTTTGGGTATTTTATTTGTCATTTTGAAGTTTCTCGGAAAAACCCAATTCTCTCAAATCACGCCGTTTGACTTTATTTCTGCATTGATTTTAGGGGAACTGGTCGGAAATGCAGTGTACGATCATGAAATTAAGATCAAAGAGATTATTTTCGCTTCGCTGCTGTGGGGACTGCTGATTTATATGATTGAATTCATTACCCAAAAAGTAAAAGGGTCCAGAAAATTCCTGGAAGGTGAACCGAATATCGTCATCCATAATGGAAAGCTCAAATATGAAATGCTGAAGAAAAACAAGCTCGACATTAATCAGCTGCAGAGCCTTTTAAGGCAGGCCGGCTGCTTTTCCATACAGGAAGTGGAATATGCCATATTAGAAACAAACGGGATGGTCAGCGTTCTTCAGAAATCCGACTTTGGCAATCCGACGAGAAAAGATATGAATCTTCCGCAGCAAAATGTGTCTTTGCCCACCACGTTAATTCTTGATGGGGAGATTGTGTATGACAACCTGCGAGAAGCAGGGGTAGAAGAACAGTGGCTGAAGCAAACGCTGAAAAAGCAGGGAATTGAAAAGACTGAGGATGTATTATTTGCTGAATGGCATCCTAATAAACCGCTGTACGCCATCACATTTGAAGAAAGCAGATCCTCATGAAAAAAAGAGCTTGCGGCATAGCCCAAGCTCTATTTCGTTATTGATGAGTCCCTTGTTTAACAGCTCTCACGTGATACATGCTCACTTCAGTGCTGATCATATAGTCAGGCTTTGGCTTGCCTTTGTTCGCCTTATGCCCGGCGATATGCGCATCGCTTTTTTCCCACTGTTTCCAGTGATCCTCGGATTGCCAGCGGATCATGACAACGACTTCCTCATCGCCGCGGCGGACGTTTTTCTCAAGCACGGTCACATCAATTAAGCCTTCCTGTTTTTCAATGATTCCTTCAGCGCTGAAACGTTCGATCACTTTATCAGCATGGCCTTCTTTTACCGTCATTTTTCTTAACTGAACAAACATTTATCTCTCTCCAATCACGCTCATATATCCGTTATTGTAAATGAAATTCATTCTCAATGTCAAAAAAAAGAGCACGGCGGAGCATTTTCTCCGCCGTCACACTTATGCTTTCAATAAAAACTCATTGCCGTCCTCGTCCTGAAATTGAACAAAGGTGCCCCACTCCATCTGGTTCGGCTCACTGAGAAATTCTACGCCGTTTGCCTTCATTCTTTCATATGTACCAAAGATGTCTTCACACTCAAAGACAATAGAAGCCTTCATGTGTTCGGCGCCTTTCATCATCGCTTTCGGATAAATGACTAAACGAGTCTGTGCCCCCGTGGGCGCGACCTCCAGCCAGCTTGCGTTTGGCCCCATCGGATGGTCCGCCACAATGTCAAAACCCACCTTCTCCGACCAAAATTGCTTCGCTTTCTGCTGATCCTCAACATATACAGCCACAGTGCCGATTCGTTTGATCATAGGGAAACCTCCAATTCAATAGATATGTATATCATAACCTTTATAAAGCTGAAGTAACACAGAAAAATCAGCCGGGAGAACCGGCTGATTTACCATTAAAATGAGCAGCTTACGACATCTATATGTTTTGTGTCCAATGCGTAATAAAACCAGCGGTGGTGTGAGGCATCCCAATAAAAGCCGCCGACGGATTCTCTTCCAAGAATGACTGGATAGAACCAAAATGAGCTGCCGTTGGTTAACCAAACATAGGTAAAACGGAAGAGACAAGGCTGAATGAGAACGGGTTCAACTAAATAAGCTGCCCCATGCAAGCCCTGAGGCTTTGTCGGTTTTGCCGGCTTTTTATGCGGGGGAGGACCTTGCGGCGCCCCGCCTCCGCCAATACCAGGCCCAGCGCCTCCGCCGAAACCAGGCACGGCCCCCCCGCCAATACCAGGCCCAGCGCCTCCGCCAATACCAGGCACGGCCCCCCCGCCAATACCGGGTACGGCGCCTCCGCCGATACCAGGCCCTGGATATCCAACTGGGTAGCGGTAATCATATTCTACTGGAGTCCATGGATCATAGATCGGCACATCATACATATATGGATCATAATACATATCATAACGTCCTTTCTCATAGTAAACTGTACATTTGACAGGATATGAGAGTGGGCTTATATTAGTGAATCTGCCTATGGATAGAATTGGCATGCGCTCATTGTGCAGAATCAATCCATTTTTCCCTAGTCCCATTCACAATTCCGATTTATAATTTTATAATATAAGAGCTTCTATTATGAAAAAGGAGACAGACCGTGAATATCGATCAAAAACTATATCAATATATCATAGACCATACGGCTGACATTACTGAGAAATGGTTCAGTTTACGAAGTCAGCTGCAAGGCGAATTATATTCCGCCGAGCATTTAAGTGAAGAAACCAAAAAGCTTTTGACAGAGCAGCATACGTTTACGAATATAACAATCGCAAGTGCATTCTTGGAGGAACAAACCGAATTTCAAGACAATATGGCAAAATGGGCGCTGAATGTTGCGAAAAAAAGAGTAGAGCAAGATGTTCCGGTGCATGAGGTCGTCGAAGCCATATCAAATTCAAGAATCGCATTCTGGGATGCTGTCGTTACGTTTATAAAAGAGCATCGGGATATCGTCACAAATGAGGATGCTGACCGCTGGAACCGTATTGTGAATCAGTCTTTCGATAAGCTGATTATTGAGTTTTCCGAGCAGTATCAAAAATTTATGCTGATGAGGCTCACTTCTCAGCAGGAATTGATCAGTGAATTAGGCTGTCCGGTGATTTCCATTGCGGATGGAATCGGCATATTGCCGCTGATTGGCTCTGTAGACACAAAACGTGCGCAGGTGATTTTAGAGACAGTGCCGGTCCGATGCATTGAGAGAAAAATCACAAGTCTTGTTGTCGATCTTTCCGGCGTCCCGATTGTGGATACAATGGTTGCACAGCAATTGTACAACCTGTCAAAAACACTTTTCTTACTTGGCGTCAAAGCCGTATTTTCAGGCATTCGGCCGGATGTCGCCCAAACATCCATTCAATTAGGGCTTGATTTCAGTGAATATGAAACATACGGCACGCTGAAGCAGGCGCTTGAAAACATGGGCGTCCGCTGTATTGTAGAGGACTTGGAACAAAACTAAGATGAAATCTGATTAGGCATATGACCGCCCCTTGATGGGTGATCATATGCCTTTTTGATGTGAATAGAAATCACCATTGATTTATTGGAAAAAACATAATATTATAATTCTCATAAGAATACTATGAATTAAAACCGAACAGGGGGGAAGGTCATTGGTTTCAAAAACAACCGTTGATCCGAAAGTGATTGAAAAAATTATCAGCTCGTTGGAAACACTGGATTTCGGCACCGTTCAAATCACCGTACACGATTCCCAGGTCACACAGATTGAGAAGGTCGAAAAGCACCGTTTCTCACTGAAAAGCAAAGAATCGAAGTAACAGAGGTGTTTAAAAGGTTTTTGTTCGACATTAAATTCTCCTTAAAACATATACATATTTCATCCATTTTTTATATAATAGACCTTTAAGATCATTTCTTAGGAGGATTTTTGACATGCAAGCTACAGTTCATGAGAGTAAGCATTCGATCATGCAGCGCATTTTGACAGTGTTTATCTTTACACTGCTGATCGCAACCGTCGGGCTGTACATCGGCCAGTTTATTCCTGTCGCTTTGATGCTGCCGCTTTCGATCCTTGAAGTGGCGATGATTATTATCGCCTTCTGGATGCGCAGAAGAAAAGCGGTCGGGTATGCGTTTGTTTATACATTCGCCTTCGTTTCCGGCATTACCCTATTTCCGATTGTCAGCCACTACGCTTCAATAGCCGGCGCCTATGTGGTACTTGAAGCGTTCGGATCTACATTTTTAATTTTTGCTGTGCTCGGTACAATCGGCGCAAAAATGAAGAAGGATTTATCGTTCCTGTCGTCGTTTCTGCTCGTAGCGCTCATCGCACTAATTGCGGTTGGCATTTTCAGCATCTTCAGCCCGCTGAATTCCGCGGCGATGATGGCGTATTCCGTTATTGGAACCATCGTCTTTTCCCTTTACATCTTGTATGATTTGAACCAAATCAAACACCGCGATATTACGGAGGACTTAATTCCGGTTATGGCATTATCGCTGTACCTTGACTTTATCAACTTGTTCATCAACCTGCTTCGCTTCTTTGGCATTTTAAGCAGTGATGATTAATCAGAAAGCGCCTGTCATTGAGATAGGCGCTTTTTGTAACGGTTGGCGTTTTTTTATGTACAGTGGATTGACAAAGGTGTCCGGCATTTTTACATCTGTTCTGATCGGCATTGTGTTTGTGATCAACGGCATATTTGTCACCGTGCTTAAAAAAAGTGCTGTAGCCTGTCCAGACCGGATGGGTTTTTTAGTCTTTAAACACGCTCAGCTTTTCAAAAAGATCGCCCAGCATATTCACGAACATGTCTTTTTCCTCATCGCTGTAGTTTTCCATAACAGCGGAAATCTTGCTGAAATGGCCGGGCAGAAATTGCTTCAGCCGTTCTTTACCTTCCATTGTCAGCTCAATGCTGATTTTTCGTTTATCCTCGTTATGATGCCTGCGACGGACAAATCCGTCCCTCGCCAGTCCGTCAAGCAGCCCGGTAATCGTTGCTTTTGTGACGTTCGATTGCTTGGCGAGCTCCGTCGGGCTTAACATGTGGTCCTTTGCGTCGAACAAAAGCATCAGGATTTTAAATTTTCCTTCAGACAGTCCGCGTCTCGCGAAATAATGCTCCATCACATGATTCATTTTTTTCGAAATATCAAACAAAGATAAAAATAATTCAAGAGAACCGGCGTCCACATTGGAATAAGTCTCGGCATGTTCTGTTATATGCTTGTATTTCGGTAAATGTTTTAATTCCATCACAATAAGCTCCCGTACGTTTGTCGTGACACGATTATAATGGAGGGAAAATCAGAACGCAACCCGTGTTGGAGATGATTGACAGCTGTTTGCCGCACATAGTAAGGTAATATAGTTAGGTGCCTAACTACATACAGAGAACTGAAAAGGTGGTTATCAACATGAAACATATACTGATTGCGGGGGGCGGAATCGGCGGGCTGTCGGCAGCCATTTCTCTCAGTAAAGCAGGTTTTTCCGTCACCATATGTGAAGTGGCTGCAGAAAACCGCAAGACCGGCGCAGGGATTCTCCAGCCGCAAAACGCACTGGCGGTGTTAAAGGAGCTGGGCGTATTTGAAGAGTGCTGCGTGCATGGATTTCAAACAGCGTGGTTTAAAACATTTGATAAGCAGGGGAATCTATTATTCAAAGTCAGTGAGTCTTTCTTAGATGATAAGCTTCCGGGCCGCAATAATATTCTGCGAAAAATGTTAAATGATATTCTCATCAAGCATGCCGAAGCTTCGGGCGCAAGGATTTTGTGGGGGAAAAAGATTGTGGCTTATGAAGAAACGCCTGAAGCGGTTACCGCTGTATTTGATGATGGAGAAAAGGTGCAGGCCGACATTCTGGCGGGCTTTGACGGCATTCATTCCATTGTGCGGGATGCCATGCTGCAAAAAGAAATAGAAAAAGAGTTTCTCGGCATGGGGGCGTGGCGCTTTTATATCGAACTTCCCGATTATACCTTTGAGGACGCGACATTGATGTTTAGAAGCGGAGAGACACAAATCGGCGTCGTGCCGCTTGCGGAACACGCCGGCTATGTTTTCGTCCTTCAGCCTTGCGCGAGCGATTATTGGGATGAGGAAGAGACCCGGTTTGATAGAGTCAAAGAGATCCTCTCAGGCTTTCCGGGGCTCAATTTTGTCACAAAGCATATGTCAAAAGAGCATCCCGTCATTTTTAACAAGCTGGAGCAAGTCGCAGTACAGGAGCCATGGTACAAAGGCCGCGTCGTCATCGGGGGAGACGCCGCCCATGCCGGAGCGCCGACCCTCGCACAAGGAGCGGCAATGGCCATCGAGGATGCCATGGTCCTCGCCGAAGAACTCAAAAACCACGACGGCATCAAAACCGCATTTCAGGCATACTTCGAAAGAAGAGCGCCAAGAGCGCTCAAAGTGCAGGACTTATCTTCAGAAATCGTCCGCCGCGGGCTGAAAGGCCATCCGGGAGCGGAAGAGCTGATCGGGGAGTGCTATGCGGTGTTGAGAGAAGGATATTAAATAGGAAAAGTCCAGAATTGAATTCTGGACTTTTTATTCTTGCTCTGTTTTATTCCGTATCCGCTCAATCACCTCATGCAGCCCCTCAGGCTTATAAAACTCCACCGGCGAACTGCCCTTCTCAAACGAAATCGTCTCCGCTTCAATCAGCGCGACATAGCGCCCGTTCACCTTCGCAAGATGAATCGATTCGCCAAAATCAGCTAGCAATCCCTTAATCTCGGTTTCTCCGACTTTCATTTTCAGCTCGGCTTCCGGCGTGTGCTCGATAATCTGGGCGGAGGCTTCGATCACTTGATGCGTGTCGAGGCGTTCTTGGATTTCCCGTTTTTCGCTCGCTTCCCAGATTTCGATGTCTTGTTCAAACTGCTTGAGCTCTTCACTGTTGTCCTCAAATGTCTCATAGACGTGCTCCTGCACCATGTTCATGACCTGGGTTTTCATGATTTCCGGCATTGATTCGCCGTACTCAACGAATTTCAGGAAATCCTCAAAATAGCGGGCGTGCGAGGCTTGGTGGATTTTCAGCTCGCCTTCCTCGACCATTCCTTCCTCCGGCATGAACGGGTATTGGATGCTCTTCATGTTTTTTGTCGTGATGGCCATTTCGACTTTTTTAATGAGGGAAGACGCGTCTGAGATGCGGGCGATCTTCGGCTCAAAATCACATTTCATAATGAAGACAAATGACTCGTCGAAGTACTTTCTCGGCACAGCCGAAGCGACTAAGAACACACCGCCGCGGACCGCGCTTGTATCTAGGTACGTGCGGACGAACTGTTCGCTCAGCTCGTTAAAGTCCTCTTTTGTTTCCGCCAGGCGCGCACGGTTGAACATGTTGTAGTTCGGGTTGGAATCCAGCCCGTGGCCGGGTTCGACGATAAAATGGCCGATTTTCGTCGGCACCTGCTCGGACTGCGGATGGCGGTCTGCTTTCCGTTTGACGATTTTTTTCAGCTCTCCGTCAAGAAAGTCCTTCAGTTCGCTTTCTTCAAATTCCTCTGTATCAAGGGTCTGGAAGTGCTTGAATTGCTTGTTAGCCTGCTCATCCTTGCCCTCCACCTGTATGACATAAAAGGATAAAAATCGAATTTCAAAATCCATATATGAACTCACCTTATTTGCGTATTGTACAGCTTCTCAAGTATAGAAAAAACAATGATCAGGCGTCAATCAGAGAAATGGAATAATCGTCACCATGAAAGGGAAATGTAGTCAGATAGAAAGCATTACATACGGAAAGGAATGGTTCGATGAAGGAAACAAGCCCGATTCCTCAGCCGAAGACGTTTGGACCGCTCGGCAATCTTCCTTTAATTGATAAAGATAAACCGACCCTGTCACTGATCAAATTGGCGGAAGAGCAAGGCCCCATTTTTCAAATTCACACACCGGCGGGCACGACAATTGTGGTGTCCGGCCATGAACTCGTGAAAGAAGTTTGTGATGAAGAGCGTTTCGATAAAAGCATTGAAGGCGCTTTGGAAAAAGTTCGCGCGTTTTCCGGTGACGGATTGTTTACAAGCTGGACGCATGAGCCCAACTGGAGAAAAGCGCACAACATTCTGATGCCGACGTTCAGCCAGCGGGCCATGAAGGATTATCATGAAAAAATGGTCGATATCGCTGTTCAGCTGATTCAAAAGTGGGCCAGGCTCAATCCGAATGAAGCAGTCGACGTCCCTGCGGATATGACCCGGCTGACGCTGGACACGATCGGGTTATGCGGATTTAACTATCGTTTTAACAGCTACTACAGAGAAACGCCTCATCCGTTTATCAACAGCATGGTGCGCGCGCTGGATGAAGCGATGCACCAGATGCAGCGGCTTGATGTTCAAGATAAACTCATGGTCAGAACAAAGCGCCAATTCCACCACGATATTCAAACGATGTTTTCGTTAGTCGACAGCATTATTGCAGAGCGCAAGGCGGATGGGGACCAGGATGAAAAAGACTTGCTCGCCCGGATGCTGAAGGTGGAAGATCCGGAGACCGGGGAAAAGCTTGATGATGAAAACATCCGTTTTCAGATCATTACATTTTTAATTGCCGGCCATGAAACAACGAGCGGTCTGCTTTCGTTTGCGATCTACTTTTTATTGAAGCATCCCGACAAATTGAAAAAGGCGTATGAAGAGGTCGACCGGGTGCTGACGGATGCAGCGCCGACCTATAAACAAGTGCTTGACCTGAAATACATCCGGATGATTTTAAATGAATCATTGCGTCTATGGCCGACGGCTCCGGCTTTCAGCCTTTATCCGAAGGAAGATACGGTCATTGGCGGAAAATATCCGATCACAACCAAGGACAGAATTTCTGTCTTGATTCCGCAGCTTCACCGCGATCAAGACGCATGGGGAGAGGATGCTGAGGAATTCCGTCCAGAACGGTTCGAACATCAGGACCAAGTGCCTCATCATGCTTACAAGCCGTTCGGGAATGGACAGAGAGCCTGTATTGGCATGCAGTTCGCCCTGCATGAGGCTACACTTGTGCTGGGCATGATTTTAAAATATTTCACTTTGATTGATCATGAGAATTATGAGCTTGATATCAAGCAAACGCTGACACTTAAGCCCGGTGATTTTCACATCCGGGTTCAAACGCGAAATCAGGAAGCGATTCATGCCGGTGTCCCGTCGGAGGAAAAAGCGGCGCACAACGATGAACAAAAGGGCAAACAGGAAACGAAAAGTGCATCGGTTATCGGTCTCAACAACCGGCCGCTTCTCGTACTGTACGGCTCTGATACCGGCACTGCGGAAGGCGTCGCCCGGGAACTTGCAGATACAGCCAGTCTTCACGGCGTAAGGACTGAGGTTGCGCCCTTGAACGATCAGATTGGAAAACTGCCGAAAGAGGGAGCCGTTGTGATCGTCACCTCTTCCTACAATGGAAAACCGCCAAGCAATGCGGGGCAGTTTGTGCAGTGGCTTGAAGAAATACAGCCGGGTGAGCTTGAGGGTGTCCATTATGCGGTGTTTGGCTGCGGAGATCATAACTGGGCAAGCACGTATCAGTACGTACCCCGAACGATTGACGAGCAGCTAGCGGAAAAAGGGGCGACCCGTTTTTCTGCACGCGGAGAGGGCGATGTGAGCGGTGATTTTGAAGGACAGCTTGACCAGTGGAAAAAAAGCATGTGGTCGGACGCCATCAAAGCCTTCGGACTCGAGCTTAATGAAAACGCTGATAAGGAGAGAAGCACGCTGAGCCTTCAGTTTGTCAGAGGGCTGGGAGAATCCCCATTAGCCCGGTCGTATGAAGCGGTTCACGCATCCATTGCGGAAAATCGTGAACTCCAGTCCGCAGACAGTGGGCGCAGCACCCGCCATATTGAAATTGCGCTGCCTTCTGGCGTCGAATACCGGGAAGGTGATCACCTTGGCGTTCTGCCAAGGAACAGCCGGACAAATGTCAGCCGGATTCTTCACAGATTCGGCTTAAAAGGAACTGACCAAGTTACACTGACGGCAAGCGGGCGCAGCTCCGGGCATCTGCCTTTGGATCGGCCTGTCAGCCTGCATGATCTGCTCAGCTACAGCGTCGAGGTGCAGGAAGCGGCAACTAGGGCGCAAATACGCGAGCTGGCCGCATTTACCGTCTGTCCGCCTCATAAACGTGAATTGGAAGATATGACAGAAGAGGGCGTTTATCAGGAACAAATTTTGAAAAAACGGATTTCCATGCTGGATCTGTTCGAACAATATGAAGCATGTGAAATGCCGTTTGAACGGTTTTTAGAGCTTTTACGCCCGTTAAAACCGCGGTATTATTCGATTTCAAGCTCTCCGCGGGTGAATCCGGAACAAGCCTCGATAACTGTAGGCGTTGTGCGCGGGCCGGCTTGGAGCGGCCGCGGCGAATATCGCGGAGTGGCATCGAATGACTTGGCGGAGCGGAAGGCGGGAGATGATGTCGTGATGTTTGTCCGCACACCGGAATCCCGATTTCAGCTCCCGGAAGACCCTGAAACACCAATCATCATGGTGGGGCCGGGAACAGGGGTTGCGCCATTCCGCGGATTCCTGCAAGCTCGGTCAGCTTTAAAACGCGAGGGAAAAACGCTCGGCGAAGCCCATCTTTATTTTGGCTGCAGAAATGACCGCGATTTTATTTACCGGGATGAGCTTAAGCAGTTTGAACAAGACGGAATTGTTACTGTGCACACGGCTTATTCCCGTAAAGAAGGCATACCGAAAACGTACGTTCAGCACCTCATGGCGGAACATGCGGAAACCTTAATTTCGATCCTCGACCGCGGCGGCCGGCTTTATGTATGCGGTGACGGCAGCAGGATGGCGCCTGATGTGGAGGCCGCGCTGCAAAACGCATATCAGTCTGTTCATGGCACCAGTGAAGAAGAAGCGCAAAACTGGCTCAAACATCTGCAGGAAACAGGCATGTATGCAAAGGATGTCTGGTCAGGGATTTGATTGTTTTTACAAAGGACTGGAAAGATCCAGTCCTTTTGTTATGTCCTTTTTAAAAAAATGTGATCTCGCTAAACGTCTGTGCATACAATAACCACAGTCCGCCTGATGGGCGGGCTGTCCTTAAGACCTATTTCTCGTTTTTGCTAGTTTATGTTATTCTTATACTCGGTATCTATTTCTTTTTTTCCAAAAGCGGGCATGACAAAAGAAACCTTTTTTATTTACGAGAAAAAAAGTGAAACGAATTGAGGGCTTCTTTCGTCCAGTGTTTGGTTTGAAATAGGTGTAATAGAAATGGTATGGTGCAAAACGTAAATATCCCGGTATAGCGCGGTATATTTATTTGTTGTGTGATGCCTTGATTTTGTTTGGAAAGAAGGAATTGAAAGACAGGATAAAAGAGAAGGTAAAAGTAAATAAAGACTTAAAGTGTTTAAGAAAGTAGAGGTTGCCATGAAGAAACTTTTTTCTTACAAACTTAGCTTTTTTGTGTTGGCTGTTATACTGTTTTGGGCAAAAACGTATTTATCCTACAAAACAGAGTTTAACCTTGGGGTAAAAGGCACAACCCAAGAAATCCTTTTGGTGTTTAACCCGTTCTCAAGCGCCGTCTTCTTTTTAGGACTGGCTTTGCTTGCGAAAGGGCGAAAATCGGCTATTATCATGCTGATTATTGATTTTGTGATGACGTTCATTTTATATGCAAATATTTTATTCTATCGTTTCTTTGATGATTTCTTAACGTTCCCGAACATTAAACAGTCCGGCAACGTCGGAAACATGGGAGACGGTATTTTCAGCATCATGGCCGGTCATGATATTTTCTATTTCTTAGATATTATCATCTTGATTGCGGTACTGATCTGGAGACCTGAATTCAAAGGATTCAAAATGAAAAAACGTTTTGCGTCTTTGGTGATCCTTTCCGGGGTCGCACTGTTTTTCATCAACCTGCATTTTGCGGAAAAAGACCGCCCGCAGCTGCTGACAAGAACATTTGACCGCAATTATATCGTAAAATACTTAGGTCTTTACAATTACACCATTTATGACGGTGTGCAGACGGCTCAAACAGAAACGCAAAGAGCGTATGCAAGCAGCGATGATCTGACAAGTGTCGAGAATTACACGACGTCACATTACGCGAAGCCGAACGCTGAGTACTTTGGTTCTGCCAAAGGCAAAAACATCATTAAGATTCACCTGGAAAGCTTCCAGTCGTTCCTGATTGATTACAAGCTGAACGGTGAAGAAGTTACGCCATTCTTAAATAAACTGGCCCACGGCGGCGAAGACGTCACGTACTTCGATAACTTCTTCCATCAGACAGGTCAGGGTAAAACATCTGATGCCGAGCTGACAATGGATAACTCGATCTTCGGTCTTCCGGAAGGCTCCGCATTTGTAACAAAAGGCGAAAACACATACCAGTCGCTTCCTGCGATTTTGGATCAGAAGGAAGGCTATACAAGCGCCGTCCTGCACGGTGACTACAAATCGTTCTGGAACCGCGATCAGATTTACAAACATATCGGCTATGACAAATTTTTCGACGCAAGCACGTATGACATGTCAGAAGAAAACATTATTAATATGGGGCTCAAGGATAAGCCGTTCTTTACAGAATCGATTCCAAAACTTGAATCTCTGAAAAAGCCGTTTTACGCGCATTTGATTACCTTGACAAACCATTATCCGTTTAACTTGGATGAAAAAGACGCGACGATTAAGAAAGCGACGACTGGCGATAATACAGTCGACAGCTACTTCCAGACTGCCCGTTACCTTGACGAGTCCCTTGAGCAATTCTTCAAGGAACTGAAGGAAGCAGGTCTGTATGACAACTCAGTCATCATGATTTACGGTGACCACAATGGGATTTCTGAAAACCATAACCGCGCGATGAAAGAAATTCTCGGAAAAGAGATCACAGATTATCAAAACGCACAAAACCAGCGTGTGCCTCTGATGATCCGCATTCCTGGCAAAAAAGGCGGAGTGAACCATACGTATGGCGGCGAAATTGACGTCATGCCGACACTTCTTCACTTGCAAGGTATTGATTCTGAGAAATATATCAACTTCGGTACCGATTTATTCTCTAAAGACCACGACGACACAGTGGCGTTTAGAAACGGCGACTTTGTAACGCCGAAGTACACATCTGTCGACAATATTATCTATGATACGAAGACAGGTAAAGAAGTAAAAGCGAATGAAGATACGAAGAACCTGAAAACGAGAGTGACACAGCAGCTGAAGCTTTCAGACAGTGTCCTTTACAAAGACTTGCTGAGATTCCACAAACTCAGTGACTTTAAAGCCGTTGATCCTTCTGATTATCATTACGGCAAGGAAAAAGATATCGAATAAGACAAAGAAGAGCCTTGAGCGGGCGCATTGCCGCGCTCAGGGCTCTTTTTTTGTGTGGTTACATAACCAAGTTGAAAAAATAGATTCCATTTGGTCACCAAGGCCGCCTCTCTCTCATATCATTACAGTAGATTTTGAAACCGGTATTGGAATCGGACAAATTATCGGGGAAATGCCTTGATAGATTGTAAGGAGGTACCAAGGTTTCGAACTCAATATTCATAGAGATGAGGGGTAGAGATGAAAGCGGTCATTCTCTGCGGCGGAAAAGGAACGAGAATGAGTGAGGTCACGAATGAACTTCCTAAACCGCTCGCCATGATAGGCGGAAAACCGATTCTATGGCATATTATGAAAATCTATCAGTACTACGGAGTGAACGAGTTTATTCTGCTTTTAGGCTACAAAGGAGAAAAAATCAAAGAATATTTTCTTAACTACGAATGGAAGCACAACAGCCTCACGCTCGACAGTTCTACAGGAGAGGTGCAGATGCTGGGACAGCCTGAAACGTGGAAAATCACATTTTTGGAGACAGGGGAAGACACGCTGACAGCCGGAAGAATCTTGCAGGCGAAGGACTACATCGGCGATGAAACGTTTATGCTCACCTATGGGGACGGGCTGGCCAATATCAATCTTTTTCATCTCATCAGCTATCATCAGACAAAGGGGGCTGCCGCGACTGTCACCGGCATTGATAAAGTCTCGCAGTTCGGCACCTTAACGGTTGAGGATGGCATAGCGAAAACATTTTCTGAAAAGACATCGAGTGACGGCATCATCAATGGCGGATTTTTCGTTCTCAATCCAAAGGTTTTCGATTATTTGCCGGAGGACGGAAACGCCATGTTCGAAGATGAACCGCTGAAGAACCTTGCGAAAGACGGTGAACTTGCCGTGTATCGCCATTACGGATTTTGGACGGCAATCGATACGTATAAAAATCTTTTGGAAGTCAACAAGCTGTGGGATCAAGGACAACATGTATGGAAGGTATGGTGAACTGATTTGAGTTTCTGGAAAAATAAAAACGTATTTGTCACGGGTTGTACAGGTCTTTTAGGAAGCTATTTGGTGAAAGAGCTGATCGAACAGGGCGCAAACGTGACGGGGCTTGTCAGAGATCATGTGCCTCAGTCCAATCTTTATCAGGGAGAACATGTGAAGAAAATGAACATCGTGCAGGGCGCTCTTGAAGACTTGCCTGTGATTGAACGCGCGCTTGGCGAGTATGAAATCGACACGGTGTTTCACCTCGCTGCACAAGCGATTGTCGGCGTAGCGAACCGCAACCCGGTTTCAACCTTTGAAGCGAATATTCTCGGCACGTGGAATGTTCTTGAGGCCTGCCGGAAGCATCCGTTAATCAAGCGTGTCATTGTCGCGTCAAGCGATAAAGCATACGGCGATCAAGAAAACCTTCCGTACGATGAAGATATGCCGCTGCAAGGCAAGCATCCGTACGACGTATCGAAAAGCTGCGCGGATCTGATCAGCCATACGTATTTTCACACCTATGGCCTGCCGGTCTGTATCACACGCTGCGGAAATCTGTACGGCGGCGGGGATTTGAACTTCAACCGCATCATTCCGCAGACGATTCAGCTTGTGCTGAACGGGGAAGCTCCCGAAATCCGCAGCGACGGCACCTTTGTCCGCGACTATTTCTATATTGAAGATGCCGTTCAGGCTTATCTGCTTCTGGCGGAGAAAATGGAGGAACACAATCTCGCCGGGGAAGCCTTTAACTTCAGCAATGAGATTCAGCTGACTGTACTTGAGTTAGTCGAGAAAATATTAAAGAAAATGAACAGCAATCTAAAGCCGAAGGTGCTGAATCAGGGAAGCAATGAAATCAAGCACCAATATTTATCTGCGGAAAAAGCGAGAAAGCTGCTGAATTGGACACCTGCTTACACCATTGATGAAGGACTTGAAAAAACCATTGCGTGGTATACAGAATTCTTCAAAAAGTAACGCGAAATGAGGTGAACATACCGTGACGAGCGCCTATTGCACCGTTTTATCAAAAGGAAGATTATATCAGGCAGTTGCCTTATTTAAGTCTTTAGCGCAAGTCGATCAAGACAGCCCCATTTTTACGCTTTGTATGGATGATGACACGCACCGCGTATTGCAGAAATTGAATCTGAAGCAGCTGACACTTGTACCGGTGGCAGCGCTTGAAAATGAAACGCTCCTGAAGCTGAAGGATACACGGGATCAAAGCGAATACTGCTGGACGATGAAGCCGATCTTTCTGCAAGCTGTGCTGAACAGCAATCCCGAGCTGGAACGGGTGACGTATATTGACGGAGATTTATTTTTCTACACCGACCCGTCACCGATATTTTCGAACCAGCCGGACTGCTCGGTGCTGCTTTCCCGGGGCGATATTATCATCCCTTCCTTTGAAAGAGAGCAAATTGATATGCTGCAGCGTCTGTTAGGCAGATATAACTCGGGCTTTATCAGCTTTAAACATGATAAAGCAGGAACGGACTGTCTGGAGTGGTGGAAGGAGCGCTGTCTTGAGGAGTGTAAAAATGCGCCGGGTGAAGGGAAATTCGGGGATCAGGGCTATTTGGATTATATGTCTGAGCTGTTTCCGAATGTGTGTGACATTACGACACCAGGTGTGAACATCGGCCATTGGAATTACGGACAGCATACGTTTTCCTGGAAGGATGGCCGAATTGTGCTGGAAGATGGAAACCCGCTGATCTTCTATCATTTCAGCGGATATCGAATCGTCAGCATCAATGAAATCAAACAGATTCACGAAACAACACGCACAGACCTGCCGTTTGTGCATGAGCTGTACCAGCAGACCCTGCCGCATATCATTCAGCATATCAAAGCGCTTGACCCTGAATTTAACGGTTTTGCTTCAAAAGATGATAACAAATAAATGATTAAATACAGGAAGTGAAAATGAAGTGAAAGCAAGCGTTATTATTCCTGCATATAATTCAAAGGAGCGCCTCTATAACAGCCTTCTGTCTTTAAACCAGCAGGAGTGCGATGAAGAGTTTGAGGTCATCGTAGCAGATAATGGCTCTGAGGACGGGACGCTCTCGATGCTCAAATCGTTTCAAGCGGACTTTCCGCTGATTTTTGTACGGATTAAAGAAAACAGGGGCATTGCATACGGAAGAAATCAGGCGGTCCGCAATGCCAGAGGAGATATTCTGATATTCCATGACAGCGATATGCTTGCTGCCAAGGATCTTGTGGCAAAGCATATCAAAGCGCATGAAAACGAAGAGAATCTTGTCGTGTGCGGTTTATTTTGGAAAAGGATCTACAGCTATTATTATGAGCGCTTTGAAGATGAACATAAGAAGCAGCTCGCAAAATTATATGATGAAATGCCGAAAAAAGACAAACAAAAGCTTCTGGCGGAAGCTGATATCAAAAACGAAAGCTTTCTGGATCAAAGCTTTGACCTTGATACCGATTTTATTGACGTGCTGAAGCGGATACTGGATGAATACGGCGATGACTTAAAGGGCTACCATATGCCGTGGCGTTTTTTTATCACAAACAATTCATCAGTAAAACGAAAGCATGTGGCTGATCTCGGTTTGTTTGACGAAGGCATTGTGCGGTACGGGTTTGAGGATTATGATCTTGGGATCAGGCTCCATCAGGCCGGACTCACGTTCAGGCTGCACCGCGATATTGTCAGCGTTCATCAGGAGCACCCGAGCAATTGTCAGTCAGTAGACGATATCAGAGCAAACATTGCCTATATGTGCGACAAATATAACAACATTCAGTCATTAGACGTTCATCTTGCCTTTAACGGCCCATTCCCTCCGGACATGACCAACAGGATTATGGCTGATATTCATAAGCTGCTGGACTCGAAGAAATACGACATGCTGCTGCATCTGTTTCTTGAGCTGCTCCATGTCGTGAAGGATCGCAATCTGGACCCGGATTGGCAGAAAAAAACACCGCGGGTGACTGCGAAAAGCTTTGATTTGCAAGCCGTTCAAAAGCTTCTGCCAAAAGCGAAGAAGAAGCTTGGCGTGAACGATTTTGCCAATGCACTGTATGCGCTTGTCAATGATTTACTGCACGTGGATCTTAGATAAATGGATGTGGTATGGTGAGTCAATTTCATTTTTCAACAATAGTGTCAAGGACGCACATCTTTAAACTGATGCCTATGATTCATTCCCTCCATGAGCATTGCGATGATTTTCATTTATATGTGCTGTGTGTTGATCAGAAGGCATATGAATTGCTACAGCACGTGCCATGGGAGCATGTCACCTTTGTGCAGCTTCATGAAATGGAAGATCCGGAGCTATTGGAAGCGAAAAGCAATAGAACGTTCCATGAGTATTGCTGGACACTGAAGCCCGCATTTTTGTTCCATGTCATGAGTCAGTGGGATGACGCCGATTATTATGCCCATATGGATACCGATCTGTTTTTCTTTTCTGATCCAGCGCGTATTTTTGCCGAAAATCCGGCGGCTTCACTGTATTTGACTGATCACCGCAACTCGCCGCGGTTCATGTCTTATTATGAGCGGACCGGGCGTTTTAACACAGGCTTTGTCGGCGCCCGGAATACGGAAGAAGCCTATAAAGCGGTGTGGCAGTGGAGACAGGATTGCATTGAATATTGCACGGTGGAAATGAATACGAAAAGAAAGACGTACGGCGATCAAAGGTATGTGGAGAAGTGGCCGGCACAGTATCAGGGTGTGCATGTTGTCAAATCAACCGGAGCCAATACGGCGCTTTGGAATATAGAAAACTATAAGGTGACTCAAAAGGACGGCCGCGTTTATCTAGATGAAACGCCGCTGATTTTCTATCATTTCTCCGGATTCACATTGGTGACGGAGAACGAATTTAATCTTTGCTGGTATTACCGCATTGAAGACGAAGCGACAATTGAAATGATTTATATGCCGTATGTGTTAAACCTGAAAAGATGGATTGACGAAATACAGGCAGCATTTCCGGACTTTGCGGACGGCTTTATCCCGAAGCACGCGGTGCCGGACACTCATTTTATACAGCTTGATTAAAAAACCCCTGCCAGGCGGCAGGGGTTTTTTCAGCTATGCCATTCTCTCAGTTTCTGATCGCTCGGCAAAAGAAACGCAAGGATGCCAAGAATCGGGAGAAACGCAATGGCAATCATGGTCGGGGTCAGTCCCGCAGCATCAATGAGAGCGCCAAGCGCCACAGCGCCGATTGCTCCCATACCGAAGGCGAGGCCGACGGTTAAACCGGACATCGTGCCGATCTTTCCGGGGACAAGCTCCTGTGCATACACAACCGTTACGGAAAAGCTCGACATGAGAACCAAGCCGATCAAAGCGAGTACGCCATAGGCCAGAACCGGTCCGGCAAATGGAAGCAGAATCGCCAGCGGCGCTGAGCACAGCAGCGAGCCGAGAATGACAACTCGTTTTCCAAAACGGTCTGCGAGCGGGCCGCCGAGAAAGGTTCCGACAGCGCCAAACAGCAAAAAGACGAAAATATAGCTCTGAGCCTGCTGAATGCTTACGTGATATGTATCCATCGCGTAAAACGTGTAAAAGTTGCCGATCGCACTCGTATACCAAGAACGCGCGAAAATCAAAAAGATAATAATAATAAGAGCGGTTATAACGGACTTGGTGACAGACGAGTTTTGTTCAGCGGCTTTCTTTTGGGTGCCCTGCTTCTGTGCAAGACTGCCGAGCCGAGCGGCGTACCATTTTGCAATATAAAGCAGAAACATAACGGCGAGCGCGGCTACAAGTGTAAACCAGACAGCACCGAATTGTCCGAGCGGAACAAGGATCAGCGCGGTAATCAGGGGCGCCATCGCTTGGCCTGAGTTTCCTCCGACCTGATAAATGGACTGGGCAAGCCCGCGTTTTGTGCCGGCGGCCATATAAGCCACACGGGAGCCTTCCGGATGAAAAATAGCGGAACCTAATCCGATGAAAAACACACAGCACAAGATCGTCACAAATGACGGGGCAAATGCAAGGCCCAATATGCCGAGCATGCTGGCAGTCAGCCCGATCGGCAGGGCGTACGGCCGCGGCCGTTTATCCGTATACCAGCCGACGACAGGCTGCATGACAGATGACACCATGTTTAATGTAAAAGCGATGAAGCCGAGCTGTGTGAACGTCAAACTCATGGAGCGTTCCACAATCGGGAACATGGCGGGTATCACAGCCTGCAGCGAATCGTTGAGCATGTGGCAGATTCCAATGATAAACAAAATCGGATACACAGTAGTGCCGGGTTTTTGAACAGGTTTTTCCTTCAGCGGGGCGGCAATAGCCAAATGATTCTCCTCCTAACATATATCACCAGTGCATACCACCATATTATTCATAAGGTGAAGGATTTATCAAGGGAAAAAAGACGCCTTCTGGAAAGACGCAGCGCCCGCCGGCCAAAAAACATTAACAGTTGATGATTGTGTTTTCGATTTTCAGAATATGATATAGCTCTTCAAGCTTACGAATGTGGTACGTTGGCACAACCTCTGTTTCAGTGAGATTCATGTCAGGGCTAAGCCAGCACGTATCAATTCCCGCGAGCTGTCCGCCTTTGATGTCCGCTGTCAGCGAATCGCCGATGATTAAAGTGTGCTCCGCTGAAAAATGGGGAATCCGTTCAAACACATAGTCGAAGTACTCTTTCATCGGCTTTTGAAAACCTGTGTCTTCAGAAACGAAAATGTCCTTGAAGAACGGAAATAATCCTGAATCTCTGAGACGCTTATACTGAGTACTGGAAACGCCGTTTGTCACGATATACAAATCAAAATGCTGTTCCAGTTTTGCGATGAGATCAAAGGCTCCGTCCATAAGCTGGTGCCCTTCTTCAAGAAAACGGCGATATTTCTGGTCTAGCAGCACTCCGTCTGCTTCATAGCCATATTCCTTGAACAAAGCGGAAAAGCGGGTGGTCATCACTTCATCGCGAGTCATGTTTCCGCCTTCAAAGGCTCTCCAGAGGCCTTGATTAATTGTTTGATAACGGGATTCCATTTCATCGGTAAGCGGAATGTTCTGATCTTCAAACAGCAGGCGCAGCGCTAATTTTTCTGCCGCTGTAAAATCCAAAATGGTATTATCTACATCAAATAATAAAGTGCGGTATGGTTTCAAGGCTGGTCTTCCTTTCTGTATGTATACTCAAAGTATAGCACACGCAAAAACGAAAAAAGCCGGCGGATTGGACGTTTGAAATGTCCGCACCGACGGCTTACAATTATTTGTTTAATAAGCTGTGTTTTTTTGCATAAAGGAAATAAACGATCGTTCCGACGGCGATCCAGATAACAAATGAAAGCCATGTGATGCCTGGAAGGCTGTACATAAACCAAAGGCATATTCCAGCGCTGATGATTGGCACAACCGGAACGAACGGCACCCTGAAGGAAGCTTTGATTTCCGGGTGTTTCTTTCTTAACACAATAACAGCGATCGAAATGACTGTAAATGCCGCAAGCGTTCCCATGTTCACAAGGTGCGCAAGTGTGCCGAGATTAATAAATCCTGCGATTCCCGCCGCGACGATTCCTGTCAGCCATGTGTTGCGGAACGGCGTTTTGAATGACGGATGAATCTTTGCGAACAATCCCGGCAAAAGACCGTCTCTGCTCATGGCAAAGGTTAAACGGACCTGGGCGTACAGCAATGCGAGCATCACTGTTGTGATTCCGATGATAGCGCCGACAGAAATAATTCCCGCAACCGCATCCTGGCCGACGAATTTAAGCGCAAAGGACACCGGATCACCGACATTTAATTTGGCATAAGGCATCATGCCTGTCAAAACAAGCGATACCGTGATGTACAAAATGGTGCAGACGGCCAGAGCTGAAATGATGCCGATCGGCATATTTTTTTGCGGATGCTTCACTTCTTCTGAAGCGTTGGAAACTGCGTCAAATCCGAGATACGCGAAGAAAACCGTTGCCGCGCTGACAATGACGCCTTTCATTCCAAACGGCATAAAAGGAGTCCAGTTATCCGGTTTGACATAACCGAAGCCGACAATAATGAACAATAAAATAATTCCGATTTTCATCAGCACGATCACGTTGTTGAAGCGTGTACTTTCTTTGACACCTCTGCTGACAATTGCAGTGATGATGAGAATAATGACCGCAGCCGGAAGGTTAAACACGGCGCCCGGCGAGCTTCCCGGAGCTCCTGTCAGAGCAGCCGGAATATGAAAGTTAAAGCCGGCGAGCAGCGATTGAAAGTATGAAGACCAGCCCGTGGCAACCGCCGACAGCGCAATGACATATTCAAGCATGAGATCCCATCCGATTAAAAAGGCGAGCAGCTCTCCAAGTGTGATATAGGAGTATGAGTACACGCTTCCTGAAATCGGAATCGAAGACGAAAACTCAGCATAACAGAAGGCGGCAAGCGCACAGGCGAGACCCGCTAAAATGAACGATAAGATCAGGGCAGGACCGGCACCGGTCGCGGCCACAGTTCCTGTAATAACGAAAATCCCAGTGCCGATGACACACCCGATACCGAGAAGTGTTAAATCAAATGCGCTTAAAGTACGGGCGAGGCTTTTTGACTGGCTCTGCGCATTTAATGTTTCAAGCGATTTTTTTCTAAATAATGAACTCATAAAAAGTTCCTCCTGGAAAATTCAAAATATTCTAATCATTATATACATTTCTCGTTGTATTATATTGTCGAAATTTGACGGCGTCAATCATATATTTTTCTGCTTTAAACGATAGAAGCTAAAAAGCGTTGGCGTATCATAATATAGTAATTTTTACAAACAGGATATTGAATTTTGCTGATGGTGAACCGATAGAAATGATAGATTGGCCATATTTTGATTTGCTGTTAAAAAGGAGATGCTGACCATGTTTCAATATGAAGAATTAAACAAGCAATTTATTGGCGGAAAATGGCAGGAGGGCAGCAGCCCAAATGTATTGGAAAACAAAAATCCTTATACTCAAAAAACAATCACATCCTTTCAAAAAGCGACTGCTGATGATGTAGATGAAGCGTACCGGGCAGCGGCTTTGGCAAAGAAAAAATGGGATGCGGTCAACCCATTCGAGAAAAGAGCAATCTTAGAAAAAGCCGTAACGTATATCGAAGAGAATGAAGAAGCCATCATTTATTTGATTATGGAAGAGCTGGGCGGCACAAGGCTGAAAGCAGCTTTTGAAATCGGACTCGTGAAAAATATCATGAAAGAAGCGGCGACGTTCCCTGTCCGCATGGAAGGGAAAATTCTTCCTTCTACAATAGACGGCAAGGAAAACAGATTATATCGCGTGCCGGCAGGTGTTGTCGGTGTCATCAGTCCTTTTAACTTCCCATTCTTTTTATCTATGAAATCAGTAGCGCCGGCACTCGGAGCAGGCAATGGCGTCGTGTTGAAGCCGCACGAAGAAACACCGATTTGCGGCGGTACGCTGATTGCGAAGATTTTTGAAAGCGCGGGCGTTCCGGAAGGACTGCTGAATGTTGTTGTCACAGACATTACAGAAATCGGTGACAGCTTTGTCGAACATCCGGTGCCGCGGATCATCTCATTTACAGGATCTACGAAAGTGGGGAGCTACATCGGCCAGCTCGCGATGAAGCACTTTAAAAAGCCGCTTCTTGAGCTTGGCGGAAACAGCGCCTTTATCGTGCTTGAAGATGCGGATATCGAATATGCAGTCAATGCGGCAGTGTTCAGCAGATTTACCCATCAAGGACAGATTTGTATGTCAGCTAATCGCGTACTGGTTCACTCATCAATTTATGATCAATTCCTTGAGCTGTATCAGGCAAAAGTGGAATCGCTGAAAGTTGGTGACCCGATGGACCCTGATACGATTATCGGACCTTTAATCAACAGCAGGCAGACTGACGGGTTAATGAAATCTGTTGAGAAAGCGATTGAAGAAGGGGCTGTTCCAGTGAAGCTTGGCGGATTTAACGGGACGATCGTGGAGCCGACCATCTTAAAAGACGTGAAACCGTTTATGAGCATTGCAAAGGAAGAGCTGTTCGGGCCAGTCGTCTCCTTCATGAAGTTTGATTCAGAAGACGAAGCGGTCGATATCGCGAACGATACCCCATTTGGCTTAAGCGGAGCCGTACATACCTCAAATCTTGAACGCGGCGTGGCTTTTGCGAAACGCATTGAAACGGGCATGATTCATGTTAATGACACGACGATTAATGATGAACCGAATGTGGCCTTCGGCGGTGAAAAGCAATCTGGCCTCGGCCGATTAAATGGCGAATGGAGTCTTGAAGAATTTACGACGCTGAAATGGATTTCGGTTCAGCATGAAAAACGCAGCTTCCCTTACTAATAAAAGGAGTGATTGGAATTGAGCATAAGAACGGAAAATGAAACAGCAGATCTTCTAGACGCATTTGTGAAAGTAGCCCCTTATTTAAACAGCCTGGTTCAGGATGATATTACAATCGGCATTTATGATACGGAGAAATTGCTGGTCAATATTCCGGCAAAAACCTTTTCCCTTAACGTAAAAGCCGGAGATCCGCTGCAGGAAGGGGATATCATCACAGACGCGATCCGCAGCAATCAGAAAAAAACGAGCATGGTGCCGAAGGAATTGTTCGGCTTTCCATTAATCGCACGCGCCATCCCGCTTCATGACCAGAACGGAAGAGTGATTGGGGGAGTGGGCCTCGGCACGAGTCTTGAGGAGTCCTCTAAGCTTCATGATGTAGCGGAAAGCTTATCGGCAGTTGTTGAACAAACGGCTGCGGCCATTTCCGATATTTCTGAATCAATTAACGGATTCTCATCGCAAATGTCGGGCATTTCCTCACAAGCGAAAAAGGTAAGCGAAAGCGCGGGAGAAATCGCTGATATTTCAGTAACCGTGAAAGGCATTTCTGACCAGAGCAATCTGCTCGGTTTAAATGCTGCGATTGAAGCCGCACGGGCAGGGGAGTCCGGAAAAGGATTTTCTGTCGTAGCGGATGAAATCAGAAAGCTTGCGACGCATTCGAAAGAAAATGTCGGCCAGATCGATCAGATCACGAAAAAAATCCACAGCCTGTTAAAAGGGCTAGAAGAATCGATTGAATCGATTAATCAGCATACTGACGGACAAGCCGCGGCTGTTGAACAGATTTCCGCCACGATGCAGGAGATCTCAGGCAGTGCGCAGCATCTCGCTAAAATGGCAGAAAAAGCGCTTGAAGAAGAGTAAGAGACTGGGGACAGAGTCCCCGGTCTTTTTTTCTGTCCGGTATTTCCATGAAATTTGTCTGCTCTTTTACTAGTTTTATTCCAGCGGCTGATTTAAAATGTACACATGAACTTACGTGAGGATTGATAGGAACCATGAGCATACTAAAAGCGGAGAACCTTTACAAAACATACGGAGATAAGACGTTATTTGACCATATCTCCTTTCATATTGAAGAGAATGAGAGAATCGGATTAATCGGGCCGAACGGCACCGGAAAATCAACGCTGCTGAAAGTGATTGCCGGCTTGGAATCTGTTGAAGAAGGCGACATCGCCAAATCCGGCAGCGTGCATGTTGAATTTCTTCATCAGGACCCGCAGCTGCCTGCTGGACAAACTGTACTGGAGCATATTTATTCCGGTGAATCGGCTGTCATGAGAACGCTCCGTGAATATGAAAAGGCGCTCTATGAACTGGGAGAAGACCCGGAAGATGAAAAACGCCAGAAACACCTGCTGGCTGCGCAGGCAAAAATGGATGCAAACAATGCGTGGGATGCGAATACCTTGGCGAAAACGGTGTTATCGAAGCTGGGAGTAACTGACGTGACAAAGCCTGTCAACGAGCTCTCAGGCGGACAGAAAAAACGGGTGGCGATTGCGAAAAACTTAATCCAGCCCGCCGACCTCCTGATCTTAGACGAGCCGACGAACCATTTGGATAATGAAACCATTGAATGGCTTGAAGGGTACTTGGCGCAATATCCAGGCGCCGTCATGCTGGTTACGCACGACAGGTACTTCTTAAACCGCGTGACAAACCGCATTTATGAGCTTGAACGAGGCAGTCTCTATACCTACAAAGGCAACTATGAAGTCTTTTTGGAAAAGCGCGCGGAACGGGAAGCGCAGGCCGAGCAAAAAGAAACGAAGCGGCAAAATCTGCTGCGCCGTGAACTGGCTTGGCTCAGACGCGGAGCGAAAGCACGCTCCACAAAACAAAAGGCGAGAATCGGCAGGGTAGAGTCGCTTAAGGAGCAGAAAGGCCCTCAGTCAGCCGGCTCGCTCGACTTTGCGATCGGCTCCCACCGTCTTGGAAAGCAAGTAATCGAAGCGGAGAACGTGATGATCGCTTATGGAGGAAACGTGCTTGTCGATCGATTCAATGAACTGGTTATACCAGGTGAACGAATCGGGATCATCGGGCCGAACGGCATTGGAAAAACAACACTGTTAAACAGCCTTGCCGGACGAATCACTCCTGACGGCGGGCATATTACGATCGGCCAAACAGTAAGAATCGGCTACTATACCCAGGATCACAGTGAAATGAACGGTGAGCTGAAGGTGATTGAATACATGAAAGAAACAGCGGAAGTCGTGAAAACAGAGGACGGCGATATCGTCACCGCTGAACAAATGCTTGAGCGCTTTCTCTTCCCGCGCTCCATGCAGCAAACCTATATCCGCAAGCTGTCCGGCGGAGAAAAGCGGCGCTTATACTTGCTTCAGGTTCTGATGCAGGAGCCAAATGTGCTGTTTCTCGATGAGCCGACGAACGACTTGGATACAGAAACGTTAAGCGTGCTTGAGGATTATATTGAACAGTTCCCTGGCGTTGTCATCACCGTATCCCATGACCGCTACTTCCTTGACCGCGTCGTAGACCGTTTGATTGTATTTGAAGGAAATGGCGTGATTTCACGGTTCCAAGGCTCCTACAGCGACTATATGGAGCAGGCCAAAGCGAAAAAAACGGCTGAAAAACCCGCAACAGAAATCAAACCGGCTGAAGCGGAACCGAAGAAAAAACGGAAAAAGCTTTCTTACAAAGATCAGCTTGAATGGGACGGCATTGAAGATAAAATTGCGGAGCTTGAAGAAAAGCATGAACAGCTCGAAGCGGATATCGCCGCGGCGGGCAGTGATTTCGGGAAAATTCAAGAGCTGATGGCCGAGCAGGCAAAAACAGCGGAAGAGCTTGAGACAGCGATGGATCGCTGGACGGAATTGTCCCTCATGATAGAAGAGCTGGAAAGCTAGAAAAGTGCGGCCGCAGCAGACCGCACTTTTTTTCACATAATGTACAAAAACGAAACGGCCAGCTTATGATAGGATGGAATTGTGTGTCAGCAGCACACGGAAAACTAACGGAGATGATGAAGTATGACATGGGCTATCGTGATGTTAATCCTCATGAGTCTGGTGAAAATCGTATTAACCTGCCTGCCAACAGGCGTCATAGAATGGCTGCTCAGCAAATTCGAGGTTCACGCCAAGCTGAACGACGAAGATGCTGTTCTCTCTCTAGATGGAAAACGGCTCGAGGGTGAAGAGAAAAGGCACATGATCGATCAATTTAACGAAGCTGTCTTCCTGGAGAAATATTATATTTACCCAGGCGACGAAGAGCGTTATTTATACCCTGAAAACGGCGGAACACCGCTCGTGATAGATACGAAAAAAGGCAAAAAAGATGTAAAGCTGTTTGTGTACAGCTACGATGACCATATCGATGTCGTGAAACAGTACAAGAAGAAGGTTATCGCGTATCGACTGCTTTCTGAAAGCATGCAAAAGCAGTCTTTGTCAGTGACAGGGAGCCTAGCTTAAAATAGGATAATGAAAGACGGGTGCTTTATGTACTCGTCTTTTTTATTATATTTCAAAACTTAACGTTTACGTTAAGGTCCAAAAGGTGTATAATAATAACAGAACAGGCGAAGGGGGATTTACCATGGAATGGATGAAGATTGATCAAGTTGCCAAAAGAAGCGGGCTTACAAAGCGGACCATTCGGTTTTATGAAGAAATCGGCTTGATTCCAGCACCGAAACGGACGGAAGGCGGCGTTAGACTTTATTCAGAGGATGATATGGAAGAGCTTGAGAAAGTGATCAGCACAAAGGAAGTGCTTGGCTTTTCCCTTCAGGAGCTTCAGCATTTCATGGAAACCAGCCGCCAGCTTGAGTTAAACAAAGAGGGGTATTTGTTGTCACTGGATCCAAAGGAACGGAAAGAGAAGCTGGAGGAAATTCAGGAAACGCTGAATCACCAGCTGGATTTGATTGATGAAAAAATCCGCACATTCCAAAGCTTTAAGGAACGTCTGCACGGGATGAAAGACAAAGCGGAGCATGCCATTCAATCAATCGAATAAAACGTTTGGTAAACGCTATTTTTGTAGCGTTTCTTTTAATGGAATAAAGATGGAGGTCAGATCAAATGGACAATACAAAACAAGTGAATCAGAAGACAGGTTTGCTGAATCAGCCGAAAGCTGTATGGGCTGTCGCGTTTGCCTGTGTGATTTCCTTTATGGGAATCGGGCTGGTCGATCCTATTCTTCCGGCGATTGCCGCACAATTACATGCTTCACCTAGTGAAGTATCACTCTTATTTACAAGTTATTTGCTCGTTACCGGATTTATGATGTTTTTCTCAGGAGCCATTTCCAGCAGGATCGGTGCAAAATGGACGTTAATTCTCGGACTTATTTTTATTATTATCTTTGCAGCGCTTGGCGGAAGTTCAAGCTCAATTGCTCAGCTTGTCGGCTATCGCGGCGGCTGGGGACTAGGTAATGCGTTATTTATTTCAACAGCGCTTGCGGTCATTGTCGGCGTGTCTGTCGGCGGCAGCGCTCAAGCGATTATTTTGTATGAGGCGGCGCTCGGACTGGGGATTTCCGTCGGACCGCTTGCAGGCGGAGAGCTTGGAAGCATTTCATGGCGTGCGCCGTTCTTCGGGGTATCTGTCCTGATGTTTATTGCGTTAATCGCCATTTCCTTGATGCTGCCGACATTGCCTAAACCGGCGAAGCGCGTTGGGGTATTTGACGCCATGAAGGCACTCAAATATAAAGGCCTTTTGACAATGGCGGTATCGGCTTTCTTATACAACTTTGGATTTTTTATTTTGCTCGCTTATTCTCCGTTCGTTCTGGATTTAGATGAACACGGCCTTGGATATGTTTTCTTTGGCTGGGGACTTCTGCTGGCGATTACGTCAGTCTTTACGGCGCCGATCGTGCACAAAGCGCTGGGTACAGTGCGTTCCTTGGTTGTTCTCTTTATCGCCTTTGCGGTCATTCTGATGATCATGGGCATCTGGACAGAGCATCAGGCGTTGATTATTACATGCATCGTTGTGGCCGGTGCTGTCCTTGGTATGGTCAACACGATCATGACAACAGCTGTCATGGGCTCTGCACCGGTTGAACGTTCAATCGCTTCTTCAGCCTACAGCTCAGTCCGCTTCATCGGCGGCGCGATCGCTCCGTGGATTGCGGGAATGCTGTCAGAACACTTCACAGCAAGCGCGCCGTATACAGTTGGCGGAATTGTCGTTCTTGTCGGTATGCTTGTGCTTCTGCTAGGTCGTAAACATCTTGCCGGAATTAAGGCAGGGCATTAATAACGAAAGACACTGCTAAGGTGCAGTGTCTTTTTTTATTTGCTTAATCTTCCCCTCATAATGGTATGAGCGTATTTCCCGTCAGATAGCCATTTATCATTTTTTTAACCCCTTCTATTATGAAGTGAAATGGCATGCAAGGATATGTTTTTAGTCTCGATTGAATCGGCTCACCATTTGCAATCGGTTATAATCTAATCATAATGGAATCGACGCGAGAAAGGACATCCAGATGACACAATTTTACTATTTAGCTGCTAAAACGCCTTTAGAAACCGGTTTTTTCAGTCAGCCCTCCGGCTACTCCCGGAAAGGGCATCCGCTCCGGTCAGGTATTAACGCGGCGGGCATTTATCTTGAGGAAGCCGAGAATGTGTCTGTGCATTTACGGTTGCCTTATCAAATAATAGTTCATGCTGAAGAGGGATCATTTGCCATGCATAAGGCAAAGCCTGACGCATATGACTTGAAGTGTTTACAGACGCTCTATCAATACATACACAGCATCATGAAAAACAGCTTTTCTGTCGAGTGGTTCACCGCATGGGCTGATGAGGAAGACCTTGAACTGTCTGCCAAAAAAGAGCTGATACTTGATGAATTCATATCGCCATTGCAGCTCATTTTAAAAGACAGAGAGCTTTTGAGAATCGTTCAGAAAAAATGGAAGTAAAAAACCCGCCCTTTACCAGGCGGGTTTTTTCGTAACATTAAAGCACTTTCGTCGTCCAAGACTCGCAGTTCCATGTTTCTGTCGCGATGTCCATATAGAAATCAGGCTCGTGAGAAATAAGAAGAATGGAGCCTTTGTATTCTTTGAGGGCGCGCTTGAGCTCTTCCTTGGCGTCGACATCCAAGTGGTTTGTCGGCTCATCGAGCACCAGCAGGTTGGTTTCCGAATTGATCAGCTTGCATAATCTGACCTTCGCTTTTTCGCCACCGCTTAATACGGAGACGCGGCTTTCGATATGTTTAGTCGTCAGTCCGCATTTTGCCAGAGCGGCGCGGATTTCATACTGCGTATACGAAGGGAATTCGCTCCAAACTTCTTCAATACACGTATTGTTGTTTGTTTCCTTGACCTCTTGCTCGAAATAGCCGGTAAAGAGGTGCTCGCCTCGTTCAACAGAGCCTTCGAGCGGCTGGATTTCGCCAAGCAGGCTTTTCAGCAATGTCGTTTTCCCGATCCCGTTTGCGCCGTAAAGGGCGATTTTTTGACCGCGCTCCATGCGGAGGTTCAGCGGACGTGAGAGCGGGGAATCGTAACCGATCACGAGATCCTTCGTTTCGAAAATCAGCTTTCCTGATGTTCTGGCCGGCTTGAAGTGGAATTCAGGCTTCGGTTTTTCCGCCGCCAGCTCAATCATATCCATCTTGTCGAGTTTCTTTTGGCGGGACATCGCCATGTTTCGCGTGCTGACCCGGGCTTTGTTGCGGGCAACAAAATCCTTCAGCTCTGCGACTTCCTGCTGCTGCTTTTTGTAGGCCGCTTCAAGCTGCTGTTTCTTCACCTCGTAGACTTCCATAAACTGATGATAGTCACCAACGTAGCGTGTCAGCTCCTGATTTTCTACATGATAAATCAGGTTGATGACACTGTTTAAGAACGGAATGTCATGGGAAATCAAGATGAACGCATTCTCGTACTCCTGCAGGTAGCGTTTCAGCCATTCGATATGCTGCTCATCAAGGTAGTTGGTCGGCTCATCGAGAAGCAGGATTTCCGGTTTTTCCAGAAGCAGCTTGGCGAGAAGCACTTTTGTGCGCTGTCCCCCACTCAGATCAGTAACGTCACGGTCAAGTCCGATATCACTCAAGCCGAGTCCGCGTGCAATTTCTTCCACTTTGGAATCAATCACATAAAAATCATTGTTCGTCAGCGAGTCTTGAATCACACCGACGTCTTCAAGAAGCTTTTCAAGCTCGTCAGGATCTGCTTCGCCCATTTTGTTATAAATCTCATTCATTTCTTCTTCCATTGCAAATAAATAATGGAATGCGTCTTTCAGCACATCACGGATGGATTTTCCTTTTTCAAGCACAGTATGCTGATCCAGATAGCCGACACGGACGTTTTTTGACCATTCGACTTTTCCTTCATCAGGCTCAAGCTTTCCGGTAATAATATTCATGAAGGTTGATTTTCCTTCACCGTTCGCGCCGATCAGACCGACGTGCTCGCCTTTTAAAAGACGGAAAGATACATTATTAAAAATGGCCCGGTCACCGAAGCCGTGGCTTAAGTCCTTTACAGATAAAATACTCATGTTTACACCTCTATCGTTTATCGAACACGCTGTATGGCGTGTATTTCTCACCTTTTGATTATAAAGGAGGAAGACGATTGTTGAAAGGCATAGGAAACAAAAAGAAAAATTGCGTTCCGCGCGCTGTTTTGAGATACTATGGAATAGATTTCAGGAATCGAGGAGAACAAAATGACGCAAACTTGGCCATTTTTACATAATGCACAATCATTTATCAAAGAAAATTGGAAAGCTTCAGGCTTTGAAAAGCCGACTCCTGTACAGGAGCAGGCGGCCCAACTCATCATGGAAGGTAAGGATGTCATCGCAGAATCGCCGACAGGAACAGGTAAGACGCTTGCCTACGCACTGCCGGTATTGGAGCGCATCAAACCTGATCAGAAGCATCCGCAGGCGGTGATTTTAGCACCTTCACGTGAGCTGGTGATGCAGATTTTTCAGGTGATTCAGGACTGGAAAACGGGATCAGAATTACGCGCAGTTTCCTTAATCGGCGGAGCGAATGTGAAAAAGCAGGTCGAAAAGCTGAAAAAGAATCATCCGCATATTATTGTCGGGACGCCGGGCAGGGTGTTTGAGCTGATTCAAGCGAAAAAACTCAAGATGCATGAAGTAAAAACGATCGTACTTGATGAAACCGATCAGCTTGTCCTGCCGGAGCATCGTGAAACGATCAAGCAAATCATTAAAACGACATTAAGAGACCGCCAGCTTCTTTGTTTTTCAGCCACGCTGAAGAAAGAAACAGAAGACGTGCTCCGCGACATGACGAAAGAGCCCGAGGTTTTGAAGGTAGAACGCAGCAAAGCGGAAGCGGGAAAAGTGAAGCATCAATACATCATCTGTGACCAGCGCGACAAAGTGAAGCTGCTGCAAAAGCTTTCAAGACTTCATGGCATGCAGGCGCTTGTGTTTGTGAGAGATATCGGTAACCTTAGTGTGTACGCGGAAAAGCTGGCGTACCATCATGTCGACCTTGGCATCCTTCACAGTGAGGCGAAGAAGATGGAGCGGGCGAAGATCATTAAAGCGTTTGAGCAGGGCGAGTTCCCGCTGCTTTTGGCAACTGACATTGCCGCGCGCGGTTTGGATATTGAAAACCTGCCATATGTGATCCACGCCGATATTCCTGATGAAGACAGCTATGTTCACAGGTCAGGACGAACAGGACGGGCTGGAAAAGAAGGGAACGTGCTGAGTCTTGTCACGCGTTTGGAAGAATCAAAGCTGAAGAAAATGGCGAAGAAACTTGGCGTGGAGCTGAGTGAAGCTGTTTATTCAGGCGGTAACCTGAATACGAAATAAAAGGAAGGGCGGAATCGCCCTTCCTTTTTGCTGTAAAATAAAAGAAAATAGGAGCGGGGTGAGGAGATGGCTTCGATAGACAGTTTTCGTTTTTTGAAGGAGTCTGAGCTGAATATTATTGAAAAGTGGTTTGAGAATGAGAATGTCAGGCAGAGAATGGATGGAATGCTGCCATTACATCAGTGGTACGACCGAGTGATTAATGATGCAAACAATGCTGTCATGATGGCATATGACCAACAGCTGCCGGCAGGGGTGGTCATCATTGAGTTCGTGGAGGATAAGGCGTATATTGGATTGATCGTAAATCCTCAGCGTCATCTTCAAGGTTATGGGAAAACGATATTACGTAAATTTATTGATGATTCCAATTTTGCGAGGGTAAGTGAATGGGCTGCCTGCATTGAAGAAGACAATCAAATCAGTTTATCCTGTTTTAAAGCAGCCGGGTTTACGTCGGTAGAAACAGAACCGGATGAAGATGGATTTTTTACTTTGACTCTTCGTCATTGACGTATTCTCAAAAATAAAAGGAGGGTGGAAAGCCCTCCTTTTTTTGGTATAATCTCAGCTTTGATCACTGATTTTGATCAGCTGTTTTCCTTTATTTTCTCCTTTAAATAAGCCAAGAAATGCGTCCGGAATGTTTTCGAAGCCTTCAGTAATCGTTTCCTCATAATGAAGCTTTCCGTCTCTCAGCCATTCCGCCAGCTGTTTTGCACCTTCAGGAAAACGGTCGGCGTAGTCGCTTACGATAAACCCTTGCATCAGCGCCTTCGTTTTGATCAGCTTGGATTGGACGCGAGGGCCCATGTCATCCGCTTCGTTTTCAGCGTTGTAGGAAGAAATGGCGCCGCACACAGGGATACGGGCAAACTCATTGAGGAGGTTCATGACCGCATCTGAAATCGGCCCGCCGACATTGTCAAAATACACATCGACACCGTTCGGACAAGCGTCAGCAAGCGCTTGTTGAATATCATCTGCAGTTTTGTAATTAATCGCTTCGTCAAATTGCAGTTCATTCTTTAAGTAGTCAATTTTGTCATCAGAGCCTGCGATACCGACGACGTGTGCTCCCTTGATTTTGGCGATCTGTCCGACAGCGGAACCGACAGCCCCTGCAGCTCCGGAGACAACCACAGTTTCGCCTTCTTTCGGGCGGCCGATGTCCAGCAGGCCGAAATATGCCGTCAAACCGGTCATTCCCAGGATGCCGAGATACGCTGAAGCAGGAGCGAGACTTGTATCAATTTTTCGCACGGCGGACTCGGTGACAGCGGAATATTCCTGCCAGTTCAGGTTTCCGATTACGATTTCTCCTTGTTTCAGCTTATCTCCGTCTGACACGACTTCAGCAATGACACCGCCTGACAGCGCTTCGTCTAAGGCAAATGGCTCTACGTATGACTTCGTGTCTTGCATTCGTCCGCGCATGTAAGGATCGACTGACACATAGAGTGTTTTGACAAGCACCTCACCTTGCTTCGGCTCAGGAACGGGGATCGTTTCAAAGCGGAAATCTTCGTGAACGGGTACCCCTTGCGGACGTCTTGCTAATTGAATCTGCTGTTGAGCTGTTGTCATATTCATCCTCCTATCATTTGATTGACACCAATGTAACATGGACAAGTGATGAAATACAAAAAGTAAGCCGCATAAAAAAAGGAGAGGTGGATTCCTCTCTTTTACAGCGTGTCGAAAAATCAGAACTGTGCGCCGGTGCTCACGAATTTACCCTCCGATGCTCGTCCTTTCTAGATTTCAAGGGTTTTCTATCACACTGAAAGGATGACAAAAAGCTCAAAACGATAACTGTTTTGAGCTTTTGTCAACAATCTGAAAGAAGAGGTATCCTCTCCTTTTTCATCACGTCCGTAATTTTGGGCATAGTCCCATCGGCAGGCACATCGGCTTCTGGTCGATCGGGCTTCTCATGATGCAGCATTCCAAGCCGAAGACTTCCCGGAAAAACGGCTGGGTAAAGACGTCTTCCGGCGTTCCGGCATTGTAGATTTTTCCGTCCAGTACGCTGATCAGATAGTCAGCATATTGAGCGGCTTGGTTTAAGTCGTGAAGCACCATGACAACTGTGCGTCCATGATCCCGGTTCAGCTTTTTCAGCAGCTCCAGCACCTCAATTTGGTGAGAGATGTCCAAGTAAGTGGTCGGTTCATCGAGCAAGAGCAAATCAGTGCCTTGTGCAAGCGCCATGGAAATCCAGGCTCTTTGTCTTTGACCGCCTGAAAGGGCATCAAGTGTCCGGTCCTTCAGCTCATTCATCCCGGTTGCGTCAAGCGCCCACTCTACCATATCATGATCCTCTTGTGTATGCTTGGATAACAGTTTTTTATGAGGATGTCTGCCGAAATAGCATAGTTCCTGTACCGTCAATCCTTCAGGCGCCTGAGGAGACTGAGGAAGAATCGCCAGCTTTTTAGCCACTTCTTTGGACGGCTGGCGATGAATATCTTTTCCTTCTAATAGGACCGTGCCGCTTTTTGGGGCCATCAGCCTGGCAAGCGATTTGAGGATTGTTGATTTTCCGCAGCCGTTGGCGCCGATGAGCACAGTGATTTTTCCTTCTTCAATCTTTAAATCGACTCCGTCAATAATCACTGTGCTGTCATATGAAAGAGTGAGCTGGTCTGCAGCCAGTTTTCCCATGGTATCCTCTCCCTACTGTTTCCTCGCTTCGAATTTCAATAAATATAAAAAATAAGGCGCGCCGATCACAGCTGTCAATATTCCGGCGGGTATCTCAACCGGAGGTATGATGCCGCGTCCTAATGTATCTGCGATTAGTAATATAATAGCACCGATTAATGCCGATGCAGGCAGTAAATATTTAGCTTTTTCTCCGGCAAGCCTTCTGGCGATATGCGGAGCAAGCAGCCCGATAAAACCGATTGATCCGACGACGGCTACACAGCTCCCCGCCAGTGCAACTGCGGTGAAAATCAGGATGAATCTCAGCCGGTTTGCGTTTTCGCCGAGACCCTGCGCTAGCTCATCTCCGAGTGACATCAGATCCAGCTTCGGAACGAGGATGCAGACAATCGGCAAAAGGACAAGCAGCCATGGCGCAAGGAGCTTGACTTCTTCCCAGTTTCTCCCCCAGAGGCTGCCTGTCAGCCAAATGAGCGCTGCATTAACGTCCCCCGGAAATTTGACCATCATATATTGCATGCCGGCGTGGCAGACCGCGCCTAAGGCAATGCCTGATAAAGCCAATGATGAGGGCTGAATGCTTTTTTTGCGGGCTATCATTAATAATACTACAGCAATAATGGCTGCTCCGGCAAATGCGGAGAACGGCAGCACGTAGACCGGAGACTCAGGAAAAATGAGAATAACGGCCATGGCGGCCAGTCCGGACCCTTTTGAAATTCCGACAACGTCCGGAGACGCAAGGGGATTTCGGATGACACCCTGCAAAATGGCTCCGGCAGCGGCAAGCCCGGCGCCTGCCAGAATCGCCAGTATAATGCGGGGGAGCCGGTACTGCTGAATAATAAACTCGAAGGAATGATCCATCCCTAACAGATTCGTAACCACCGCATCAGGTGAAATATACAATGCCCCGAAGCCGATGCTGATCACGGACAGCACTAGCAAGATGACAGCCAATATAAGGATGGCCAGCAAGGGGCGTTTTTGTTTTCTGGTTGATTTCTTCATTTCAGATTTCGCCCTTTCCTTGCTAAATATAAGAAAAATGGTGTGCCGATAATGGCGGTGACAATGCCGACCGGGGATTCATAAGGGAATGCAATCCATCTGGCCAGGACATCTGCGTACACCAATAAGATGGCGCCGAACAGCGCTGAAAAAGGCAGCACATACTTGTAATTTTCTCCGATCAGCTTGCGGACGATATGCGGGACGAGCAGCCCGACAAAGCCGATTGGGCCGGCAACCGCTACAGAAGCGCCGGATAGAATTAAAATGATAAAGCTGATCAGAATCCGCATGCCGTTCATGTTTTGCCCGAGTCCTTTTGCTGTTTCATCACCGAGACCGAGAACAGAAACGGGACCTGAAAACACAAGGGCAAGTCCAATGCCGATGACAGAAAACGGGGCAATGGTCATGACGTCCTGCCAATTGCTGCCGTCAATCGCACCCGTCATCCAATACAGCACATCCTCTCCCGACTCATTTAAAATAATAATCGCCTGTGTCATGGAGGACAGGAACAAATGCACCGCCATTCCTGACAGCGCCAGTTTGACAGGTGTCATTCCGCCGGAAGAGGCAATCATATACACAATTGCGCCGCCTGCCGCCGCACCTGCAAAAGCGAACACAACCGAAGAGTAGGACGACGCCGGCAGAATGACGAGAGAAGCAACGACAAACAGCGATGCACCCGCATTCACACCGAAAATTTGAGGTGAAGCCAGAGGATTTCTTGTCATGGCCTGCATCAGTGCCCCTGCTACAGCCAGGCTGGCGCCGACGAAAACGCCGATTAATGTGCGGGGGAGGCGAAGAGTAGAGATAATAAGCTGTTCTTTTGATCCGTCCCATACAAAAAGATATGTCAAAGCATCAATGATGCCGATGTCTGAGGCGCCTACTGAGAGATTCAGCCCAAGCCCGAAAATAAGGATGATCAGTGCAATGGTAAAAACCATCAATCTTGATGATGAGCGCCGTTTGGCTGAGTAATACAACAGTCTCACTTCCTTACTGCGTCTGTTTGCAAAAACGAAGAAGCAAGGATTCTCCTCGCTTCTCTTTTGTCCTACTTATTATACACTTTTTTAAGCACATCTTTGGCGCTTGTTTCACTGGACTTGATTCCTCTGAATCTTGTCCAAATGTCGCGGTCTGCATCGTAGATTTGTCCGTTTTTCACCGCTTTTAGGTTTTTCCAAAGCGGATTCTTTTTCCACTCATCTACGATTGTTTTACCCTCGTTGGCTGAAATAAACAAAATATCAGGATCGATTTTGCTTAACTGCTCGAGGCTGACCTCTTGATACGCGTTATCTGACTTCACGGCGTGCGTAAAGCCGAGCATGCTGAAGATTTCTCCGTCATAAGAAGATGACGTATGAAGCTGGAAGGAATCGGCTCTTGCCACGCCGAGAACGATGCTGCGGTCTTCATCTTTCGGAAGCTCCGCTTTCAGATCGTCAATGACCTTTGTATGGTCGGCAAGCTTTTCTTTTCCTTCTTTTTCTTTATTTAATGCTTTAGAAATGGTATTGAAGCTGTCGATTGTTTCATCATAAGTCGATTCCCGGCTTTTCAATTCAATGGTCGGTGCAATTCGTTTCAGCTGTTTGTAAATGTTTTTATGGCGTTCAGCGTCAGCGATGATTAAATCAGGCTTCAAGGAGCTGATGACCTCAAGATTCGGTTCGCTTCGCGTGCCTACTGATGTATAATCAATCGAGCTGCCGACCAGCTTTTGAATCATGTCTTTTTTGTTGTCATCGGCGATGCCTACCGGCGTGATGCCGAGGTTGTAAACAGCATCCAGGAATGAAAGCTCAAGCACAACGACTTTTTTAGGTGTGCCGGTCACTGTTGTTTTCCCGTCTTCGTGCTGAATGACTCTTGAATCCTTAGATTTGCTTCCGGCTTTGCTGCCGCTGTTATCCTGACTTGATGAACAGCCGGATATAATGAAACAAGCGATTAATAAAACACTGATGATGGCAATAAACTTGTTAGGATAGGTGCGCATTGTTTTCTTCCTTTTTTCTGAATTTAATAATGAGAATCATTATCACAAATAAACACTATAATAGCATGGCTTCCTATGTCAATATTTTTTAAATAAAGAAACAGAAGCGGCTGCTTTATGTTTTTTTGATGTATGGGTCATATGGCACAAATAAATCGTACACAGCATCGCCGTGTCTGTGGGATAAAAACGAACTGGCGTTGGCTTTAGAGGCTTCAAGCATATCTCTGCTGACATGGGGAAGAAGAACGCTGAGATAGCCGGACAATTTTCTTTCGATTTCTTCAGAGAGCGCAAATTCAATGTCTCCGATATTCATGACAATAGAGAAAACAAAGTCAATATCGATGTGAAATGTTTCTTCGGCAAAGATGGCAAGCTGGTGAATGCCGGCTGAATAGCCGACACGCTGATGGAAGACCTGTTTTACTAAATCACTCACAACCCACGCATTGTATTGCTGTTCTGGTGAAAAGTATTGCATTGGACATACCTCCTGCTTGTACGGATAAAAATGGCGAATCATGTTCGGGCGCTCCGTGCAGCGGTTTTAGTTTTGACTATTCTGAAAATACTCTCGTTCTATCACTTTACCATGGTTAAAAATGAAATATCTACTACCATTCTTCCTGTTTTTGTGCCCAATGCTCTGGATGCTGTTTGATAGAAAACGGATCGGGTATGAATATAACATAGACATGATGAAGGAGGAATTGGATATGAAACCAGTTGTAAGAGAGTATACAAACGACGAACAGCTCATGAAGGATGTAGAAGAATTACAGCAAATGGGTGTCGCAAAAGAGGATGTATACGTCTTAGCTCACGACGATGACAGAACGGAACGACTGGCAGACAACACGAATGCCAACACGATCGGAGCCAAAGAAACAGGTTTCAAACATGCGGTAGGGAACATATTTAATAAAAAAGGAGACGAGCTTCGCAATAAAATCCACGAAATCGGTTTTTCAGAAGACGAAGCGGCTCAGTTTGAAAAACGGCTCGATGAAGGGAAAGTGCTTCTCTTTGTGACAGACAACGAAAAAGTAAAATCTTGGGCATAATGCAGGAATGTAGCCCCAAAAGGCGATTATCGTCCTTTTGGGGTTTTTTATATTTGCGGTTTTTGCGGTGTTTTTTTGCAGGATGCCGCAATAAAAAGCCGTACATTTTCGGTTATGGATCCCCATGAATTTGCTATTATGTTTTTTGTGAGAATATGGAACAAATTCTCACAAAATAGAAAATGGGGGTTCTTACTGAATGAAAAAAGTGATGTTAGCCACGGCTTTGTTATTAGGCTTGACTCCGGTTGGGGCGAACGCAGCGGATATGGGCCATCAGACGTTAGGGTCAAATGATGGCTGGGGAGCGTACTCGACCGGCACGACAGGCGGATCAAAAGCCTCGTCATCCCACGTGTATACAGTCAGCAACAGAAATCAGCTCGTTTCGGCTTTGGGCAAGGACACCAACACAACGCCAAAAATCATTTATATCAAGGGAACGATTGACATGAATGTCGATGACAATCTGAAGCCGCTTGGTCTGAATGATTATAAAGATCCAGAGTACGATTTGAACAAATATTTGAAAGCCTATGACCCAAGCACATGGGGCAAAAAAGAGCCATCCGGAACACAGGAAGAGGCCAGAGCACGTTCACAGAAAAACCAAAAGGCACGCGTGATGGTGGATATCCCTGCAAATACGACGATCGTCGGTTCAGGGTCAAATGCTAAAGTTCTGGGCGGAAACTTCCAGATCAAGAGCGATAACGTTATTATCCGCAATATCGAATTCCAAGACGCATATGACTATTTCCCGCAATGGGATCCGACTGACGGAAGTTCAGGAAACTGGAATTCTCAATATGACAACATCACAATAAACGGCGGTACACATGTATGGATCGATCACTGTACCTTTAATGACGGTTCGCGTCCAGACAGCACCTCTCCAAAGTATTTTGGAAGAGAATATCAGCACCATGACGGCCAAACTGATGCCTCTAACGGCGCTAACTACATTACAATGTCTTATAACTTTTATCACGATCATGATAAAAGCTCCATTTTCGGATCAAGCGATAGCAAAACTTCCGACGACGGCAAATTAAAAATCACACTGCATCATAACCGCTACAAAAATATCGTTCAGCGCGCACCGAGAGTCCGTTTTGGACAGGTACACGTTTACAACAACTATTATGAAGGCAATAAAAACTCATCAGATTATGCCTTTAGCTATGCGTGGGGAATTGGAAAATCATCTAAAATTTATGCGCAAAACAATGCCATTGACGTTCCGGGATTGACTGCTGCTAAAACGATCAGCGTATTCAGCGGGGGAACGGCTTTATATGATTCCGGCACATTGCTGAACGGTACGCAGATCAACGCATCGGCTGCAAACGGGCTGAGCTCTTCTGTCGGATGGACACCATCTCTGCACGGATCAATTGATGCTTCCGCGAATGTGAAGTCAAATGTTATATCTCAAGCGGGCGCGGGTAAACTAAATTAAGAAATGAAAAAAAACACAAAGGGCTGCTCACCTTTGTGTTTTTTAATTAATTAAAATGTTTATTAACTTAGTTAAGGAGTAGAATGAAAAAGGGGATCGGAAAACAAGTATATAGGAGGAGACCTATTTATGGCTTCAGAAAAAGACGCAGGAAAACAGTCAGCAGTAAAGCTTGTTCCATTGCTTATTACTGTCGCTGTGGGACTAATCATCTGGTTTATTCCCGCTCCGTCCGGACTTGAACCTAAAGCATGGCATTTGTTTGCGATTTTCGTCGCGACAATTATCGGCTTTATCTCCAAGCCCTTGCCAATGGGTGCAATTGCAATTTTTGCATTGGCGGTTACTGCATTAACTGGAACATTATCAATTGAGGATACATTAAGCGGATTCGGGAATAAGACCATCTGGCTTATCGTCATCGCATTCTTTATTTCCCGGGGATTTATCAAAACCGGGCTAGGTGCGAGAATTTCGTATGTATTCGTTCAGAAATTCGGGAAGAAAACCCTTGGACTTTCTTATTCACTGCTGTTCAGTGATTTAATATTATCACCTGCTATTCCAAGTAATACGGCGCGTGCAGGAGGCATTATATTTCCTATTATCAGATCATTATCCGAAACATTCGGATCAAGCCCGGCAGATGGAACAGAAAGAAAAATCGGTGCTTTCTTATTAAAAACCGGTTTTCAGGGAAACTTGATTACATCTGCTATGTTCCTGACGGCGATGGCGGCAAACCCGCTGATTGCCAAGCTGGCCCATGATGTCGCAGGGGTGGACTTAACATGGACAAGCTGGGCAATTGCCGCGATTGTGCCGGGACTTGTAAGCTTAATCATCACACCGCTTGTGATTTACAAGCTGTATCCGCCGGAAATTAAAGAAACACCGGACGCAGCGAAAATCGCAACCGAAAAACTGAAAGAAATGGGGCCATTTAAAAAATCAGAGCTTTCTATGGTTATTGTGTTTCTTTTAGTGCTTGCTCTTTGGATTTTTGGCGGCAGCTTCAACATCGACGCAACCACAACCGCACTGATCGGATTGTCAGTCCTTTTATTATCACAGGTTCTGACTTGGGATGATATCAAGAAAGAACAGGGCGCTTGGGATACGCTCACTTGGTTTGCGGCGCTCGTTATGCTGGCCAACTTCCTGAATGAATTAGGCATGGTTTCTTGGTTCAGCAACGCCATGAAATCATCTGTATCAGGATTCTCTTGGATTGTGGCATTTTTAATTTTAATTGTTGTGTATTATTACTCTCACTACTTCTTTGCAAGTGCGACGGCCCACATCAGTGCGATGTATTCAGCATTTTTGGCTGTTATCGTGGCAGCGGGCGCACCGCCGCTTTTAGCAGCGCTGAGCCTCGCATTCTTCAGCAATCTGTTCGGGTCAACAACCCACTACGGTTCTGGAGCGGCTCCGGTCTTCTTCGGAGCAGGCTACATTTCGCAAGGCAAATGGTGGTCTATCGGATTTATCCTGTCGATCGTTCATATTGTCACATGGCTTGTGATCGGCGGATTATGGTGGAAATTATTAGGGATATGGTAGAAAGAAAAAAAGGCAGACGCGGTCTGCCTTTTTTTATGTTTGATCACATTACTTTAGGGCGTGAGCAACAGATGATGAGGTGGTTTATAATGGATGGGTTTCAGCGCAAGAACAAAACGGGATTATGCCTCTCGTTATAGTAGTCGGCATATGAAAAGTTGGTATAAAAAGCAAAGAACTGAGAAGAAAGCGGGAAAATATAATTGGCAGGTGATCGCTTAACCTAGTGAGAAATGTCCGGCGTACTAGCAGCATATCTAGCATAGATGGGTTTTCTACAAATACAGGGAAAGAAAGGTGATGCAGGGACAATCACCTTTTTTTATTTTGTTTAGTGACCTTACAGACCGATGATAATTTTCCTGCATATAATAGCTGGAACTAATCAAAGAGGGCGGGGAATGATGTTGGGTGAATAATGTGATTGTAAATGGAGGTTTTGAAACCGGCAATCTGACGGGGTGGGCTTTTGCAAATACGTCCGTTATTAATACTTTTGCCCATTCTGGAAGCTATTCCGCACAGTTTATCAGCAGCCAGCCTTATGCTTTTTTAGGGCAGATCGTGCCTGTCGTTTCTGGACAATCTCTTATATTCACTGTTTCGGTTGGGAAAACGGGGAACAATCCAAGTCCTCAAGTCACTATACAAATTCTATTTGTTAACAGTGAAGGAGAACAGATTGAAGGCGGACAGGAAATGATCATTGCTGCCGGAAATTTGCCAAATGTCTCATTTAATACATGGAATGAAATATATAGACCAATTGCCCCTCCCTCAGAAGCAGTAAATGCAGTAGTGGTAATAAGTAAAACTACTTTTGGGTCTGTTCTAATTGATGATGTTTCTTTAATAGAGTCTGCTGGGGGGATTGGACCGACCGGGCCAACAGGTCCTCCAGGAGCAACAGGTCCAACGGGATCAACCGGACCAACCGGGGCAACCGGAGTAACCGGACCAACGGGAGAAACTGGTGCAATCGGATCAACGGGGGCGACGGGAGAAACTGGGGCAACGGGGTTAACGGGATCAACGGGAGTCACTGGATCAACTGGTCCAACCGGATCAACGGGATCAACGGGAGTCACTGGATCAACCGGACCAACCGGTGCAACAGGAGTAAGCGGACCAACGGGAGCAACCGGATCAACGGGAGTCACTGGAGCAACAGGAGCGACGGGATCAACCGGTGCAACAGGAGTAAGCGGACCAACGGGAGCAACCGGACCAACCGGATCAACGGGAGTCACGGGATCAACAGGATCAACAGGTGCAACCGGAGCAACCGGACCAACTGGATCAACGGGATCAACCGGACCGACCGGTGCAACAGGAGTAACCGGTCCAACGGGATCAATCGGACCAACAGGGGCAACGGGAGTCACTGGATCAACCGGAGCAACCGGACCAACCGGGGAAACAGGACCAACAGGAGCAACGGGATCAACCGGACCGACCGGTGCAACAGGAGTAACCGGTCCAACGGGAGAAACAGGAGCAACGGGAGTCACTGGATCAACCGGACCAACTGGTGCAACCGGATCAACTGGTGTAACAGGAGCAACCGGAGTAACTGGAGTAACCGGAGCGACAGGAGCAACTGGTGCAACCGGATCAACTGGTGTAACAGGAGCAACCGGAGTAACTGGAGTAACCGGAGCGACAGGATCAACAGGATCAACCGGAGAGACAGGAGCAACTGGATTAACCGGATCAACTGGAGAAACAGGAGCAACTGGAGAAACTGGACCAACCGGATCAACAGGACCAACAGGAGAAACCGGAGCGACGGGAGAAACTGGATCAACAGGATTAACCGGATCAACGGGAGCGACGGGAGCAACCGGAGAAACTGGATCAACGGGATCAACAGGAGCAACTGGAGAAACAGGATCAACCGGAGCAACTGGAGAAACAGGATCAACCGGAGCAACGGGAGAAACTGGACCAACAGGTCCAACGGGATCAACCGGAGTGACCGGAGCGACTGGACCAACAGGAGCAACTGGTGTAACAGGAGCAACTGGTGCAATAGGAGTGACCGGAGCGACTGGACCAACCGGAGCAACTGGTGTAACAGGAGCAACTGGTGCAATAGGAGTGACCGGAGCGACTGGACCAACAGGAGCAACTGGTGTAACAGGAGCAACTGGTGCAATAGGAGTGACGGGAGCAACCGGAGAAACTGGTGCAACCGGAGCGACCGGATCAACCGGAGCAACCGGATCAACCGGAGTCACTGGAGAAACAGGACCAACAGGACCAACAGGAGCAACAGGATCGTCAGGAGAAACTGGTGCAACAGGACCAACAGGTGTAACTGGAGTAACAGGTGTAACTGGTGTAACAGGTGTAACTGGTGTAACCGGATCAACCGGAGTAACTGGAGTAACCGGATCAACCGGAGCAACAGGATCAACCGGAGCGACAGGACCAACAGGTGTAACTGGTGTAACCGGACCAACAGGTGTAACTGGAGTAACAGGATCAACCGGACCAACCGGAGCGACAGGACCAACAGGTGTAACCGGAGCAACTGGATCAACAGGATCAACCGGAGTGACCGGAGTGACCGGAGCGACTGGACCAACCGGATCAACTGGTGTAACAGGAGCAACAGGAGCAACGGGAGAAACTGGTGCAATAGGAGTGACGGGATCAACCGGAGCGACCGGATCAACCGGAGCAACAGGATCAACCGGAGTCACTGGAGAAACAGGACCAACAGGACCAACAGGACCAACGGGATCAACAGGATCGTCAGGAGAAACTGGTGCAACAGGACCAACAGGTCCAACCGGAGAAACAGGACCAACAGGTGTAACTGGAGTAACCGGATCAACTGGTGTAACAGGTGTAACTGGTGTAACCGGAGTAACTGGAGTAACCGGATCAACCGGAGCGACAGGAGCAACAGGATCAACCGGACCAACCGGAGCGACAGGACCAACAGGTGTAACTGGTGTAACCGGATCAACCGGAGCAACGGGAGAAACAGGTCCAACCGGAGCAACGGGAGAAACAGGTCCAACCGGAGCAACGGGAGAAACAGGTCCAACCGGAGCAACGGGAGAAACAGGTCCAACCGGAGCAACGGGAGAAACAGGTCCAACCGGAGCAACGGGAGAAACAGGTCCAACCGGAGCAACGGGAGAAACAGGTCCAACCGGAGCAACGGGAGAAACAGGTCCAACCGGAGCAACGGGAGAAACAGGTCCAACCGGAGCAACTGGACCAACCGGAGCGACAGGACCAACAGGTGTAACAGGAGTAACCGGATCAACCGGAACGACAGGATCAACAGGGTCAACCGGGGAAACAGGTCCAACCGGAGCGACTGGAGCAACAGGAGTAACTGGATCAACCGGAGCGACAGGACCAACAGGTGTAACAGGAGTAACCGGATCAACCGGAGCGACAGGACCAACAGGTGTAACAGGAGTAACCGGATCAACCGGAGAGACAGGAGCAACAGGAGCAACTGGAGTAACCGGATCAACAGGACCAACGGGATCAACAGGAGTAACTGGATCAACGGGAGCAACCGGAGCAACCGGATCAACTGGAGTAACCGGATCAACCGGAGAAACAGGAGTAACTGGAGTAACCGGATCAACCGGGGAAACAGGACCAACCGGAGCAACTGGAGAAACCGGAGCAACAGGAGCGACAGGAGAAACAGGATCAACCGGAGAAACTGGACCAACAGGTCCAACTGGAGAAACCGGGTGACCGGAGCGACTGGACCAACCGGATCAACTGGTGTAACAGGAGCAACGGGAGAAACTGGTGCAATAGGAGTGACGGGATCAACCGGAGCGACCGGATCAACGGAGCAACAGGATCAACCGGGTCACTGGAGAAACAGGACCAACAGGACCAACAGGACCAACGGGATCAACAGGATCGTCAGGAGAAACTGGTGCAACAGGACCAACAGGTCCAACCGGAGAAACAGGACCAACAGGTGTAACTGGAGTAACCGGATCAACTGGTGTAACAGGTGTAACTGGTGTAACCGGAGTAACTGGAGTAACCGGATCAACCGGAGCGACAGGAGCAACAGGATCAACCGGACCAACCGGAGCGACAGGACCAACAGGTGTAACTGGTGTAACCGGAGCAACAGGAGCAACGGGAGAAACAGGTCCAACCGGAGCAACGGGAGAAACAGGTCCAACCGGAGCAACAGGAGCAACTGGACCAACCGGAGCGACAGGACCAACCGGAGCGACAGGACCAACAGGTGTAACAGGAGTAACCGGATCAACCGGAACGACAGGATCAACAGGATCAACAGGGTCAACCGGGGAAACAGGTCCAACCGGAGCGACTGGAGCAACAGGAGTAACTGGATCAACAGGAGCGACAGGACCAACAGGTGTAACCGGACCAACGGGACCAACAGGAGCAATAGGAGTAACTGGAGTAACCGGATCAACAGGAGCGACAGGACCAACAGGATCAACAGGCAACCGGGGAAACAGGTCCAACCGGAGCGACTGGAGCAACAGGAGTAACTGGATCAACAGGAGCGACAGGACCAACAGGTGTAACCGGACCAACAGGAGCAATAGGAGTAACTGGAGTAACCGGATCAACAGGAGCGACAGGACCAACAGGTGTAACCGGACCAACGGGACCAACAGGAGTAACTGGAGAAACTGGACCAACAGGAGCAACGGGATCAACAGGACCAACAGGAGTAACTGGAGTAACAGGATCAACCGGATCAACAGGACCAACCGGAGAAACTGGACCAACAGGAGTAACTGGAGTAACCGGATCAACCGGACCAACCGGAGCGACTGGAGCAACAGGATCAACAGGAGCAACAGGAGCAACGGGATCAACAGGTGTAACTGGTGTAACCGGATCAACCGGGGAAACAGGAGCAACGGGACTAACCGGAGCAACGGGTGTAACTGGAGTAACTGGAGTAACTGGAGTAACTGGAGTAACCGGATCAACAGGACCAACGGGGTCAACAGGAGTAACTGGATCAACGGGAGCAACCGGAGCAACCGGAGCAACCGGATCAACTGGAGTAACCGGATCAACCGGGGAAACAGGATCAACAGGAGAAACGGGACCAACCGGAGCGACTGGAGCAACAGGAGAAACGGGATCAACTGGACCAACAGGATCAACCGGAGTGACAGGATCAGCCGGATCAACAGGAGTAACAGGATCAACGGGACCAACCGGATCAACAGGAGTAACTGGATCAACAGGAGTGACAGGATCAACGGGACCAACAGGATCAACCGGAGCAACTGGAGCAACTGGATCAACTGGATCAACCGGAGCAACTGGATCAACTGGATCAACCGGATCAACAGGATCAACCGGAGTAACAGGATCAACAGGTCCAACCGGAGAAACTGGACCAACGGGGTCAACAGGAGTAACTGGATCAACGGGAGCAACCGGAGCAACCGGATCAACTGGAGTAACCGGATCAACCGGAGAAACAGGAGTAACTGGAGTAACCGGATCAACCGGGGAAACTGGAGCAACGGGATCAACCGGAGTAACTGGAGAAACTGGACCAACCGGACCAACCGGATCAACTGGTGTAACAGGAGCAACTGGATCAACTGGATCAACTGGAGCAACAGGAGCAACGGGATCAACAGGAGTAACAGGAGCAACGGGATCAACAGGTGTAACTGGTGTAACCGGATCAACCGGGGAAACAGGAGCAACGGGATCAACAGGTGTAACAGGAGCAACGGGATCAACAGGTGTAACTGGTGTAACCGGATCAACCGGGGAAACAGGAGCAACGGGATCAACAGGTGTAACTGGTGTAACCGGATCAACCGGAGTGACAGGATCAACAGGATCAACAGGAGCGACTGGATCAACAGGAGTAACCGGATCAACAGGATCAACCGGAGTAACTGGAGTAACCGGATCAACAGGAGTAACAGGACCAACCGGAGCGACCGGACCAACAGGTCCAACAGGATCAACAGGAGCAACAGGAGTAACCGGATCAACCGGAGCAACAGGATCAACAGGTCTAACAGGATCAACTGGACCAACGGGAGTAACTGGAGTAACCGGATCAACCGGGGAAACAGGAGCGACAGGAGCCACAGGCCCAACAGGACCAAATCCGCAGCTGTTTTATAATGAGGTAATAGGCCCGGTTTCAGTTGCTGTTAACGGTACTGAAACATCAATTGGGACTTTAAATATGCCAACAGTCGCTGGGCAATTAATAAAATTAGATCTTGCCCTTTCTGTGGATGTGACAACGACAGCTAACTCGAACTTTACGTTCCAAATCAGAGTTTATCGAAACGGAGTATTGATAGATACACGCTCTGCCCAAAGAAATATTAGCGTAGCTACGACGTCAAGATTTCCAATTGCTACAACGTATGTAGATACTGCAGCTGCCGCAGGCACGACTTCTTATGAAGTTAGAATAATCTTTACAGCAGCTAGTAATGTGAGCAACAGCAGCGTAGTGAATATGGATATAAATGCCATCAGATTCTCTTAAATAGGAACACCTATTTCAGTTGCTTTTAAATTCAAGTAAATGAAAATCAAGAAACCTACTTTTGAAAAGTAGGTTTTTTGATGTGCCAATTGAAGCCTTAAGCCTTTTCATGTTTTAAAATATTCCGATAAAAATTTGTTAAGGTAATCAGAATACTGGTCAGAATCAAACTCATTGCCGCAAGCATGTATGACCCATGGCTCTTTTTGATGAGGAATACCGACAAGATATCCCTTTTTCCTGAACTCAAAGCATTGAGAAGTATCGTAAAAATGCCAGCCGTCAAAGATCTCTTTTCGCCACGGGAGATCGTACTGGGTGGCCAGCAATAAACCGTCTAATGCTTCAACTGTTTTCACGGTTCCGTCTATCTCATCAAACGACAAATAGCTATACGTACTTCGGTATTCAATAACTTTTCCCGCTTTTTTAGAAGCCTCCCACCAAATTCCGCTTTGCGGCACGTCTTCAGCTCCTATGACGCCTATCATGCCAAGCGCATCGTTCTGCTGAAAGACATGAAGGATATCGTAAATAAATGAACGATTAATGATAAATGTATCCTGATGGACATACACTTTATATTTTGCGTCTGACTGATGCATTGCCGCTTGGTAGCCGGAGGCCATACTGTCAGCCTTTCGTATATCAATTAACTCAACCTCCATATGCGGCGGCACTGATAGAGACTGGATATGTCTCAGGCAGAGGTCATAAAGGGTGTCATCATTAACACATGTAATGAAGCAAATGGAATTTTCATTTAGATGCTGTTTCATCTTTTTTGCGCCTTTATGACATATTGATAGGCTCTGGCTTCCTCCTCGAAATTTGCATGGTGAATTCCCATGTTTGCTCTGACATGTGCCAGTTTGCTGATCATTTTTTCATAATAGTGAGTCGTAAAGGAAATAGGATTGATCTGGCTGACCTTGTAACCTGTTTCATGAAACATCTTCTTCATTTCCTGCAAGGTGAAAAAACGGTAGTGTGTTTTATCGAGCAGCCCAGCCTGTGTATACGTCCATTTGCCGGTCAGCAGACTTTCAAAAATTGAGATATGCCCGATATTCGGAATGCTTGCCAAAATGCTCCCTGTTTCTTTTACGTAAGGCTTCATGTTAGCTAACACTGTCCAAGGGTCTATTAAGTGCTCCAATACATCGCCGAAGATGACGTGATCAAATGTGTTTTTTTCAAAAGGAAGCTTCAATGTTTCGATGTCTCCTGTTATCACTTCGTCAATGTGATGAGCGGCTTTTTCGGCAGCTGGCGGATATGATTCGACCCCAAAATAGGAGCAATTCATTTTTTCCTTAACAGCTGCGCCAAACAGGCCTTCGGCGCATCCGACCTCAAGAATGGTTTTCGCATGGGGTTCTACCAGGTCAAACAGCTGCCGGTTGATGCTTTTGTAATACTCTTTATCTTTTCGCTCATATTCTTTCATAGAATCAGCAAGTGACCTTTTATTGATTTCCATGATGTTCACCTCCGGAGCCAGCCTGCTGCTGCAGGACCTCTTCAAAGTATGTTTTGTTGGCAAGCATTCTTGAATCATGAGGACGGTATTGTAAAGCCGATTCATTATGCTGGTAGGCAAGCTGATGCTGGCCAAGCTTATCGTAGCAGACGGCTAATTGTAAGTGAGGCAGCCAGGTGGCGCAGGCGCGGTTCTGAAAAGCCAAGCTTTCTGAGCCTCTATCTTCTATTGCTTTTTCATACCAATAGACAGCGGTTTGGACATCGTTTTTTTCTAAAAAAGAGAATCCCAATCTGCAGCACGTTTCCGCTCTGGGAGGTCCGTAGACGAGCGTGTGGAGCACCCAGTTTAATTCTTTTTCCTTCAGTCCCAATGAATGATAGCAATCTGCTAATTTATTGCAGGCTCTGATATTATCCTCAACCCATCCCTGCTTTGTTTTCAAAAAACGCAAATAGTATTCTATCGCTTTTTCTATTTTTCCGTGATCACACAGCTCGTTCGCATAGTAAAATAAATCTCTTGGCGAAAAATCCTTTCCTGACGAGGCCATGTTTTCATAAATTCGCAGATTTCGGTCAGCGTCATGGCTAAGAGGCATGTGAGAAACCGCTGTGTCACTGTGATGGAGGTTTCCGTACACCTCTAAATATTCATGAACCGCGCCGATCCACTTAAAGCCCTTTTCCCGTTTTACGAGCCGGTATCTTCTTAAGCTGGAAGTGACGTTGTTTTCTTCATCAAACGCCAGGTGATAGTTCATTGATACCGCGTCAATATGCGGATCAAGCGTTCTTTTTAAATCCAAGAACAGTTCTTGATCCTTCTCGGTAAACACATCATCGGCATCAAGCCATAAAATATAGTCAGCTGTTGCCTGCTGAAACGAAAAATTTCGGGCGGCCGCAAAATCGTCTATCCATTCAAAATCAAAGATACGGTCTGTATAACGGGCAGCGATGTCTTTCGTCTGATCAGCTGAGCCGGTATCCACAATGTTCATTTCATCAGCAATCCTGCGCACAGAATCTAAGCAGCGGCCGATAACGGCTTCCTCATTTTTCACGATCATACATAGACTGATCGAAATCATATCGCCACCTCCGCTTCAGGTTTTTTCTTCATTGCATGGACAAACATGTAATCAATCTGAGCATGTTTTGATAAGTGATCCAAAGGCAAATCAAATTGCCCGGCAAGATATTCAACTTCTTGTAAAAACAGCTGTATGTTCGATTCAGGAACGGCTAAATGGGAGGTTGATTTTATGTCATAAAGGTGTTCGGGAAATAGTGTGTTTACGTTTTGAGGCGTGATGAAATGTGTGTGTGCCGGTGTTCCACATAATAAAGAAAAAAACGTGTCTGCATAAGCTGCATTCGGGATACTGCAAATCAATGAGCCTGAAGGCTTTAGATAAACGGCAAGAGCCTCAATCGTTCGCTGGGGATGCATCGCGCAGTTCAAAAGGTCTCCTATCAAAATGGCATCGAAAAAAGCTTCAGGATAAGGAAGGCGGCATGTTTCGGTATCGGCAGACGTGACTTGTTCATAATAGGCGCTTGCCATTGTACGTAGCAATGTATCTTCTTCAATGCCGTACAATGTACAGGTTTGCCGGTTCAATAGCTCTGCACCCGCAGCTCCCGCGCCGCAGCCGATATGCAGGATGGAGCGGGCTTTTGAAGGCACAAGGGCTGTCAGCTCTGGCTGGGGATCAATAAAAGCCGTCACATCGTGCTTCCATTTATCTATAAAGGTTTGGCGGTTGACCTGGTATAATCGGCTGATGCTTAAATCCGGATTTCCGGAAAACGTGGCATGCCCGTGATGATGCACAAACGAATCAAGGGCGATTTTCAGCTGATATCCGGCCTGCAGAGCGCGAAGGCACAAATCATCGTCCTCAAATGAACCGCCTTCAAAACGCTCGTCAAAGCACCCGATTTTGTCCAGTACCTCTTTTTTGACAAGAAGGCAAAATCCGACCAGCCTTAAAACGCTTCTTGATTTGCCCCGCTGCTGCATGCAATGGCGCCGTGAAAAAGCTTCGATTCCTTCTAAGCTGTTGTAATCAACTGAGATTTGCTGAGGCCCGCTGACATAATTGCTTACAGGCCCGACCATGCCGGTTTTATCATCTTGATAAAGCAGCTTGATCATCGGCTCCAGCCAATGACTTGTCACAACAGTATCATTGTTTAAAAAAAGAACATTGTCCCCCGAAGCGGCCTCAAGGCCCTGATTGCAGGCTTTCGCAAACCCTTCGTTTGTTTCATTAAAAATCGTTTTGATTGAAGGGATCTGTTTGAGGTAGTCCTGTGTCCCGTCATGAGAGCCGTTATCTACAACAATCACTTCTATACAGTCATCATCGGTATGCGTCCATATGCTCTCCAAGCATTGTTTTGTTAACGCCAATTGATTATAAGTCAGCACAATAAGACTCGTTTTCACCATAACCTCCCGCCCTTCACCATATCACTCAGATACTATATGTATATTGAAATGTTCAGACGGAATGATTCCTTCATGAAAAAAGGATTGTTCAGCAAAACTGGACACTGGTAATGTGACAAGAAACATCTTGATCTGAATAATCGATTCTGATCACCAAAGAAATGGATTTTGAAAAATAAGAAAATGACCGGGCGAAAAATGGTATGATCTAGGTAGAAAGGACGGCTGGTGCTGTGGTGAAAAAGCGATTCCATTTTTCTCTGCAAACAAAAATAATGGGGTTGATTGCGGCGCTGCTGATCTTTGTGATTGGCGTGCTGACGGTCACGTTTGCCGTTCAGCAAACAAAAGAAGGGCGAAAACAGGCAGAGCAGCTGGCGGTGCAGACGGCGAGAACGATTTCCTATATGCCGCCGGCAAAGGGCCTCATCGTGACGAAAGACGGGCAAGCTGCCGAGGCGCAGGAGGTCATTGAACAAATGAAAGAACAGACCGGCGCTTATGCGATTTATGTGCTTGATGAAAAGGGAATGGTCCGAACCGCCTCGGAAAATAGCGGAAATAAGCATCTGACGAGAAGCAGAGAAATCCTGTTTGGAGGCTCTCACGTCTCAGAGACAAAAGCAGATGGACAAAGGGTGATTCGTGGGAGCGCACCGATTATCGAGGAACAAAAGGGGCGCAGCCAAGTGATCGGCAGCGTGTCCGTTGATTTTCTGCAAACGAAGACAGAGCAAGGCATTAAGAGACATCTGCGAGACTTAAGCTTCATGGCTGTACTCGTGCTGCTGCTTGGATTTGCCGGTGCCGCCGCGCTTGCCAAAAGCATCAGAAAGGATACGCTTGGCCTTGAGCCGCACGAAATTGCATCTCTTTATCGGGAGCGGAATGCGATGCTGCGGGCGATTAAGGAAGGGATCATCGCCACCAACCGTGAAGGCATTGTGACGATGATGAACGTATCAGCGGCTGAGATGCTTAAGCTTTCCGAGCCTGTGATGAACGTGCCTATTGATGACGTGATGCCGGGAGCAGAACTGATGTCTGTGCTTGAGCAGGAAGAAATGCAATCGAATCAGGAGGTATGTGTCAACGACCAAGTCTTTATTATCAATACAAAAGTCATGACACAAGGCGGACAGAGGTACGGAATCGTTATCAGCTTCAGAGAAAAAACAGAACTGAAAAAGCTGATTGACACGCTGACAGAGGTGCGTAAATACTCAGAGGACCTGCGCGCCCAGACTCATGAATTTTCTAATAAGCTATACGCGATTTTAGGGCTGCTTGAGCTTGGTGAATATGACGAAGCGATTGAACTGATTAAAGAGGAATACGCCATCCAAAATGAACAGCATGATATTTTATTCCAAAATATTCATTCGCAGCAGGTGCAGGCGATTTTGTTAGGAAAGATGAGCAAAGCATCGGAAAAAAAGGTGAAGCTGTCGATCGATGACAACAGCACACTTGGACCTCTTCCTCCTCATGTCGGCTTGTCCCATCTCATTACAATTATCGGCAATTTGATTGATAACGCTTTCGAAGCTGTAGCGGATCAAAGCGTACAGGAGGTTTCATGTTTTATTACAGATATCGGACGGGATATTGTTATCGAAGTATCCGATACGGGATTGGGAGTGCCGCCTGATAAAATGGAGGCGGTGTTTGAAAGAGGCTACTCTTCAAAGGGGATGAAGAGAGGCTACGGACTCGCCAACGTAAAAGAGTCAGTGCGTGAGCTGGGAGGCTGGATCGAGCTGACAAATCAAAAAAGCGGGGGAGCGGTATTTACTGTTTTTATACCGAAGGAGAAACAGACAAAGGGGGAATCCATTTGATTCACATCGTGATTGCGGAGGATGATTTTCGGGTTGCGCAAATTCATGAGAGATTGATTCAACAGCTTGATGGATTCAGCATTATCGGCAAAGCGGGCAATGCAAAAGAGACAATGTTGCTTTTGGAGACACACAAAACTGATTTGCTGCTATTGGATATTTATATGCCGGACGAGCTCGGAACAGCATTGATTCCAGAGATACGGAGACGGTTTCCGGAAGTGGATATTATGATCATCACAGCCGCAACGGAAACCCGCCACTTACAGGAAGCGCTGCGGGCGGGGATCGCAAACTATTTGATAAAGCCTGTATCGGCTGACAAGTTCAAACAGGTGCTGCTCCAGTATAAAGAAAAAAGGCAGGTGCTGCTGTCTCAGCCGGAGGTCAGCCAATCCATGATTGACCATATTTTTGGGGGCAGCTCTAAGGGAGCTGTCACTGCGGAGGATTTGCCGACAGGCATCAATCCGATCACGCTGAAAAAAATTAAAGAGGCGCTGCGTACTGCGGACGGAGGAATGACAGCTGAAGAACTTGGCGAAGCAATGGGCGCGTCACGAACAACAGCCCGCCGCTATGCCGAGTATCTTGTGTCTAAGGAAGAAGCGCGAGCCGAGCTGGAGTACGGGATTATCGGCAGACCGGAGAGAAAATATTATTTGGCGGCTGAATAGCGATGAAAAAACTTGTGATCATATTTATTTGTCTATTGGTCTTCATGCAAGGTGACATCCGGAAGGCGGCCGCTCCCCGTCTGCCGGACGGGCCGGTTGAGATCGTTGTGCCTGCCGAGCCTTCCGGGGGCTGGGATGTCACGGCGCAGGCGATTCAATCCGTGCTCAGGCAAAAACAGCTGATGAAAGGCGGGATTCATATTGTGTATAAACCTGGAAGCGGAGGCGATAAAGGCTGGAAATATGTCAACCAAAGCGGCAGGAAGACTATCAGTATGATGTCCAGTTTAATCCTGAGCAATTACCTGCTCGGACAAAGTAAATTAAAAACTGATGATTTTACGCCGCTGGCGATTCTCGCTAAGGAATGGCAGACTGTCGCTCTTCCGAAAGGGTCGGCGCTGAAAAGCGGAAAGGATGTGCTGAAAGAGATCAAGAAGCATCCTGGCAAAGTCAAAATCGGTTTTTCTCCGGGGCTTGGCAATGACGATCAGCTCTCGTTCGTCAGAGCCGCTGATATGTACGGGATTGACCCTTTTGACATTGAGTTTTTACAGTTTGACAGCAGTGAAGAATTGATCCAGGCGCTTATCAGGCATGAGATAGAAGCAGCTTCCATGACTGTTTCAGAAGCCAAGCCGTACGAGCGAAACGGCGAGATTACATTAGCCGCCGTCACGTCAGATAAAAGGCTGCCCGGTTTTCCAAAAGTGCCGACGTGGAAAGAGCAGGGCATTCCGTTTGTCTTCTCTCATTGGAGAGGGGTGCTGGGGCCGAAAAACATGTCTGAGGAAGAGATTTCTTACTGGGACCAAGCATTAAAAAAGGTGACATCCTCGCCCGAATGGAAGCAGAAAATAAACGAGCAGGACTGGGAGAGCTTTTATTTAAACAGCAAGGAAACGAAACGGTTTCTTGAAGAACAATCAGCGTTTTATCAAACCATCATGACAGGCAATTAAGCAAAAAGTATTCTGCCGTAGGCGGAATGCTTTTTTTGTGTTTAGAAATGACCAAAAAGAACAAAACGGTTTTAAAAAATTAAAAATACAAAAAAACCAAATTATTTACTTGAGACCGTTTTTCTCATACGATGACAAAAAGGCAAAAGGGGAATAGGGGATAAAATGTAAGCGGATTCATTTAAAGGGGGAATGAATGTGTTAGCAATCTTAGGATTTCTTATGATGCTGGTGTTTATGGTACTGATCATGACAAAACGGCTATCTGTCCTGACAGCATTGGTTTTGACGCCGATTGTGTTTGCGCTGATAGCCGGTTTCGGGTTCACTGAAGTTGGCGATATGATGATCTCGGGGATTCAGCAGGTGGCGCCGACGGCTGTTATGATTATGTTTGCGATTTTATATTTTGGAATCATGATTGACACTGGGCTTTTTGATCCGATGGTTGCCAAAATATTAAATATGGTCAAAGGCGATCCGTTAAAAATCGTTGTCGGGACAGCGGTTCTTACGATGCTTGTTGCATTGGATGGAGACGGTTCAACAACCTATATGATTACAACAAGCGCGATGCTTCCGCTCTATTTGCTGCTCGGCATCCGGCCGATTATATTGGCGGGAATCGCCGGAGTCGGCATGGGGATTATGAATACGATTCCGTGGGGAGGCGCGACGCCGCGGGCGGCGAGCGCGCTCGGGGTTGATCCGGCTGAGCTGACCGGGCCGATGATCCCTGTGATCGCGAGCGGAATGCTTTGTATGGTCGCAGTTGCGTATGTGCTGGGTAAAGCGGAGCGCAAACGGCTCGGCGTGATTGAGCTGAAACAGCCGGCCGATGTCAACGAACCAGCCGCTGCGGTTGAAGACGAGTGGAAGCGGCCGAAGCTTTGGTGGTTCAATTTGTTGTTAACGCTTTCATTAATAGGCTTTTTAGTATCAGGCAAAGTCAGTTTAACGGTGCTGTTTGTCATCGCATTCTGTATTGCACTCATTGTGAATTATCCGAACCTCGATCATCAGAGACAGCGTATTTCAGCACATTCAAGCAACGTGCTGGCCATTGGCTCCATGATCTTTGCAGCAGGCGTTTTTACGGGAATTTTAACAGGCACCAAAATGGTTGACGAAATGGCGATTTCGCTTGTGTCGATGATTCCTGAACAAATGGGCGGCTTGATCCCGGCAATTGTAGCATTAACTAGCGGCATTTTCACATTTCTCATGCCGAATGACGCGTATTTTTACGGAGTGCTGCCGATTTTATCAGAAACGGCTGTCGCATACGGTGTTGATAAAGTCGAAATTGCCAGAGCCTCAATTATCGGGCAGCCGATTCATATGCTGAGTCCGCTAGTGCCATCAACACATTTGCTTGTCGGGCTTGTCGGTGTCTCAATTGACGATCATCAAAAATTCGCTTTGAAATGGGCGGTTCTCGCCGTGATTGTCATGACGGTTACCGCTTTATTAATCGGTGCCATTTCGATTTCTGCATGATAATTCAGGCGGAATGACATACACTAACGGCATACAACGTACCGGAGGTGTCTTCATGAGTGATCCTTATATGCCGCTGACTTCAGTCAGAAGCGGGACTGGGTTCGAGGCCGCAAAGGGTGTACATGGTCTGACCGTGCAAATTGCGAATGTCTATTTTATTCAGTATCCTTCTGAACCTCATTCATTTATTTTAATAGATGCCGGCATGCCTCAATCAGCCGGCATGATTTTAAACGAAGCAAAACAAAGATTCGGTGATGACTACCACTTGAAGGCCATTATTCTGACACACGGGCACTTTGATCATATCGGGGCCATTGAAGAGATCCTTGAGCATTGGGATGTTCCTGTTTATGTCCATTCGCGGGAAATGCCTTTTGTGACCGGAAAAGAGGATTATCCGCCGGCGAGGCCAGACAGCAAAAGCGGTCTGGTTGCCAAGCTGTCGCCGCTGTTTCCGCGCCATTCGATCGATATTTCCGCTCATGTTCAAGCACTGCCTGAAGACGGCACTGTTCCGTTTTTGGACGAGTGGATCTGGATCGCAACACCGGGCCACACACCGGGCCATATTTCATTATTCCGCGAGGACGGCCGTGTGCTTGTCGCTGGCGATGCGGTGATTACAGTTGAACAGGAAAAAATGGCTGACGTCTTCATTCAAAAACAGGAGCTTCACGGCCCGCCGGCTTATTTCACACCTGACACTGAGATGGCCGCCGAGTCGATTCAAAGACTTGCCGAACGAGAACCGGAAGCGCTGCTGACCGGGCACGGCATCCCAATGACAGGCAGAAACTTTCGCAGTGATTTAATGGAATTGGCCCATCATTTATCATCCCTTTGACACTCGCAAACGCGGGTGTTTTTTTATTTGTTTTTCCAAGAAGATGCAGAAAAATCATTTGTCTTCCCGCTCAAAAACGATACAATGAGAAGCATGAATGCGATTTGGAGGAGAGAGTTTGTTGGAAGATAAAGAAATACTCTGGAACGAAGCGAAAGCGTTTATTGCCAATTGCTATCAGGAACTCGGAAAGGAGAATGAAGCGCAAGACCGTCTCGATGACATTAAAAGTGAGATTGACCGGACTGGAAGCTATGTACATACAAAGGAAGAGCTGGCGCACGGGGCGAAAATGGCTTGGAGAAACAGCAACCGCTGCATCGGCAGACTGTTCTGGAACTCGCTGAATGTCATTGACAGACGTGACGTCCGGACTAAAGAAGAAGTACGGGACGCTCTGTTTCATCACATTGAAACCGCCACAAATAACGGGAAAATCAGGCCGACCATTACGATTTTCCCTCCGGAAGAGAAGGGCGAAAAGCAAGTCGAGATCTGGAATCATCAGCTGATCCGGTACGCGGGATATGAATCCGACGGAGAAAGAATCGGCGATCCTGCTTCCCGTTCTCTCACCGCAGCCTGTGAGCAGCTCGGCTGGCGCGGAGAGCGGACCGATTTTGATCTTCTTCCCCTTATTTTCCGCATGAAGGGTGACAAGCAGCCGGTCTGGTATGAGCTGCCCCGGTCACTGGTGATAGAAGTTCCGCTGACCCACCCGGAATTCGAAGCGTTTTCTGACCTGAAGCTGCAATGGTACGGCGTGCCGATTATTGCGGATATGAGGCTTGAGATCGGCGGCGTTCATTATAATGCCGCACCGTTTAACGGCTGGTATATGGGAACGGAGATCGGTGCGAGAAATCTGGCTGATGAAAAGCGGTATGATAAGCTCAAAAAAGTGGCATCCGTTATCGGTATTGCCACTGATTACAATGCGGATTTATGGAAGGATCAGGCGCTTGTTGAATTGAATAAAGCTGTTTTGCATTCATATAAAAAGCACGGCGTCAGCATCGTCGATCATCACACGGCTGCAAGCCAGTTTAAACGGTTTGAAGAACAGGAGGAAGAAGCGGGCAGAAAGCTGACGGGTGACTGGACGTGGCTGATACCGCCGATTTCACCCGCCTCCACACATATTTTTCACCGATCTTATGACAATTCAATCGTCAAGCCGAATTACTTTTATCAGGATAAGCCTTACGAATAGACTATTGAAAACCGGTGATGGCCTTCAAGGCTGCTGGATTCAGTGACAGAGATGCCGGTAACCTTTGAAAAGGGGCTGCCTTTCTTCACGGTCTCAAGAAATGATTGCAAGGCGTTTTCAGGCCCTTCGGCCAAAATCTCGACACGCCCGTCATCACGGTTTTTGACCCAGCCGGTGAGTTTATGCTTATCGGCTTCCGCTTGAACAAAGTAGCGGAAACCGACACCTTGAACCCGGCCGTCTGCAACGATTCGATATTGAAGCATGTAAAAAACCACCTTTTCTTTTTATGATAATCAATCATTTTATATCCTGTAAAGGAGATGTGTTTGTATGACATCAGCGCATTATTCCATTCATTCTCTTAACCTGGGTAAGCCGCAGACGCTTGAATACGATGGAAAGAAAATAGAGACCGGCATCATGAAGCGGCCGGCTGATTCCGCGGTTATGCTGTATCGGGAGAATTTTGAAGGAGACGGACAGGCGGACCTCGTCAATCATGGCGGCCCTGATAAGGCTGTCTGTGTCTATTCCGCGGAGCACTATCCGTTTTGGACGGAGTTTCTCTCAAGACCGCTCCCGGCCGCCGCGTTTGGTGAAAATCTTACGGTGCAAGGCCTGACTGAGGAGGACGTTTGCATAGGGGATGTCTTTCAGCTTGATGATGCCGTTGTTCAGGTCAGCCAGCCGCGTCAGCCGTGTATAAAACTGGCCAAAAAGTTTGGTGTGAAGGATATGGTGCTGAAAGTTCAGCAAACCGGATATACGGGATTTTATTTTCGCGTGCTGGAAGAGGGCAGGGTTGCTCCGGGCGCCAAGCTCGACCTGCTGTCCAGAGGCGAAAAAGGCATATCCGTCCAATTCGCAAACCATATCAAATACCATGACACAAAAAATCTCGCCGCCATTGAACGGATATTAAGTGAAGAAGCATTGTCGGAAAGCTGGAGATCTTCCTTTATCAAAAAACGGGACAGGCTGCTTCCGATTCAATAAAAAAGCCGCGCATCTAAACGTGCGCGGCTTCACCATGTCAGGATTGTTTTGTCTTTGTTTCAAGCAGGTTGGCAAGAAAATAGGTTTTATAGCTTTGAAGCTTTCTTCCTTCATATTTCGTGATACCCTGCTTTTTTAATTCTGCCACATACCAGCCTTTACTGCCGTAATGCATGTCAGAAAACTCCTTTCCCTATCTGATTGACCAAACGATTGGCATTGTAACATCTATCAAAAGATGCTGAAAAGAGATGCGGGAAAAACTGAGTCTTTCGCACTAGTGATGCGAACTTTCTTCCTGTATGTATATGCGGAGTAAACGCTGAATATGATTTAATGCCCGGTGAGTTTCAGCACGACAATGCCAAGTGTCATGATACTGAACACAATACCGATATATGTAAGCATCCCGTTTTTTTTCCTCACGCCGAAAACGGTCATGATGATGCCTTCAATGAAAAAGACGATACCAAAAATAATAAACCACATGCGGACAATGGCTCCTTTCACAGACATTAATCCTAGTGTAGCATATCTGGATGGGCCGGGCTGTGACAATATAGAGAAGCCGGGCATATGCCCGGCTTAGGTGTTTTATTGTTTCTCAACCAATTTGACTAATAGCTGTGCCAAATGTTTTTTCTCATCATCATCCGCAACGCGCCAAAGCTCCTGCAGCAGCATTTCTTCACCGTTTTGCGGTTCTTCATGCTTTGCGAGGTAGTCTCCCAGGATCGCAGCGCTTTTGACAAGCTTGCCGTCATCTAATCCTAATTTTTTGCCCCGGTCAACTTGTTTTTTCAGGTAGTCTTTAAATTCTTCAAAGTCTTTTAACATTTCTTCTTTTGTTGTTCCGTGCATTGCATTCATTTCGTTTTCAATTTGGATTTTTTCTTGATCTCTGTTCATTACAGTGCCTCCTCCTGCAGAATAGTGATGCTTTACCTGTAATAGGAGGAGGCTAAACATACGAAATGTGTTTTTACAGCTTTGTCAGGATAATCGGCTCGTCTTTGGTGATGACGATGGTGTGCTCAACTTGGGCGACCATGCTTTTATCCGGCGTCTTAAAGGTCCAGCCGTCTCCAGCTTCGACGATGGTTTCCGCTTTTGTGGAAATGAATGGTTCAAGTGCGATCACTGTGCCGTTTTTGAAAAGCGCGTTATCAAATGGATCATAATAGTTCATGATGTGGTTCGGCGCTTCGTGAAGGCTTCTGCCGATTCCGTGGCCGGTCAGGGTTTTAATGACGGTAAATCCTTTAGAACGTGCTTCATGATAAACGGCTCTCCCGATCTGATTTTGGCGCTTGCCGGCTTTTGCCTGCTGCAGCCCTTTTTGGAAGGCATCCTCTGCGCATTGGCATAGCTTGTGAAGACGTTCTTCTCCTTCACCGAGGACAAACGAGATGCCTGTATCGGAGTAGAAACCGCCGAATTCAGCAGAGATATCAATGTTCACAAGATCTCCGGCTTTTAAAATAGTGGATGTGCTTGGAATACCATGCGCCACTTCATCATTTACGCTGATGCATGTAACACCAGGAAAGTCGTATTCTTTTTGCGGAGCCGAAACAGCGCCATGCTCGTCAAGCACCGCTTTTCCGATAAGGTCAAGGTCTTTTGTACTCATGCCGGGCTCTGCTTTCCGTTTCATTTCTTCACGCGCCAGCGCTACGATTCGGCCGATTTTTTTCAGGCCTTCTAATTCTTGATCGTTTGTTACAATCATCTGTCATTCCCGCTTTCTTTTTAAATAATCTAGTTTAAGCTTACCACAATTGGCTCTAGAATAGGAAACACGCGAACCTGGGAAAAAAGAAATATGCCGGGGAAATTGGTATAGATCACTAGATATCTTGTATGGTATATTTTTAAAAAAGGGTAAGAGGGGGATGGGTATGCTTTCATTTTTACAAAAGCTTGGAAAGTCATTTATGCTCCCGATTGCGGTTTTGCCTGCAGTCGGGATTATCCTTGCACTTGGCAGGGAGGATTTATTCGATATCCCGTTTGTTTATCAAGCGGGAACTGCTGTTTTTGATCACCTGCCGCTTATATTTGCGATTGGGATTGCCATCGGCATTTCAAAGGACAGCAATGGGGCCGCGGGTTTATCTGGGGCGATTTCGTATCTGATGCTCGACGCGGCAACAAAATCGATTAATGAAGCAAACAACATGGCGGTATTTGGGGGAATTATTGCCGGTTTAATTGCGGGTTACACCTATAACCGCTTTAAGGATACAAAACTGCCGGAATATCTCGGATTCTTCAGCGGCAGACGGCTTGTGCCGATTGTCACCGCTATTTTTACAATCATTTTAGCAGGAATATTCGGTTCGATATGGCCGCCGATTCAATCGGGAATTAACGCGTTTGGGGAGTGGATGCTTGGGCTTGGCGGAATCGGCGCGGGCATATTCGGCTTATTCAACAGGCTGTTAATTCCGCTCGGTCTTCACCACGTGCTCAATAATATTTTCTGGTTCCAATTCGGCGAATATAACGGAGTGACAGGTGATTTGGCGCGCTTTTTCGCTAAAGACCCGACAGCGGGCACATACATGACGGGATTCTTCCCGATTATGATGTTCGGCCTTCCGGCGGCATGTCTGGCAATGATTGTGACTGCCAAGCCGTCAAAACGAAAAGCAACGGCCGGAATGATGATCGGTTTTGCGTTGACTGCGTTTATCACAGGGATTACGGAGCCAATTGAGTTTGCGTTTATGTTTTTATCTCCGCTGTTATACGCTGTGCATGCAGTCTTAACCGGACTGTCGTTATTCATCGTTAATTTGCTCGGCATACGCTCTGGATTTTCTTTTTCAGCCGGTGCGATCGATTATCTTTTGAGCTACGGTATTGCAGAAAAGCCGCTGCTGCTGCTTCTGGTAGGTATATGCTATGCGGCTGTATACTTTGTCGTGTTTTACGTCTTAATTAAGACGTTGAATTTGAAAACGCCGGGACGTGAGGATGATGACTTGGATGAAGTGCTGGACGAGAACACAGCACAGTCTGTCAATGAAAACATCATGCTGAAGGGGCTTGGCGGAAAAGAAAACCTGCAGACGATTGATCACTGTGCGACAAGGCTGAGACTGACAGTGAAAGATACGTCTTTAGTAAATGAAGCGTTATTAAAGAAAGCAGGCGCAAAAGGAGTCGTCAAATCGGGCGGGCAATCAGTACAAGTCATTATTGGCCCGAATGTAGAGTTTGCGGCAGAGGAATTACGTGCTGCAGTGAAATAAAAAAAGCAGAGAGGCCAGCCTCTCTGCTTTTTTCTTATTTATCTTCGTCTTCTGTTGACGTCTCTGAATCCTCGCCGTGTTTTGTGTAATCATAATCGGAAGGGTTCACCTTTGTAAAACCTTTCGGGTTGTAGAAACGCAGCAGGTCTCCGTTTATGATTTTATCGGACATTTCGAGTTCCTTCTTGACGAGTGAGTCTTCTGACTTGTCGATCTCAGATTCATCAAGCTGTTTCCCGGTTTTTGTGTCATAGTACTTGCCGGATATTTTCGTGTACTTCGGTGATATAAAGTCTCCGTTGCGGAACGGAATTACTTCACGGTGTTCTTTAGATAAAATATCAGAACCGGACATCAAGTAGTCTTTCGTATCCACTCCGAGCAAATGCAGAAGGGTTGGAGCCACATCGACGTCTCCGGCATATTTATGAACTTTTTCGCCCTTCACGCCGGCAGCGTGGATAAAGAGCGGCACCCGCTGAAGCTGGGCGTTGTCATAATCGGTAATTTCATCTTTGCCAAGCACTTTCGCCATCGCGTTATTGTGGTTTTCAGAGATGCCGTAGTGGTCTCCGTACATCACGATAACCGATTTATCATATAACCCGTCTTTTTTCAGGTCATTGAAAAATTGTTCAATGGACTGATCAAGGTAATGGGCTGACTGGAAGTAGTTGTTGACGACAGAGTCGCCAAAGTCTCCAGCCGGGAAGTCAGTATCCCCCTCATCCATTCCGAATGGGAAGTGGTTAGACAGGGTAATGAACTTCGTATAGAACGGCTGCGGCAGGCTTTCTAACAGCGGCATTGATTCTTTAAAGAACGGTTTATCTTTCATGCCGTAGTTTTTCGTGTTTTCTTCGTTCATGTCATAGTAAGCAGAATCGAAGAACTTATCAATGCCTTCCGCTTTGTACATTTCGTTTCGGTTCCAGAACGTCTGCGTATTCCCGTGGAACGTAGCAGATGTGTAATCTTTAGATTTCAAAATCGCCGGAACGGATTGAAGCGTGTTTTGCGCTTTGTTCACGAAAACGGAACCTTGAGCCAGCGGGTACAGAGAGTTTTCCATCATAAATTCTGCATCCGATGTTTTACCTTGTCCTGTTTGGTGGAAAAAGTTATCAAAGTAGAACGTTTCGTTATCGTGCGCCAGTTTATTTAAGAACGGTGTCACTTCTTTGCCATCAATTTTATAGTCGATGATAAAGGACTGTAAAGATTCAAGTGAAACGTAAATGACGTTTTTTCCTTCCGCTTTGCCGAAATACACATTGTTCGGCACATCGTAATTGGCTTTCATGTAGTTCTCAACTTCCGTTACGTCGCTTGAATCGGCAAGTGCGCGCTGGCTGTTGGATTTGACATTCTGCACAGCGTCATAAATCGTGAAATTGTATGTTCCTAAATATTTGACAAGATAGTTTCGGTCAAATGATCTCGTCAGCAATTCAGGACGGTCTGACTCCGCAACTGCCAGGTTGATTAAGAAAACGAGAATCGAAGACGCAAGAACGATTCGGAATGATTTTTTGTTAGACGTATCGGCAGGCTTGTTCACTTTAATCGCTAAGATAATCAGAATGATCGTATCGATAAAGTAAAAGGCGTCAGTCGGTCTCATCAGCGAAAATGCGCTGTCACCGAGTTGGCCGCCGTTTGTTTTAGCCTGCATAATGACCGGAATCGTAATAAAATCATTGAAGAATCGGTAATACACAATGTTTGCGTACAGTAAAAAAGACATTAAAAAATGAATCACTATGATGGCTGTCTGCTGTAATTTTTTCTTGAACAAAAGTCCAAATCCAAGAAAGAATAAGCTTGAGCTGAGCGGATTCACAAAAAGCAATATTTTCTGGATCGTGTTGTCTATTCCTAAATTGAAGTTCAGGACATAACCGACATACGTCTTTACCCATAACAGGACGACCGCAATTAAGAAGAAGGCCAGTCCTCTTTCTTTTATAAATGTTTTCATTGTTACACTCCTTTTTTCCGATCACAGTTCGAGCGAAACGATAGAAAAAACGAACGTATCCAATATAACACGAATCAGCGGATTAGAAAAGTGAAAATCGTCCGATGGAAAAAGTGGCGAAAAACGCCGTCGAATCAACGTTTTCTTAGGAATTTGCCAGATGTAAAAGCAGGTTTATTACTGTAAATAAAGGAATAATATGGTTTGTGACAGCTGTATGATAAAATATGTTCATTAATGAAAAGAGGTGGGACGATGGATTATTCTCATATTGTGTCTGAAGATAAGATTAAACGCGCCATCAAAGACGGAGAATTTGACAACCTGCCGGGAATGGGAAAACCGCTGCCAAAGGATGATGCGGCCCACTTGCCGGAATCCCTGCGGATGGGCTACCGAATGTTAAAAAATGCAGGGATGGCTGAGGATGAGGGTGCACTTAAAAAAGAGCTTATGACTCTCAACCATTTAATCTCCAAGTGCTATGACGAAAAGGAACGTGAGCAATTAGTAAGAAAAAAATCAGAAAAGCAGCTGATGCTCGATAAGCTTGCCGACAAAAAAGGCATGTTTTCCAAACCAGCGTCATCGTTTTATAAGAATCAAGTATATGAGCGGCTGGGGCGAAACAGACCTTCTTCCACTTAGTTTTCCTTGTCAGGCGATGTTTTTTAGCCGTCCAGCTTCCTTTCTTCCTCAATTTGACTTAGTTCTGTCTGCCCTAAAAGGTTTATGTTTTTCCATCTGTGGGGAATTGACCCATAAACGGGAAAGGGTGATGGGATGCAACAACTATTAGAATGGGTAGAGCGTATATCTGATTGGCTGTGGGGGCCGCCGCTAATTATCTTACTGACGGGGACGGGATTGTACTTCACCATTTTGCTGAAGTTTTTTCAATTTCGCTATCCTTTATATATTTTGAAGCAGACGATCGGCAGCGTAGGAAAAAAGCCAAAGGGAGAGGGGACAGTTACGCCGCTTCAGGCATTGACATCAGCCCTCAGTTCGACGATTGGGGCGGCGAACATTGTCGGAGTGCCTGCGGCTATCATGTTTGGCGGTCCCGGGGCTGTTTTTTGGATGTGGCTGGTTGCCTTATTTGCTATGGCAATTAAGTTTTCAGAAAGTGTGCTTGCGGTTCATTACAGAGAAAAAAATGAGCAGGGTGAATTTGTCGGGGGACCGATGTATTACATAACAAAAGGGCTGCGCATGAAATGGCTCGGCGTGTTTTTTTCTGTTGCACTGATCGTAGAGCTGATTCCAAGCATAATGGTTCAGGGGAATTCAGTTTCAGTCTCTCTTGCCGAAACGTTTTCTTTCAATAAAATATACGCCGGAATCGGCATCGCGTTTTTGATTGGTTTAGTTGTAATTGGCGGGGTTAAGCGGATCGGAAAAGTAACAGAGTTTGTCGTGCCTCTCATGGCAGGTGCATACGCGGGAGCCGGTCTCCTGATTGTTCTTATGAATCTTTCATCTGTTCCGGCGTTTTTCTCTCTCATATTTTCGAATGCGTTTACTTCTTCTTCGGCAGCAGGAGGATTTGCAGGCGCTGCCTTGGCTGAAACCATCCGCTGGGGGTTTGCCCGCGGCCTGTATTCTAATGAAGCCGGGATGGGAACCGCCCCGATTGCACATGCGGCGGCAATGACTGACCACCCTGTAAGACAAGGCTTCTGGTCTGTGATCGGCATTGTCATTGATACCTTGATCATCTGCACCACCACGGCATTTGTCGTCCTTGCATCCGGTGTCTGGACAGGAAAGAACGCCTCAAGTGACCCAGCAGCACTGACTACGGCTGCCTTTCATCATTATTTCGGATCTGGCGGAGGGTACTTCGTTTCGATTTCTCTCGTCTTTTTTGTTGTCTCGACCATTATGGTTGTCATATTTTACGGCGTAAAACAAGCTGAATTTCTATTCGGACGGCTGTCGGGACATGTCATTAAATTCGTTTATTTAGCGGCTATTATCATAGGTGCCGCCGGCGGAGCAAAAGCCATCTGGGGCTTTCTGGACTTAGCGTTAGTTTTTATTCTCGTTCCGAATGTGATTGCGCTGTTATTATTGAGCAAGAAGGTAAAAGCGCTGTATACCGAATTTTTCACATCTGAACAGTATTACCTGAAAGATAGAAGAAAAACGAAACAGAGTGCTGTTTACCAGACAAAAGAAGCTGAAAACTCTTAGGGTTTTTGGAACTCAACATCGTCAGCAAGATCGCATCACCACATTAATGAGCGTTATTGACTCTGAGGCTTTCTGTAAAGCCTCTCTTGAACCTCTGATGGCGGACTCGGCGATCGGTTCTTCAATGCTTCTCCTTTAGCCGCCTTTCATTTTTACAATCAGGCATTTTGACGTCGACAAAATAATAGTTTCAAACTCGTCTCTGCCAATACACTGGAAATAGACAGCGTATTGGCAGAGATTCTTCGTCTTTCTCTATTTCATCCTTCAGATGCCGCAAAAAGGAAGGAGGGCGTGATCCTGAATAGATTCAGATTTTACGATTCCTTCGATATATATAACAAATCCGCACAGTCCATTTCCGAAGTCAAACCCTTTAAACACGATATCTCTGAGCAGCTTTCTGTTAATAGTGTTTTCCTTGAGATAGGAGAAATCGGCCCTTCCTTGTTGGCCTCGAGCTCACGGAGGAACTTGCAGGGCATTCTCGTGTTTATTCATAGGGTTCACCTCTCAAAACATTTGCTAGCTTTTTAGAGTAACCTTTCTGTTAAGCCATTCTATGACTTTACGAATAGTATGAAAGCGCTATAAAAAGTTGTTGACTACATGTATATACAGGAATACAATATAAACATAAGTTGTATATACAAGTTATCAAACGGAGGGGTTGGCATGGGGGAACTGAACAGATCAGCACGGCAAATTGTTGAAGCAGTCGGCGGTGCTGAAAATATTGCAGCGGCAACTCATTGTGTAACACGTTTACGCTTTGCGTTAATAGATGAAAGCAAGGTTGACCAAGAGGTGCTGGATCAAATCGATGTTGTAAAGGGATCGTTTTCGACAAACGGGCAGTTTCAGGTTGTGATCGGCCAGGGAACAGTCAACAAAGTATATGCGGAACTGGTCAAGGAAACGGGGATTGGCGAGTCAACAAAGGATGACGTGAAGAAGGCCTCAGAAAAAAATATGAATCCTTTGCAGCGTGCTGTGAAAACGCTTGCAGATATCTTTATTCCGATTTTGCCGGCGATTGTCACGGCGGGTCTCTTAATGGGGATCAACAATATCTTAACGGCGCAGGGGATTTTCTTCAGTACAAAATCGATTGTGCAGGTGTACCCGCAGTGGGCGGATCTTGCCAATATGATCAATTTAATCGCAGGCACGGCCTTTACGTTCCTGCCAGCGCTGATCGGCTGGTCGGCGGTGAAGCGGTTTGGCGGCAATCCGCTCCTCGGCATTGTGCTCGGCGTTATGCTCGTGCATCCTGATTTACTGAATGCGTGGGGGTATGGCGCCGCGGAACAAAGCGGAGAGATCCCCGTATGGAATCTTTTCGGCCTTGAAGTGCAGAAGGTCGGCTACCAAGGGCAGGTGCTCCCGATTTTACTCGCTTCGTATTTGCTTGCCAAGATTGAATTGTTTTTGACGAAACGGACGCCCGAGGGAATACAGCTTTTAGTCGTCGCGCCGATTACCCTGCTCGTGACGGGTTTTGCGTCCTTTATCATTATCGGTCCGGTCACATTTGCGATCGGGAATGTGTTAACTTCGGGGCTTATCTCGGTGTTCGGCTCATTTGCCGCGCTGGGCGGGCTGCTGTACGGCGGCTTATACTCAGCGCTGGTGATTACCGGAATGCATCATACGTTTTTGGCAGTTGATCTGCAGCTGATCGGCTCTAAGCTCGGAGGCACATTTTTATGGCCGATGCTGGCGCTTTCAAATATCGCCCAAGGATCAGCGGCGCTGGCGATGATGTTTATCGTAAAGGATGAGAAACAAAAAGGCCTTTCCTTAACATCAGGCATTTCCGCTTATCTGGGCATTACAGAGCCTGCCATATTCGGGGTGAACCTTCGCTACAGATTTCCTTTTATCATTGCGATGATCAGCTCAGGGCTGGCCGGGATGTATATCTCATCTCAAGGCGTTTTGGCAAGCTCCGTCGGTGTTGGCGGCGTGCCCGGCATTTTCTCGATTATGAGCCAGTACTGGGGCGCATTCGCAATTGGAATGGCGATTGTCTTAATTGTTCCGTTTGCCGGAACATACGCTTATGCGCGACTGAAACGTAAATAACAAAGGGGAGCGGGACGTGTTATTGACGGTCCCTTTTTCCCTTTTTCATTAAAAAAGACGGTGGTGGAGACAGATGACAACAGAACAAACACCATGGTGGAAAAAAGCCGTGGTTTATCAAATTTATCCGAAAAGCTTTAAAGATACGACGGGTAGCGGCATTGGCGATTTGAATGGAATTATTGAAAAGCTTGATTACTTACAAACGCTTCAGGTTGATGTTCTTTGGCTAACGCCGATTTACGACTCGCCGCAGCATGATAATGGGTATGATATTCGGGATTACTTCACGATTTATCAAGAGTACGGCACAATGGAAGATTTTGAACGCTTATTAGCTGAAGCGCACAAAAGAGGCTTAAAAGTCGTCATGGATCTAGTGGTCAATCATACGTCAACTGAGCACAAATGGTTTAGAGAGGCGATTTCTTCAAAAGACAGCCCATACCGTGATTTTTATATATGGAAAAACCCGAACAAAGACGGCACAGCCCCGACAAACTGGGAATCGAAATTCGGCGGATCGGCATGGAAGCTTGACGAAGCTTCAGGCCAATATTATCTGCACCTGTTTGATGTCACACAGGCTGATTTGAATTGGGAAAATGAAGAGGTCAGAAAGCATGTCTATGAGATGATGCATTTTTGGTTTGAAAAAGGAATTGATGGCTTCAGGCTTGATGTCATTAATCTGATTTCAAAAGACCAGCGCTTTCCGAATGCGGAAGACGGCGATGATGGCCGTACCTTTTACACTGACGGGCCGCGGGTGCATGAATTTCTGCATGAAATGAACGAAAAGGTGTTTTCACATTATGACAGCATGACGGTCGGTGAGATGTCTTCTACATCGATTGACCATTGCATCCGTTATACAAATCCGGGCAACGAAGAGCTTGATATGACGTTTAACTTCCATCATCTCAAGGTCGATTATCCAAACGGAGAAAAATGGGCCTTGGCTCCGTTCGATTTTCTGAAGCTGAAGGAGATCTTATCCGTGTGGCAGACGGAGATGCAGGCGGGAGGGGGCTGGAACGCTTTGTTCTGGTGCAATCACGATCAGCCGCGCATTGTATCGAGATATGGAAATGACGGTCCATATCGGGTGAAATCAGCAAAAATGCTTGCGACGGCCATTCATATGATGCAGGGCACGCCTTATATTTATCAGGGGGAAGAGCTCGGCATGACCAATCCGAAGTTTACCGGCATCAGCTCCTATCGGGATGTCGAGTCGCTGAACATGTATCACGCCTTCAAGAAAAAAGGCATGGCGGAGAAAGAGATTTTAGCCATTTTACAGGAAAAATCCCGTGACAATTCCAGAACACCCGTCCAGTGGGATGATACGCCGAATGCCGGATTTACAACAGGCACGCCATGGATACCGGCCGCCGGCAATTACCGGGAGATCAATGCCGAGGCGGCGCTGAAGGACAAACACTCGGTCTTTTATCACTACCGGAAGCTGATCCAGATCCGAAAAACCTATGACATTGTCACAGAGGGAACGTATGAACTGATCGCAAAGGATGATCCGAACGTTTTTGCGTATATGAGACATGGCGAAAATGAGAAGCTGCTCATCATCAATAATTTTTACGGGACGGAGGCAGCCTTTACACTGCCGGACACGCTGAAGCCCGGCGAGTGGAAGGCAGAGGTGCTTCTGACAAACGATGAAGAGAGAGAAGAACTGAAGAATATGACGCTCCGACCGTACGAGTCCATTGTTTATCATTTAACAAAACCGTGCTAAACTAAGCTGGGTGGTCATAAATGAAGGTGAATAAATTTATCACAATCTATAAAGACATCGCACAGCAAATTGAAGACGGCCGATGGAAGGCGGAGGAGATTCTTCCGTCTGAACATGAATTGACCGCACAGTACGGCACATCAAGAGAAACGGTTCGAAAGGCGCTTCACATGCTGGCTCAAAATGGATATATCCAGAAAATCAGGGGGAAAGGCTCCGTGATTCTCAACCGTGAAAAAATGCAGTTTCCGGTCTCTGGGCTTGTCAGCTTCAAGGAACTGGCGCAAACTTTGGGGAAAGAAACGAAAACAGCCGTTCACAAATTCGGGCTGGTGCCCCCGTCAGATCTGATCCAAAAACAGCTTCGGGCACAGCCGGATGATGACATATGGGAAGTGATCAGGTCAAGAAAGATTGACGGGGAGCATGTCATTTTGGACAAGGACTACTTTTTCAGAAAGCATGTGCCTCACCTGACGAAAGAAATTTGCGAAAACTCCATTTATGAATATATTGAAGGAGAGCTTGGTCTTTCGATAAGTTACGCGCAGAAAGAAATTGTGGCCGAGCCGTGTACGGATGAGGACAGGGAATTGCTTGATTTACGCGGCTATGACCATATGGTGGTTGTGAGAAACTATGTCTTTTTAGAGGATACAAGTCTCTTTCAATATACGGAAAGCAGACACCGTCTGGACAAATTCAGGTTTGTCGATTTTGCGCGACGGGGAAAATAAAGAGCGCCTGCCTGCGGCAGAGCGCTTTTTTCTCTTGGTATCAAAATTGATACTATCATACAAAAATGTGCGTACTTTTACTTTTTATGAGAATGGCTACAATAGAAGTGAGAGTAACCAAAAGGAGAGGTGCTTAACATGGCAGATGTAAAGAAACAAATTCTGGACGCATACAATTTCAGACATGCGACAAAGGAATTTGACCCGAATAAAAAAGTATCAGACAGCGATTTTGAATTTATTTTAGAAACAGGAAGACTGTCTCCAAGTTCACTCGGCCTTGAGCCTTGGAAATTCGTTGTTGTCCAAAATCCCGAATTCCGCGAAAAGCTTCGCGAATACACATGGGGCGCGCAAAAGCAGCTTCCGACAGCAAGCCATTTCGTCCTGATTCTGGCGCGTACAGCGAAGGATATGAAATATAATGCGGACTACATCAAACGTCATTTAAAAGAAGTAAAACAAATGCCGCAAGACGTGTATGAAGGCTATCTCAGCAAAACAGAGGAGTTCCAGAAGCACGATTTGCATTTGCTTGAAAGCGACAGAACCCTGTTTGACTGGGCATCCAAACAAACCTATATTGCGCTTGGCAACATGATGACAGCCGCTGCGCAAATCGGCGTTGATTCCTGCCCTGTGGAAGGCTTCCAATATGATGAAATTCATCGCATCCTTGAAGAGGAAGGCCTTCTGGAAAACGGAAGCTTTGATATTTCTGTTATGGTGGCGTTCGGCTACCGTGTGCGAGACCCTCGTCCGAAAACAAGATCTGCTGTTGAAGATGTTGTGAAGTGGGTATAAAAAAGAAAGCTGCTCGATAACGAGCAGCTTTTTTTATGCTTCATTCGCTCTGTTCTGTTTTCTTCGCTGATGCAAATATAATGCTGTTCCGAGTGCGCTGATCAGAAATCCGACCAGCAGGATGGAATACATGGAGGTGGCTGTGTCAGGAAGCAAGCCGCCAGCCGGTCCATCGGTTCCCGATCCGCCCGATCCATTTGTTGGTTCAGTGCCGGGAGGTGTTTGATCGCCGCCTTTGCCATCATTCGGCTGCTTTCCGCCTGGATTGTCGGACCCTCCGCCATTCTTGCCGTCGTCATCGCCGCCTGTCGGCTGATCGGACGGGAACGCCGGCGGTTTATCGTGAGCACCGGAATTTAAGATCGTGTATTCGCTGAAGTGGTTTGTGTATCCTGTTACAATATCATCGTCAACTGATCCCTTTTCTGTCTTTGTAAAAGTTTTCTTTTTCCGGTCGACATGGTAAATGGCAGGGTTGTGAGCTTCTTCAATATCAAACATCCGAAGCGATAGCTCAACCGGTTCCTTGAATGATTTCACTTCTTTTCCTTTTTGCTTCACTGTAAAGTCATATACATTTGATAGGGAGACGTTTAATTCTCCCTTAGATTTGATTCCGATTTCAGTGTTCGCGGTTTTGATGTTCGCCATTGGAAGCTTCATGCTGTACCAGTAGTTGAACACCGTCAGGGAAGGATCTAATTCTCTATCCTTCAATAGCTTGACCTGGTCTTTTTTCATTTTTAGATTGATTGGTTTCTCTTGTGATCCTTCAGACGTTTCATAATAGACAAACGGCTTGTTGGCGTTTTTGGCATAAATCGCAAATTTGTCTTCATCGAGTGTCCAGCTGCCATCCTTCTGCTTTGTCGGCAGGAATACTTCTTTGATCCGTCCTTCCATTTTAGGAGAGACCTTGTCACCAAGCTTTTTCAGCTGCTCGGTGAAAATCTCATAATCTACGTAGCCGAGGTCTTCACCATGAGAAGCTTCCGTAAAGACAGAGTATCCGTCTCCACCGCCGCCGACAAAATTATTTGTTGCGACGCGGTAGGTATCATCTGTATTCAGATCAACTTTGTCTCCGTTAGGCGATTCGAATTTCACGTCTAAAACACGGTGTCCAGGTTCGTTGTTTAATGTAAAGGTATATTCGATTCCAGCCACCTGAGGGAAGGCCCCGCCTCCGTTCTCCACATTGCTTAAGCCTTGTTCAAGAGCTTCTTTGATTTGTTTTCCGGTCAAATCAGCCACGTAAAGCGTGTTGCCGAACGGCATTACGTTCAGTACTTCGCCAAGTGTGATCTTGCCTTTGTCAATGCCGGCTCTGATGCCGCCGCCATTTGTAATCGCAATGTTGGCGCCGGATGCTTCTTTCGCTTTTGCAAGCATGCCGTCCGCGATGAAGTTTCCGAGATTGGTTTCCTTCGTGCGCACATGCTCACGCTGGCCGTCAAGGGCTACATCCGTGTAGCCGACTTTTTCATTTTTGACGTCCTCTAATTCTTTTTTGAACTGATCGAGCTCTTCTTTTACTTCCGCGTTTTCTTCAGTATTCTCATCAATCGGCAGTGCGCTTAGATTTGATTTGTCTGTTTGAACGACGCCGTCATCATCAAATGCGACATCGACACGCCCTAAGAATTGGCCGTATTCTTTTGCCTGCGCCACGATTGTCGGTTCGTCGTTTTCCACGACCTCCATTTTGTCCACGAGAGTGTGGGTGTGTCCGCCGATGATCAAGTCAATGCCCTTCACTTTTTTGGCTAGCTCAAGATCGCGGTTATGCCCAATGTGGGTGAGCGCGATAATTTTGTTTACTTTTTCTTCTTCCTGAATCGTTTTCACGGTGTTCTGCGCAGTTTTAAATGCGTCGTTAAATACAATGCTTTTGCCCGGGCTTGATGTTGTGGCTGTGTCTTCTGTTGTCAGTCCGAACACGGCCACTTTCTCGCCGTCAACGTCTAACAGAATGTACGGATGGATGCCCGGCTCTTTCTTTTCTCCCGCAGTAAAGGTCTGCGGCTTTTTGACATATGATTTTAGCTTAGGTTCATTTGATACATCCACATTCGCGCTGACGATTGGGAAATCAGGCGCTTCAAAGTGATAGCGATTCGCCGGATCGACAGTTGTGCTGTTCCCGCTGAGAAAATCAGAAAGAACGGACGGACCTTTATCAAATTCGTGGTTTCCGAAGGTCATGGCGTCATAACCCATCATGTTCATCAGTTTCAGGTCGGCTAAACCGTTCCATTTCGTGAAATACAGGTCGCCGGAAAACACATCTCCCGCGTCAAGCAGGATGTTGTGGTCTGTTTCGTTTCTTACTTCGCTGATTTTCGTCATTCGTCTGGCTGCGTCATCAAGGTGCGCATGCGTATCATTTGTATGCATGACGGTAAGATCCCATAATCCGCCTTCAGGAGGATCGGTATCTGAACCGTCGTCAAATTGAAGCTTGTACACGCCATAGCCTTCATTTGAAGAATGTCTCACATAAGCGACATCATCGGCTTTGTCCGCAAAAGGCTTGGCTAAAAGCGAAGATTCAAACGTCAAATTCGTGCCGGAAACCGGTGCAATCGACCAGTTGTTATCGGCTTTTGGATTTAATGTATTCTGTTCAATAATGTAATCCATCAGTACCTGTCTGTTTTCAACTGCGGAGCCGTGGACAATCTTATCACTCGTCAGATGAGGGAAACCGCCGCCGCCGGAGGCCCGGTAATTATTCGTGACTACGAGAAATTCCTGGCTCGGGCTGATCGGTTTGCCTTCATAGGAAAGGTTGATGATCCGGCTTGAATCCGCGTTAATCACTTTTCCGTTTTCGTTGTATTTAGCCGGTTTTGTGACATCGACCTGATAGGTGACGCCGTCAATCACGTCAAAGTTGTAGGAGCGGAAATTCTCATTCAGCAAGGCCTGATCGCCGCCTTTTGACGGATCGATATGATTAAATTGGCCAGCTGACATGTCGAGCCAGTCCTTCACCTCGCTACCGGTCAGCTTCACGATCTGGAGGGTATTATCGTACAGATACAAGTCTCCGACGTTTTTAATCGCAAGATCCCCGGCCGGAATGTTTGTATAGTAATTGGCTCCGTTTCTGCCGCCGGCTTTAAACGGCGCGCCTGCTGACAAAATCGGAAGATCTTTATACTCGGTATCCTTCATTTCATTTTCTGCGTACCATTTTTGCGCATCTGTCACAATTTGAATAGAAGGGTCGTCCTTGACTTGTGCAAAGAAGCTGTTAATGTCGGCTTCTGTTTTTCCGACAGGCTTTCTGACATATTCCAGCGTGTTTTGATGTGTTTGCTGAATGGCTTTTGTGACGGCTTCTTTTCTGGATGTGACGCTGCCGGAAATTGATTCGATGCTGCCCTTGGAATCTGCGACCTTCCACGAGCCGTCTGTTTTTTCAAGCTTGAGGTCAATGACGCCTAAGTATTTGCCCCAGCTGCTTGGCATGACGACCGGAATGCCGTTAATGGTTCCTTTTTCAACATCGAACTGAGCGGCACCCGCATATTCTGCGGAAGGGAAGAGTCCGTGCTGATGGCCCGAGACAATCGCATCAATGCCCTTTGTTTTCGTGGCCAGGTCAAAAACGGCGTTTTCTGCACCTGACGATTGCGCCTGCTTTTCAATACCAGTGTGGGCAAGGGCAATAATGACATCCGCGCCTTCTGCCTTCATTTTCGGAATCGTTTCATTGGCAGATTCGACGATATCCTGCACCTGAACCTGTCCTTCGAGATTCTTTTTGTCCCAGGTCATGATTTGCGGCGGAACAAAACCTATGTAGCCTACTTTGATCTTCTGTTCGTTTCCGTTTTCATCTGTGACTGTTTTCTCGTTAATTGCATACGGCGTATAACGGTGTTCACCGCCAGTTGTTTTAACATTGGCGTTTACAATCGGGAAATCGGCTCCTTTTATCGTACCGTCAAGAAAGTCGAGCCCGTAATTGAATTCATGATTGCCAAGTGTTCCTGCGTCATACTTCAGCGCGTTCATGACGCTGATAATCGGGTGGGTTTTTGCACCGGAGATAATGTTGTCTTTTTCGTATTTCACTGCGTATTCGCCCAGCGGATTTCCTTGAATCAAGTCACCGTTATCCACGAGCAGGCTGTTTGGGTTCTCCTGGCGGTGCTTTTGGATCAGCTGTGCCGTTCTGGCAAGCCCGAATTCTGTCGTTTCTTTGTCGCTATAGTAATCGTAATCCATCATGTTGGCATGAATATCAGTTGTAGCCAAAATACTGAGATTCACTTGAGGAGCCATGTTTTCTTCTGCATGAACGGGCGGTGTTGGGAGGATTAGGCTAAGTATCATAATTGGGGGCAGCAGAATACGGAGAATGTTACTGACGTCTTTTCGTCTTTTCTGTATTCTCACCAGTTCTCCACCTTTCAACGAAATTTGTGTTACTGGTTCTATTGTAAGAATATTTTGTAAGCATTTGTAGATGTTTCTTTATGATTATTGTAAAAGGGAGAAAAATAAGTATTATGTATCATCTTTGGGTGATGTGAATTGGGTCATTATGCTTATCGTTTGTCAGCTCTGCAAAATGTTTATTATATTGTGGCTGGGGTAGAGTGTTTTATGTAGACATATTAGGGGGAGGTTATCAATCATGGGTAAAAAAATCGCAGTTGTGCTGACAGATTATTTCGAAGACAGCGAGTATACTGAACCAGCAAAAGCATTTAAAGAAGCGGGGCATGAGCTGACCGTTATTGAAAATGAAAAAGGGAAAACCGTAAAAGGCAAGCAGGGAAATGCGCAAGTCACAGTCGATGCGTCCATTGATGACGTAAACCCTTCCGACTTTGACGCACTTTTAATTCCGGGAGGTTTTTCACCTGACCAGCTTCGTGCCGATGAGCGTTTCGTCCAGTTTACAAAAGCGTTTATGACGGACAAAAAGCCGGTATTTGCGATTTGTCACGGCCCGCAGCTGCTGATTACTGCTAAAGCGCTGGAAGGCAGAAAAGCGACAGGCTATACGTCCATTCGTGTAGATATGGAATACGCTGGGGCCGATGTCGTTGACCAGGAAGTCGTGGTTTGCCAAAATCAATTGGTCACCAGCCGCACGCCGGATGACATTCCTGCATTTAACCGCGAATCTTTGGCACTGCTTGAAAAATAACAAAAACGGACGCCCTGCGGGGACGTCCGTTTTTTCATGATAGCTTGGAACCTGCGGTCAGTTTATTGTATCTGTAATACAAAAAGGCAGCAGCTGCTGTTCCGATGACGGCAATGCCGAAGTCGAACATAAAGATATGGGCTATGCCTCCCGCTTTTGCGATGAGCCCGGTGGCAATCGGCAGCAGAATCGACGCAATACTTGAAGCTGTCGCAACAATTCCGGTGACAGTGCCTTTGCGGTTCCAGAAAAGCTCTGTCATTAATGTAACGGTAATTTGAAACACACCCGCGGTTGAAAATCCTAAGAAAAAGGCTGTGATGTCCAGTACAGCTGGGACGTGAACTGTCAGCATAACGGCAAGCGTACATAATGTAATAATCGGATACAGCAGCGTAACCATCACCGGTTTTACCCATCTGTTCAGCAGAAGGGCTAATAATAAAACAGATACCAAAGCGCCTATACTATAGTAGCTCAGCAATTGTACGGAAGCTGATTCAGCTAACCCTGCAGCCTTTTGGGCGAAGCTTGGAAGCCAGATTTGAGAGACTGTGAATAAAGCGGTTGATGTAAAACCAATGATAATCAGCGCGGCGCCTTCTTTCTTCATGTCGGGTTCAGATAAGAAAGCAGGAGATCCCTGTTGCCCGGTGCTGATGGGTTGTTTCTGTTTTTTTGGCAGCGAAACCGCTGATAAGCAAAGGATGTTCAGCACATAGACAGCTGCCGGCAAATAAAATGCATATCCGTAGAATAGGCTATGGTCTGCCAAAACTGTAATCAGGAGCGGCAAAAGAGCGGCCCCGAGAGACATAAAAGCTTTTACCAAGACATTCGCCGAGCTGGGAGCAGTTGGGAAGAGCTCCGTTAAAGCCGGATATGTTCCTGCGTCCATGGCCGAATTTGCGACTCCGGCTAATAAAGCAAACACAAACGCAAGTTCATAACTCGGTGATAATGGAATACCGATTAAAAAGACAGCCATCATTCCGGCGGAAGCCACAATGAGCGGTTTTCTGCCTATTTTATCTGATAAAACGCCAGATATTCCGTATGTCAGCAGCTTGCCGAATCCGATAGCCGCAATCACATAACTGATGCCTGTCGGGTCGGTATTCCACTGTTTCGTTAAGGAGGACATGTTGGATGCGAGAATGATATTGACCATTCCGAGCAAGAAGTAGTTGATGTACATTCCGGTTGCTGTTTTGACGTATTTCGTTTTCATTCTAGTACTCCTTCAAAATCTTATTCGGCCATTTGCTGTATTCGCCGGTCTCAGGAAGCGCGGCGCCTTGCTGCCGCGTCTTTCCGGCTCCCTAATAAACGAAAGCAAAAAGAATCATCTTCATCAATAAGAAAAAAGGCTTGCCGGATGCCGGCAAGCCCCATTATTTTCGAAGTGATGCAAGTTCTTGAGCGATCGCCTGCATTTCGCTCGGGCTGAATGCTTCTTTTTTCATCACCATTTTATGAAGGTAGGTGAGGTCCTCTATTTTTTCGTCGCTGAAGTCTTCTGCTTTGATAACCCCGACATTCAGCATGTTCAGTTTTTGTGAAATCTCTTCAATCATTTGAGTTAATGTTTCTGTATTTTGGCTGGACAAATGATTACATCCTTTCTTTCGCGTCATTTGGTATGTTTTATTCTAACAGAATTCCATCAGAAAAAAACCCTATTCTCATTTCGTCCATTTATTTCAAAAAAGTGGTGACATCAGTTGAAAAGTGATTGAACATCCTACTAAGATAGCGGTAAAGGTTTCTTTTTAGAGAAATATGGGCAAAGAATAGGGAGGTTGCACAACATGATCAGCGTATTATTTGTTTGCTTGGGAAACATTTGCCGGTCTCCAATGGCGGAAGCGATATTTCGGGACTTGGCAGCAACAAAAGGATTAGAGGGGAAAATCAGAACAGACTCAGCCGGCATCGGCGGCTGGCACATCGGCAATCCTCCGCATGAAGGAACGCAGGAGATATTGCGCAGAGAAGGAATCAGCTTTGAAGGCATGCTGGCGCGCCAGGTGCGCGAACAGGATTTAACCGATTTTGATTACATCATTGCGATGGATGCAGAAAATATCGGAAGCCTGAGAAGCATGGCGGGTTTTAAAAAAGCCGCACAGATCAAGAGGCTGCTTGACTACGTTGATGATTCAGATCTTGCGGACGTTCCCGACCCTTACTACACTGGGAACTTTGACGAGGTCTATCAATTGATCAGATCAGGCTGTGAGCATCTGCTTGCATCCATTCAAGAAGAAAAACAATTGTGAGGGAAAGGAGAGTTCATCATGAACAATGAACGCTGGTTGCTGAAAGGTGTCATTCTCGGAGCTGCGGCAGGTGCGGCGCTATCCTTGCTCCATAAGCCGACGAGACAGGCCTGCGGCATGAGATGGATGACGTGCAAGCATAAAATGTCTCTGTACAAAAACAATCCTGAACTATTGAAAAACAATGTCATGACAAAAATTGATGAAGCAAAACAGCTGGCCCAGACGCTGTCAGATGAAGTCGGCTTCGTTAATCAGCAAGTCAAAGAGCTGAAGAAAACAACGCCGAAAGTGATGGAGCTGGTACAGGAAACAAAGGAACATTTTACAAAAGATAAATGATCAAACATTCGAGGTGAGACGACATGAACTTTCTGAAAGAGCTGTTCGGCAGATACACCCTTCATGAGGGGCAAAGCAAATCTGCGGAGCTGGCGTATTTTTTTCTGTTATCGCTGTTTCCGTTTTTGATTTTTATGCTGACGCTCACCGCGTATCTTCCGATTTCTACAGATGACGTGCTGGGGGTTGTAAAACAATACGCTCCTGGAAGTGCGATGTCCCTCGTTGAATCCATTACCCACCAAACATTAAATGACCGAAACGGCGGATTGCTGTCATTCGGGATCATCGCGGCGTTATGGTCTGCGTCTAATGGAATGAATGCCATCGTCAGATCGTTAAACCACGCGTATGAAGTGGAGGAAAACCGCTCTTTTATCATTGTACGTCTAACCTCAATTTTTCTGACGATCGCCATGGTGTTTACCATTTTAGTTGCCTTGCTTCTGCCGGTATTCGGCCGGCAGATCGGAATGCTTGCTGCGGACTTTGTCGGCGCTTCGGACCTGTTTTTATCCATCTGGACTGCGATCCGCTGGGGAGTCAGCCCGCTTGTGCTGCTGATTGTTTTTTCCGCTTTGTACGTCATCGCGCCTAACAAAAAGCTGTCGCTTCGCTTTGTAATGCCGGGTGCGCTGTTTGCGGCCATCGGCTGGATTGTCGTCAGCACCCTGTTTTCGTTTTACGTCAGTACATTTGCGAACTATAGCGCCACATACGGAAGCATTGGGGGGATCATCGTCCTGATGATCTGGTTTTACTTAAGCGGGATTTTAATTATTTTAGGGGGAGAAATCAACGCGCTTTTACATAAACGTAAAAAGCTTCCTGATGAAAATCCCTACAATTAGCGCACCCTATAAAGGAACTTCAGTTCAAAAATGATCCGGGGGGCAAAACGTGATGACAAAGCATACGAAAAAAGGCGGAAGCCATAACAAACAGAACTCAAAGAGCAAATCGAGTCATAAAACAAGCGGAAGTGCCAACGGACAAAACGGCTATCATTAGAACAAAAGCCTCCTGACTTTGTGTCAGGAGGCTTTTTCTTATGAAGAGGAAGAATAGGTCTCAGCAGCTGGCCAGATTTTCGGTTTGCCTAAAGCGATAGCGAGCCAGACAGCGGCCAGAATGAGGGTAATCAAATAAAACAAGTTAGCGCTTTCGAAGGTCTGCATATACCAGCCGCCTGCAATCGGCCCGAAAATGCTGCCGAGACTGAATGAAATGCCGCAAAGCAAATTCCCCGCCGGAAGCAGGTGGGACGGAAGAAGGTCTGTCATAAAGCTGATGCCGAGTGTAAAGGTTGACCCGACTGCCATGCCCGCAATAAAGAAGCAGCAGCCGATCACGTAAGGAAAAGGGAACACGCCTGCGATGAGAAAGCAAAAGGCCCCCGTCAGCAAAATCACAAGCAGCACATTCCGTCTTCCGTATTTATCGCTGAGAATGCCGAGCGGGAATTGAAAAATAATGCTTCCGATCGCAAATGCAGGAAGAATCAAAGCGACGGCGTCCACAGATAAACCCAGACGCAGCGCATACACAGGAAAGCTGCCGTTTAATGCAGTCTCCAGAAATCCGTACCCGAACGTAGGCATAAACGCCACCCATGCAAACAGCATAGCCTGGTAAAAGCGTCTGAAACTATTGTCTGATTTGGTTTCGTGAGGGCTGGTTTCCGGGTATGCATTTTGTAGCAAGAAAACAAAAAGCCACGCAAGCAAACTGATGCAGCCTGACACGATAAAAGGCAGTGCCGGACTCAGCTTAACAAACGGGACCATAAACGGGCCCGCAGCAAAACCAAGACCAAAGGAGAGTCCGTAAATGGAAAGATTTCTCCCGCGGTTTTGCTTTGACGACATGGAGGTCACCCACGTTTGCGTAGAAAAGTGAAGCATATGGTCGCCGATCCCGATGAAAAGACGAAGCAGGAACCACATCCAAACCGACTGAAGCCAAATGAACCCGAACAAGCTTAAAATGACGATGCTTCCGCCAATGACGATCAGCGGTTTGAAACCCAGTTTTCTAAGCGGGGCCTCCATAAACGGAGAAGCCAATAGCACTCCGATGTAGAGTCCAGTCGCATGCAGGCCGTTAATCGCCGCTGATTCACCATTTGTTTCAAAGATAATCGAGATGACGGGCAGCAGCATGCCTTGTGAAAAACCGGATATGGAAACGAGCAAAACCAGAATAGAAAAATGCATTCGTGACATCGTGTCTGTTCTCCTTTGTGAGATCTATGTTGATCGTACACCGATTTCCAAAAGCCGGCAACCTGAAAAAAGCCTATATCGCGCGCAAACATTTGACCTCGTGTAATCATGATGATTTTTGTGAAGAATAAAAATAAAACAAGTCATACAAAAGGAGTCAATTCACTATGAATCGTATCTTTTTTATATTAGTGGCGGCTGGTGTTCCGCTTTCTGTTATCGGCAGTTTGATGCATTGGCCTTCTGCCATTCTCTTTGCAGTCTATTGTGTAACAATTATTGCTCTGGCAAGCTATATGGGAAGAGCGACAGAATCGCTGTCCATTATTGCCGGGCCGCGGATCGGCGGTTTGTTGAACGCCACCTTCGGAAATGCGGTTGAGCTGATTATTTCGCTATTTGCATTAAAGGAAGGCCTTACAGGAATCGTGCTTGCCTCTTTAACAGGTTCAGTGCTGGGAAATCTCCTGCTGGTTGCGGGCTTATCGTTTTTTGTCGGCGGTTTAAAATACAAGCGGCAGGAGTTTAATATCCATGATGCACGCCATAATTCAGGGCTTTTGATTTTCGCCATTATTGTGGCTTTCGTAATTCCTGAGGTGTTTTCGGTTGGAATGGGGGATACAAGCAAGCTTAATTTAAGCATCGGGATCAGCATCATTTTGATTCTGTTATATGTGGCGGCTCTGTACTTTAAGCTTGTCACGCACCGCGGTGTATATCAGCCGAACAATGCTGTCCAGCCTGAGGAAGAGGAGCAGCCGGAATGGTCAGGGAAGGTTGCCACGATTGTTTTGTTTGCAGCAACAATTGTCGTGGCGTACATATCCGAAAACCTGGTGCACACATTCCACTCGGTTGCTGAACAGTTCGGCTGGAGCGAGCTGTTTATCGGGGTCATCATCGTTGCGATTGTCGGTAATGCGGCGGAACACGCGTCAGCCATCATTATGGCCTATAAAAATAAAATGGATATTGCAGTTGAAATTGCAGTCGGTTCGACGCTGCAGATTGCTATGTTTGTCGCACCGGTTCTTGTGATCTGTTCCATCTTTTTCCCGGTAAGCATGCCGCTTGTGTTTACACTGCCGGAGCTTGTCGCGATGGTGTCTTCCGTTCTCTTGATGATTGCCATTTCGAATGATGGTGATTCCAACTGGTTTGAAGGTGCCACGCTGCTAGCGGCTTATGTCATTATGGCGATCGGCTTTTTCCTTCTTTAACCTGAAAAAATGATGGATAACAACAAAGCGGGATGAAAAGACTAAGGGAAAATGCGATAGAAAGAGTGATATGATGAAAAAGCTATTTCATTCCACACTTATTGTGTTGTTATTCTTTAGTTTTTTCGGCGTTCAGCCCATCCACGCGAAGAAGCAGTTTAAGGTGCCAAATTCTGTAGCAAGCATTTCGAAAGAAAACACGTATCCGAATGCTTCACAGGACCAGCCGATGCTTCAGCCGAGCAAGCTGGCTAAGGAACTGCTGAGTTCATCAGAGGTACAGATCGAAAATCCGCACCTTATCAAAATGCTGAACGAGTCTACGGTCTCTGGCACACCGCTTGCGGTCGGCTACCGGGCCACAATATTTCTCGGGAAATGGGCGCTTGGATATGAATCCAATGAAACAGTCGCCAACTGGGAATATAAAAAAATCAATACAAACCGCGCGGATAACCGCGGCGGAAAACAAACGGCTGAAATGCATTATGCCCAAGAGCAGCAATATAGAGTAACGGGCGGCCTGACAGCAAAAGTTCCAAACACGGAAGATGTCAAAAGCATGATGATGCTGAAGGCGATGAAAAAAACAAATCTTCCGCTTGCATTTGAAACGGTCATCGGAGCGGGAACAAAACGAGACCAAATTTATAAAGTCGCTCCGAAAAAACTCGGTTATTTAAACGCATATGCTCCGGCTGTGAATGAAAAAGGGAAAGTGACTTACGGAGAAGTCTATTTAGTGCTCAAAGGCAATAAACGAAAACTTGTTGTGAAAAATGTCACGTCACAGGGAATCGGCGCGTGGATTCCGGTTCAAGACCATGTCACGTTTAGCTTCCAGCTTTCCTCACAGCCGAGATAAATAAAAAACTGATTCCTATAATGGAATCAGTTTTTTTATTGGGTTCTTTCAATTCTTACAGCTTCCTCAAGCATTTGCACATTGTTTTGGTACAGCTGGCGAACGAGAACCCGTCTGGCGGCAAGGCTGGCGCTGAAATAATCTTCATCCCGGACCATGCCCTTTACGGTAAATTCCACTCCGCGGTTGATTTTATTCAAAGCGGTGATGCCGTGTATTTGAAAAGGTTCTGTCGGGTTTCCGAATTCATCCCGCTTCAGTGAATCGCGAAGCTCTTCATTCAGCATGTCGCACGCTTCCTCCAGCACACTGTATACACGATCTGGATCTTCTTTAAAGCTGATGAGAAAGGATTCGGTAATCCGCATAAAATCAATATTATAATTTTCTATTTGTCTGACCTCGCCGTTGCTGATGGTGAGAAGCTTTCCGCTCCATTCACGGATTTGCAGCGAGCGCAGGCCGATTTCTTCGACGGTGCCGTTAAATAAATTGTTTACCGTCACATAATCGCCTTTATGAAGCTGGCGTTCATAAATTAAAAACACACCCGCCAGCACATCCTTAATCAGTGACTGGGCGCCAAAACCAATGACGATACCGGCTACGCCCGCCCCGGCTAAAATCTTGCCGAAATCATGCACAAATAAAGAAATAACATAAAAGATAAAACCGATCGTCGCCGTATATTGGGTGATAGAACGGACAAGGCTTTCAATGGTTTTCTCTTTTCTTTCTTCAATAAAGTCCGTCCGTTTAAAAAATAACTGCACCAATCGGTTAATGATAAAAACACCGATCCACAAAATGACGGCGACGAGGAGAATATCAACGATTTTATTCTGAAAAATCTCCGTAAGTGTTTCTTCCATCCGCATCTAACTCCTGGCTTGACGTTTTGAAAAATCTGTATCCTGGTAGTAGCTGTTTTTGACGAGAACGTTTGGTCCGAGGCACCGGACATTCGGGCAGTGGCAGTTCAGTTCTTTGGCCAGCTTTGTTTCTCTCCACTTTTGATAGGCGGAAGGCAGGCTGTCCGTCTGTATATTGCCGAGCGGCGGTGTATCGCCAAAGTCGGTCACAATAATATTCCCGTCAAAAATATTGACATTCAGGCGCGACCGGCCGTCAGGGTCATTTCTCACTGTCACGTTTTTCGCCGTGCGAAGCCGGCGAAGCAGCTCTTGATCCTCTTCATCAGGACTGCATGCGTAAAACGGCAGTGTGCCGAACAGCATCCATGTCTTTTCATCACGAATATCTAGCAAACGGTGAATCGCCTGTCTCATGTCCTTCAGGCTGAGAGATTCAAGGGCGCTCGCAAAATCACTCGGATACATCGGATGGATTTCATGACGCTGACATTTCATATCTTCTGTGATTTGGCGGTGAATATGCTCAATGTGCGGAAGTGTGCGTTTGTTCAGCATCGTTTCCGCTGATACCATCACTCCGGCATCCACTAGCTTGCGGCTGTTTTCGATCATTTTATCAAAATAGCGCGCGCGCTGCTCGAAGGTCGGTTTTCTGTCCATCATAGCAAAACCGATTTCCGCAAACTCTTCAACCGTTCCCCAGTTATGAGAAATATGTAACACATCAAGATACGGAATAATCCATTCGTATCGCTCGATATCGAGAGTCAGGTTTGAATTGATTTGGGTCCGCACCCCGCGCTCGTGGGCGTATTTCAATAACGGCACGACATATTCCTTTACAGATTTTAATGAAAGCATCGGCTCTCCGCCTGTAATACTGATGGATCTGAGGCGGGGAATTTCCTCCAGCCGTTTTAACAGAAGATCTATTGGCAGAGCATTCGGGTCTTTGGGCTGCAATGTATAGCCTACAGCGCAATGCTCGCATCTCATATTGCACAGTGTCGTCGTTGTAAATTCAACGTTCGTCAGCTGCATATCTCCATACTGGTCGACATCCATATAGGCTTCCCAAGGGTCGAACTCAGGTGTAATCGGACGCAGCTTCGTGTTTTGTGTCATGACTATCTAACTCCTTTATAAATGAGGCATACTAACGCTGCCAACAGTTAATTTTAGACCTGATTTGCCAAGATCGCAAGTAGCGGGGCGATTGAAAAACGGCAAAAAATGAGCTACCATAATAAAAAATGAATGGAGGCGCAGAATGGGGAACGCAGTAAACAATAAAGATCAGCAGCTTGATTATTTAAAGAACAGACTAGACATGTTTATGAACGTCATCGATTCATTAGACCCTGAAGCAACAGACGTTGAAGATATAGACAGGCTCATCGGCATGCTGGATGACCTGGAAGCCAAATATGAACGATTTAAAAAAGACTGGGAATAAAACCGCGCATGCCGCGGTTTTTTATATTGGCATAAAGCGTAAGTATAAAACAGGGCGCCTTTCTGTAAAATAAGAAAAAATGCAGAAGGAGCGCTGGCCATGAAGTGGATGTGTGCAATATGCTGCGCCGCCGTCCTGCTTGCAGCAGGAGCAAAACAGGCAGATGCGGTACCGAATGAGCCGATTAATTGGGGCTTTAAGCGAAGCGTTAATCATCAGCCGCCAGATGCGGGAAAACAGCTGAACAGCCTGATCAAAAAATATGACGCGTTTTATTTAGGCAATACAAAAGAAAAAACAATTTATTTAACATTTGATAACGGCTACGAAAATGGCTATACGCCAAAGGTGCTTGATGTCTTAAAAAAACATCACGTGACAGGAACGTTTTTTGTCACCGGGCATTTCGTGAAGGATCAGCCCGAGCTGATCAAACGGATGTCGGATGAAGGGCATATCATCGGCAACCACTCCTTTCACCATCCGGATCTGACGACAAAAACAGCAGACCAAATTCAGGACGAGCTTGATTCAGTCAACGAGGAAGTTTATAAGATCACGGGAAAGCAGGACAACCTATACTTACGGCCGCCGCGCGGCGTGTTCAGTGAATATGTGCTGAAAGAAACAAAACGCATGGGCTATCAAACCGTTTTCTGGTCCGTCGCTTTTGTCGACTGGAAAATCAATCATCAAAAAGGGAAAAAATACGCCTACGGCCACATGATCAAACAGGCGCATCCGGGTGCGATTTACCTGCTTCACACTGTCTCCAAGGACAATGCCGAGGCGCTGGACGATGCGATTACCGACCTGAAAAAACAAGGCTATACCTTTAAAAGCATTGATGACTTGATGTTTGAGAAAGAAATGAAGCTGCCGTCTTTGTAAACATGAAAGCCTCTCCGCAATGGAGAGGCTTTTACTATTTTTCTATGCATTTTATTAAAGCGGCCCAATCTAGGTTTCCAAGCCCTTTTTCAATACCGCTTTCAAAATGGCCTTTCGCCAGCTCGGCAAGAGGGAGGTTTGCAGAAACCTGCTCCGCGGCGGCGAGCGCCAGATTGGTGTCCTTCAACCCTAATGACATTTTAAAGCCCGCCGGCTCAAATGTTTGCTCGGCCATGATCGTTCCGTAATTTTGATATACAGGGGAGCCGAAAAGCGCGTTGGCGATCTCTAAAAATTGTTTTTGCTCTAATCCGTATTTCTCCATCAACAGGAATGATTCAGATAACGCCTCCAGCATGGATACGAGCAGGAAATTGATGCTGATTTTCGCTGCATTTGCTGTTTTGCTTTCTTCGCCGACGTCAAACACTTGCTGACTCAAGCTTTCGAGCAGAGGTTTTGCTGTTTTTTTTGCTTCCGCGGGTCCTGCCGCTATAATGCGAAGGGCGGCTTTTGCGGCTGCATCCGGCCTTCCCAGCACAGGAGCCGCAAGGAAGGATTGTCCTTTTTCTGCATGGGCGGCCGCGAGTTTTTCTGAGAACTCCACACTGATCGTGCTCATCGAAATGTGAATGCCATTCTCTGATAACCCTTCAATCAATCCGTCTTTGCCGAACGTCACGTTGCTGACAGAATTGTCATCGGAAAGCATTGTCACGACAATATCAGCGGTCTCGGCCGCCTGGCGCGGCGTTTCTGCCACTTGGGCGCCCTGGGATGCGAATTCCTCCGTCTTTTCTTTCGTCCGATTGTATACTGTCAAACGATAGCCTGCTTGAAGCACGTTCTGGGCAATGGGCTGTCCCATATTGCCGAGTCCGATCACAGCGATTTTCAATATGATCACTCCCTGAACATTTTTTTCATTATATACAAAATGAACAGGATATGCTGGAAATCGGCTTACCAAAATAAAAAGAACAGCTTCACGCTGTCCTCATTTAAAGATGTTGAACCATCCTTTATGTACAAACCATATCAGCATGCCGGCCACAAGAGCGGCCATCAGGCCAAGCACGGCGAAATATCCGTATTTCCAGTGAAGCTCCGGCATGTTGTCGAAGTTCATGCCGTAAACGCCGGCGATAAACGTGAGCGGGATAAAAATCGTAGACACGATGGTCAATGTCATCATAATCGCATTCATCCTGTTCGAATTCAGTGTCACGTAGCTGTCACGCAAATCGGACGTCATGTCGCGGTTAGATTCCACAATTTCTGAAAGCTTTAATAAATGATCGTAAATATCGCTGAAGTATGCCTTTGTTTCCCGCTGCTCCTTCACATGGTCAAGGCTTAAAATCCGATACAGCAAATCACGCATCGGAATAATGGTCCGCCTGAGATGCAATAGGTCAGTTCTGAGCTCAAACACCTCGCTCATCAGTGTCCCGTATGTTTTGTGGCTGCGGCTGTCTTCAATCTCATTCAGCCGGTCTTCTATTTTGTACACCAGAGGAAAATATTCATCAACAAGCTGATCCATGATCATGTAAGAAATATGCCCCGGCCCTTTTTTAAACATGTCCGGTGAAGCATATAATCGCTCCCGGACTTTGGCGATACCGGGCGTTTCGTGTAAATGAAAGGTGACGACAAATTTTTCGCCTTGAAAGATATCGACTTCCTCGGTCTCAAGTGTTTCCTGATTCAGCGCATGAAGCACGTAAAAGCGATAGCCATCGTAATGGTCAAGCTTCGGGCGCTGCATATGCTGAAAGCAATCTTCAATCGCAAGCGGATGAAAATGAAAAAAATCTCTCAATAACGCGGTTTCCGTTTCCTCCGGGCCGTAAAAATCAACCCAGTACCACGCAATATCCGGCTGTTCAACCCGTTCGATCGGTATATTTTTCAAAAGCTGATGCTGTGTTGTGATAGCGGTAATGTTGATCATAAACAACCCTCCACCTGCCATTATATCATGCAGCCTTTTTCAGAAAAGTATACAGTGTTTTCTACCGGTTTCCAGCGGCATGGTATACTGAACAAAAAACGGAAAAAGGGCTGATCATATGTGGAAAGAAAAAGTATCGGTCACACCGCCGTACCATTTTGACCGTGTGCTCGACAGGCTGTCGTTAGATCCTCTTAATGCAGTTGATTTGAAAGCGCGGGACATAAGAGTGCCGATCAGAAATAAGGCCGGTGACGTATGTATTGTGAAGGTGCAGGCGTTAGGCCATGCGGACGAGCCCGAGTTTCTCGTCAGCGGGGAAACAGAGCAGGAAGACATGATGAAGGAAATCAAACGGATTTTTCAATGGGAAAATGATTTGCAGCATGTCCTTGATCATTTCTCAAAAACGAATCTTTCCGCGATTTTTGAAGAGCATGCAGGCACGCCGCTGGTATTAGACTACAGCGTGTACAACTGTATCATGAAATGCATTGTGCACCAGCAGCTGAATCTATCTTTTGCGTACACCTTGACAGAACGGTTTGTCCATACGTTCGGCGAGCAGAAGGACGGCGTGTGGTGCTATCCGAAGCCGGAAACGATTGCGGCGCTGGATTATCAAGATCTCCGCGAGCTCCAATTCAGCATGAGAAAAGCGGAATACGCCATTGATACGTCGCGAATGATCGCCGAAGGCACGCTCGACTTGTCAGAGCTGCCCTTAATGACAGATGAAGACATCATGAAGAAACTGATCAAAATCAGAGGCATCGGCCCATGGACGGTACAAAACGTGCTGATGTTTGGGCTCGGACGTCCCAATTTATTCCCGCTGGCCGATATTGGACTGCAAAACGCGATCAAACGCCACTTCAATTTGGACGACAAACCGGCAAAGGATGTTATGCTCGCGATGAGCAGGGAGTGGGAGCCTTATTTGAGCTATGCGTCTTTGTATTTGTGGAGAAGTATAGAATAATTCGTCTCACAATGAAGGAAATCGTGCAAACGTGTTATACTAGAAAGATGTGAAAAAACATTTCACTTTCTGTTACTTGCAGAAAGCTATATATAGAAACGGAGAGAACAACGTGAACCAACAAAACAAAAAGGCGCCCGTCGAACTGAAAGTCGGACAGACCTTTCCGCTGACGATTAAACGTCTCGGGATTAACGGGGAAGGCGTCGGCTATTTCAAGAAAAAAGTCGTATTCGTGCCCGGCGCGCTTCCAGGTGAAGAGGTTGTCGTCCAAGCGACGAAAGTGCAGCCGAAGTTTTCGGAGGGACGGATCAAGAAGATTCGCAAGGCTTCGGAGCATCGGGTAGCACCGCCTTGCCCTGTCTACGAGCAGTGCGGCGGCTGTCAGCTTCAGCATCTTGCATACAGCCAGCAGCTTCGGGAAAAGCGCGACATCGTCATCCAGTCTCTGGAGCGCCATACGAAGTTCAAAGTCGAAAACATGGATATCAGAGAAACGGTCGGCATGGACAACCCATGGAACTATCGTAACAAAAGCCAATTCCAGATCGGACGCTCACAAAGCGGCAGCATCATTGCCGGCTTATACGGCCTTGATTCTCATGATATCGTGCCGATCAAAGACTGCATCGTCCAGCATCCGGCAACCAACAAAACAACAGGCATCGTCCGCCGCATTTTAGAGGACTTCAATGTGTCTGTTTATAATGAAAGAAAACGAAAAGGCGACGTTCGCACGATAGTGACGAGAGTCGGCTTTGAAACAGGCGAAGTGCAGGTCGTGCTTGTAACAGCAAAAGAAACGCTTCCGCACAAGGAAGAAATCGTCAAAGCGATCCAAAATCGCCTGCCTGAGGTGAAATCCATTATTCAAAATGTAAACGGAGCGAAAACCTCTGTTATTTTCGGTGAGAAATCAAAACCTCTCGCCGGACATACCGTGATTCAAGAGGTGCTTGGCGACGTATCTTTTGAATTGAGCGCCCGCGCCTTCTTCCAGCTCAATCCGGAGCAAACCGTCAAGCTGTATGATGAAGTGAAAAAAGCGGCGCAGCTGACCGGGAAAGAAAAAGTCGTTGACGCGTATTGCGGCGTCGGCACCATCGGCATGTGGGTGGCCGACGGAGCGAAGGAAGTCCGCGGCATGGACGTCATCAAAGAATCGATTGACGATGCCAAGAAAAATGCCAAAAAACACGGCATGACAAACGCCACGTACGTAACAGGAACAGCCGAGCACTGGCTCCCGAAATGGACGAAAGAAGGCTTCCGCCCGGACGTCGTCATCGTTGATCCGCCAAGAACCGGCTGTGACAGCACGTTCCTGGATACGATCAAAAAAGTCAAACCGAAACGCTTTGTCTACGTTTCCTGCAATCCATCCACACTTGCGAAGGATTTACAGGCGCTGTCGAAAGACTATCGCGTGGAATATATTCAGCCTGTCGATATGTTTCCGCAGACGGCTCACGTTGAAGCAGTGGCGCAGCTTGTATTGAAATCGTCTAACTAAAATAATCAATTCCTAATCAGATCTGGATTTCGGTAGAATGAACATTGCCGATTTCTGGGTCTTTTTCATGCGCAACCCACCCAAGCTATTGAAAGAAAATTTGCAGGAACATACACTGAAACTTGGATCATGTACCTGACCCTATGACTCAAACTGCTTTTCTAGTCGGTTTACTTTGTCACTTTTTATGTGTGACTAGTAAAGATTTAAATGTTCAAAATTTACTATCGTTTGATAAGAAGTGCTTAAGCATGCTATAAGTGTAAAAGAAGCATGGTCAGCTTTTTAATTTTGGGATAAAGGTGTAGCCGTATCCCATAATGAAAGGATTTGAATGTAATGACGATAGATAATTTCTGGCGTGAATTACCACGGCCATTTTTTGTACTGGCACCAATGGAAGATGTGACAGATGTTGTTTTCCGTCATGTAGTAAGTGAAGCAGGCAGGCCGGATGTGTTTTTTACAGAGTTTACAAACTCGGAGAGCTATTGTCACCCGGATGGGAAGGATAGTGTGCGCGGCCGTTTGACTTTTACAGAGGATGAACAGCCAATGGTAGCTCATATATGGGGAGACAAGCCTGAGAACTTTCGCCAAATGAGTATTGGTATGGCGGAACTAGGGTTTAAGGGTCTAGATATCAATATGGGCTGTCCTGTACCTAATGTTGCGGGAAATGGAAAGGGAAGCGGCCTTATTTGTCGTCCAGAGGTTGCAGCAGAACTAATACAAGCAGCAAAAGCAGGCGGATTGCCAGTAAGCGTGAAAACGAGACTTGGTTACACGGATATAGATGAATGGCGCGACTGGCTGACACACGTATTGAAACAGGACATTGCTAATCTTTCCATTCATTTGCGCACAAGAGCGGAAATGAGCAAAGTGGATGCGCATTGGGAACTCATCCCGGAGATTAAGAAACTTCGTGATGAGGTAGCGCCAGATACACTGTTGACGATCAATGGAGATATTCCTGACCGTCAAACTGGATTAAAACTTGCTGAACAATACGGTGTCGATGGAATTATGATAGGGCGCGGTATTTTTACAAATCCATTTGCCTTTGAAAAGGAGCCGAAAGAGCATAGCAGTAAGGAGTTGCTTGATCTCTTACGGCTGCATCTGGATCTTCATGATAAATATTCAGCATTAGAAGCGCGTCCATACAAGCCTCTTCCTCGCTTTTTCAAAATTTACCTCCGCGGATTCCGCGGAGCAAGTGAATTAAGAAACCAGTGCATGAACACTAAGTCAACAGATGAAGTGCGTGCATTGCTCGATGACTTTGAGAGTAAGTATCTTGATGGGGCGGAGCAACAGTAAACGTTTTCTAATTCGGTAAAAGCGAAGCAGGACGCTCTTTTTGTTTTATAAGTTAGTTATTTAGGAAATGTTTATTTTCACTGTACAAAAATACAACAGACGAAGAGGAATCTGTCAGATTTCCTCTTCTTTTTTGATTCAATAAGTCAGATTGTCTGACATTCCAATTGAACCAGCCCCATATAATCAATAAAGTAAATGCAAGAGTTTCTAAAACAGAATGGAGGCTGGAAGCATGATGAATGAATACGCCAGTATATATAAGAACGTGTTTGAATGGAGGAGACATCTTCATCAATACCCGGAGCTGTCCTTTCAAGAAGAAAAAACAGCTCAATTTGTATATGATACGCTCTCTTCTTTTGAAAATCTTGAGATCAGCCGCCCGACAAGGACAAGTGTCGTTGCCCGGCTGAGCGGTGCTCGGCCGGGCAAACGAATTGGGCTGCGCGCTGATATGGATGCGCTGCCGATTCAAGAGGAGCATGACAGTCATTTTCGCTCCCGCCATCCAGGTGTAATGCATGCGTGCGGGCATGATGGGCATACCGCCATACTGCTTGGGGCGGCTGAGATTTTGTCTCAGAAAAAGGATGAGCTTACCGGCGAAGTCTACTTTATTTTTCAGCATGCCGAGGAGGTTCATCCTGGCGGAGCGCAGGAAATGGTGAAGGCTGGTGTTGCGGACCATCTTGATCTATGCATAGCCATCCATCTGTTTTCTGCCATGCCTTTAGGAAAAATCGGACTGGCATCAGGCCCGGTCAAAGCTAACTCTGATCACTTTGATATCACGATTAAAGGAAAAGGCGGGCATGCCTCTCAGCCTGAACAGTGTATTGACCCGCTTGTGATTGCCTCACAAGTCATTACTCATTTGCAAAGCATTGCCTCAAGACATACAGATCCTGCCGAAAGACTGGTGCTGTCTGTTACCATGTGTCATGCGGGCTCCGCCTACAATGTGATCCCCGATACTGTGACGCTTGGAGGGACGGTAAGAACGTTTCGAAAGGAAGTCCGGGCAAATACGGAAGCGCTCATGGAAACCATTATAAAAGGCGTAACTGAAGCCCATGGCGCGTCGTATGATTTTGATTACCGCCATGGATACAAGTCTGTGGTAAACGATCCGAACGTAACCGAACTGGTCAGACAAGCAGCAGAGAATCTGTGGGGGAAGGATCAGGTATTTCCGTTAGCGCCAATGATGGGCGGAGAGGATTTCTCCGCGTTTTCTGAACGAGTGCCTAGCTGTTATATCGCTTTGGGAGCGGGAACCGGGGAGATGATCTATCCGCATCACCATCCTAAATTCACGTTCGATGAAAAAGCGTTATCAGCAGGTGTTGAATTATTTGTAAATTCAGTCTATTTCATTCTGCATTCCCGTGAATCGATTTCAATGAAGATCAACTAAAACCGATTATAGGAGGGCGCTATGGCTAAACATCTGCCGGAAGTCATGACCGCTGATTCTTTACAAAAAATCGAGCATAAAGGAATATTAAAGTGGATCGAAAAGATCGGAAACAAATTGCCTGATCCTTTTATGTTATTTATCTACTTATCGATGATCATCATTGCCATGTCTGTTTTGCTGGCAGGAAACGCAGTGACACATCCGGGAGACGGGAAAGAGGTAGCCGTTATGAGTTTGCTCAGCACCGAGGGCATTCACTGGATGCTGACGGAAGCGGTGAACAACTTTGTTCAATTTCCGCCTCTCGGACTTGTGCTCACGATGGTGCTCGGCATCGGGCTGGCGGAACGCGTCGGTTTGATCGAGGCTGTGCTGCAAAAGATGATGGCGCATGTTCCGAAAGCGATCATCAGCTATTCCGTCGTATTTGTCGGGATTTTAGGGAATCTGGCGTCTGATGCGGCATGGGTCATTATCCCGCCGGTTGGCGCCCTGATCTTCATGGCAGCCGGGCGTCATCCGCTTGCCGGCTTTGCGGCCGCTGCGGCAGGTGTAGGGTCAGGATTTACGGCCAATCTAATGATCGCCGGGACAGACGCGCTTCTTTCCGGCATTACCACACAGGTCGCACAAACCGTCGATAAAAATGCGCAGGTATCGGCTGTCGATAACTGGTTTTTCATGGCGGCCTCCGTATTTGTTTTAGCCTTTATCGGTGCATGGGTTACTGATAAAATCGTTGAACCCCGGCTTGGCAGCTACCGCGGAGAATACAAGCCTGAAATGGCGGCGTTGACGGGAAAAGAGATCAAAGCACTGAAGGCGGCCGGGGCAGCGGCTCTTTTATATGCTGGAGTCATTGCGTTATTAGTCGTTCCAGAGGGAGCGCTCCTGCGTGATCCTGAAAACCGATCAATTCTTTCCTCGCCTTTTCTGAAAGGCATCATCCCCATCATTCTGCTGTTCTTTATTACTGTATCGGTTGTCTATGGCATCGTGGCCGGACGCATTAAGGATCAGACAGACGTCCCGAGGATGATGGGAGATTCCATTAAAGGCATGTCAGGCTTTATTGTGCTTGTCTTTGTTATTTCACAGTTTATCGCTTTTTTCACGTGGAGCAATATGGGAATTTTTATGGCTGTAAAAGGAGCGGACTTTCTGGAATCCATCCATTTAACCGGGTTTCCTGTATTAATCGGATTTTCGTTGCTGACTTGTGTCGTCAGTCTGTTTATTACGAGCGGCTCTGCTTTATGGGCGTTGCTGGCCCCTGTGTTTATCCCGATGCTGATGCTGCTGGATTTTCATCCCGCGTTTATTCAAATTGCCTATCGGATTGCGGATTCCGCGACCAACACCATTACGCCGATGAATCCGTACTTGCCGATGCTGATGGCTTACTATAAGCGCTACAAATCAGATGCGGGCTTCGGAACTGTGATCTCAACCATGATTCCGTATACGGTTCTGTTCTTCTTGGCGTGGCTTCTCATGATGTTCATTTGGTACGCTTTCGGCTGGCCGATCGGACCGGGCGTTTATGCAAAATAAAAACGGCAAAGGGTGGGAGACATATGGATATGATTCAAATAAGACGAGATTTTCACCGGCATCCCGAACTGGGCTTCACAGAATTTCGCACAGCCGGAAAGGTTGTGGAAACTCTTCAAGCCCTGGGATATCACGTGACATATGGCAAGGACGCAATGGATGGCGAGGCCCGCAGAGGCGTTCCTTCAGAAAAAGAACTGAAGCGCGCTTTTGACCGTGCAATTGAAAATGGAGCCGATCCTGATATCATTGCGCCGATGAAAGGCGGATATACCGCTGTCATCGGAAGACTTGAAGGGAATACGCCGGGACCCGTCGTTGCGCTTCGTTTTGATATGGATGCACTTCCGATTACAGAAAGCGCAGATGCTGACCATGGTCCTCACGCCAAGGGCTTCCGTTCTGCATTTGAAGGAAATATGCACGCATGCGCCCATGACGGACATACCGCGATCGGGCTAGGCGTTGCTGAAGCGCTGGCACATCGAAACTTTGCAGGTACTCTGAAGCTGATTTTCCAGCCCGCTGAGGAGGGTGTCCGCGGAGCGTATGCCGTTACTGAGAAAGGCATGCTGGACGATGTTGATTATCTCCTCTGCCATCATCTGGGGACTAATGTGCCGCTTGGGGAAGTATACGGCGGTGCAGAAGGATTTCTGGCCACTACGAAAATGGCTGCTCATTTCCGGGGCGTCTCCTCACATGCAGGAGCGGCTCCTGAGCATGGCAGAAATGCTTTGCTAGGGGCGGCGACGGCGCTTTTAAATATACATGCCATTCCGCGTTTCAGCTCGGGCGATACCCGGATCAATGTCGGCGTGCTTGAAGGCGGAACAGCGGCCAATATCATCCCGCAGCACGCGAAAATGATCATTGAAATGCGGTCAGATTCAGAAGAGGTCAACCGCGATCTGGAAGAGCGGGTGAGAAAGATCATCGCCCACAGCGCAGCCATGCATGAGCTTGAACATGAGGTCGAAATCATCGGCGGAGCGATTCCGATCAAATGTGACGAGGAAATGGTTTCGACCGTGCTAGAAGCTGCTGGAGAGGTTGGCGGATTTTCCTCACTGCAAGGCATCCAGACCGGCTCAAGAGGAAGTGAAGACGCAAGCTATATGATCAAAAGAGTTCAGGAGCGGGGAGGAAAAGGGACATATATGATCATTGGCACCGACATCGCTGCCCCGCATCATCATGAAAAGTTCGATATCCAGGAAGATATTCTTCCGCGAAGCGTTCAGCTGCTGAAGCAAGCGGCATTGAAGCTGTTGAAGTAGAGGGGGAATCCCCTCTTTTTTTATGTCATTCGAAACGCTTTCCAAATAAAGGAGACGATTTGTTGGATTTATGGTACATTGATAGGTATGAAAAAAGAGGAGAATCAAATGAAGAGAATGCATTTTTATACAGGTATAGGTCTGCTGCTGATCGTGATTTCAGCCTATCCTATCTTTGTACTATTGAGAGAAAATATAATAGATCACAACGTAACAAATCGTTATGACATTCATTATGCATATCAAGACAAGCAAGGTTATGAACCTGCGATAGATACTCAAAATATCAACATATTTAATCATCATATTAGGATTATTGAGGCCAAAACAGGAAAACATGCGCCCCTGACAAGCTGGGATAAAGACGAAAACGTTCCTGCCGGAGAGATTGTTAACATACAGTATCAATTAGACGGCCGAGATCTCTCATCACCTTCTGAAGTATGGCTTTCTAATCGAGAAAGAGGAGGGAGATACTTTTCATGGCTTGAAATATTAACGGTAAAGGATCGAAAGACTGAACAAAATCTGGTTTACATTGTTCAGAGAATAACTGACGATCAAATAAGTCTTGAAAAAAGCAAATGGAAAATAATCAGGATTCATCAGGATGGGACTGTAAAGGAGAAGCTTCTAAGCTATTCTGATAGAAGCAAGGATCCATTGAGTGTAAAACTGCTCAATTTTTCATACGTTGGAGGAAATTCAATGGGGTATCATTCTGATATGTATGAAGTGATTCCCAATGTCATATTTCCTCTTTTGTATCCGTTGATTACGTTCGCCGTTGGTTGTGCGATCATGATCGGGATTTTAATCATTGTGATAGTCCAGAAGACAAAAGGAGTTCGAAAATCAATATGAAACGACTATGCATCATCCCCTGCGGCGCGAAAAAAATCTGGGATATTCAGCCTGATGCGGGGCCGACGAGGGCGGAAGACACTTACCTGAGCCCGTTTCATCAGGCGTGCGAGCGGTATGCAAAAGCTTTTTTTGACAAGTGGGTCATTTTGTCGGCGAAGCACGGGTTCCTGCGTCCTGATGACATCGTGCCGGAAAACTACGATGTGGCATTCGGGAGCGGTCATCCAGAGATTATGACAGAGGAGAAGTTAAGCCGTCAATATCGTGAAAAGGGTTTTCTTGAAAAAGAAGAGCTCGTCATGCTCGGCGGGAAAAAATATCGTAAAGTCCTGAGCACGGTCGTCGGAGATCATCAGCATATCAGCTGGCCGCTGGCACCGTACAAAGGCATTGGTTACATGCTTCAGGCACTGAACAGGGCGGTTGAAGAAAAACAAGAACTGTAATACGTACATAACCGGAAAAGGGTGTGAAAATGAAAAGAATGGTGTTTGGCTTCCTTGCCATTGCGGTATGTGGAAGCGGCTTTTATATCTATCATTTTTTATTCGGTGATCCATTTTCCAAAAATGCCGCAGAGCAAAAGCTCACATCATATGTGAAACAGACCTATCCTCAAAAAGAAATCAAGATCACGAATGGAGTTTATAACGCGAAAACCTCGGAATATGTGTTTCAAGCAAACACCCAATCTCAAAGCTACCAAATGTGCGCGATGGGGTTTCTCCATCCTAAGGTAACCTGCTATGGAATTGAAGAAGCCTATACCGAGTCTGTTGCAAAACATCTAAATCAAGAAGCATCAAAGGAAATCGAAACAGATTTGAAAAAAGCCGTTCCGCAACTTATAAAAGCCGAAGCAGATATCAGCGTTGAAAACGCCCAGTTCACATTAGAGACAAGCTGGAGCAAGCAATTGGCTGAAAGAGCGCCGCTAAGTTTGACGATACAGTTAGATGCAAGCGGAAAAACAAAAACAGATGCCGCGGCGATGGCGGAAACCGTCAGAAAAACGCTTAATCAAAAAGGGTATACATATTTCAGAGGCACGATAGACTGCATGCAGAAGGATGGGGACGGCGGCTTTGGTTATGTAAAATATTCAATTGATTTTACTCCTGAAATCGCCATACAGAAAAACGATGCAGAGGCATTAGGAAGTTGATAAGATTTCCGAGGAAATAAATATGTCGATCGACGTCAAAAGACCGGGCAAGTGCCCGGTCTTTTTTATTTGGAATAAAACGAGACACATGGTTTCATATCGAGACAAAATGAGACACCTGTCTCAAACTGTCTCATGGTATCAACATAGAAGACTGATTTTACAGGCATCCAATAGCTGGCACACTTCTTGCATTCATTAATGCGAACCCTAAATAGAAGGAGGCACACACAATGGAACTGTTAAAACGAGAAGGCTTGTCATTAACTGAGGAAAAAGCGCTGTGGATGTACCAAAAGATGCTGGAAATCAGGGGCTTTGAGGACAAAGTGCATGAACTGTTCGCAGAGGGAGTGCTTCCCGGATTCGTCCATTTGTATGCCGGTGAAGAAGCTGTAGCTGTAGGCGTGTGCGCTCACTTAGATGATGGCGACAGCATTACAAGCACACATAGAGGGCATGGCCATTGTATTGCCAAGGGCTGTGACCTGAACGGCATGATGGCGGAAATTTTCGGGAAAGCGACAGGGCTTTGTAAAGGCAAAGGCGGGTCGATGCACATTGCCGATCTCAATAAAGGTATGTTAGGGGCAAATGGAATCGTCGGGGGCGGATTTACGCTCGCATGCGGGTCAGCGCTCACGGCTAAATATAAACAGACCAATAATGTAAGCGTTTGCTTTTTCGGAGACGGAGCAAATAATCAAGGAACCTTCCATGAAGGCCTCAACTTAGCGGCTGTATGGAATCTTCCAGTTGTGTTTATCGCTGAAAACAACGGCTACGGCGAAGCCACGCCATTTGAGTACGCGTCAGCCTGTGATTCAATCGCTGATCGGGCAGCTGCCTATAACATGCCGGGAGTAACCGTGGATGGAAAAGATATTTTAGCAGTTTATCAGGCAGCGGAGGAAGCGATTGAACGAGCAAGAAACGGCGGAGGCCCGTCTTTGATTGAATGCATGACCTACCGAAACTACGGCCATTTCGAAGGAGATGCCCAAACCTATAAAACAAAGGATGAAAGAGTTGAGCACCTTGAAGAAAAGGATGCCATACAAGGTTTTAAAAACTATCTGTTAAAAGAGGGGGATGAAAAAAAACTGGCAGATATTGAACAAAGCGTCAAAGAATCGATTGAAAAAGCAGTCTCCTTCAGCGAAGACAGCCCATATCCGAAAGAATCAGAGCTGCTGGCAGATGTATATGTCTCATACGAAAAAGGAGGAATGTAAGATGGCAAGAGTCATAAGCATGTCAGACGCGATCAACGAGGCGATGAAACTTGCGATGAGAAGGGACGAAAATGTGCTGTTGATCGGTGAGGATGTAGCCGGAGGAGCGGCAGTCGATCATTTGCAGGATGACGAAGCATGGGGCGGCGTATTAGGCGTCACAAAAGGGCTCGTTCAGGAATTTGGACGGAGCAGGGTGCTGGATACGCCCATTTCTGAAGCGGGCTATATGGGCGCCGCTATGGCTGCGGCATCAACAGGGCTGAGACCGATTGCGGAGCTGATGTTTAACGATTTCATCGGCACGTGCTTTGACCAGGTCATCAACCAAGGGGCAAAATTCCGCTATATGTTCGGCGGAAAAGCGCAAGTGCCGATTACCGTCCGCACCACATACGGAGCGGGTTTCCGGGCTGCGGCACAGCACTCCCAGGCGCTGTACGGCCTTTTCACAAGCATTCCGGGGCTGAAGACGGTTGTTCCGTCGAGTCCGTATGATGCCAAAGGTCTGCTGCTTGCGGCGATCGAAGACAACGATCCGGTGTTCTTTTTTGAAGACAAAACGTCCTACAACATGAAAGGCGAAGTGCCGGAAGAGTATTATACAATTCCGCTCGGAAAAGCGGACATCAAACGCGAGGGCAGCGACATTACGCTGTTTGCGATCGGCAAGCAGGTCAATACCGCACTCGAAGCGGCAGCACAATTATCAGAAAAAGGCATTGAAGCCGAGGTGCTTGATCCGCGCAGTCTGTCTCCTCTGGATGAGGAAGCGATTTTCACATCGTTAGAAAAAACAAACCGGCTGATCATCATTGACGAAGCCAATCCGCGATGCAGCATAGCCACAGATATAGCCGCGATTGTGGCCGACAAAGGCTTTGATCTGCTGGATGCGCCGATTAAGCGGATTACAGCGCCGCACACACCTGTGCCGTTTTCGCCAGTGCTTGAAGACCAATATTTGCCGACACCAGATAAAATCGTCAGCGTCACGCTTGAATTGCTTGGCGAGCCGGCAGTGAATTAAAGGGGGGACACATATGGCGGTCAAAGTAGTGATGCCAAAGTTGGGAATGGCCATGAAACAAGGAGAAGTATCGATTTGGAACAAAAAAGTGGGAGATCCGGTTGAAAAGGGAGAAAGCATCGCCAGCATTCAGTCGGAGAAAATTGAAATGGAAATCGAAGCGCCTGAAAAGGGCACGCTGATTGATATTAAGGTGAAAGAAGGGGAAGAGGTTCCGCCTGGCACGGCCATTTGCTACATCGGGGACGCTAATGAATCGGTGCAGGAAGAAACGGAAGAGCCAGCCGCTGAAGCTAGCAGGCAAGCCAATCCCCAGCCTCCTAAACAGGAGAACAAACCCGCAAACACTAAAAAAGACAGACTGAAAATCTCTCCAGTCGCCAGAAAAATAGCGGAAAAAGCAGGGTTAGACCTGAAAAATCTGAAGGGCACGGGACCGGGCGGACGAATCGTAAAGGATGATGTCACAAAGGTGCTTTCTGAACAAAAAAGGGAACAGGCTGAGCCAGTTTCCGAACAAAAGGCGCAGGAAACGCCAGTTACAGGCATGAGAAAAGTGATCGCATCCAGAATGCAGGAAAGCTTGTCAAACAGCGCCCAGCTGACGATTACAATGAAGGCTGATATCACTAAGCTGGCAGCTCTTCAAAAACAGCTTTCGCCGACAGCTGAGGAACGGCACGGCACGAAATTGACGATCACTCATTTTGTCTCAAGAGCTGCGGTGCTCGCTCTACAATCACACCCTATGCTGAACAGCTTCTACAAAAATGAGCGCATTATCACACATCCTCATGTTCATCTCGGAATGGCTGTTGCTCTTGAAAAAGGGTTGGTTGTGCCTGTCATTCGTCATGCTGAAAAACTGCCGCTGATTGAGCTGGCCAAAACCATTTCAGAAAACGCCAAAAAAGCACGCGAGGGACGTGCGGGGAGCGAAGAATTGCAAGGCTCGACCTTCTCAATCACAAACCTTGGCGCATCCGGCGTGGAGCATTTTACGCCGATATTAAATCCGCCCGAAACAGGCATTCTCGGCATCGGAGCAAGCTATGACACGCCGGTTTTTCAAGGGGAGGAGATTGTCAGAGGTACGATACTGCCGCTCAGCCTGACGTTTGATCACAGAACCTGTGACGGCGCTCCGGCCGCTGAGTTTCTGAAGGCGATCAAAACATATTTGGAGGAACCGGCAGCGTTAATTTTATAGAAAAGCAGGTGAGAACATGGCACTAGCCATTATCGGAGGGGGACCAGCGGGCTATGCCGCTGCAGTCTCCGCGGCACAGCAGGGCAGAAACGTGCTGCTCATTGACAAAGGCTCGCTTGGAGGAACCTGTCTGAATGAAGGCTGCATTCCGACGAAGTCTTTGTTAGAAAGCGCAAACGTACTTGATAAAATCAAACATGCCGGGCGCTTTGGAATTGAGCTTCCGCCTGGTGCAATCTCGGTTGATTGGAACAAGATGCAGAGCAGGAAACAGCAGGTTGTCAGCCAGCTTGTCCAAGGCGTACAGTACTTAATGAAGAAAAATCAAATACAGGTCGTAAAGGGAGAGGCTTCCTTTCTTTCTGACAAGAAGCTCTTGATCAAAGGGGAGAACGGAAAAGAAATCAGAGAGGCGGAACAAATATTGATCGCAACCGGATCAGAGCCGATCGAGCTGCCCTTTGCCCCGTTTGACGGCGAATGGGTGATTGACAGCAAAGACGCACTCGCCCTTTCAGACATTCCCGCTTCGCTTGTAATTGTTGGCGGCGGTGTGATCGGCTGCGAGTATGCCGGATTGTTCGCCAGACTTGGAACGAAGGTGACGATCATTGAAACAGCCGGCCAGCTGATTCCGGCAGAGGATGAGGATATCGCCCGTCACTTTCAGGAAAAGCTTGAGGAAGACGGAGTTGAAGTTCATACCTCCTCCCGGTTAGAGCGTGTTGATCAAGCAGCCAAAACGGCGATATGGAAAAGCGGACAGCGTGAGTTTAAGACGAAGGCCGATTATGTACTGGTGGCGATCGGCAGAAAACCTCATCTGGATGGATTACAGCTTGAGCAGGCGGGAATTGATTTTTCCCAAAAAGGTATTCCCGTAAATGAGCAGATGCAGACCAATGTGCCTCATATCTACGCATGCGGGGACGCGATCGGTGGCATTCAGCTGGCCCATGCTGCTTTCCATGAAGGAATCATCGCCGCTTCACACGCTTCAGGACGCGACATCAAAATGAACGAAAAAAACGTGCCTCGATGTATTTACACATCGCCGGAAATCGCATGTATCGGATTGACGGAAAAACAGGCAAGACACGTTTACGGAGAAGTACAGATTGGTGAATTTCCTTTTGCCGCAAACGGGAAGGCGCTCATCAAACATCAAGCGGAAGGAAAGGTCAAGATCGTGGTTGAGCCGGAGTTCAGTGAAATCGTCGGAGTCTCAATGATCGGACCGGATGTGACCGAGCTCATCGGCCAGGCGGCTGCCATCATGAACGGTGAAATGACGGCGGATATGGCAGAGCATTTTATCGCGGCCCATCCGACGCTCTCGGAAACGCTGCACGAAGCATTGTTAAGCACAATTGGGCTTGCGGTGCATGCATAACAAGAAAAGCTGGCGAATACGCCGGCTTTTTTATTGTTGAAAGCGCTTTACTTTTCCCCTACAATAGATGAAAACGGCGTGTAAGGGAGGAACGATCAAGGAATGAATTCGATCCCGAACGATTTGCAAACCTGGAAACGTTTTGTGAAGGACGGCGTGCTGGACGAAGCCCGAATAAGAAAAAGGATAGCCGAGTCCTGGCATCGCTGCAGAAAGGCTGAGGTTAACCCCTATTTGGAAAAAGGCCCGAAGGTTTTGCAGCAAACGGAGCTGGATCAGCAGTCAAACAAACATTCATTCTTTCTGTCGACCGCAATGCCTTACCTGGAAAAATTGCTGCCTGCAATAAAAGAAATGGAAATGATGGCGCTATTAATTGATGCGGACGGCGTGGTGCTGGCGCTTGACGGGCATCGCCGCGCGCTCCATGAAGCCAAACGCATTAACTTTATCGAAGGCGCGTGCTGGACGGAAACGGCGGTTGGCACAAATGCAATCGGAACGGCGCTTCATATTAGCGAGCCGGTTGTCATTCAAGGTTCAGAGCATTATTCTGTCGCCTCCCATCACTGGAATTGCTCAGCAGCACCGATTCATTATGAGGACGGCAGTCTTGCGGGAGTGATTGATATCTCTTGCCCGGCAGCGCACACACCCCTAAATATGCTCGGCATTGCCGCGACCATTGCCTTTGCCGCGGAAAGGGAATTGGCAGCCAAAAGCAGGGAGAAAGAGCTTGAACTGCTCAGCCGCTTTGCTGATAGGACAGCGTCCCGTGTACCGATCGTGCTTTGTAATGCCAAACAGCACATCATCGGCGCAAGCCTACCGATACGATCGTCAATACCGGATTGGCAAGGCCGGCATCTTTATGAGTTGAAGGAAAGGGGTTTTACAATCGATAAAGCGGTCACCATGGGGGACAGCGGCACTTGTTTTTATTTATCGGAACAAAAGAAAAAGCCGGCCTTTCGATTCAATGGAGTCCTCGGACAAAGCAGGCAATCGCAAGCGATGCTCAAAAGCCTCGAACGAGCGGCCGCGGCTGATGCGACAGTTTGCCTGTCGGGTGAAACCGGCACGGGCAAGGAAGTCGCGGCCCGCGCGCTTCATGAAAACAGCGACCGTAAGAACGGCCCGTTTGTAGCCGTGAATTGCGGAGCGATCCCGTCGGATTTAATCGAAAGCGAGCTGTTCGGCTATGCAGAAGGCGCTTTTACAGGAGCGAAACGAGATGGCTACAAAGGCGCCTTCCAAAAAGCGAATCACGGCACCTTATTTCTAGATGAAATCGGAGAAATTTCCCACTCGATGCAGGTGGCGCTTTTACGGGTGCTTCAGGAACGCAAGATTACGCCGGTCGGCGGGACAAAAGAAATTCCGGTTGATATCAGAGTGATTGCAGCCACACATTGTGATTTGCGTGAACTCGCAGAAAGCGGAAAAATCAGAGAGGACCTGTTTTACCGCCTTCATGTCTACCCGATTCATCTTCCTCCGCTGCGGAACCGCCTCGAAGATATTGAGGCCCTCTTTGCGTGCTACACACAGAAAAATGGATGGCCGGGAGAGCTTCCGCCTGCCTTTTTGGACGTACTGAAGCAATGGAAGTGGCCGGGGAATATCCGCGAGCTGTTTAATGTCTTTGAACGCCTTTCCATCAGGTTTCCGGACGGACGGCTGAGTGACGAGCCGCTTTCCTTATTGCTCGAAGCGTCGGGCTTGCCGATCGGCCCCGTAAAAGAAAAGGGGGCTGAAACAAAGGCGCTTACTCTCCGTGAGCAAATTCAAAAAGATATCCTCATCAATGCGCTTGAAACGGCAAAAGGAAACGTCTCCCAAGCCGCTAAAATCAGCGGCATTCCGCGCAGCACCTTCTACAAACGATTGAAAAAATTTAACATGACCGCTGGATCATAAAGCATACTTCTTTCAAGAAATGGAAACGTTATGGGTGAAGGAGGATGTTGAGATGAATATACAGAGAGCGAAAGAAATCGTGGAATCACCGGATATGAAGAAAGTAACTTATAACGGAGTTCCGATTTACATTCAGCATGTGAATGAAGAAACCGGAACAGCAAGAATTTATCCGCTGGACGAACCGCAGCAGGAGCATGAAGTGCTGCTGAACAACTTAAAAGAGGATTAAACAAACATGGCCCGCTTTCATAAGCAGGCCATTTTGTTATGCTCGCGGCGCGAATAAGATCACACAAACCCCGATCAGACAAATCAGTGCGCCGATCCAGTCATACAGATCAGGAGTTTTCCGATCGACAAGCCACCCCCAAAAGACAGCTAGTACGATGAACACCCCTCCATAAGCGGCATATACACGGCCGAAGGAAGGGAAGGATTGAAACGTCGGGAGAATGCCGTATACAATCAATATCAGCGCCCCGGCTGCCCCGTATCCGACGGGCTTCGCTTCTCTCAGCCACAGCCAAATCAAATAGCCACCGCCAATTTCTGCAAGTCCCGCCGCGAGAAATAAAAGAATGGTCATCAGCATCACGCGCCCCCCTCAAACTTCAATTACATTTCATTATAAAGGAGAGAGAGGCGTTAAAGCTTTGGATTCTCTTCAAATTCCTTTACATACACACTGCGCTGAATCTCCGTAAACTGGCTGATCCAATTGTTTTTCGCCTCTTCCGTCATATGGGGCAGCATATAACGTTCAACCGCTTCGAAAAATAATGGATTAGCTATGATGTTCCAAGTCGGAATACGAACGATCTTGCCGTCATTCTTCTCAATGATAATATCCTCAAAGAAAATCCCTTTCAAACTGTATTGATGGCGTCCCATATCAATGCGCTTGATTTCAGTAAAAGGCACGCTGCGTTTTTTTGTGAAGATTTCCCCATCAGGCCCTTGTTTAATACGAAAAATAACATGTCCTCGGCTTGTGAACGCCGGTAAAACCATAGAAAATGTGATCAAGCCATAGACAATCGCCATCAATCCGCCGCCCAAATAAAGCAGAGAGTACTTGGATTCGAACGTAATGGCTTCTGACACCAGCCACACGCCTGCAATCACGGCGGCGCCTGTTGCGAGAAACAGCCAGATTCTGAAAAACATTCTGCTTTTGACTTCGATATCATGTGATTCCAATGTGCTGCTCCTATAGCTTCGGATGATTCTCAAATTCCTTTAAATACACATTGCGCTGAATCTCTGTAAACTGACCGATCCAATTCGTTTTCGCTTCATCATTCATATGTGGGACAATATAACGTTCAACCGCTTCAAAAAACAAAGGGTTTGGAATGATGTTCCAAGTCGGAATGCGAATTGTCTTGTGGTCAGTTGTTTGAATTATGACATCTTCCTGAAAAATCCCTTTTAAGCGGTATTTATTGCGATTCATTTCAATTTTCTTGATATCGGCAAATTTCACAGCTGCTTTGTCAGTGAATATCTCACCATCTTTTCCGGTTTTAATACGGAAGATGATATTTCCCCTAGGGGTAAAGGCAGGAAAAAAGATGATAAATAAATATAAACAAAACAAGGTGAATAGAAAACCTGCTGGAATGGCTAGGAGATAATATTTCGTTTGAAAGGTAATCCCCATATAAAACAGCCATAAACAAGCAAGCCCCATACCGGCAGATCCGACAAAAGCCCATATTCTCAGGAACATTCTGCTTTTGACTTCGACTACTTGATTTTCCAATGCTCTTCTCCTTTTATCAATTCAGATTCTCGTTCGGTTTTGAAATGATTTGATTTACAACATCCTTATGAGCAGCCATGACAGTAAATTCATTCTGGGTGATACCCGTTACAAGCCAAGTATGGCGGGTGCCGGGCAAGATAAAAGCCATGTCATCCACTTCCGGTGCGTTATCTTTATCGTAAGACAGGCGCATCAGGGTATCCATCTTTCCTTTACGTAATGACAAATCATTTATAAACCGGGTAATGTCCTCTTGGTAGTCGTGTTTTCCAAGGAATTCCTTCAGGTATGAGGGAGTCTCGGAAGCACCTTCCAGAAGTGCTTCAAATTCTTTTGATGTCAAAGTCAGGATAGATTCGCTTTTATCCTCGGTATCTATTATATTTAAAAACTCAGCTGTTTTTGTAAGTAATCCGTCGCTTGATTCCATTTTTTTTATACTATGTACTTGCTCATCAAAAAGAAGCTCATGGGAGTAGGTGCCAAATTTTGAAACATGGCAGGAAACATTCCGTTCGCTGCCTTGCTCGTCAAACTTGGAAAGCTTCACTGTATAGTCCGCGTCATTTAATACGTGGATAAACGGGCAATACTCGTCCTTTAACCTGTATTGATGATTCCGATATTCAGCAGCATCCTTCGCCAAAAGCGAACGGCAGGCTGCTTCAAATAAAAATCCGAGCTGCTCATCTTCTATTTCAGGAAAATAGGCTTGCTTCAGTGACATGCCCTGTTCAAAAAAGCCTTCGCTGTAAAAACAAAATATGAGCTCTTCTAAGCTGATCGTAAACTGATTCATGATTTATTCTCCTATCCGAATGAAAGTTTGCCTTTAAGGAAATGAGTTGCGCCGTGTATGAGCGAGTCCGCCGTTTTCTTTGCTTTGGCCATTCCTTTATGAATTGTTTTATTGGCCGCATCTATGCCGTCATTCACCGTTTTCACGACTTTACCGGCAGCTTCCAGCCCTTTTTTGGCAGTATTTACAACAGCATGAATCGGTTCTTTCAGCTTTAAGGCTGCCTTTTCGGCAAAACCTGCCGTAAATTTGGCAATTTGTTCTCCTACCACTCCGCCAACATAAGAGCCAGCTGCGCCAAGGAGGACAGTACCAACAGGGCCTGCAAAACTTCCGATCGCCCCGCCTATTACAGCGCCTGCCGTTGCGCCGCCAGCGACAAAAATAGTGTTATTGACTGCATTGCCAACAGCTTTTGCATTTTCCCGTTTGAGCACTTCGGGTTTGTCTTCGTATTTCGCGTAATTTTCTGCGATCTTTAAGCCTGCTCCAAACGTTTCTGTCGCTCCGGTTATCAGTGTCGCTGTAATGGCATTTCCTTTTGCGAATTTCAAGCCTGTTTTTCCGACATCCTTCAGTGTTGAGCGTACGCCGGCTTCATTAACAAATCCTCTTGTATAGCTCCTTACGCTGTTTGAAAAATCCACCGTGTCCTGCGGAAAGTATTTTGTAAACTTTTTATGTACCAAATCAGAAAATGGCCGGTTTGTCTTTTTAAACAGATATTTTGGGTTCAAAAGCACTCTGGCTGCTTTTTGATAACGGGAGCTGTCTACTGCTCTGGAAATGTCCAATAGAAGCTTTGAATGCCGTGCAGTATGTAAGCCGCTTGGCTGTTTCACAAACTTTGTAAGCCCTAATCCGTAGTATTTTCCCTGGGTCAGCATCAGGGCGGTTAAGCTTGTCATCGTTCCGTATTTGTCGTAAGCGTTATAAAGCTTTCGTAAAATATTGTCTTGCTCAACAAATTTGTCGCTCGTTTTTCTGATGAATATCTCATTGTCACTCAGCTTGCTGACGAGTGCTTTTCCTGAGCTCCAAGCATCCCCAACACCCGAAAAACAGCTGCTGTAGCGGGGATCGCATTGTAAAATCAGCTGTCCCAGCTCCATATGCAAATCCTTATATTTGTTTTCCATATCAGTTAATTCTGTGACCACATCATTTGCCAGCTGTTCAAGCTTATCCGGATCAACTGCAATGTTTCCTGACACGCTATTCACCTCTCGAGTTTATGTCTTTCCTCTCTTGCTTTTCTTTCTAATTCTTCCATTCTGGCAATCTCAGCTTTTCGTTCTTCTATTTTTACGGCAGCTGCCTTAAGTTCCTGGCTTGTTTCAAGCAGCTCCTGTTCGAACTGCTCGTAGGCGGCTTTTGTTTCCTCGAAATCCTGGTCGAATGTGTCTCTTGCTTTTCCCTGCCACGTATCGCCCAATGCAGATAACCGGGAGTCAAGGAGCATTTTTGAGCTTCTGACCTCTTCTGCGGCTGCACTGTACTGATTTGCAAGCTCGATGACTTTATGTGAGTCCAACTTTTGTCCCCTGCCTTTCCTAAATTAACGCACAAATGGATGTTTTATATAAATGATTATAAATAATTCGGCATGTATCCGAATCGTACAAAAGAACCTTTTCATAAGAATTGGAAGGGCGTATATTCACTCAAATTTCACAGATGATGAGACTTTGAGATTACAAAAAAGGTAAAAAAATCAAATTGTTGAACTGATAGATAAGTGAGAAATTTCCCGCTCAATGGGAAAAAAAACTAAAACTGATCAAATGACCTAAGTGCGCCAAAAGCATTACGAGACAAGCTGTCACATGATATAAATAAAATGTAAACGTTATCAAGGAGGTCGTCATATGAAGAAAAAATCATTCTCAATCGTAATAGCGGGCGGAGGGAGCACATTTACTCCCGGGATTGTTCTGATGCTCTTAGACCATTTGGATGAGTTTCCGATCAGAAAGCTGAAGCTGTATGACAATGATAAGGAAAGACAGGAGCGGATCGCGGGGGCCTGTGACGTTTTTATCAGAGAAAAAGCACCCGAAATTGAATTTACAGCGACGACTGACCCGGAAGAAGCTTTTACAGACGTTGATTTTGTCATGGCACACATCAGGGTAGGGAAATACGCGATGCGTGCGCTTGATGAGCAAATTCCGCTGAAGTACGGAGTTGTGGGCCAGGAGACATGCGGACCGGGCGGTATCGCATACGGTATGCGTTCAATTGGCGGCGTGCTTGAAATATTAGATTACATGGAAACATACTCGCCAGATGCGTGGATGCTGAATTACTCCAACCCGGCGGCGATTGTGGCGGAAGCAACGAGACGCCTCAGACCGAACTCAAAAATCCTCAACATCTGTGATATGCCGGTCGGTATCGAAGACCGTATGGCGCAAATTCTCGGCCTGTCCTCAAGAAAAGAAATGAAGGTCCGGTATTATGGATTAAATCATTTCGGCTGGTGGACATCCATTCAGGATCAAGAGGGCAATGATTTAATGCCGAAGCTGAAGGAACATGTGTCTCAGTACGGGTATATTCCGAACGCAGAGTCCGAGGCGGTGGAGGCGAGCTGGAATGACACGTTCGCAAAAGCGCGTGACGTGCAGGCCGCCGATCCGGACACATTGCCGAATACGTATTTACAATATTATCTGTTCCCGGATGACATGGTGAAAAAATCAAATCCGAACCATACGCGGGCAAACGAAGTCATGGAAGGACGCGAAGCCTTTATTTTCAGCCAATGCGACATGATTGCACGCGAGCAGTCCTCTAAAAACAGCGAAATCAAAATAGACGATCACGCGTCATATATCGTCGATCTTGCCCGCGCCATTGCCTACAATACAGGTGAAAGAATGCTTTTAATCGTTGAAAATAACGGCGCAATCGCAAACTTTGACCCGACAGCGATGGTAGAGGTGCCGTGTATCGTCGGCTCAAACGGGCCTGAACCGATCACAGTCGGAAACATTCCGCAGTTCCAAAAAGGACTGATGGAACAGCAGGTATCAGTTGAGAAATTGACAGTTGAGGCGTGGACGGAAAAATCCTTCCAAAAGCTATGGCAGGCGCTCATTCTCTCAAAAACAGTGCCGAACGCCCGTGTGGCAAGGCTTATTCTCGAAGATTTATTGGAGGCCAACAAAGATTTCTGGCCTGAGCTTGATCAAAGCCCGAGCCGTATCTCATAACTGAAAAATCCCCCATTTTCGAAATCTATATTGTATATAATAGAAAGAAAATGGGGGGATCTGATATGCAGCTCGAAGAACTGATTAATCAGCATTACAGTAAATTAAATGACAATGATTTTCATATTTTGAAATATATATTGAATCACAAGAACACGTGCTATCGTCTTGGAATCGATGCCCTTGCGAAAGCATGCAGCGTATCGCGTTCCTCGATTTTGCGTCTTGCCCAAAAGCTCGGTTTCAGCGGCTACAGTGAATTTCGCGTTTTTTTGAAGTGGGAAGATCAGCCGGAAGAAGGCGAGAGTATGAGTTTTCAAAAGCTGCTGGATGATATTGAAGCAAATTTGAAATTTATAAGGACAAAGGACATGACGGACATGTGCCAGCTGATTGATGAAGCGGACCGCATTTTCGTGTACGGGTCCGGAACGGCGCAAAAGATATGCGCCCATGATTTGCAAAGAATGTTTATCCCTCTCAATAAGTATCTGATTTTAATTGAGGGCAGAAATGAATTTGACCAGATGCAGGATGATTTTAAGGTGAATGACCTGTTTATCATCATTTCGCTGTCCGGAGAAACGCCTGAGCTGATTCCGCAGGCAAGGATGCTTTCCGCAAAGGGAGTTCCCTTTATTTCCATTACGAATTTGAAAAACAATGTCCTCGCCCAGCTCACACCGCATAATCTTTATGCGACAAGCAAGCCCGTGACATTGAGTGATAAAAAAGAAATTGTCGCTTTTGCGCCGTTTTTTCTCGTTGGCGAAGCATTGTTCCGCGCATATGTTGATTACAAAGAAGCTGAAAAAAACGACATTGAGTAGCAGGGGGTTTTGGTATGATGCAAAAAGTCCAGCGCTTTGGAAGCGCGATGTTTGTGCCTGTATTATTATTTGCGTTCGCCGGCATTATCGTGGGTGTCAGCACGCTTTTCAAAAACGAAACCCTGATGGGGCCGCTCGCTGATCCTGACGGGTTTTGGTATCAGTGCTGGTATATCATTGAGCAAGGCGGCTGGACGGTATTTAATCAAATGCCGCTTTTATTCGCCATCGGCATTCCAGTCGCTTTGGCGAAAAAAGCTCAGGCGCGCGCTTGTTTGGAAGCGCTTACGGTTTATTTAACGTTTAATTATTTTGTCAGCTCGATCCTGACAGTCTGGGGAGGCGCCTTTGGCGTTGATATGAATCAAGAGGTTGGCGGAACGAGCGGATTAACGATGATTGCCGGCATTAAAACGCTTGATACCAACATTATCGGGGCAATCTTTATTTCTTCCATTGTCGTATTTTTGCATAACCGCTATTTTGATAAAAAACTGCCTGATTTTCTCGGCATCTTTCAAGGCTCCACGTATATCGTCATGATTTCCTTCTTCATTATGATTCCGGTCGCTCTGGCCGTGTCTTTTATCTGGCCGATGGTCCAAACGGGAATCGGGTCGCTTCAAAGCTTTCTTGTCGCTTCCGGGGCGGTGGGCGTTTGGATTTACACATTTTTGGAACGGATTTTGATTCCGACCGGTCTTCATCATTTTATTTACACGCCGTTCATCTACGGCCCGGCTGTGGCAGAAGGCGGGATCGTCACGTATTGGGCGCAGCACCTTGGTGAATATTCACAAAGCGCCAAACCGCTGAAGGAGCTGTTCCCGCAAGGCGGATTCGCGCTTCACGGCAATTCAAAAATCTTCGGCATTCCGGGGATTGCGCTCGCGTTTTATGTCACAGCCAAAAAGGAAAAGAAAAAACTCGTTGCCGGCCTGCTGATTCCTGTCACACTCACGGCCATCGTCGCCGGCATCACAGAGCCGATTGAGTTTACTTTTTTATTCATCTCTCCTTTCCTATTTGCGGTTCACGCCGTACTCGCCGCGACAATGTCGACGGTCATGTATATGGCCGGTGTTGTCGGAAACATGGGGGGCGGGTTAATTGAGGCGGTTACCCTGAACTGGATTCCGCTCTTTGGCAGCCACGGTATGACGTATGTGTATCAAATTCTGATTGGACTCTCATTTACTGCAATTTATTTTTTCGTCTTCCGATTTCTGATCCTCAAATTCAATATTGCCACACCGGGACGGGAAATTGACGATCAGCAGGAAACAAAGCTGTATTCGAAACAAGAATACAGAGAAAGAAAAAATAAAAAGGATGAAACAGCCTCCGCTGCAGAAACGGCAGATGAAACCGCTGCATTGTACATCGAAGCGTTAGGCGGAAAAGACAACATCACCGAGGTCACAAACTGCGCCACCCGCCTCAGAGTCAGCGTCAAGGATGAAAAAAAGGTCGAACCCGACAGCGTCTTCCGCGCGCTTGGCGCACACGGCGTCGTCAGAAACGGGAAAGCGTTTCAGGTGATTATCGGATTGAGTGTGCCGCAGATGCGGGAGCGTGTGGAAAAACTATTAAATCAATAAAGCAGACCCTCCTTTTTGGGAGGGTTTTCGTTTGCCGTCAAAAAGACCATCATAGTAAAGTAAAGAAAGAGACAATCGAGTATAAGGGATTTGGAGGCTTTTACATGTCAAAGGCTTTATCATATTTAAAACCATACTCACTTCTGGTGGGAATTGCGCTGATTCTCATGCTGACGGAACTCGCGGTTGAACTGGTACAGCCTCTATTGATCGCAAAAATCATCGACGATGGGATTTTGAAGCAAGACATGCGGCACGTTTGGATATGGGGTGCGGTCATGATCGGTCTGACCATTTTATCATTTGCGGCGGGGATGCTGAATTCCTTTTACGCTGCCCATGTCAGCCAAAGCTTTTCCTACGATACGAGAAAAGGGCTTTTTCAAAAAATCCAGTCCTTCTCTTATTCAACATTTGGACAGTTTTCGTCCTCATCCTATATGACAAGGCTGACAAATGATGTAACACAGGTGCAAAACCTGATTTTTATGAGCCTGAGGTTTATGCTGCGTGCGCCGTTAATGATTTTGGGCGGCATTGCGCTGTCACTCGCCGTTAATGTGAAGCTCGGCTTTTTTCTTCTTGTGACGATTCCGATCCTGATTTTGTTTTTGCTTTGGGTACTGAAAAAGGGCGGGGCGCTGTTCCGGTCTGTGCAGAAGCGGCTGGATCAGGTGAATACGATCATGCAGGAGAATTTAACTGCGATCAAGCTGATTAAAGCGCTGCTGCGCGGAAGCCATGAGGTCAAGAGATTTATCAAAGCAAACACGATGCTGATGCAAAAAACGGTCTCGGCATTTCAGCTTGTAGAATTTACGATGCCTGTGCTGATGCTGCTGATGAACCTCTGCATTCTTTTTATTTTATGGGCGGGAGCTCACAGCATCACAAGCGGAGGTTCTCAAGTCGGCGATGTCGTTGCGGTTATTAACTATGCGACACGAATTACGGGTGCGCTTTCTATGTTCCCGTTTTTGATTATGATTTTCACCCGGGCAAAAGCCTCAGGCGACAGAATCGGCGAGGTGCTTGAAACAGAAGGTGACGAGCAGGAGGAAGGATTACTCTCATCTCGCTTGTCAGGCCGAATTGACTTTCAGGATGTGTCCTTCCGATATCCGGATATGGACAGAGAAGCGCTGCGCAATGTCTCATTTTCCGCAAAGCCGAAAGAAACGATCGCGATTCTCGGGGCGACAGGATCAGGGAAATCGACGCTTTTTCAGCTCATTCCGCGGCTTTATCAGCCGGATTCGGGCAGCATTTACATAGATGAAAAGCCTATTGATGACTTTCCGGCGGAGGGCCTTCGCAAGCAAATCGGATTTGTGCCCCAGGAAGTGCTCTTGTTCTCAGGCACGATCAAAGAAAATATTGCTTGGGGCAAAGAAAATGCTTCACTTGATGAAATAATGGAAGCGGCCAAACATGCGCAAATCCATGAAACGATCATGAAGCTTCCGAAGGGATATGATACCGTCCTGGGACAAAGAGGCGTCAATTTGTCCGGCGGTCAAAAGCAGCGGATTTCTATTGCAAGGGCACTGATCAGAAAACCCTCCATCCTTCTTTTGGATGACAGCACAAGCGCGCTTGACCTGCAAACGGAAGCGAATCTGCTTGAGGCCATCAGCACATATGAGTGCACAACCTTAATCATTACACAAAAAATAACAACGGCCATGAAAGCTGATGAAATCTTGCTGCTCGAGGATGGAGAGCTGATAGAAAAAGGCACACACAGCCAGCTGCTTTCTGACTCACATTTATATAAGCGCATTTACGAGTCACAATTCGGAAGGGAGGGGAGCGAGTCGTGCTGAAAGACATCCGCAAGCCTTTCCAATATCCCAAAATCCCAATCGATAAAAAAGAACGCGCCAAAAAAAGGGCGAAAGCAAAGGATACAAAAGGCACCCTGAGACGAATCTGGTCTTACCTGGCAGAACGAAAAGGGCTGCTCATACTCGTTATGCTGATGGTCGTAATCAGCGCGATATTCGGCCTCCTCGGCCCCTTTGTGATCGGAAAGGCCATCGACCATTTCATCGTCGGCCAGACGGTCAGCGGGCTTATTCCCGTTCTGCTCATTCTGCTTGGCATATATCTCATTCAATCTTTATCACTCTGGTTTCAAAACTATTGGATGATCACGATTTCGCAAGGCACAGTTTTTAGAATGCGAAGCGAGCTGTTCACCCATCTGCATGAGCTGCCGATCCCGTTTTTTGATAAACAGCGGCATGGTGAGCTGATGAGCCGGGTGACCAATGACATCGAAAATGTCAGCTCCACTTTAAATACGTCGGTGATTCAAATTCTGTCGAGCGTCATCACTTTCGTCGGAACGATTGCCGTCATGCTGTACATGAGTCCGCTTCTGACGGTGATCACGCTGACGATCATTCCGGTAATGGCGGTGAGTCTGAAATGGATCACAAACCGTACGGGAAAACTGTTTAAAGAACAGCAAAAAAATCTTGGCGAGCTGAACGGATATATTGAAGAAAGCATTTCAGGCGCAAAGGTCATCAAAGCGTATTCACGGGAAGACCAGATTACAGCTGAATTTCTGGAAAAAAACGCCGCACTCAAGACTTCAGGCTTCTGGGCACAGACGATTTCCGGCTTTATCCCGAAAGTGATGAACTCTTTAAACAATTTAAGCTTTACGATCATTGCTGCAATCGGCGGACTGTTTGCGCTGAAAGGCTGGATATCCATCGGCACCATCGTTGTCTTTGCCGAGTACTCAAGACAGTTTACGCGTCCATTAAATGATCTGGCCAATCAGTTTAATACGATGCTGTCCGCTATTGCCGGCGCTGAACGGGTGTTTGACGTGCTGGATGAAAAAGAGGAGCGTGAGGATGAAAAGAGTGCCCTGCATCAGCCGATACAAACAGGCGGCATTGAATTCCGAAATGTTTCCTTCGGCTACGAGGAAAACAATCAGACACTGAAACACCTCCAATTCACAGTGCCGGCCGGGCAGTCAATCGCCTTTGTCGGCCCGACGGGAGCGGGTAAAACCACTGTTACCAATCTGCTTGCCCGTTTTTATGAGCCCAATGAGGGGAGCATTTTAATTGACGGGATTGATATTAAAAAGCTGACAAGGGCGAGCCTGAGAAAAAATATGGGGTTTGTGCTTCAGGATTCGTTCTTGTTCCAAGGCACGATCAGAGAAAATATCCGCTACGGCAGGCTCGATGCCTCCGATCAGGAAGTCGAGGCCGCAGCAAAAACAGCGAATGCCCACAGCTTTATTGAGCGGATGCCAAAAGGATATGATACAGTGCTGACGCAAAACGGCTCGGGCATCAGTCAAGGACAGAAACAATTGATCTCCATAGCAAGAGCCGTGCTGGCCGATCCGGTTCTGCTCATCTTGGATGAAGCGACAAGCAACATTGATACCGTAACAGAAGTGAAAATCCAAGAAGCGCTTGCCCGTTTAATGGAGGGGAGAACGAGCGTTATCATTGCTCATAGGCTGAATACCATTCAAAGAGCGGATCAGATTGTCGTATTAAAAGACGGCGAAATGATTGAAAAAGGCAGCCATGATGAGCTGGTACGCCAAAAAGGATTTTACAGTGACTTATACGAAAGCCAATTTCAGAAATAAAGAAAAAGACCTTTGTCCTGCATAAAGGTCTTTTTTGTTACAGATTTATAGTACTTTTATTTCAATTTCGTAAAATGTAACAAAATTACTTGACGTAAACAAGTTATGTATATATACTAGCTTACATTAAGTAAGTGATAACATTTATCAAGGAGGATAAAAATGAATAAATCATTTGAAATTGGCACATTACTTTTAAGAGTCATCACAGGTATTATCTTTTTTGTTCACGGTTTATCAAAGTTTCAGGCAATGGAGGGCACCATCCAATTTTTCGGCAGCATAGGCCTTCCAAGCTTTATGGCGTATGTCATCGCAGCGATTGAACTCGTTGGCGGAGTGCTCGTCTTTTTCGGATTGGCTACACGTATTGTAGGTGTTCTGTTTGCTCTCACATTGATCGGAGCCATTATTACAGTGAAGCTGAAAGCGCCATTCATGGGCAATGCAGAATTTGATTACCTTCTGCTTTTGACATCCATTCACCTGGCGCTTACTGGAAGCAGATTCCTGGCACTGGACCCATTTGTGTTTAAAGCAAAAAAGAACGAAAACGTATCAGCATAAGAAAAGAGGCATACAGCATGACCAGCATTCATGAGGATACAACCATTGGCTATGTCAAACTCACAATCCGCAGTCTGGAGCGTTCCCTTCAGTTCTACTGCAACGTGATCGGCTTTCAAGTCTTGAATAAGACGGACCGCCAAGCTGAATTAACGGCTGACGGAAAACGCCCCCTGCTTATTTTGGAAGAAAATCCAAGCGCTGTCGTCTTGCCTGAACGCACGGTAACGGGCCTGTATCACTTTGCGATTCTGCTTCCCAACAGAAAGGAACTTGGTATCGCACTCGCCCGCTTGATTGCAAACGGGATTGCCCTCGGACAGGGAGACCACGCTGTCAGCGAGGCGCTCTATCTCTCTGATCCTGACGGAAACGGAATTGAAATGTACGCTGACCGTCCTCGCAGCACTTGGCAGCGGGATCGTGAAGGAAACTACGTCATGACAACAACTGCTGTCGACATCGAGGGCCTTTTGGAAGAGGCCGGAGAAGAGCGGAAAACAACGCTTCCAAACGGTACGGTCATCGGGCACATTCATCTGCATGTCAGCGATCTGAAAGAAGCAAAAGCGTTTTACACAGATGTGCTGGGCTTTGACATTGTCGGAGACTATGCGGGCATGTCTGCTCTCTTCATTTCAGCCGGTGGCTACCACCACCATATCGGCTTAAACATCTGGGCTGGGAAACATGCGCCGCCTAAGCCGGCAAATGCGAGCGGGCTCGACTATTACACCGTTGTCCTGCCTTATCAGGAGGAACTCAAACGTGTGGCGGACCGAGTCAAAAACGCTGGATATTCGCTTGAAGAAACGGAAAACCATTTTCTTGTGAAAGACCCTGTCTCCGGAGCACATATCAAATTTGTGATTTAACTGTCATCCCTTTGCCCGTAAAAAACGGCAGGGGGATTTTTTATTTCTGTCCGCCTTGTTATGATGGGAGAACCAACTTGTTAGGAGGCGTTTACATGGAACTCAATCACCTTGTGACGGGCAAAATCGCTTTAAATCAATATGTGCATCGCTTAGAGCAAAAGGATGTTTTATTTTACGTCCACTATTGGGGAGCGATGACGAACCACTATAACACACTGCTTCATAAGCATTCCTTTTATGAAATTTGTTACGTCGTAAGAGGTGAAGGATATTACCTTGAAGGCGATCGTACATATCCGCTTCGTGAACAGACGATTTTTTTGTCAAAGCCGGATCATTTGCACCAAATCAAAAGTGAAACAGGTCTGTTCCTTTTTTATGTTGCTTTCGAGCTGAGCGAGGATCAGTCAAGCGCCGAATGGATCAAAGTGATGGAAAAAGTGAAACAAAGTCCCCTTATCACAATGCAAATGAAAGCTGGCGAACCGCCGGGCCTGCTTTGGAAAACATTAATGCTGCAAGCAGCGCAGCCTGTCAATACTTTTGACAAAGAGATCCTATCTCATTTGTCGCATGCATTGATCCTGTCATTAATCCAAACCTTTCTCCCGGCCGCCCATCGCTCGAAACAAAAGCAGCCCATTCACACATCTTCTGCTTTGCTGACAGAGGTGAAACTGCACATAAAAGACAATCTGTCACAGCCGTTAAAGCTGACGGATGTCGCCAGCCACTTTCATATCTCAGGGAGACATTTATCACGTTTATTTGCAGCAGAACTGGGCGTCAGCTACTCAGAATTTGTCCAAAATGAAAAAATAAATAAAGCTGCCGAGCTGCTGAAATCAACGACTCTGTCGATTAAAGAAATAGCAGAAGAAATCGGTTTCTCAGTACATTATTTCACTCGCATATTTTCCGCCAAAATCGGCAGCTCTCCAGGGCTTTTCCGTTCCCTTTATAAAGATTCAAAAATGACCGCATTTCAAATCAATAAACCTTTTCAAAAAACCGAACAGGCCAAGCCGCACGAATAAGATGTCCTGAAATGACAAAACAATGTCTTCATATGATAAAGACGCGAGAAATCTCGTTGTCTTATAATCTTTTTAGAAAGCGGTTACAACAATGAATGTTGCTGAAGGAGGGATGCATTGGCTTATGCTTGGTGTCGGGTGCTCTGCCATTCTTGAAAGAAGGGGAAGAAAGCCGTGAGTACTAAAAAGAAAGAGGCTGTAAAAGAAAAAGAAAGCTTAGCTCATAAAGGGCTTTTACGAACGATTACATTGGTATCTACATTCGGCGGCCTATTGTTCGGTTACGATACGGGTGTCATTAATGGGGCACTTCCTTTTATGGCAACTGCAGGTCAACTGAATCTTACACCTGTTACAGAAGGACTGGTTGCGAGTTCCCTGCTTCTCGGGGCAGCCTTTGGGGCGATGTTTGGAGGACGTCTGTCCGATCGTCACGGCCGCCGAAAAACGATCCTTTATTTAGCCTTACTCTTCATCGCAGCCACACTTGGCTGCACCTTTTCACCAAACGCGTCCGTGATGATTGCCTTTCGTTTTCTGCTCGGACTGGCGGTTGGCTGCGCTTCTGTAACGGTTCCAACCTTTTTAGCGGAAATTTCGCCGGCAGAACGCAGGGGACGAATCGTGACACAAAATGAACTGATGATCGTAATTGGCCAGCTGCTGGCATACACCTTTAACGCCATTATCGGCAGCAGAATGGGGGAGAGCGCAAATGTATGGCGGTATATGCTGGTCATCGCGACACTTCCAGCTGTTGTGTTATGGTTTGGAATGCTCATCGTGCCTGAAAGCCCGCGTTGGCTGGCAGTTAAAGGAAGAATGGGTGACGCCCTGCGGGTGCTTCGGCAAATCCGTGAAGACAGCCGGGCACAGCAGGAAATAAAAGAAATCAAACATGCGATTGAGGGCACAGCAAAAAAGGCAGGCTTTCATGATTTTCAAGAGCCGTGGATCAGGCGCATTTTATTGATTGGGATCGGAATCGCCATCGTACAGCAAATTACCGGTGTCAATTCAATCATGTACTATGGGACAGAAATTCTGAGAGAAGCCGGTTTTCAAACAGAAGCTGCATTAATCGGCAATATTGCAAACGGTGTTATTTCAGTTATTGCGGTCATTTTTGGGATATGGCTTCTCGGCAAAGTCCGCCGTCGGCCCATGCTGATCATCGGACAGATTGGCACGATGACAGCTCTTCTGCTGATCGGGATTTTATCTATTGTCCTTGAAGGAACACTCGCCCTGCCGTATGTTGTTCTGAGTTTGACCGTTTTGTTTCTTGCATTTCAGCAGACAGCCATTTCTACAGTGACGTGGCTCATGCTCTCAGAAATTTTCCCTATGCATGTGCGGGGACTTGGTATGGGGATCAGTACTTTCTGCTTGTGGACAGCTAACTTTCTCATTGGATTCACCTTTCCCATTTTGCTCAATCATATTGGGATGTCGGCGACATTTTTTATCTTTGTCGCTATGAATATCCTAGCGATTCTATTTGTGAAAAAATATGTGCCTGAGACAAAAGGGCGGTCACTTGAACAGCTTGAACACTCCTTTCGCCAGTATGGCCGCCGCGATGATCAGGAAATCCAAAATCAAACAACTCACTTATCGTAACCTGCAGATACTAGGAGGAATCTATCAATGAAACTATCTTATGTAACAGACAGTTTAGGACATTTGCCTTTTGAAGAAATGCTCAATTTTGCCGCGGAGCTTGGCATTGATACGCTTGAAATGACAACCGGAGGCTGGTCGCCTGCGCCTCACTTGAATCTTGATGAACTGCTGCAAAGCAGTCACAAAAGAGAAGAATTTTCAGCAGCGCTGGAAAAGCGGAATATGACACTTTGCGCTTTAAACTGCTCGGGGAATCCTTTGGATCCAGGCGAACTGGGCAAATTGCACAGAGAAGTAACTGACAAAACGATGGAGCTGGCTGGATTATTAGGCGTCAAAAAAGTGATCATGATGAGCGGCCTGCCAGCCGGCGGCCCGGACGACAAAGTGCCGAACTGGATCACATACACAGTGAGCTGGCCTCCTGTTTTAAAAGATATACTCAATTATCAATGGGAAGATGTTGCGATTCCGTATTGGAAGGAGCTTGTCAAAAAAGCGGAAGCCTGCGGTGTTGAAAAAATCGCGCTTGAAAATTTCAGCTCTCAATTAGTCTATAATCCTGAGACTCTCTTTCGGCTCAGAAATGCAGTCGGCCCGATGGTCGGTTTGAATCTTGACCCGAGCCATTTGTTATGGATGGGCGCAGACCCAATCATCGCAGCAAGGGAGCTCGGAGAAGCCATTCACCATGTTCACGGAAAAGATGTCAGAATTGAAAGACATTTAGCTGCGGTTAACGGGCTGTTAGAAACAAAAGAAGTGACAGATCCTGCAAACCGGGCATGGAATTATGTAGCTGTCGGCTGCGGACAGGATTTACAGTGGTGGAAGGAATTTTTTTCAGTCGTAAAAATGATGGGGTATGACGGTGAGGTTTCCTTAGAAATGGAGGACCTGACGATGTCACCGGAAGCGGGCATCCGCACATCGATAGAAGCTTTAAAACAAACCATCAGCCAATAGGAGGTTTTCATCATGCTAAATGGAGAAAGAACCATTTCAAAACCGCTGCGCTGGGCAATGGTAGGCGGCGGGCGGCTCAGCCAGGTTGGATATAAACATCGTATTGGAGCGCTGAGAGACAATACTGCCTTTCAATTAACCGCAGGCGCCTTTGATATCGATGCCGAAAGAGGAAAAGACTTCGGGGTGAACCTCGGAGTGGAAGCGGAACGCTGTTATCCCGACTATCAAACAATGTTTGCGGAGGAAACGAAAAGAGAGGATGGCATAGAGGTTGTATCGATTGCCACTCCGAACGGCACTCATTATGAGATCTGTAAGGCAGCGCTTGAAGCAGATCTGCATGTCATTTGTGAAAAACCGCTGTTCTTCACTTCAGAAGAGGGCTATGAAATCAAAGCGCTCGCGGAGAAAAAAGGGAAAATTGTCGGCGTGACATACGGTTTTTCCGGCAATCAAATGCTCCTTCAAATGCGTGCGATAATTGAGCAGGGCAAGATCGGCGATATTCGTGTGGTTGACTTGCAGTACACACACGGTTTTTGTGCAGCAGATGAAGGCGAAAACATAAGCGCTGCACAGAAATGGCGTGTCGACCCTGCGATCGCCGGGCCAAGCTTTGTGCTGGGCGATTTATCTACCCACACGTATTATATGTCGCAGCTTATTATGCCGCATATGAAAATAAAAGAGCTGCTGTGTGACCGCCAGAGCTTCGTCGGCAGCCGCACGCCGCTTGAGGATAATGCCCATGTGCTAATGCATTATGAAAACGGGGCGGTCGGGACGATGTGGACATCATCAATCAATGCAGGGTGTATGGATGGCCACAGAATCAGAATTGTTGGCTCTAAAGCAAGCATCGAATGGTGGGACAGCAAACCGAACGAACTGACGTATGAAGTGCAGGGAGAGCCGATTCAGACACTCGTTCGCGGCATGCCATATTTAGATGGTGCATGCAGCGCCGATGAACGTCTCGGCGCCTTACACAGCGAAGGGCTGTCAGAGGCGTGGGCCAATATTTATCTTAAGTTTGCCATAGCAATTGACGCTAAAAATCGCGAAGATGAAGAAACCTTGAACAACTTAGTCTATCCTGACATTGATGCAGGGATCGAGGGCATCCGCTGGATTGAGAATTGCGTGCGTTCAGCAGACCAAGGATCAGTCTGGGTTGAATTCAAATAAATAAGTGGAAGCGCCGCATATGACATAAAGTTCATATGCGGTTTTTATTTTCCAGAAACATCTGTAAAAAATAACAAGAGGCAGGTATGATAAGAAAGGAATTGCTTATAGGAGTGATGAGCGTGAAGGCTCTTTTATTTACAAGAATTTTCACCTTGATGGTGAGCTGTTCGATGTATCTGTCCCTCGTAAAGGATGATAACTGGTTTGAATATCTATTTATAGCGTTAGGAGCTGCCGTGTATGCAGCCAATCATTTTCTGCTGAAAACAGAGAAGTATGACGTCTGGTTTTGTCTGATTGATCTTACGGTCGGCTTTTCGTTTGGATTCATGTTTCCCGGCAATGGTTTGTTCATTATTATGCTATGCCCGGTAGCTGTCGCATTTTTTCTGCGCGGGTTCAATAGAAAAATGGCATGGTTTTTGTTATGTCTTTGCTCAATTTTGTTTTCAATTGTCCTCATACGTACATATCTGCTAGCCGGCAATGAATACGTCATGGATCACATCACCAGCATGACATTTGTGGTGTTCTGCGGGGTGGTCGGCAAATTAATCCGCAAACTTCTTGAAGCACAAGAAACGGCAAAACAGCAGTTTCAGGAACTGACGGATTCGCATCGGGCGCTGTCAGCAGCACACCAGGAGCTGCATTTATATGCGAAGCAGGTCGAAGAACTCACTGCCATTCACGAGCGGAACAGAATGGCACGGGACATCCATGATACAGTAGGGCACAAAATGACGGCGCTTCTTGTCCAGCTGCAGCTTCTGCGTGAATGGCAAAAAAGAGACAGCCGAAAAGCAGATGAGACAGTCGGCGTCTGTGAAACGCTCGCCCGTGAAGCACTCGGCGATATCCGCTTATCAGTCCGAACCCTGCAAACGGAGAACGATCCCTCATTCATTGAATCGCTGAAACAACTGACAGAAGACTTTTACAAAAATGCGGGCGTCACATCCGAACTGACGGTCAGCGGCGATCCTGCGCTGGTCCCGCTGTCTCTGCATCCGACTGTGATCAGAACGGTGCAGGAGGCGCTGACCAATGCAAAACGTCACGGCGGCGCCACTGCCTGCTCGATTCAGCTCACGTGTTCACCGGAAACAGTCAGTCTTTTAATTAAAGATGACGGAAAAGGAAATCCTGAGGCCGCGCTGGGATTTGGTCTCTTGAATATGAAAAAGCGGGCGGCCGAGCATGGCGGGATGATCCGTTTTGAAAGCGAGCGGGATCAAGGATTTACCGTGATTGCGGAATTTTCTTTGGCTAATAAAAAATGGAGCTTTGGGCCCGCACAGCAAAAGGAGAGTTTATCATGATTAAAATCATCATTACCGACGATCAGGATATCGTCAGAGAAGGGCTGGCGTCTCTGCTTCAGCTCCGGGAAGAGCTCGATGTCATCGCCACGGCGCGAAACGGACAGGAAGCCTTTGAAAAGGCGAAAGAGCTGGAACCGGATATCGTATTGATGGACATCCGCATGCCGGTGTCCAACGGGGTGGAGGGAACAAAATTGATCACCAGCTCGCTGCCGGGCGTAAAGGTGCTGATGCTGACGACCTTTAAAGATTCAGAGCTGATTGCCGAAGCGCTTGAAGAAGGGGCAAGCGGGTACCTGTTAAAGGACATGTCAGCCGATACGATTGTGAAAGCGGTGATGACTGTTCAATCAGGAGGAATGGTGCTCCCGCCGGAACTCACAGCCCAAATGCTGAATGAATGGAAACGAGAAAAACAGCTGAAAGGAACGGAAGAGAAAGAAAAACCGAAGGAACTGCTCGACCTGACCGAGCGTGAAATGGAAGTGCTGGCTGAGCTCGGGTACGGACTGAACAATAAAGAAATTGCCGAAAAGCTGTACATTACAGAAGGAACAGTGAAAAATCACGTGTCAAACATTATCAGCAAACTGTCGGTCAGAGACAGAACCCAAGCCGCCATTTATTCCGTCAGACATGGCGTATCTGTCTTTTGATAGATGACGTTTGGCATATGCGTTGCCCTGAAAAGGCCTGTCACAGGCCTTTTTTTTATGCCCGATGTTCTATCCGGCGCCACATGTTTCACGCCTCAATCTCTTCTACAATGGCAATGGGATAAAAAAAGGAGTGAAACGGCGTGCTTCAAGCAGAAAATATCAAAAAGGCATACGGAAAAAAAACAATTGTCAAAGGAATCTCTTTTTCCTTGAGAAAGGGTGAGTCGTTCGGACTTCTCGGACCGAACGGAGCGGGGAAGTCCACAACCATTTCTATGATTTCCGGACTTGTGCCGCTTGACGGAGGGGAGATTACAGTCGGCGGGTATGTCATCGGCAAAGACACGAACAAAGCCAAACAAAAAATCGGCATCGTCCCGCAGGAAATCGCCCTGTACCCGACACTGACGGCTCAAGAAAATCTCGTATTCTGGGGGAAAATGTATGGACTCACGCATGGAGAGGCCAAAAAAAGATCAACAGAAGTCCTTGAATATGTAGGGCTTACTGAGCGGGCTAAAGATAAAATCGAAACATTCTCCGGCGGAATGAAACGGAGAATTAACATAGGCGCCGCCCTTATGCATAAGCCTGAGCTGCTTATCATGGATGAACCGACCGTCGGCATCGACCCTCAATCGAGAAATCATATTTTAGAAACGGTCAAACAGCTCAACGAAACAGGCATGACCGTGATCTATACGAGTCACTACATGGAAGAGGTCGAGTATTTATGCGACCGGATCGGCATTATTGATCAGGGAGAAATGATTGCGATCGGCACAAAAAACGACTTGTGCAGCCGTCTTGGAGGAGACACGATCATCCAGATGACTGTCAGCGGGGCAGATGAAGGATTTCTTTCAGCTGTCCGCTCGCTTGCCCATGTGAATGATGTGACAGTGAGTGAATCTGAGCTCAAAATTGAGGTTGCTGCGGCGCACCATGAGAAAGTAGTCACCAGCCTGCTCGCGGAAGCCGCTGCCCATCAAACGAATCTCCTGTCTCTTCAGGTTCAGGAACCAAATCTGGAACGGCTGTTTCTGAATCTGACAGGCCGCACATTGCGGGATTAGGAGGGGCGGCGATGAAAAAAGCAATATGGATCGCATGGAAAGATGTCAAAATCAGAATCACGGACAAAAAAGGGTTTATGATGCTTATCCTAATGCCGCTGATTTTAACAGCCATATTAGGGGCCGCTCTTGGATCAATCCTTGGCGGAGGCAGCGAGATTGATGAAATCAAAGTCGGCTATGTCCAGTCTGATCAGTCAGGCGCGTCGAAGATGTTTAAAACAGACGTACTTGAAAAAATGAAGATGATCAAGGTCACAGAAGCCGGCAGTAAAAAGGAAATGAAAAAGCTGCTGGCGGAAAAGAAAATTGATGTCGGAATTGCCGTCCCGGCACATTGGGGATCCGGCAAGAAACCGGCCGCTGTCTATGCTGGCACTGATCAGGAATTAAAAAGCTCTATCATAGAAACGGCTGCAGTATCTTTTATAGACCAATACAAGGCGGTACGAGAAGCGGTATCCGCCTCGATGGAATATGTTACCAAGACGGAAGCTGTAAAACAAGGAAAGCTCAATCCTGCCCTCATTGCAGAAAATCTTGCTAAGACGCTTGAAAAAGAAGCGGGTGCCAGGCTTGCTGTTACTGAGAAATCAGTCGGCGCAAAAGAAGTTACCAGTTTTCAATACTATTCGGCGGCAATGCTTTGCATGTTTATGCTGTTTCATATGACGGTCGGCGCGAAATCATTTTTGCTGGAAAAGGAAACAGAAACCCTTGCCAGACTGCTGATGACGCCTGCACAAAAATACGCCATTCTCTTCGGGAAGTGGCTCGGAACCTATTTGTTTGCCATTATACAATTTTTCATTTTTCTTATTGTGACCATCAATATATTTGATGTGGACTGGGGAGACAATCTCTTGTTTGTGTGCGTGCTGGGGCTTTCCTACGCAGCAGCTGTATCCGGCATTTCAATGCTTCTTGCTTCGTGCATCAGCGATATGAAGTCAGCAGATGTTTTAGGAGGTTTTGGAATTCAGGTGCTTGCCGTTCTCGGCGGTTCTATGCTTCCGATTTATCAATTTCCGGATTTTCTGCAATCTGTTTCAAAGGCGGTGCCAAATCGATGGGCGCTCGAGGGCTTTCTTTCCTTAATGGAGGGGGGAGGCTGGGCTGAACTTCAAACGCCGGTCCTTCTTTTTGCGGCAATCGGTCTTTGTTCACTGGCTGTTGGCATCAGAAGGCTTCACACAAGATAAGGAGGTAAAACACGGTGAAAAAAATCATAGCCATTTGCGGCGTTGAGCTTTCTCTCATTTTTAAGAAGCCGCAGAACTATTTAATGATGTTCGCTGCCCCGCTGCTGCTGACCTTTGTATTCGGCGGTCTGCTCGGCGGAAATGATGATAAGGTGCGGCTTGCGATCGTCGATCAGGATGACACGCTTCTTTCACAGCATTATATCCGGGAGCTCAAGCAACATGATGATATGTATACATTTCAAACAATAACTAAAAGCAAAGCTTCAGAAAAACTGAAACAAAAGAAAATTGCCGGAGTCATCACCATTTCCCGCTCTTTCCAAGAGAAGCTGGAAAAAGGAGAGAAGCCGGAGCTGGTCTTCAGCCACGGTCCAGATCTGACAGAAGCGCCAGTCGCTAAACAGTATGCCGAAAGCAAGCTGGCAAAGCTCAACATTCAGGTAACCGCGGCAAAAACAGCGGCCGAGGCGGCGGGGGAGAGCTGGAAATCGGCTTATAAAACGGTAATCGCCAAAGATCATGGAGATAGCGCCCCAGCTGTAAAACGGGAATCTCTCAATGATAAAAAAGAAGGCAAGGGTGTAAGTGGCACAGCTTCACGAGCTGCAGGCTTTTCCATTCTGTTTGTGATGCTGACAATAATGGGGGCAGCCGGCACGATATTAGAAGCGCGAAAAAGCGGCGTCTGGCCGAGACTGCTCACCGCGTCTGTCAGCCGCGCGGAAATCGGAGCGGGGTATGTGCTGTCATTCTTTGTGATTGGCTGGATTCAATTTGGAATGCTGCTTCTCGCATCCCATTGGCTGTTTGGAATCAGATGGGGCAATCCGGCTGCGCTGATCGTGTTAGTATCCTTTTTTCTGTTAGCAGTCGTTGGCATCGGGCTGATGATTGCTGCTCATGTCAGAACGCCAGAACAGCAGCTTGCTTTCGGCAACTTGTTCGTTATTGCGACGTGTATGGTGAGCGGAATGTATTGGCCGATAGAAATTGAGCCGAAGCTGATGCAGTCCGTTGCTGACTTTCTCCCGCAAAAGTGGGCGATGAACGGACTGACAGAAATTATCGCTAACGGGGCAACCATCACGGATATACTCGGCATTTGCGGCATCTTGCTTGCTTTTGCCGCCGTCACCTTCACAGCGGGGCTGAAAGCGCTCCGAACGTAAAAGCATCCGCCTCCGGGCAGATGCTTTTATCATTATATCGTGTGTTCTGTCAGGTTCAGTCTTTGTTCCAAGTGTTGTTTGCCGGACGGCCAGTCACCTTCGATTAAGGCCGCTCCTGGGTATTCTCTTGTATCATGGCTAAAATATGCTCCAGCCAGGATACGTAATTCTTTTCCCGTTCCAGCGCTTTTGTCAGTACCAGATAGTGGCCGAAATCCGGTGAAGGAAACGACATTGGCTCCGCTGAGGCCATTAGCTTTTCATAACTGCCTTGCAGATCAGCGAGCTTCTCCTTGCGCTTCAGTAGCTGGTCTGTAAACAAGTCGGCTGCCTCCTGGCGTGACAGAGAAGAAATGAAATAAGCCTTCAGCATAAATTCATCCTTCACTGTTTCCGGAATAGGGTGGTGGCGGGTCAGCCACACGTGAAGCTCCTGTTTTCCGCTGTCTGTCAGGGTATACATTTTTTTCTCAAGTTTTGTGCCCTGAATCGTTGTCCGGAATGTGATAAAGCCTTCATCTGTCAGCTTTTTGAGCTCCGGATAAATCTGGCTGTGCTTGGCGCTCCAAAACTGGCCGAGCTCTGCTTTGAAATAACTTGTAATATCATATCCGCTCAATTCGCCTTTTCGTAAAAGCCCTAATATGGCGTATTTTAATACTCTCATGCTGTCCTCCGTGTCTATGGCTGTTTTTGCAAACCAGAAGTTTTTTAAATGCCCTGCCGCAAAATCGTATCGTTCTTTTCTCTTATACGGAAAACAAAATTGAATTCCTTCTTGATACTCGTCCTATATAAAATAGTGAATGCCATCTCATGTTTAGCTTTCATCTGTTCCCTATATTATAGGAAAGGGAGACTGGGAACACAACCGCATGTCTCCTACGCTTATTGTCCTTTCAAGTTTCTTTCGAGTATATGGATCAAGTGTACTGCAGACAACTGCCAATCGATAGAATTAGGACTTAATCAAAATAATAGGTAAATTGAAGATTCTGATAAGTTTATATTTACCAAGTTTAAATTTAATTGTATAATCATTCTGGTAAATACATAATTGAGGAGAAACGTCAAATGAAAAGATTACTTATTGCATCAACTATTTGTCTATCAATAATTTTGTCTATTCTAGCAGCTCCGCCTTCAAGTGCAAAGGCAGAAACAGCACATAACCCTGTTGTTCTTGTTCATGGGATTAGCGGTGCATCATACAATTTTTTTGCTATTAAAAATTACTTAATCTCTCAGGGCTGGCAAAGCAATAAACTGTATGCGATTGATTTTTATGATAAGACAGGGAATAACCTAAATAACGGACCGCAGCTTGCAGCATATATTGATCGTGTTTTAAAAGAAACAGGAGCAAAAAAAGTAGATATTGTGGCTCATAGCATGGGAGGAGCCAATACGCTGTATGCTATAAAATATTTAGGCGGGGGCAATAAGATTCAAAATGTTGTCACGCTCGGAGGGGCTAATGGTTTAGTGTCATCTGTTGCGCTGCCGGGTACAGATCCTAATCAAAAGATCCTCTATACATCGATCTACAGTCTGAATGATGAAATTGTCATCAATAGCTTGTCTCGATTACAAGGAGCCAGAAACATCCAACTGTATGGCATTGGACATATTGGATTGCTTTCTAATAGCCAAGTCAACGCCTATATCAAAGAAGGATTGAATGGCGGAGGATTAAATACGAACTGATGCTTCAAAGATATGCGGCTATGTTAAAACCTGCTGTTTGGTTACAGCAGGTTTTTTGTTTTCTGACAGGTTGAAAAGAGCAGAAAGTCAGAACGAACACGGACCTTTTTGTAAGTTCTAATACAGTTATTCAGCACTTCCCGAATGAACACTTCATTGCTGAAGGTTTTCGCAAATGCGGGAGCCACCGTCTTCGAGACAAATTGTCTCATCCGCAACGCCGGATTTTTTGGTAATTTCACTCGTGGATGCCGAGGCAAATCGCGGATTAGATTACTATCAAAAAGGCATTTTGTAATTTTGCGGAATCAAAAAAGTGAACAGGACACTGTTCCCGTGCGTCAAGCATAGCAGACCGGCTGTACGGGACAAATGGCTGAGGGCGGTATGCCAAAAAGTTATGGGTCTTTATGGGTCTTAGTCGTTCATGCATACTGAAAGATAAGAAATCAGGCACTTTTTTCAATTGAAGCAGGTGTGTTATGGTACAACCATCGATTTCTAAAAATTTGAAATAAAGGAGCGCTGTTATGCAAATCAAAGAAATTTTTGTGATCCGCTGCATTTCGTGCTTAAGTGTCGTTCTGCTCCATATCATTTCAATGGTCCTGATGCTTCAGGCGGAAGCACTTGCTGATATTTCTCACACGGTTGATTCTTTGCGTACACTCCTGATGTTCAGCACGCCTGCTTTCATTTTCATCTCTGAGTTTTTGCTGGCGCGTTCTTATCCTGACGGGGTGCCGGAGGGGTTTTTGAAGAAGAGAGGAAAAGTGATTTTTATTCCCTTTTTGTTTATCGCAGCCATTGATGCCTTGCTGATGGCCAGTGCAATGGGGGGAAAGCTGACTTTTCTGGCGTTTGTGCAGAAATATCTGGAAAACGTATTTTTAGGAAACTTTATCGGTTATTTCATTCTTGTCATCTTCCAATTTTATATCCTGCACATGCTCTTTCATGAGTATTTGAAAAAAGCATCGCCAAAATGGGTGCTGTCTGTTTCGTTTGTGGTGACAGCCGCTTATTTGGGCTATTTCTCAGCAGCCAGTCCGGCACCCGCTTCTGAACAAGGCGGTTCATTTCCGTTCTTCTGGGTTCCGTTTGCAGGCTGGATTTTCTACTTTTGTCTCGCTTATTACTGCGGAAAAGAGTACAAGCGGTTTTTAGCGCTGCTGAATCAATACCGCTGGGTGGTATACGGCGCTGCGGTCGGGTCCGCCGCGTTGGTTGTGGCTGTTTCTTATTTCGGAGAGGTCGGCATGATCAGCTCAAAGCGGCCTGACATCATGCTTTATTCAACAAGTATGATTTTCCTGTGCTTTCACCTGTTTTCTAACATAAAGCAGGTGCCGAAAATCATTATGTTTATCAGTAACTATTCCTTTTCGATTTATCTGCTGCACGCTTATTTTATGATCATTGGCTATGTTTTGCTGTTAAATATGCCAGACATTCCCGCCGTGCCGGCCGTTTTCTTGCTGTTTGCCGTCTGCACAGCGGGCCCGATCCTGACATCCTGGGCACTGAACAAGTTTAAATATGGATATTTGTTTGTAGGGAAAATCTATCAGCCGAAGAAGCGAAAAGTAAAAATGGAAGTGCGAGACCACGCAGGCTGAAAAATCACGGCAGGAGAAACGTTCCTGCCGTGATTTTTATGTTTGATTCACTTGCAATACTGTTTTTAAATACAGTTTAGCTGCTTCAGCCATTCCTGATACATCAGCTTTATCTTCATTGAAATAAAGCGCGTTCTGGATCATGCCATCGTTCACATTAAGAAAAAACTTAGTAATCGTCGCCAGAGGCTGCAGCGGCTGAAATTCACCTTGATCGATTCCTTTTTGCAAAAGCTTCGAAAACCTTGTCACAAAAAGATCATAACGCTTCTCCAAATACTCGCGCCGTTCTTCATTGCGCCAAGCAGTCACCAAATATTCAAATTGCACCGGCGCCAATGTATCCGCCGCTCCACGCAGGCCTTCAGTCAGTCCATCGAGGTAGCTGGTAATAGTATCCCAGACACTTCGGTTTTCAGCTGATTCATCCAGCTTTCGGAGCCCTTCATCGAGGCCGGCCTCAATGATGCGGCGAAACATCTCTTCTGTACTGGAAAAATAAAGATAGACGCCGCCCCTGCTGAAGCCCGATTCCTCCACAACGTCCTTCATTGTCGTTAATTCAAATCCTTTTCGTTTAAAAACGGTTTTGGCGGCTTCTAAAATCTCCGCTTGCCGTTTATCTTTGTGCTCCTTTGTTACTTTCGGTGACAAAATATCGCCTGCTTTCTGCCATTTTCTTACCTATAAGTGTAGTCAATCCGGCCGCAATCAGCAAGCAGCCGCAGATCAGAAAAGCAAGAGATACGCCGATCAATTCGGCCAGCACGCCCCCGCCCGCCATGCCGAGAATGGAGGCGAGAGTCGTCATGCTCTGAATAGCGCCAAACACTCTGCCGCTATAATCAACAGGCACGGACGTCTGAACAAGAATTTGAAACGGGATATGGACGAGGCCGAAAGCTGCTCCCATGATGAAAAAAGCGAAGGTAAAAAGTGCTGTGCCGACAATTCCGAGGCCTCCCAGAAATGGCACACATCCAGTTGCTATTCCAAGCAGACATGCCCCTAGTGTGAAATAAAGCAGATAAGAGGAAATTCGCCTTTTCCCTACAATGGCCGCCGTCAGCAGCATGCCGGCCCCGCTTACGGCCATGCACCATCCTGCAAGTTCGGGCGGCGCACCGGGAAAAGAGCGGATGAGAATAATAGCCTGTGAATCGCCTATCTGCAATATGAAGAGAACAAAGCAAGCCGTGAACAAGCCCGTCAATAGAAGAGGTGTCTGTTTCATAAATAGAAAACCTTCTTTTATAGAAGCAAGTGCTGATGTTTTGTCTTGAGGTGTATTGGGTGTTTGCTGAAACGCATCTCTCGGAAGCAAAAACAAAATGACAGCAGACAGAAGAAAAGCGCCCGCGTTGATGAAGAAAACGGAATGAATGGAGACTGCGGCGACCATTATGCCGCCAAGCGCGGGACCGAAAATTTTTGCAGTGTTATCGATGATGCTGCTGATAGAAACAGCCTGCTGAAGGAAAGCTTCTGATGTCAATTCCTTAAGCTTGCCGTTTTTAGAAGGTGAAAACAATGAAGAAAAACAGCTCTGAAGGCTGAGCAATACGTAAAGCTGCCAAAGCTCACTGACATAAACACAGCTGATAACGGTGAGGGTGCGGCCGATTTCAGACAGAAACATGATCATTTTTCTGTCAAATCGATCTGCAAGCACACCCGATACGGGACCGAGAACAATGACAGGCAGTGCAAATGACATCATTAAAAAAGACATATCCAGTGAAGAAGCATCCAGCTGAAAGGCGGCTAATGTTAAGACGGCCAAAATGTGCAGCCAGTCGCCAAGGGAAGAAATCGTTTGCGAGGCTAACAGCGTCATCAGCCCTTTATTTCTCCAAAACAATGATTGACCCATAGTTTTCTCCTCCTGCTCATAAAAGTGACACTAGTGTCGTTTTTATTGTATGGGAAAATAACACAATAAACAATGGTTTTCTTGTAAAATAATAAAGATTGAATAAAGCATTCAGGAGGGAGATGCACATGTCAACAGCCAATCTAAGCTATCCGATAGGAGAGTACAAACCTAGGAAATTCATATCAAACGAGCAGAAAGAAGAATGGATTCAAGTGCTGGAGGAAGTGCCGGCTAAGCTGAAGCAAGCCGTTGAGGGAATGACGGACAGCCAGCTTGATACACCGTACCGAGACGGCGGATGGACCGTCCGTCAAGTTGTTCATCATCTGGCTGACAGTCATATGAACAGCTATATCCGTTTTAAATTAAGCTTGACAGAAGAGACGCCGGCCATCCGTCCGTATGATGAAAAAGCATGGTCGGAGCTTGAAGACTCCAAAACAGCGGAGCCGAGCGGTTCACTCGCGCTTTTGCAGGAGCTTCACGGAAGATGGACGGCTCTTCTCCGCACTCTGACGGATCAGCAATTTCAGCGCGGATTTTACCATCCCGATACAAAAGAGATCATTACCCTAGAGAACGCGCTCGGGCTGTATGTCTGGCACTCACATCACCATATCGCTCATATTACGGAGCTTTCCAAACGGATGGGGTGGTCTTAACGCTTTTGCCGGCGGAAAGCCGGGAGACTGATTGCTGCAATCACCAGCAGAGAAATCACAGCCGCCGCCGCATATAAATGATCATAGCCGCTGGCAACACTGGCATGAATGGCATCGCTTATCGCAGTTTTGACTTCAGGCACAGGAATGCGTTCGATCTGTTCTTGTAAAGAAGAAACATCTGAACTGTCGATCTCGGGAATCATCTGCATAGCCTTCCCTGACTGTCCGCTGTCCGATAAGCGGCTGCTGATTTCATCGCCGATTTGGTCAAACCCTGCTGTGATAAAACCTGCATAAAGAGTAGGCGCCAATGTCAGTCCGATTTGCCTTACTAATGAAAGCGTGCCGAGCGCCGTGCCCTTATTCGCTTTAGCTGCTTCTGATACAAGAACATTCAGCGGAGCGCCTAGCAGAAAGCCAAAACCGATGCCGGCCGCCACGCTTGCAATGACAAACTCCCATTTTTCCGTCACCCAAAGCGGAAATAAAGCAAATCCCGCACATGAAATAATTCCTGAAAGCACAACAGTTTTCACCGGTCCTTTTTTGTCGGTGAGCGCTCCGCCAAGCCAAGCGCCGATTCCGGAAGCTAAGGCAAGAGGTGTCATCCAATAGCCCGCTTTTGCGGCAGGAACGCCTAAATATTGCTCAACATATGACGGAATAAAAATAACCGCCGCCAACAGGCCCCCGGATAATAAACCGATGATAAGCGTTCGCTGAAACAGGTGATTCCGAAGTAAAGAATACGCCAGAATGGGATCGCCCCCGCGCATTTCCATCCGTTTCTCAAACCATACGAGCGCCGCAAAACAGAAAATACCGATTAGAATAAATCCATATACCTCAGGATCTCCCAGGCTTTTTAAGAGATTTGTTCCGTCAAGGTTTGTCATGCCGTACATTACAGCCAAAATTGACAAGGACAGAAGAAAAATTCCGGCCGTGTCGAGACGTTTGGCCTCCGGCGCTTTGGTTTCCACAATAAAAAATACACCGAAAACAACCAGCAGCACTGCAATCGGCAGGTTAATCAAAAACAGCCAATGCCATGACCCGGTCCAATCAAGCAGAAAGCTTCCGATATTGGGTCCGAGCACAGCAGCCATCCCGTTCATCGCCCCTAGCAAACCAAGGGCCTTCCCTTGCTTTTCCTTTGGAAGTGTAGCAAGGACGTGAGAACTTCCGATGATGAAAATCCCGCCGCCTCCAAGCGCCTGAATCAGCCGTGAGATAAGAAAAAGCGGAAAGCTTTGGCTTAAAGCGACAAGCAAAGAACCAAGCCCGAAAAGGCCGACTTCAATAAGAAACAGCTTTTTTCTGCCGTATCGGTCGGAAAGCTTTCCGACGATCGGCACACTGACGCTGAGACCGAGCGTATAAAGCGTAATGCCCCACGAACCCCAAGACGGAGAAACGGCAAACGATTCGTTTATCGTGGTCAGCGCAGCGGAGATGATCCCGTTATCCAGCGCAGCCATAAACACACCGATGGTAAACAGGCTGATCGCCCACTTTTGGCTTTTTTGATCTGCCAATGCCTTATGCATATTCATCACTCCTTTTACTTCACTCAGAATATATTATTCATTTAAAATGAACTAAATGTCAAATAAAAAAAGTCTGCCTCCGCAGTTTGCGTGAGGACAGACTTCGCTGACATTATTCTTTTTTAGCCTGCTCCAGCGCTCTGGAAAGAACAGAAAGCCCTTTGGAAACAGCTTGCTTTTCATCAGGAGACAGTATCTCCAAGGAACGCTTCAATTTCATATGGCCCTTTTGATAAAGTCCGCGAAAAATATTTTTCGCATTCTCCGTTAAATGAACAACCACTGAACGGCGGTCCTCTTCAGAGTGTGATCGTTTAACAAAGCCGGACTTCTCAAGGCGGTCAAGCAGCCCGGTTGTATTTGACAGGGAAGCCCCCATTTTCTCTGCAATTTCACTGACCTTCAGCGTTCCGTGATTGTTTAAAAGCATGAGCACTTTCATTTGCGGCATGCTCATATCCAGCTTCATCCACTCAGACACATCACCGAGCCCGGCAGATGTTAAGACTTTCATATAAAGCACCCAAATTTCACGTTCCTCAGATGAAAGAATATTTTCGTTTAATACTGTTGTATCATGTAAGTTATATTCCATTTGATCACTTCCTCGTCATTCGCTCCTCTTACCATATTACTCGATTTTAACTGCTGAAAGAAAGTCAGCATAAACCGCAGATGAGACTTTGTCCGAAAAATAGCGGTAGTGTATAATGAGTTGGAGATTATTGGGGAAAGAAATATCGAACTGTATATGATTGGAGAGACCATTGCTGATTAAAAAGAATGCTTTATCAATTTTAAAAATCGTTTTTCCTGTTGCTGTTTTACTATTTGTGTTTTATCAGTCGAAAAAAGAATTGACAAACCTGTCATTCAAACGAACGCTTATGGTTATCAACGGGCTGGAGCGCACGGACTTATTCATCCTTGTATTGATCGGCTTGCTGGCTGTTGCGGCTATGTCGCTGTATGATTACGTCCTGAAATACTCGCTGCGCCTTTCGATCACAAACGGAAAGGTATTCAGGGTTTCCTGGATCGCCAATTCATTTAATAATGTGCTCGGGTTCGGCGGTTTAGCCGGTGTCGGGTTAAGAATGATGTTCTATAAGGAGCATACGAAAGACCATAAGGCGCTCGTGAAAGGAATCGCCTGGCTTACGTCATCTATGCTGCTCGGGCTATCTGTTTTCAGCATTTTCGTCGCAGCGCGGGTGCTGCCAGTGGATGAAGTGATCCATGAAAAGCCTTGGCTGTGGGCAGTCGTTATCGGTTTCGCGCTGATTTTGCCGTTATCCTTGGCGGTGGCCAAAATAAAAGGCCGCAAAGCCGGAGACGAAGAAAATGAGGATAAAGTGAAAAATCCGATTTTTGCTTATATCGGCGCTTCCGTTGCCGAATGGCTCATGGCTGGAGTCGTCATCTATTTTGCTTTGTTCGCCATGGGCATTCATGCTGATATCCGGTATGTGTTCGGGGTGTTCGTCATTGCGGCGATCGGCGGGATGATCAGCCTCGTGCCGGGCGGTTTCGGCTCGTTCGACCTTTTGTTTTTGCTCGGTATGGAGCAGCTTGGCTATCATCAGGAAGCCATTGTTACGTCAATCGTTTTGTACAGGCTCGCCTATTCATTTATTCCATTTGTTTTGGGGCTGTTCTTTGCTGCCGGCGACCTGACCGAAAATACAATGAAACGGCTCGAAACGAACCCGCGCATCGCACCGGCAATTGAGACAACAAACGTTCTGCTTGTCGTTCAGCGGGCGATATTAGTGAGAATTTTACAAGGCTCGCTTTCGCTGATTGTATTTGTTGCCGGTCTGATTGTCCTGGCTTCAGTCTCCTTGCCGATTGACAGGCTGACCGTCATACCGCACATTCCGCGCCCGGCTCTTTTGCTGTTCAACGGACTGTCCTTAAGTTCAGCGCTCATTCTGCTGATTTTGCCGATCGAGCTTTATAAACGGACAAAACGCTCCTATACGATGGCGATTACAGCGCTTGTCGGCGGTTTTGTATTCAGCTTCTTAAAAGGACTGAACATCAGTGCAATATTCGTACTGCCGATGATTATCGTATTGCTCGTGCTCTTGAAAAAACAATTTGTTCGGGAACAGGCATCCTATACGCTTGGACAAATGATATTTGCTGTGGCGTTGTTTACCGTGGCGCTCTTTAACTACAATCTGATCGCGGGCTTTATTTGGGATCGGATGAAGAAGGTGATGCACCACGAATATTTCGTCCACAGCACTTCGCATATCACCCATGCAACCATCATGGCGAACGTCATTGTGCCGCTGTTCTTCTTCATATTTACAGTGGTGTATCATAATAGAACGAAACCAATCGGAGAGAAAGCTGACCCTGATCGTCTTGCTGCGTTTCTCAATGAAAAAGGCGGCAACGCGCTCAGCCATCTCGGCTTTCTGGGGGATAAGCGGTTTTATTTCTCAAGCGACGGCAATGCATTGCTTCTGTTTGGGAAAATTGCAAGACGGCTGGTCGTGCTCGGCGATCCGTCAGGCCAAAGAGAATCGTTCCCGCTCGTGCTCGAAGAATTTCTGAACGAAGCGCATCAAAAGGGTTTCAGCGTTTTGTTTTATCAAATTGAACGAGAGGACATGGCGCTGTACCACGATTTTGGCTATAACTTTTTTAAACTTGGCGAGGAAGCCTATGTGGACTTAAACACGTTTACCATATCAGGGAAGAAAAAAGCAGGCCTGCGGGCAATCAATAACCGGTTTGAACGGGAGGAATATACTTTCCATGTTGATCATCCTCCATTTTCAGAAGCGTTTTTAGAAGAGCTCAAACAAATCTCCGATGAATGGCTCGGCTCGAAAAAGGAGAAGGGCTTTTCGCTCGGGTTCTTTGACCCGTCATATTTACAGAGAGCACCGATCGCCTATATGAAAAATGCCGAAGGGGACATTGTAGCTTTCGCCAATATCATGCCGATGTATCAGGAAGGCGAAATCTCGGTCGATCTGATGCGCTATCGCAGCGACGCCCCGAACGGTATTATGGATGCATTGTTCATCCGCATGTTTTTATGGGCGAAGGAGGAGGGGTGCACGTCATTTAACATGGGCATGGCGCCCTTGGCCAATGTCGGCACGGCCTTTACATCCTTCTGGTCAGAGCGCTTCGCGGCTGTCATTTTTAATAATGTTCGGTACATGTACAGTTTCAGCGGGCTACGAGCATTTAAAGAAAAATACAAACCCGAATGGCGCGGAAAATACTTGGCGTATCGGAAAAACAGATCTCTTTCTGTCACCATGTTCCTCGTCACGCGTCTGATCGGCAAAAGCAAAAAAGACTCCGTCTAAACAGACGGAGTTCTTTTTTTTATTTAGACTTTAAGAAATACGTTTCAATATCGTCAAGCAGATAGTTTGCGGCTTTGATTCCGCCTGCGGTTGTCCACACGACGTCATCGACCTCATGGGCGTTCCCTGATTTCACAGCCTTGAGGTTTTTCCATAGTGAACTGCTCGTCCACTGATTGGCCCATTTCTCATTATCTTTTGCATTATCGGCTTTATAAGTGAAATAAAAAAGCACATCGCCATCCATATCAGGAATGGATTCTTTGCTGTCTGTTGAGAACGTGAATTGGTCCTTTTGTTTCTTGAATAGTTCCACTTGCTTTTCAGGACGTTTAAAACCAAGCTGGTCTAAAATAATGCCAGAGAATGAATCCTTATAATAGATTCTCGACTCGCCGGACAGAAAGCGTACAACAGACACGGTTTTGTTTGTCTGATCGCCAAGCTTATCTTTCATATCGGCAACGCGCTTATCAAAATTGGCAATGACTTCTTTGCCTTTGTCCGCCTTATTCACCGCGTCGGCATAAAGAGTCAGGTTATCCTTCCAGTTCCCGGCTAAAGATTCAGCGAAAACCGTCGGCGCAATCGCATTTAACTGATCATAAATCTTTTCTTGGCGCACTTTATTTCCAATAATCAAATCAGGCTTTAATTCCGCGATGGCTTCCACATTCGGTTCAGTTTCTAGCCCGACGTTTTTAACACCCTCCATATCGTCTTTCAGGTAGTCATACCACGGGTCGCCCTTCCATGACTTCACGGCCCCGACAGGTTTAATGCCAAGCGCTAAAAGCGCCTCTGTTCCTTCATTTGTTAAGACAACAATCCGTTTTGGATGGGCTGGAATGTTGTCTGATGTCCCCATTGCATGTTTAACCGTTCTTGTTTTGCTGCTTGACCCCTCGCTGTTACTTGAACTTTCTGAACTATTACAGGCAGAAAGCACCATAACGGCCATAAGTAATGCAAATAGCATGCTGATATGCTTTTTCATCTTTTTCCTCCCAATATTGAAATTCATTATCATTTAGATCATAATAAGCAGTGGTGAGAGTGTCAATCATTAATTGAGGATGATTCTCAAAAACAATCAATTTACTGCAGTCATGATCAAGAATGTTACATAGTAAATCACTAGGAGAATTGGATGATGATCTTCAAAAAGGCTTATTCGAAATGGATTTTGTTATTATGTCTGCTTTTCGTTTTGCTGGCGGCTGTCTGCGCAAGTGTCATATACGGCTATACCGGTACGTCATGGGGACAGGTCTATCAAGCGTTTACATCTTTTAATGGATCAAATGAGCAAGTCATCATTAAAGACGTCCGGCTCCCGCGCGCCTTGGTTGCCACGGTCGTCGGCGCTTCCCTTGCGGCTGCAGGCGCTCTGATGCAGGCGCTGACAAAAAACCCGCTAGCATCACCAGGGATTTTCGGAATCAACGCAGGGGCCGGCTTTTTTATTGTTGCCGGATCATTTTTTCTGCATATTCAATCACCCCAAGCGCTTGTATGGAGCTCGTTTCTCGGTGCTTCCTTTACCGCCGCGATTGTCTATGCCGCAGGTTCGCTTGGAAGGGAAGGGCTCACGCCGATCAAATTGACGCTGGCTGGAGCAGCCATGGCGGCAATGTTTTCTTCGCTGACACAAGGCATGCTTTCCGTCAATGAACTCGAGCTGGCTCAGGTGCTATTTTGGCTGACGGGCTCTGTGCAGGGCAGGAGTCTCGATTTGCTGATGACGATGCTTCCATATGCCGCGGCGGCGCTTTTGATCAGCTGTTTCCTCGGCCGAAAAATTAATCTTCTTGTCATGGGAGAAGATGTTGCCAAAGGACTTGGTCAAAAAACGGGACTGCTGAAATTCGCTATGGCACTATGCATTGTCCTGCTTGCCGGTTCGGCTGTCGCCATTGCCGGGCCGATTTCCTTTATCGGCATCATCATCCCGCACTTTGCCCGCTTTATCATCGGCAATGATTATCGCTGGGTTCTGCCGTTTTCCGCTGTGTTGGGTGCGATTTTACTTGTTGCCGCGGACATCGGGGCACGATATATCATTATGCCTCAGGAAGTTCCTGTCGGAGTTATGACGGCGATTATCGGCATGCCAGTGTTTGTTTACATCGCAAGAAGGGGGGCGAATCTATGAAACTTCGTTTTGGCATTACAGCCGCTGAAAAGAAAGCATGGATTGTCTTTTTTGTTTTACTCGGTTTAACAGCGGCTGTGTTCATCATAAGCGCCGGTCTCGGACAGCGGTTCATTCCTCCTTGGGATGTGGCCAAAACATTTTTCGGTGCAGGTTCAAAGCTCGATGAAATGATGGTGATGTCGTTCCGCATGCCAAGAATTTTGACAGCTGTATGCGCCGGCGTTTGCTTGGCTGCGGCAGGCGCAATTTTGCAGGGGCTGGTCAGAAACCCTCTCGCATCCCCGGATATTATCGGAATCACGGGCGGAGCGGCTGTAGCTGTGGTGCTTGTCATGATGTTCTTCTCAGACCGAAGCGATTCACTGACGATCAGTCTGTCATGGCTTCCGGCTGCCGCATTTATCGGGGCATCAGTTGTTGGACTTATCGTTTATTTACTCGCATACAAAAATGGCGCCTCCACGTTTCGGCTGGTGCTGATCGGAATCGGATTTTCAATGTCTGCACAAGCGATGACCACATTGCTCATGATCAAAGGACCGATCTACAGGGCGTCCCAAGCCAATGTATACATAACAGGTTCGGTCTACGGATCTAACTGGCAGCATGTAAAAATAGCCGTGTTGCTGTCTGTCATTCTCTTATTCATTTGTTTTATCTGTCTTAAAAATATGAATATACAGATGCTCGGTGAAGATATTGCGGCAGGCGCGGGAAGCTCCGTGCAAAGAAACCGGTTCTTCCTCCTGCTGCTGAGTACGGCTCTTACGGGCTGTGCGGTTTCGGTTGCCGGAACGATTGGTTTTGTCGGTCTGATGGCGCCGCACATCGCAAGGCGTCTCGTCGGCTCGTCTTACGGTGCGCTGCTCCCGGCATCTGCACTGATCGGGGCTCTGCTCGTATTAGGAGCAGACATCATCGGCAGAACCTTATTTGCCCCGGTCGAAGTCCCGGCAGGCGTTTTTACAGCGGCGATCGGCGCCCCCTATTTTATTTATTTGCTCTATAAAACAAGAAATTCCTGATTGTAAGAACCCATTTTCTCTGCAAAGAAAATGGGTTTTTGATATTGACTGAAAATTCCCTCTAATATTTTGTTATACTGACAGAGACATTGATGTAGAAAGGATGGCAGGCGAATGAAAGCAGAGGTATTAAAATATGAAGCATTTACGGAAAATCCCGGCAAAGGAAACCCAGCGGGTGTGGTATTGCACGGGGACCATTACACAGAAGAAGAAATGCAGAGAATAGCTGAAATCGCAGGATATTCAGAAACCTCCTTTATTCGGAACAGCGAGGCGGCTGATCTTGAACTCCGTTACTTCACTCCTGGACACGAAATGAATTTATGCGGACATGCGACGGTCGCTTCCCTATACGCATTATGTGAAAAAGGAAGGCTGGAGATTGGTAAAACGTACAGCATCCAGACAAAAACCGGTATCCTGCCAGCAAACATTTCTGAAAAAGAGGGTCGCATCCATATCACGCTGGAACAGGCTGCTCCGAAATTCAAACCATTTACGGGCGACCGGGAAAGGCTCGCGGACGCATTGGGAATTACGGCGGAGGACTTTCATGAGGACCTTCCAATTGTTTTTGGCAGTACAGGCATATGGACTGCAATCGTTCCGCTCAAATCATTAGAAGCCTCTAAAAAAATGGTGCCGAATAACAAACAATTTCCGGAAGTTCTAGTTGATCTGCCAAAAGCCTCAGTGCATCCGTTTACCTTTGAAACGATTCACTCTGACAGCGACCTGCACGGGCGCCACTTTTCGTCGCCGTATTCAGGAACAATAGAAGATCCCGTGACTGGCACAGCATCCGGTGTGATGGGAGCTTACATGCAGCAATACGGCCGGTCCGGGCAGCGTACATTCATCATTGAACAAGGACAGGAGATGGGGAAAGACGGAAGAGTGGAAATTGAAATAAATGGAGATAACGATCACATCAAAGTGAACATGACAGGGACTGCCGTTTACTCAGAAACTCGGATTCTTGAAATCTAATATGACTGACGGTTTACAAAAAGCTGCACTTTCCGTTATGATTATGATTGATAATCATTTTCAATTGGATAGAAAGGGTGAAGCGGTATGCCTCAAGCCGAACAGATAAATCAAGATTCAGCACTGCGGGATATCATACGCAGCAGAAGATCAATCCGTAAATTTAAACAAGATCCCGTACCTCCGGCTGTCATCCTTGACATGCTAGAAACGGCAAAATATGCGCCAAATCACAGAGTGACGGAGCCTTGGAGATTTATTTACGTTTCCAGTGAAACAGGAAAAGCAAGCTTGATTAAAACCTTTGCTTCATTTTCTAAAAAATCAAAGCCGGACATGACGGAAGAAAAACTCCAAAATTTCAAAAAGACACTCAGCCGTGTGCCTGGATTTCTGCTCGTTGTATTTCAGGAAGATGAGAACGAAAGAGCAAGAGATGATGATTTTGCGGCAACCAGCTCATTGATTCAAAATCTCCAGCTTCTTGCCTGGGAAAAAGGAATCGGCATGGTTTGGAAAAGCGGAAAGATCCTCTATGATAAAGACGTGCATCAAGCCTTCGGTTTACAGGATAACGAGCGCTTCGCCGCGATCATACAAACAGGCTATCCTGATGAAATGCCGGAAGTGAAAAAACGCACACCGATAAAGGAACGGTTCACCGAGCTGTAAAAAACCCCCTGTCTCAAGCAGAGACAAGGGGTTTTTCATTAACGTTTTTTGCTTTTCGCTCTGCTGTCGGCCGCTTTTGCGCGCTCCTGCGCTTCGCGGTCATCCGCATCAGCGAGTTCGCTTGAATATTCCTCGTAAACGCCGTCAGTTTCTCGTTTTAACGCATCGGGAACCTGAGGAAGTTTTTGTTTGTTTTTATCACGGTTTTTGTGGATATGATTTCTGCCCATATCAAATTCCCCCTAAAAAGTGATATCAAACAAACATAGTATCTGCTTTCCGGCGCTATGTATCCCTACTTCCGCTTAGCAGCTTTTTCCGCCTTTTTAAATTCACTCGAATAAAGAACTTCCTGCATTTTCTTCAGGTTGGCTCCTTGCTGGTGCTTCTCCCTCTTCTTTTCCATAAAAGGACCTCCTTCAACCATGTTATTCTTAAGGTTGACGCTTCCTTCCGTTTTTATACAGCCTTTCGGTCCGTCAGCAGCTGCGAGAGGGCGAATTCAAGATCTGAATATGTAAAACGGAATCCGGACGTAATTGCTTTTTTCGGCAGAGCGCGCTGTCCTTTCACGATAAGCAGGCTCATTTCTCCCAATGCTTTTGATAAAAAGAATGCTGGAACGGGGAGCCAGTGGGGACGGTGTTTCACCCGTGCAATCGTTTTTCCGAACTGCTTCATTTCAACCGGATTAGGCGCTGTCACATTAACAGGACCTGAGACGCTGTCGTTTTCGATTGCATATACAATCAGCTGGGCGGCGTCCTCCACGTGAATCCAGGACAGCCACTGATTGCCCGTCCCGATCGTTCCGCCGGCCAGCAGCTTATATGGCAGAACCATCAGCGGGAGAGCGCCTTTTTCTCCGAGCATCACGCCAAATCTCGCGTAAACCGTTCGAATGCCCATCATTTCTATATTTTGCCCTTCCCGTTCCCACATATGTGCAGTGTGGCTGAGAAAATCCTCGTCCGACGTGGGGGAGTCTTCTGTAAAGGTTTTTTCAAGGCTAGTGCCGTAAATGCCCACTGCACTGGCTTGAATAAGCGCCTTCGGTTTTTCCGCCTGTTTATGAATAAGCCGCCGTACTTCCCGGGTTGCATCGATCCGGCTGGAGAGAATTTGCTGCTTCGTTTTTTCGTTCCAGCGGCCAAAAATTGATTTTCCCGCAAGATTTACCCAAACATCAATATGAGGAAGTTCTTGTTCAGGCGCAGCTTCTTCAGTCAGCCATTGGACATAACTGATATTTTTTTGTTCAGTTTTTGGCGCGTTTCTTGATAAAATATAAACATGATGTCCCTGGCGGGTGAGGACGCCAGTCAGATGCGTACCGAGAAAACCCGTTCCGCCAGTCATTGCAATATTCATAAACATCTCTCCTCATCGTTCTGATACCTATACTTTACCTCATTTTGATCATAGAAAACGCATTTGAGACCGGAGAAGGGAGATTAAGATGCCATTTATTACAAAGATTTCAGCGCAAAAGAAGAATACGGAACGCTTTAATATTTTTCTGGATGAAAAATATGCTTTCAGTGTTGACGCAGATGTGCTCGTGAAATTTGAGCTTACAAAGGGAAAAGAGCTTGATGACCTCGAGATCATTGAGATTCAATACGGAGATGAAGTGAAAAAAGGCTTCAACCGTGCGATTGATTTTTTATCCTATCGAATGCGGTCAACGAAAGAGGTAGAAGACTATTTAAAGAAAAAAGATACCTCGGCGCCCGTCATTGCGGAAGTGATTCATAAGCTGAACGATTACAACTATTTAAATGACCAAGAGTTTGCGGCGGCCTACGTGAGCACCCACAAAAAAACAAACGGAAAAGGGCCTGACGTTTTGTTCAGAGAGCTGAAAGCGAAGGGGATTGATGACGACACCATCAAAGATACACTGAGTTCTTTCTCCTTTGAAGAACAGACGGAAAAAGCAGTTAAGCATATCGAAAAGCTTCTGAAGAAAGACAAGAAACTCTCTTCAAAAGAAATCAAACAGCGAGCACAGATGCAGCTGCAGCGCAAAGGCTTCTCATTTGATGTCATCTCTGCGGCGCTGGAGCAGATTGAATACGAAAATGACGAAGATACTGAAAAAGAAGCGCTGCGTCTTCATGCGGAAAAAGCGTTTAGAAAATACCGTTATGACGGCTCCTATGAATGTGCCATGAAGGTCAAACAATTTTTATTCAGAAAAGGATTCTCACTCGATTTAATCGAGCAATTTCTGCAGGAAGAGGAGTAGCTGAAAATGGAGAAACGATACAGTCAAATGACAACGCACGAACTCAATACAGAAATCGCAGGACTTTCTGAAAAAGCAAGAAAAGCGGAACAGCTTGGAATCATAAATGAACTGGCAGTGCTCGAACGGAAAATTGCCATGGCAAAGGCATACTTGCTGAACCCGGAGGACTTCTCGCCGGGAGAAACGTATGTTGTGGACGGCTCTGAGGATGAGTTTCGCATTAACTATTTAAATGGCGTTTTCGCTTGGGGATACAGAACATCGGCTCCCGATCAAGAAGAAGCGCTTCCAATCTCAGTATTACAGCAAAAGAAGCAGGGATAACCGAGAGGCTGAATATCAGCCTCTTTTTTATTTGAGCACACTCAAGGCGATTTTTAGAGGAAAAATGATTGAATTCACCCTGGATTTCTTTTAAGATGGAACTCGTTGTTTTTTCACATTAAAGGAGGCGATGACGTTGAGTATGAAAAACCCATCAGTAAAATTAATTATTTTTGTTCTAATGATCTGCACGTTTTCAATTGGATACACAGAATATGCGGTGATGGGTATTTTGACGTCGATTGCCGATGACTTTCATATACATGTTTCCTCTGCGGGACTCCTTGTCACCGCTTATGCGGCAAGCGTCTGTGTGACAGGCCCGCTCGTCACGATTGTTTCTGTTAAGCTCCCGAGAAAGCCGGTGCTTCTTGGATTGATGGGGATTTTCATCCTTTCCAACCTGATGAGCGCACTGGCACCGAATTTTGCGGTATTGGCGGTCTCAAGAATTTTATCGGCTTCCATTCACGGCGCTTTCTTTGCGATTGCGATGGTATTCGCTAGTGAAATGGTGCCGCCGGAAAAACGCGCCGCAGCCGCTGCGTCTATGAACGGCGGTTTAACAGTGGCTTTGATGCTGGGTGTTCCATTCGGTTCCTACTTGGGTGATGTCCTAAACTGGAGAGTCGTGTTTTCCATCATTACGGTGCTTGGAGTGATCGGATTTGTAGGCCTGATGGCTACCGTGCCGAACACAAAACCAAAAGTCATCCCGATGCTCATGAATGAGTGGGGAGTATTTAAACATAAACAGGTGCTGTACTCCTTTGCGATTACAATTTTAGGCTATTCAGGCGTATTTATCGCGTATACATTTATCGAACCGATTTTAAGAAATTCAGCAGGTTTCAGCACAGTCGGCATTACAGGTGCCCTCTTCGCCTATGGGTTGGGAGGGGTTGCGGGAAATTTCTTTGCGGGAAAAGTGCCGCTTCCTCTGCTGACCCGGACCATGATTGGCGTCATGATCGGTTTGATCGGCGTACTTGCGGTATTCCCGTACATCGCCGTTTATCCGGCCGCAGCCATTGTCGCGACTTTCTTATTTGGAGCTTGCGCATTCGGCACACCGCCTCTTTTGCAAACAAAGGTGCTTTCTTCAGCTGAGAACGGAACAACGATCGCCGCAGCTGTGAGCGTGTCTGCATTTAACCTGGCCAATGCGCTCGGCGCGTGGATCGGCGGCATCATTTTAAGCGGAACCGGCTCTTATTCCTGGCTGTTTGCGGGAGGAGCGCTGATGACCGCGTGCGGACTGGTGCTCTCAACATTTGCGCATCTGTCTGAAAAGAAAAGCGTCTATGAGTATCAAGTCAATAAAGGCTAAAAAACAGCTGCACATGTGCAGCTGTTCTTCTTTTATCGTTTGCCGGAGGCTCTCATTTTTTCCTGAGGATGCTGGTTGATTGACCCGTCAGGACGCTTTGAAGCATAGTCGTCCTTTGCTCTCGGTTCACCTTGAAACTTGTTTTCGTTTTCGTAAGGAAATCCTTTTTCTTTATTGCGGACCATGTCATATCCCCCTAGGTTCGAGATCAAAAAGTTGCGTCTTGCCAGATGAAGACGTAAGGTTAGTATATGGAGAACATGAAGTTTTAAAGCGTAATTTTTTTCCTGAAGGAAAGGAGACCACCAAATGAATACGTATATTGAGAAACTGACAAATCTGCTTCTGGAAAAAAACGATATGATCAGCTACATTCAGGCGAAAACATGGGTGGAATTGTTATGGAGCGACTTTGAAGCAACCTATGCAAAAGCCGGACACGCCTACCAAGGCGAAAAAATGACCGAAAAAATCGTCACACAGTGGATTGAGAACTATGGCGGCCAGCTCCACCTTTTCCAAAGCGGCCGTGAAGACGTGAATGATTACTTAAACCAAAGCAGAGGGCTTTTACATTAACACAGCCTGCCGGCAAAGTACGGCAGGCTGTTTTTTACACATTTGTATTAAGTACATCACTAATCACCATTCTAAGCATAAAACCAAGAAAAGCAGTATATGCAATCAGCTGCAGATAGGACAGAGGAAGCATGGATTGATGAATAAGAACAACACCTATAAGCAATATAACAATCATCACCCAATGTGATATATAGCCCGCGAAATGAGCATTTGAGCGGGTGCGTTGGTCATTCTGAAAGTGTACGTTTCCCCAGAGTTTATTTCTATGAATATGTGCGGCAGAATAAAGAACTCGTGCAGTTCCGATGACTGCTAACAGAAGTGTTAAAGTTGAAGGTGAATGCCAATAAAGGACATACAATAAAATGGGAAGCAAAGTTTGCAAAAACAATCCGGTACGATACGTCATGTTCATATTATTTGTCTCCTTCTATCCAGAATAATTGATCTAATGAGCACTCTAATACTGAAGATAATTTAATTGCAGTGCCTATCGAGGGTTCATATCTTTGTTTTTCAATTGCAATGACCGTCTGTCTTGTCACTTGAATGTTTTCTGCCAGCTGATCCTGTGTCCATCCTTTAGCTTTTCTGTATTCTTTTACACAATTACGAACCCCGTGCTTCATCTTATTTGATCCTCTCTCGTTATGTAACGTATACTTTACATAATGTATCATACAAAGATTAGAATGTAATGTACACCTTACAAACCTTAAAATTTCCTTAACTGTTAGAAAAAATAAACAAAAAGTGTTTCATCCTCCAGGCAATCAGGGAATACCTCTTATATCTTGTCAAAATCCGAGGAGGAGCTATGTATGAAAAAGAAACAAGTATTGCTCGCTTTAACTGCCGCCGCAGGACTGAGTTTCACAGCATGTAGCACTGCTCCCGCAGCAAAAGCTGCAACCCTTCAGACCATAAATGTCACCATGCCATCATCAGATTCTTATATGATTAAAGCAGGAAAACTGAATGTCCGGGCTGAGCCAAAACAAAAAAGCGCGATTCTCGGCACAGTATCATCTGAACAGAAAGTCACTGTAAAGAGATTTGCTAATGCTGATTGGGCTCAAATCGAATTCAAAGGAAAAAAAGGATATATTTCAACACACTTCTTAATGAAAACCGCAAGTCAAGCAAAAACAGCAAAACAGACTGCCTTCTATTCTCCAACACCGGAAAATGGAAAAGCCAAGCAGCTTTCCTCGGGGACAGAAGTCACTTTGCTCGGCTGGGGATTCAGTGAAAACGGAGGATTTGATTTCAGCTGGGCATTCGTTGATCACGGCGGGATAAAAGGCTATATTCCGACAAAGGATTTACAAATACGCTAAATAGACAGGCTCATGCTTGTCTTTTTGTCAGGATATTGAAACATTTCTTCTTTCTGAACGTAACAATGAGAGAGGAGATGATCAGATGGCATGTTTAGTCGGCGGAGGGCTCATGATCATTGCAGGTCTTTTTATCAAATTGTTCCCTCCAAAATCCATTAACAGTGTATATGGATTCAGAACGAGACGCTCAATGTCAGATCAAAAGTTATGGAATGAAGCCAACCGTTACAGTGCGGCGCTCATGATCCTGTCAGGTTTGATTGTCTTGGGGGCCGGGGTGCTCCTGAGATCAAGCTTTATCATCCTTCAGCTGATCTTGCTTGTTGCTGCTTGTATCATCACTTTTATACTGACAGAGAAAAGGCTGAAACATATGACGCAAAGTCAAGGAGGAGATTTAAGTGGAAGGAGTTAACAGCCAGTTTGTCAAAACAAATGGAATCACACTCCACGTTGCTTCTGCAGGACCGGAGGACGGCCCGCTTATCGTCCTGCTCCATGGATTTCCTGAGTTTTGGTATGGCTGGAAAAACCAAATCAAACCGCTTGCGGACGCGGGGTACCGGGTGATTGCTCCTGATCAGCGAGGTTACAATCTCAGTGACAAACCGGAAGGAATTGAGGCATATCGGATTGATACATTAAGAGATGATATCATTGGGCTTATTTCGCAATTCACTGATCAAAAAGCAATCGTGATCGGTCATGACTGGGGAGGAGCAGTAGCCTGGCACTTGGCATCAACACGTCCGGAATATCTTGAAAAGCTTATCGCCATTAACATACCGCATCCGCACGTCATGAAAACCGTAACACCAGTCTACCCTCCGCAATGGCTGAAAAGCTCATACATTGCCTTCTTCCAGTTGCCGGACAAACCGGAGGCCGCGTTAACAGAAAACGACTATGAGAAATTAGATAAAGCCATCGGGCTATCTGATCGGCCGAAGCTTTTTTCTTCTGAGGATATCAATAAGTACAAAGAAGCGTGGAAGCAGCCTGGCGCCCTGACGTCAATGCTGAACTGGTACAGGGCCCTCAGAAAAGGCAGCCTTGCAGAAAATTCCCGCGAATGCCATACAGCCCCTTACCGGATGATCTGGGGAATGGAAGACCGCTTTTTAAGCAGAAAGCTTGCAAAAGAAACAGCAAGACGCTGTCCAAACGGGCATTTAATATTTGTGGATGAAGCATCCCATTGGATCAGCCACGAAAAGCCGGCCATCGTGAATCAGCTTATTTTAGAATATCTTGAAAAACAATAAGTCAGATTTTCTTTGCACCGTCTGTCGAAATGGCAGACTTTTTCTATGCTTTTTTTTCATACTCTATTTTAAACCTGACAAAATAACATTACATATACTCAAATGTCATACCAAAAATGTAACAAAAAACAGGTTTAAACGACTTTAAAAAAAGGAATAGCCTTACTGAAGATTTGTGTACAATTCCCCTAAGGCAATACTTAAAAAGAATAAAAAAAAGAAGGTGCCTTAATGAAGCAAGGATTAATCTCGATTATTATCCCGTCTTACAATGAAGGTTATAATGTCAAACTCATTCATGAATCTTTAAAAAAGGAATTCAAAAACATTCATTATGATTATGAAATATTCTTCATTAACGACGGAAGTATTGATGACACGCTTCAGCAGATCAAAGACCTGGCATCCAAATGCAGCCGAGTGAAATACATATCATTTTCGCGAAACTTTGGAAAAGAAGCCGCGATCTTGGCCGGATTTGAACATGTTCAAGGCGAGGCAGTTGTCGTGATGGACGCCGATTTGCAGCATCCGACCTATTTGCTGAAGGACTTTATCAAAGGCTACGAGGAAGGCTATGATCAAGTCATTGCCCAGAGGAACAGAAAAGGGGATAACCCCGTGCGTTCGCTTCTTTCGTCCCTTTACTACAAGTTCATTAATAAAGCGGTGGAAGTTGATTTGCGTGACGGTGTCGGAGACTTTCGTCTGTTAAGCCGCCAAGCTGTGGATGCACTTTTGAAATTGAGCGAAGGCAACCGCTTTTCAAAAGGCCTGTTTTGCTGGATCGGCTTCGAACAGAAAATTGTTTTTTACGAAAATGTCGAAAGAAAAAACGGCACATCCAAATGGTCATTCAGCAGCCTTTTTAATTACGGAATGGACGGCGTTGTCTCCTTTAACCATAAACCGCTGAGAATTTGCTTTTACACCGGCATTTTTGTATTGCTGCTCTCTCTTATTTATATCATAGCCACGTTCGTCAAAATTCTTACAAACGGTATTTCTGTACCCGGATATTTCACAATTATATCTGCGGTCTTATTCCTTGGCGGGGTTCAGCTGTTAAGCCTTGGCATCATAGGAGAATACATCGGCAGAATCTATTACGAAACAAAAAAACGTCCGCATTATTTGATCAAAGAAGCAAATATCCCGAGCAAAGATCTGCCTGAAACGAACGAATTGAAAAACATGCGGCGCCTGACCAAACTGCACTGAAATGAATCAATTGCCATTGGCAGTGCTTTTTTGCATGCTTACAGTTAACGGCAAGACTGGAGACCTCTTATGAAAAAAAGAAAACATGTCATGATTTATGCGGCCAGTCTGTTCATAGCCGTTCTTGCGCACGCTTTTTTTGTGAAAGAATGGGCGGAAGGCAGATATATGACCGGTCCCGGTGACGGACTGGCGCAAATGATCGTATTTAAGAAATTATTATATGAACAATACACGCAAGGAAACTTTTTCTATCATTATTCATTCGGACTCGGCGGCGGCACATTCAGTCAGCTTGGCTATTATTTTTCTGCTTCTTTCCTTTTTCTTGCGACATCCGCCGCAGTTTGGCTGCTGCAATCGGTTCATCTCATCGGTGAGGCGGATACGCTTTTTTGGGCACAGTCAGCTGTTTTTATCAGCATTTTTAAGCTGAGTCTGATTATTTTTACAGCAGCTTCTGTTTTCAGCTATTTGCTCAAACGCAGAGCAGCGGCGTTTACGGGTGCTGTACTATACGGAGTATCGATTATTTACTTTCGCCATGAAGCGTATTGGGAATTTTTCACCGATACAATGATTTGGCTTCCGCTTCTTGTGCTCGGAGCGGAAAAAATCATCAGGGAGCGGCGTCCGGCATGGTTTATCATTGCTTGCTCACTGAGCTTAATCAACAATTTTTACTTTGCATACATAAATCTGATTTTCATTGGAATTTATATTTTGTTCAGATGGCTGATCAAGCTGGAAGATCATGAAGTGAAAAAATGGGTTCAATGCAGAATGTTTTTAGTCTCGGGACTCATTTCTTTCGGTATCAGTGCGGCGGTATTTGTGCCGGTGGTTTACGGGTATTTAAATAACCTGCGCCCTCCGTATAATGAAAAAATAGAGTGGCTGAATTTCGATGATAATATTTTATTTTCAAGCAGGATTATCGTGGTGCCAGCCATCTTTTTGCTGTTTTTGTTTGTCATTTCTTTTTATAAACACCGGGTGTTTCGCCTTTTTGCCGGATTGAGCCTTCTGTTTATCCTCTTTCATTTCAGTCCGTACGCGGCAAGCGCCTTTAATGGCTTTTCCGCACCGCAAAACCGGTTTGAATATATTTTGGCCTTTACAATCGCCGGAGCAGCCGCCGCAGGTTTATCACAGCTGCAGGAGCTGAGGCGGAAAGAACTGCTTCCTGCAGCAGCGATTGTTCTGCTTCTATATTGGTATCATGTCCAAAGGTATGAGCTTGATATATGGAAGCCAGCGAATGAAAGCATCCTACTGCTTTTGTTCCTGACAATCGCTGCTTTGTTTGCCGCAGTTTTTGTGAAAAAACGGGCAAAGCTGGCTGTATACGGTGTGGTGATTCTGTCTTCGCTGCTTGTCGCTAACACCTATCAGAAATATGCGCTCTCAGAAGGAGGCGGGCTGGACAGTGTCTCAAAATTCTATATTACAAGCGAGGAATACAAAGGAGACGAACAATCTCAGCTCATCAGACGTGTGCAAAAGGAAGACAATGATCCGCTCGTGAGAATCGACTGGATGAATGGCGTCCGCAATAACACTCCGATTATTTACGGGTTTAATGGATTCAGCGCCTACTCGAGCATTTTAAACAGCCATTTGCTCTCCTTCTATTGGAATGATCTTCGCATCGATATGGGAAGAGAAAGCGTCAGCCGCTACGCTTCATTGGGGGACAGAGCGAATTTGTACAGCCTGCTTTACGGCAGATATTATATGACGGAAAAAGTAAACGAAGCGAATGTTCCATACGGCTTTACAAAACATATGGAATCAGAGCACTACACCGTTTATGAAAATCAATACATGCTTCCTTTTGCCAAATCAGCAGATAAAGTTTACTCAGAAAGGGATTTGGAAAAATTGCCGACTCTTGCGAAAGAGCAAGCGATGCTGAAAGGAATTGTATTAGCAGATCCAACTGAAAAAACAGAGCAGCCGCCTGATCTGGCGAATCTGATCTCCAAATCGGACATCACTGCAAAACAAGCTCAATATCAAAACGGACTCCTCACTGTAACTGGAGAAAACGGCGGAGAATTGATCATCACTCCGAAAAAGGCGTCAGCCGGTCCGGGCGATTACTATGTCAGTTTTTATTTAAAAAGCAAAGCAAAAGACAAAGGATTTACGCTAAAGGTAAATGATTATGTCACAACAAGAAAATCCAATCAATCGATCTATAAAACGGGTGTAAATGATTTAACCATCAGAGTGCCTAAATCAGATCATATCTCGATCAGGCTTCCGAAAGGAACGTACGAGCTTTCACACATAGCGCTTTATGCAGAAAATTATCAAACATTAAAAAACGCTGTGTCGCAAAACAAAACAGAGAGAACAGACAGCCTGGAATGGAATAAAAACAAGCTGACATTCACATATCACAATTCTAAACCCCAGTACATCATGCTCCCGATTCCGTATGAGAAAGGCTGGGAGCTGAAAATTAACGGAAAACAGCAGAAAATTGAAAAAGCCGATTACACTTTTATCGGTTTTAAGGCGCAAAAGGGAGACAATCAAATTGAACTCACCTACTATCCGCCATATTTTAAAATATCCGCAGCGATGTCTTTCATCAGTCTGCTCTTAGCTGTTTTTTATACAAGGCGCAAAAAAGCCCGGCTCTAAATAGAGCCGAGCTTTAATTTTTTCTGAAGCTTTTCTTCGCTGAATATCCAGCCGGTATAAGATGAGCGTATCTCAAGATCATGACTGATATGAACAATTGCGACAAATGGATAGTGCCCTTTACTCCGATAACGCAGGTCAATAAACCGTACCTCGTAATGATCCTTATACGTATCCACTTCCCACCTGTAAACCGGGGAGAACGAAAGAAACGCCGCAATGTTATCATCCTGCTTCGCCGCTTGCATAACGTCGGTTTCAGGCACAGGCACCCGATTAAACGTATCAAGTATCACCACGTGCCCGTCCATGCTCCTTCCTACATAAAAAGCATGCGCAGTTGTAACCGCAATCCGCCATTGCCTGAATTTCATCGTCGGCGAAATGATAATGCTTTCGATCTCTTCATGAATCATCTCACGGAGCTGCCGTTTGATTCGCAGCTGCATCATCAGGCGCAAGATATAATAGCCTGCCAGTATTACGTATAAGGTGAGAAATGTGATACCGGGGCTGCCGCCGACATACCAAACCGCGATGGCCGCCAGATGGCTGATAAATATAAACGGATCAAATGTGTTAATCAGCCCGAGTGCCACCCATTTTTTCGAAAACGGCCGGATGGCTTGTGTTCCGTACGCGTTGAAAATGTCAACAAATACATGCAGCACAACTGCCAGCAATGTCCACAGCCACAGATGCAGAAAATCAGCCTGCGGATAAAATAAATACAAAATCGCCGGAATGATGACAGACCAAAACAAAACGGCGGGAATAGAATGGGTAAAGCCTCTGTGGTTTCTTATATAAACAGCATTGTTTTTAAGTTTTAACACAGTATCAATATCAGGAGCCTGTGAGCCCGCAAGCGTAGCGATCATGACTGCGTGTGCCATTGCCGGATCTGTTCCGACAACCGGATCCAGTGTCGCGATTCCGCCGAGGGCGATGCCCATGACAACATGTGTGCCCGTATCCATAGGTGACCTCCTTGCAGGTGTATCCTGCACATTCACTTTTGTAAGACATTACCTATTTTTATATACCCAATCTTTTAACCTGTTTAATCGTTCTCATATGTTTCCGCTTTTTCTTTACTTCTATTTAATGTAACATATTATCGTACTGTGCCCTTAGTGTACAACAAAAAACAGTCTAAAGAAAAGCGGGGCGCGAGAGACTGGGGAGAAACACATATGAACGTACTTGAAGATAAGGTAAAACAAAAAGATATACAGCAATTTCAAAATGATTTAATTAACTGGTTCGAAAGAGAACAGCGCATTCTGCCGTGGAGAGAGGACCAGGATCCGTATAAAGTATGGGTATCTGAAGTGATGCTCCAGCAAACGAGGGTAGAGACGGTCATTCCTTACTTTTTACGGTTTGTGGAGCAATTCCCGACAGTAGAAGCGCTCGCTGATGCCGATGAAGAAAAAGTGCTCAAAGCATGGGAAGGCCTCGGTTATTATTCGCGGGTCAGAAACCTGCAAAGCGCGGTTAAAGAAGTGAAGCAGCAATACGGGGGAGTTGTTCCGTCAGAAGAAAAAGAGTTCGGCGGCTTAAAAGGCGTAGGCCCTTACACAAAAGGAGCGGTGCTAAGCATCGCATACAATAAACCGATTCCTGCGGTTGACGGAAATGTGATGCGTGTCATGTCGAGAATTTTGTCCATCTGGGATGATATTGCCAAGCCAAAAACAAGAACGATTTTTGAAGAAGCAGTCCGTGCGTTTATTTCAAAAGAAAAACCCTCTGAATTCAATCAGGGTTTAATGGAGCTGGGAGCCATCATCTGTACGCCGAAATCACCTTCTTGCCTGCTTTGTCCTGTTCAGCAGCATTGCTCAGCGTTTGCAGAAGGCACTGAACGAGAACTCCCGGTGAAAAGCAAAAAGAAAAAACCGGGAATCAAAACAATGGCTGCAATTGTACTGACAGATGATGACGGACAAGTCTATATTCATAAACGCCCGTCTAAGGGACTGCTTGCCAATCTGTGGGAATTCCCGAATCTTGAAACGCAAAAAGGAATCAAAACAGAGCGCGAGCAGCTCACTGCATTTTTAGAAAGTGATTTTGGCATAAAAGCTGAAATCAGTGACCTCCAAGGTGTAGTCGAGCATGTTTTCACCCACCTGGTATGGAATATTTCTGTGTTTTTCGGTAAAGTAAAACAAGTGTCGGATACTGCAGACCTGAAAAAAGTAACGAAGAAAGAGCTCGAAGAATTCGCGTTTCCAGTGTCACACCAGAAAATTTGGAAGATGGCAGTGGAAGCAGCCGGAGTCATTTAATTCGGCTGCTCGGTAAGAGTCCTTAATCATAACTGACGCGCGTGCCGTGGCTGTAGTCTGCTTCATTACGCTTCATTCCGCCGCGCGCTTCAATCTCTTGCGTTAATTCACGGTATTTTGATTGGCCTTCTTCGTTCAAATAAGGCATAATTTGCTGAAAGGCATGATGAAAAAAGGCGAGTTCACTGTTTTTCCAGTCCTTTTTGGAAATCATGGTCAATTCGCTCATATCTCGTCCGACATACATAACAGAAGACCCCCTTTAAAGTTCTTGCCATTATTGTTTGTGGAATGAAGAGAACTATACGCTACAAGGAGCTGAGGAAAAAATGGAACAAAATAAATGCGCCCTCGTAACAGGAAGCAGCCGCGGCGTCGGAAAAGCAGCGGCGATCAGACTTGCGGAAAACGGCTATAATATTGTCATTAACTATGCACGCAGCAAAAAAGCCGCTCTGGAAACAGCGGAAGAAATCGAAAAACTTGGCGTGAAAGTGCTTATCGTAAAAGCAAACGTAGGCCAGCCCGCAAAAATTAAAGAGATGTTTCAGCAAATTGATGAAACCTTTGGAAGACTGGATGTTTTTGTTAATAACGCTGCATCAGGCGTACTGAGACCGGTTATGGAATTAGAGGAGACACATTGGGACTGGACGATGAACATCAATGCAAAAGCCTTGCTTTTCTGCGCTCAGGAAGCGGCAAAGCTGATGGAGAAAAACGGCGGCGGTCATATCGTCAGCATCAGCTCATTAGGTTCAATCCGCTACCTTGAAAACTATACGACAGTTGGTGTGTCAAAAGCTGCGTTAGAGGCTTTAACCCGTTATCTCGCAGTAGAGCTTTCACCAAAACAGATTATCGTAAATGCGGTATCAGGCGGAGCGATTGACACAGATGCGCTCAAACACTTCCCGAACAGAGAAGACCTTTTGGAGGATGCGCGTCAAAATACCCCGGCGGGACGTATGGTAGAGATTAAAGATATGGTCGATACGGTTGAATTTTTAGTGTCATCAAAAGCTGACATGATCCGAGGGCAGACCATTATCGTTGACGGCGGGCGCTCACTGCTCGTTTAAAAAATTTTTTTGAAAAAAGGAATAGCCACTCGATTACCTGCACATTCTAATGACCGTGGAGGTGATAACAATGGCTAACTCAAATAACTTCAGCAAAACAAACGCTCAACAAGTCAGAAAACAAAACCAACAATCAGCTGCTGGTCAAGGTCAATTCGGCACTGAATTTGCTAGCGAAACAAACGCTCAGCAAGTCAGAAAACAAAACCAACAATCAGCTGCTGGCCAACAAGGTCAATTCGGCACTGAATTCGCAAGCGAAACTAACACACAGCAGGTAAGACAGCAAAACCAATCTGCTGAACAAAACAAACAACAAAACAGCTAATCACTGAAACAGAAAAAAGCACTTCATCTTCGGGTGGAAGTGCTTTTTTCTGTTTGAAAAACGACAAAACTTGTGAAAGCTCAACAGAATGAGTCAAAGGGTTTGCTTAGATCAGAATCGAAATGATTAATGGTGGAAACGTTTAGACTTTGACCAGGCTGAAGGAGGAACCGATGACGGAATTTGAAAAGCTGGTAATAGAACAGATGAAAACGATGGACAAGCTTCTCGATCTCCAATCAGAGCTCGACCGCTGCAAAGAAATCGAAGCAGAACTCCGGCACTTGGAAAGGGATGCAAGGCTGCGCGGTATTCAGGATGAAATTGCGGTAAAACGAAAGCATCTTGCTGATATACAGGATACGTTTCAGAAACAGACAGAGCAGGTGATTCGTTCATATCGCAGCTCAGAAAAGCCGTCTTCCTATGTGTAGAGCAGGAATGTGCCATTCCCAAGCCGGAATGGCTCTTTTATTTTCATTTTTCAATTTGTAACGTTATAATAGGTAAAAGACGTTGTCGGTAAGCAAATTTGGACATACTAACTGTAGGGCTTTATAGAAAGTAGGGGAGAAATATGGGTTATCCCAAGGAAGGAGAAACCATTCAAATTCACAGCTATAAGCATAATGGGCTGATTCATAGAATTTGGAATGAGACAACAATCTTAAAAAGTACAGAAATGTGTGTCATCGGAGCCAATGACCGGACGATGGTAACCGAATCAGACGGCCGGACATGGATAACCAGAGAGCCCGCAATCTGTTATTTTCACGCAAGACAATGGTTTAATGTCATCGGGATGCTGAGGGAAGACGGGGTTCATTATTATTGCAACATCAGTTCTCCGTTTGCCTATGATGGCGAAGCAATTAAATATATTGATTATGACTTAGATGTTAAGGTTTTTCCTGACATGACTTACAATATTCTCGATGAAGACGAATATGATGATCATCGGAAAACCATGAATTATCCAAAAGAAATTGACAGTATTTTAAGAGACTACTTAAACACACTGCTCCATTGGATTCATCAGCGGCAGGGCCCGTTTGCACCCGAGTTTGTCGATATGTGGTATGAACGGTATTTGCGCTATACAAAATAATGGTTACGTAAAAACCTGTTGCGGGGTACAACAGGTTTTTCACATGGGCTCACACACATCATGATAAAGAGAGGGGGAATCAACGTGGGGGTTATGAAACGCTATATGCAATTCGTCAAACCTTATAAGAAGCAAATTTTCATTACAGTATTAATCGGGATCGTAAAATTCTCCATTCCGCTTGCTCTCCCATTGCTTCTGAAGTACGTAGTTGACGACATTATTCAAGGAGGCGGCACGGCCAGTGACAAAACAACGTCATTGTTCACCATTATGGCGATCATGTTCGCCTTATTTTTAATTTTGCGCCCGCCTGTTGAATATTATCGGCAATATTTTGCCCAGTGGACAGCCAGCAAGGTACTCTATGATATAAGAGCCAAGCTGTTTGATCATATACAGAAGCTGAGCCTTCGTTTCTATGCGAATACTAGAACCGGAGAAGTCATTTCCCGAGTCATCAATGACGTGGAACAAACAAAGGATTTTGTGATCACAGGTCTGATGAATATATGGCTCGATATGCTGACGATTTTGATCGTGATCTCTATCATGCTGACACTGGACGTTAAATTAACGCTTATTTCCATCATTTTGTTTCCGTTATACGGTATATCAGTGAAGTATTTTTACGGCCGTTTAAGAAAGCTGACAAGAGAGCGGTCACAGGCGCTTGCTCAGGTTCAGGGGCATTTGCATGAACGGATTCAAGGCATGCCGGTGATCAGAAGCTTTGCGATAGAAGACCATGAGCAGGCCAACTTTAATGAAAAAAACAGCCATTTCTTAGATAAAGCAATCCGTCATACGAATTGGAATGCCAAAACCTTTGCGGTTGTCAACACCATTACAGATCTGGCACCGCTCATCGTGATTGCATTTGCCGGCTATTTTGTCATCAACGGACCGCTGACAGTCGGAACGATGGTTGCGTTTGTCGGGTATATCGACAGAATGTATAACCCTGTCAGAAGGCTGATTAATTCTTCTACAACCTTGACGCAGTCAATCGCTTCAATGGACAGGGTATTTGAATTTATTGACGAGCCGTATGAACTGACTGACAAACCAAATGCCATCAAAGCTGACCATATCCGCGGAGAAGTCGAATTTCGAAATGTGTCGTTTCAATATGAAAAGGGAAAAGAAAACATCCTTCACGATGTGTCTTTAAAAGTAACCAGAGGAGAAACCGTAGCCCTCGTTGGAATGAGCGGCGGAGGGAAATCCACGCTCGTCAGCCTGATTCCAAGGTTTTATGATGTATCAAGCGGCAAACTATTGATTGACGGGACAGATATTCGGAATTATGAAGCAAGAAGCCTGCGCAATCAGGTTGGCATGGTGCTTCAGGATACCTTTTTATTCAGTGAAACGATTAGAGAAAATATTGCGATCGGAAAACCTGATGCCACGCTTGAAGACATTATGGAAGCCGCAAAAGCAGCCAATGCACATGATTTTATTATGAGTTTTCCGGAAGGGTATGAGACCCGTGTGGGAGAAAGAGGCGTTAAGCTCTCAGGGGGACAAAAACAGCGGATTTCCATTGCGCGTGTATTTCTGAAAAATCCGCCGCTGCTGATCTTGGATGAAGCTACTTCAGCTTTGGATCTTGAAAGTGAGCACTACATTCAAGAAGCGATGGACAAGCTGGCGAAGGACAGAACAACTTTTGTTGTGGCCCACCGCTTATCAACCATCACACATGCGGATAAAATTGTCGTCATGGAAAACGGAACAATCATCGAAACCGGAACCCATGATGAACTGATGGATTATGACAGTCAATACAAGCACTTATTCACAATCCAAAACTTGAACTAAACATCGATCTTATATCCTTTGATTAAGGATATAAGATTTTTTTGTATGAAAAAAACCCGGTGATGTGAACCGGGCTACTCTTCTATTTCCAATTCGCAGTCTTTCGGATGGTACGTTTGAAAGCTTGTAATAAGTGTTTCTAAATGTTCAAGCTGCTCGCGGTATTCCACAGCGCTTGCCATAATATTAAGCATATTATAATCAAGAAGCTCATCATCTGAGTTGCGCTGGTTTCTAAGAAATGACTTTGTCAGCAGCTGTTTGTATTGGATGCCTTCTTCATCTGTATCATCATGCGGTTTAATTTTGCCGACAAACCTCATCAAAATCCGCTCGTGCCAATGAAGCAGGTAATCAAGTTCTTCAGTCAGCGTTTCCTGAAACTCTTCAGGCATATGATAAATCTCGTTTTCCAGGCGATGCAGCTTCTTCAGCGTATCGAGCGCCCGGTTTGCGGTTATTATCGCCTGTCTGAACAGGACAAGTTTTCTTGATTTCACGTAAGTCGTTTTCTTAAAGTAGCTTCTTTCTTCTTTATATAGAAGATATGTCTGATCAAGCTTGATCATTTTTTCTTTCAATTTTTCAATATCCTCTTTCAAAATCGAATGCTCTGTTGACTGGCGCATAATCAGCCTGATCCATTTCATAATTTCTTCAGTGTTTTCGACTGTGTTATGAATCAGCTTTGTCTCGTACTTAGGCGGCAGGAACACCAGGTTGACGATAAAGGAAGAAAGTACCCCTAAAATGACTGTGCTTGTTCTGATCAGCGCAAACATTAAGAAGTCGTCACCGGCAGATTCTAAAATCGCAATAACTGTAACAAGAGCAATCGAAATCGTATGTTCAATTTTAAGCTTCAGCATTATGGTAATAACAATAACTGCTGTCAATCCGATCATAATCGGACTGGGTCCGAAAATAAGACCGAACACTGTGGCGATAACAGCTCCGATAATATTTGCCTGAACCTGATCAATAATAATAAGAAAAGAGCGGTAAATTGACGGCTGGATCGCAAATATCGCTGCAATCCCAGCAAAAATCGGTGCGGGAAGTCCGATCCACGAAGCTAAATAAAGAGCCAGCGTAATCGCGATCCCTGTTTTGAAAATGCGGGCACCAAGTTTCATTGGTTTGTGCGTGCATTCCTTTCTATAATAAATTGTTTGACCTAGCAAATGGCTAATCATTAAAATTCCCTGTGAGTTTATTTGCTAAACAATTAAGTAATATACAGGGATCAATACAATTATTCAAGCTATTTTTCAAGAAAAAGACCAAAATCTTACACGCTTTTTAAAAGTACAAAAAAACAGGAGCTTTAAGCTCCTGTCCGGGGATGTGCAATATTACTTTTTAAGATGTTTAAAAGCATCCTCAACAGCAGCAAGCGTATCTTTAATATCCTGCTCTGTATGCGCTGTTGTAATAAACCACGCTTCATATTTAGAAGGTGCGAGATTAATGCCGCGCTCCAGCATCAGCTTGAAAAACGTAGCGAATGTTTCACCGTCACTGCGTTCTGCCTGATCGTAATTTTCTACTTTCTCATCAGAGAAGTATACCGTCAGCGCACCCTTTAACCGATTGACTGTTATTGTGATGCCGTGGGTTTCTGCGTGTGCCAAAATGCCTTCCTCAAGCATAGCGCCAAGACGGTCAAGCTTTTCATACACGCCTTCTTCTTTCAGCACTTCCAGGCAAGCAATGCCAGATAAAATAGAAGCGGGGTTTCCGGCCATTGTTCCTGCCTGATATGCAGGGCCGAGCGGTGCGACTTGCTCCATAATTTCTTGTTTGCCGCCATAGGCTCCAATTGGAAGTCCGCCGCCAATAATTTTTCCGAGTGCAGTTAAATCCGGTTTCACCTGTAAAAGATCCTGTGCACCGCCATACATAAAGCGGAAAGCAGTAATGACTTCATCATAAATAACGAGGGCGCCCGCATTGTGTGTCAGTTCGTTTACTTGTTCTAAGAAACCTTCTTTTGGCTCAACGATACCGAAGTTGCCGACAATCGGTTCAACGAGAACCGCTGCGATTTCACTGCCCCATTTCTCTAAGGCCGCTTTGTAGCTGTCAATATCATTAAATGGAACTGTAATGACCTCGTTTGCAATGCTTTTCGGTACACCGGCTGAGTCAGGCGTGCCCAGAGTAGACGGACCGGAGCCGGCCGCTACGAGCACAAGATCTGAATGGCCGTGATAACAGCCTGCAAATTTAATGATTTTGGTGCGGCCTGTGTAAGCACGAGCCACACGGATGGTCGTCATCACAGCTTCTGTCCCTGAATTGACGAATCTTACTTTATCCATAGCAGGGATGGCTTCCTTCAGCATCTTTGCAAAAGTAACCTCATGTTTTGTCGGTGTTCCATATAATACACCGTTTTCCGCGGCTTTTTTAATCGCCTCTGTAATATGCGGGTGGGCATGTCCGGTGATGATTGGCCCGTAAGCCGCCAAATAATCAATGTATTTGTTTCCGTCGACGTCCCAAAAATAAGCGCCATTTGCTTTCTCCATTGCAACAGGAGAACCCCCGCCAACTGCTTTATATGATCTTGAAGGGCTGTTTACACCGCCGACAATATGCTCTAATGCTTCACGGTGAAGTTCAACTGATTTTGTATACAAAAATAATAACCTCCTATATCTCCTTGCGTCCCCTCTATTGTAGCATGCTTCCAAACAAGAACAACGGATTCAGGCTCAAGATACAGGGTCATAGTTGTAATCTGGACAAGAATTGGATACGCTTAATACAAAAACATCCGGAGGTAAAGAAATGACTATTGAAATCGGACAAAAAGCGCCTGAGATTGAGTTGAAAGGCGATCATGGGGAGATAGTAAAATTATCGGATTATGAAGGGAAATATATCGTCCTTTACTTTTATCCAAAAGACATGACACCGGGATGCACAACTGAAGCGTGCGATTTTCGTGACAGCCATGAAAACTTCGCTGAGCTGGATGCTGTGATTATCGGCGTCAGCCCGGACAGCGAGGAAAAACACGGGAAATTTAAAGAGAAGCATAATCTGCCGTTCTTGCTGCTTGTCGATGACGAACACAAGCTGGCGGAGGCGTTTGATGTATGGAAACTGAAGAAAAACTTCGGAAAAGAATATATGGGGATTGAACGCTCCACTTTTTTAATTGACAAAGAAGGCCGGCTCATTAAAGAATGGAGAAAGGTAAAAGTGAAAGACCATGTAGCCGAAGCGCTCCAGACGCTGAAAGATATGTCGGGAAAGTAAAATCGTCAATCAGCCTCATAGCATATGCTGCAACTTTTACCCTAATATCAATTGACAAATTATCGTAAAAAGAGTTACACTAATTATAAACATTATAATGTAAGAATCTTTTTTAGAAGAGAGGTGCATGACGGATGGCTGCACATGAACTAAAAGAAGCCTTAGAAACGTTGAAGGAAACCGGAGTTCGCATTACTCCTCAACGTCATGCGATTCTGGAATATCTCGTTAACTCTATGGCTCATCCAACAGCGGACGATATATATAAAGCTCTGGAAGGGAAATTTCCTAACATGAGCGTAGCGACGGTATATAACAACTTGCGTGTGTTCCGGGAATCCGGCCTGGTAAAAGAGCTCACATATGGTGATGCTTCCAGCAGATTTGATTTTGTTACATCCGATCACTATCACGCCATTTGTGAAAGCTGCGGTAAAATTGTGGACTTCCACTATCCCGGCCTTGATGAAGTAGAGCAGCTTGCTGCACATGTGACCGGCTTTAAAGTAAGCCACCACCGTTTAGAAATTTACGGCGTCTGCCAAGAGTGTTCAAAAAAAGAAAACCATTAAAATAAGCTGACCGCGAAACGGTCAGCTTATTTATTTCGACATTTTCTTCTTATTATAAGACTCATCAAATTCTTTTCCTTCTAAGCTTTGATCTAAAGTCAGCGGCTCTCTGCAATGCATACACATATCTACTCTGCCTAAAACCTTGGTCTCTTTTTCACAGCCCGGACAAATGACCCGAACCGCTTTGGTCGAGAGCATGCCGATCCAAAAATAAACAACCGTGCTGAGCCCGATAGATAAAAGCCCAAGTATCATAAACAAACTCGAAAGCAAAACGGATTCCTTAAAAAAGATCCCGATGTACATAATGATAAACCCAACGAAAACCAAACTTAACGCAAACGTTCTGATTTTATTAATTTTGCTGGAGTATTTCGCCATGTCCATCCCCCTCTGAATTAAATATAGCACAAACCTGATGGTATTTTCTTCATGTTTTCGTTTGAAATGGAATTTAAATATGGAGACTTGCTTTGAAATTGTTTATAATAGTTCAATGTGTTTAGAAAAAAGGAATTTCGATTTAACCATAGAATTGAATCAAATAGAGAATAAAAAAATTGAACAATTGCATTGGAGGAATAGTGATGGAAAATCTTCTCCGTCCAATTTACCAAGAAAGAGCAAGTCATCCCAATACATTGGCTGTTATTATGATTGAGAGAAGAAACAAAACGTCTTCCATAACAGACAACTTTGATGCCGCTTTGCTTGTCATTGTAAAGCAGTCTGATAAGCCTGTTTTTATAAAGCATTATGAATTTGATCACAAAACAGCCTCTTTGCATGTGATAACTGATGCTCAGGTTCAAGAATGGATTTTGCTCGGCACAAATAGGAGAATCATAGATTGGATTGTAAACGGAAGAGTCATGTTTGACCGCAATGAGTATATTGCTGAGCTTATCGACAGGCTTAATACTTTTCCGTTTGCAGAACGTAAACTGAAGATCGGCCTTGAATACGGCAAGTTAATTAGAAGATACGTTGAAGGAAAAGCTTTCTTTGAAGCCAATCAATTTTTAGATGCCTACAATGCAGTAGTCCATGCATTGCATCATCTAGCACGTATTGAAGTAATCGACAGAGGATTCCATCCGGAAACCACTGTGTGGAGTCAAGTGCGTCAGATGGAGCCTCAAGTGTACAAATTATATTCCGAGCTGATTGAAAGTCACGAAAGCTTGGAAAAAAGACTTGAATTATTATTCTTAGCAAATGATTTTCTTATTCATTCTAAAGCTGAGATTGGTTCAGCACATCTTTTCGAAGTGATGAAAGAAAAGGACATATGGCAATTTAGCGAGCTTCTTCAGCATCCTGACTTAAAACATTTTACTCAAGACCTTGGCGTCATGCTTGATTACCTGACAGAAAAAGGTCTTCTCAGCGTGTGCCGAATTGAAACCAAAGGACAGGCTGTCTTTCATCGAGGATATTCTTTTAAAAAAGATGTTGACTCTGATTCCTGAGCATGGTATATTATTAAACGTCGCTGATGCGCTTCTGAAAAAATAAGCTCACAGCGGCGGAGAAATAAAATAAAAAACATTTGACAAAACAAAGTCGAAATGTTATACTGAAAAAGTCGCTTCTTAAAGAAGAGGCGGATGATCTTTGAAAACTAAACAAGACAAAACGTACCTGTTAATTCAAGTTTTATTATAAATCGCACAGCGATGTGCGTAGTCAGTCAAACTGAGGTCTGCACGATGCAGATCACGTAGATGTCACCACAGGATGTGGTGAACTTAATCTGCGATCCATTTATCGGAGAGTTTGATCCTGGCTCAGGACGAACGCTGGCGGCGTGCCTAATACATGCAAGTCGAGCGGACAGATGGGAGCTTGCTCCCTGATGTTAGCGGCGGACGGGTGAGTAACACGTGGGTAACCTGCCTGTAAGACTGGGATAACTCCGGGAAACCGGGGCTAATACCGGATGCTTGTTTGAACCGCATGGTTCAAACATAAAAGGTGGCTTCGGCTACCACTTACAGATGGACCCGCGGCGCATTAGCTAGTTGGTGAGGTAACGGCTCACCAAGGCAACGATGCGTAGCCGACCTGAGAGGGTGATCGGCCACACTGGGACTGAGACACGGCCCAGACTCCTACGGGAGGCAGCAGTAGGGAATCTTCCGCAATGGACGAAAGTCTGACGGAGCAACGCCGCGTGAGTGATGAAGGTTTTCGGATCGTAAAGCTCTGTTGTTAGGGAAGAACAAGTACCGTTCGAATAGGGCGGTACCTTGACGGTACCTAACCAGAAAGCCACGGCTAACTACGTGCCAGCAGCCGCGGTAATACGTAGGTGGCAAGCGTTGTCCGGAATTATTGGGCGTAAAGGGCTCGCAGGCGGTTCCTTAAGTCTGATGTGAAAGCCCCCGGCTCAACCGGGGAGGGTCATTGGAAACTGGGGAACTTGAGTGCAGAAGAGGAGAGTGGAATTCCACGTGTAGCGGTGAAATGCGTAGAGATGTGGAGGAACACCAGTGGCGAAGGCGACTCTCTGGTCTGTAACTGACGCTGAGGAGCGAAAGCGTGGGGAGCGAACAGGATTAGATACCCTGGTAGTCCACGCCGTAAACGATGAGTGCTAAGTGTTAGGGGGTTTCCGCCCCTTAGTGCTGCAGCTAACGCATTAAGCACTCCGCCTGGGGAGTACGGTCGCAAGACTGAAACTCAAAGGAATTGACGGGGGCCCGCACAAGCGGTGGAGCATGTGGTTTAATTCGAAGCAACGCGAAGAACCTTACCAGGTCTTGACATCCTCTGACAATCCTAGAGATAGGACGTCCCCTTCGGGGGCAGAGTGACAGGTGGTGCATGGTTGTCGTCAGCTCGTGTCGTGAGATGTTGGGTTAAGTCCCGCAACGAGCGCAACCCTTGATCTTAGTTGCCAGCATTCAGTTGGGCACTCTAAGGTGACTGCCGGTGACAAACCGGAGGAAGGTGGGGATGACGTCAAATCATCATGCCCCTTATGACCTGGGCTACACACGTGCTACAATGGACAGAACAAAGGGCAGCGAAACCGCGAGGTTAAGCCAATCCCACAAATCTGTTCTCAGTTCGGATCGCAGTCTGCAACTCGACTGCGTGAAGCTGGAATCGCTAGTAATCGCGGATCAGCATGCCGCGGTGAATACGTTCCCGGGCCTTGTACACACCGCCCGTCACACCACGAGAGTTTGTAACACCCGAAGTCGGTGAGGTAACCTTTATGGAGCCAGCCGCCGAAGGTGGGACAGATGATTGGGGTGAAGTCGTAACAAGGTAGCCGTATCGGAAGGTGCGGCTGGATCACCTCCTTTCTAAGGATATTTACGGAATATAAGACCTTGGGTCTTATAAACAGAACGTTCCCTGTCTTGTTTAGTTTTGAAGGATCATTCCTTCGAAACGTGTTCTTTGAAAACTAGATAACAGTAGACATCACATTCAATTAGTAACACAAGATATCACATAGTGATTCTTTTTAACGGTTAAGTTAGAAAGGGCGCACGGTGGATGCCTTGGCACTAGGAGCCGATGAAGGACGGGACGAACACCGATATGCTTCGGGGAGCTGTAAGCAAGCTTTGATCCGGAGATTTCCGAATGGGGAAACCCACCACTCGTAATGGAGTGGTATCCATATCTGAATTCATAGGATATGAGAAGGCAGACCCGGGGAACTGAAACATCTAAGTACCCGGAGGAAGAGAAAGCAAATGCGATTCCCTGAGTAGCGGCGAGCGAAACGGGATTAGCCCAAACCAAGAGGCTTGCCTCTTGGGGTTGTAGGACACTCTATACGGAGTTACAAAGGAACGAGGTAGATGAAGAGGTCTGGAAAGGCCCGCCATAGGAGGTAACAGCCCTGTAGTCAAAACTTCGTTCTCTCCAGAGTGGATCCTGAGTACGGCGGAACACGTGAAATTCCGTCGGAATCCGGGAGGACCATCTCCCAAGGCTAAATACTCCCTAGTGACCGATAGTGAACCAGTACCGTGAGGGAAAGGTGAAAAGCACCCCGGAAGGGGAGTGAAAGAGATCCTGAAACCGTGTGCCTACAAGTAGTCAGAGCCCG